>JAIMAI010000016.1 GCA_023512015.1 Acidothermus sp. | reverse complement strand
GCTCCCGCGGTAGGACTCGAACCTACAACCTGCCGGTTAACAGCCGGACGCTCTGCCAATTGAGCTACGCGGGATCGGTGGGACGGCGATCACGTGACCGCTCGTCGTCCGACGTCCTCGTTAGCGTAGCGCACCGACGCCCGGGTGGCGCTCGGCCGGGATCGGGCCGGGTGCGGGGAGGCGTGGGCCGAAATCGCAGGCGACGGGATCAACGGGGGTGATCGGTGATCACGGCTGGGCGCAGCGACCCACAGGGAGCCGGGGTCGGCCGCTTCGCGCAGTTCCGACGTGGACGGCGGCCACCGACCGGGGATACCGTCAATAGCACCACGACCACCGATCCACGAGGGAGATCGCCATGCGGATGAGAGTTGGCTTCGTGCTCGGACTCGGTGTCGGCTACATCCTCGGCACCCGGGCGGGGCGGGAAAGGTACGAGCAGATCACCCGCGCGGCCAAGAAGGTTTTCGAGAATCCCACGGTGAAGCAGACCGCCGGCAAGGTGCAAGCCCAGGCGGTTCACCTCGGCAACCAGGCCCGGCACATGGTGCAAGAAAAAGCCGGGGCCCGACTGCACGAGCTCACCGAGAAGATGGGCGACAAGCTTCCCGGCCCGCTCGCCACCCGGCTCATGCGGCGCGATCATGCGATGAGCGTGAGCAGCAACGGCATGCCGAACTGAGACCACGCCGGGCCGTGACGACCCGGGCTGCAGCGAGACCGAGGTGCCACGACTCCGAGCCGCAGCGACCCCGAGCCGCCACGACGACGTCACCAGACCGGGCGTGGCCGGAGACCGGCCACCGATCAACTGCCGCCGAGGTAATTCTCCAAGTCGTCGCGGCGCCGTTTCTCCAAAGTGATCAGTTCGGTGAAAAGGCGGGTGTGCGCGTCCGGATCCTCGACCGGGTTGATGCGCTGAAGGCGTGATTTCAGCTCGCTGATCTGACGGTCGAGCGCGCGCACCCGCAACCTGGCTACCTGTGCTGCTCCATACCGGACGTCGGGTTCGCCGGCCACCAGCAGCGGCTCGACCACCAGCTCGCGGATGAGCGCCCGCACCCGGTCGTCGGCGGCCGCATCGAGGACGGCGGCCACCCACCCCTCCCCGCCGGCAGCGGTCGCCGTCCCTCCCGCTTTGGCCACGGCGTCGCGCACCTCCGCGTACGCCGGGGAGCTGAACGCGCCGGGGTCGAGGGCGTCGAACGCCGGCCCGAGCAGCGCCGGCCGCTGCACCGCGAGCTTCAGCGCTTCCCTTTCCACCTGCAGCGCGGGGTCCCGCGGATCGGGCCGGTCCGGCAGACGCCGCCGCACCGGCTTCTCCCCCGCAGCGGCGCGCCGGACCCGGCGGACGACGGCGAGTTCGTCCGATGCCCCCACCCAGCCGGCGAGCCTCCTCGCGTATTCGTCGCGCAACGACACGTCTTTGATCCGCGCGACCAGCGGAATTGTCTTTTCCAACGCGGCGACCCGACCTTCTGGGATATCGAGGTTGAAATCGGCCAGGGCGCTGCGGATCGCGAAAGCGAACAGCGGCTGCCGACGGGCAATCATGTCCCGGACGGCGGCATCACCGCGCGCCACACGCAGGTCGCACGGGTCCATGCCGTCGGGGCCGATCGCGATAAACGTGCTGGCGGCGAATTTCTGGTCGCTCTCGAAAGCCCGCAGCGCGGCTTTTCGACCCGCCGCGTCGGCGTCGAACGTGAAAATCACCTCTCCCGCTGCGTCCGTGGTGTCCAGCAGCACCCGGCGCAGCAGGCGCACATGGTCCTCACCGAAAGCGGTTCCACAGGTGGCCACAGCGGTCGTCACCCCGGCCAGATGACAGGCCATCACGTCGGTGTAACCTTCCACCACTACCGCCTGGCGCGATTTCGCGATGTGTTTTTTCGCCAGGTCCAAGCCGTAGAGAATTTGACTCTTCTTGAAAATAGGGGTGTCCGGCGTGTTGAGGTATTTCGGGCCGTCGTCGTCGGCCTCCAACCGGCGGGCGCCGAAACCGACGACATCCCCCGAGAGATCACGGATCGGCCAGATCAATCTGCCGCGGAAACGGTCGATCAGCCCCCGCGGACCGCGAACGGCAAGACCGGCGGTCACCAATTCGTCGTCCGAGAAACCAGCGCGGCGCAGATGCCGCACCAACTCGTCCCACGCTTTCGGCGCCACCCCGATACCGAAATGCGCCGCCGTCTCGGCGTCGAAACCGCGGTCGGCCAGAAATCGTCGAGCGAGAAGACCGGCCGAATCCGCTAGGTGGGCGGCGAAGAATTCCGCGGCAGAGCGGTTGGCGTCGACCAACCGCTGGCGGACTCCCCCTTGCCCCCGACCGGACGCCGATCCCTGCTCGTAGTGCAATTCGTAGCGGGCGCGGGCCGCGAGCCGTTCCACCGCCTCCACGAAGGAAAGATGCTCGATCTTCTCGATGAACGAGATGACGTCGCCCCCCTCGCCGCATCCGAAACAATGCCAAAACCCGCGCGCCGGCGTGACGTGAAACGACGGAGTCCGCTCGTCGTGGAAGGGACACAACCCCTTGAGCGATCCGCCGCCGGCGTTCCGCAGGGTGACGTACTCACCGACCACATCGGCAATCGGGGAGAGTTCACGGACACGGGCGATGTCGGCGTCCGGGATGCGTCCGGCCACGCGACGAGTCTAGGCAGGCCGCCGGCGGAGCTCCCGCCGTCCGGGGACCGCCGGTGGACCGTCGGTGGACCGGGCCCGGTGGCCCGCGTCCGGCGCCCGTCAGCGGCCGGCGGTGATAGGCACCGCGTGGCCGCGTACCCGAACCCGAGGGTCGCCGGCCTCGACCAGCACCGTGAGCAGGCTCGGCCGCCCGAGGTCGTCTCCTTGGTGGATGGTCAACTCGGCCGGGAGCTTGATCGCCCCCAGCTCGCGCAGGTAGTGGCCGAAAGCCGCCGCCGCCGACCCCGTCGCCGGGTCCTCCCGGATGCCGACCGCTGGAGCCAGGTTGCGCGACCAATACGTGGTCGGCGATTCGCGCCAGACGAGCTGTACCGTCGACCAACCGGCGTCCCGCATGACGGCCGTGAGCCGCTCCCAGTCGGGGTCGAGCTCGGCCAGCCGCCTGCGCGTCGAAACAGCGATCACCGGATGCCAGAGCCCCGCGAACGCCAGCCGCGGCGGCAACGCCGGGTCGAGTTCGGACGCCGACCACCGCAACGCCTGCAGCAAAGGCTCCACGTCGTCGAACGCGGCGAGCTTCGGGACGACGCTGGCGAACGTCGCGTGATAGCCGTATGCGTCGCGACCCACGTCGACGGCGATCGGACCCGCCGGCGGGTGCAGCAGGTAGCGCCCCGGACCGTACCGCTCGCCGAGCACCACACCGGACGCGATCGTCGCATGCCCGCAGAACGGCACTTCCACTTCGGGGGTGAAATATCGGACGTCGAATTCCGCGACCACCGCCGATTCGCTTTCCCCGCCGGCGTGCGGCAGGAGGAAAGCCGACTCCGAATACCCCACCTCTGCGGCGATGCGCTGCATCGTCGCCGCATCCAATCGGCGGGCGTCCGCGACGACCCCGGCCGGATTGCCACCCTTGGGGTCGGTGGTGAAAGCGGCGTAACGCAGCACCTCGACCGTTTCCCGCTCGACCGTCACGGCAGCGTTTTCTCCATCCTCACGTGCAAACCAAGCGGCGGGACGTCGAATTCACCGCTGGTCACCACGAAACCGTGCCGCTGATAGAACGGGACGGCGGTGAGCCGGGCGTTGCACCACACCAACGCCCCGCCTCGGCGACGAACCTCCTCCCACCCGAAAAGCAGCGCGGCTGTGCCGTGCCCGCGACGTGGGACGGCAGCGGCCATGCCGCGAAGCCGCCAGCCCGGTCGGCCATCCGGGGTGGGTTCGAGGTAAAACGACGCGCAGGCGAGGACGGCGTCAGCGTCGCCGGCGAGGACGGCGTCAGCGTCGCCGGCCAGCAGGGCATCGGCGTCGGGGGCCGGGACGGCATCGGCGTCGCGGGCCAGCACGGCGACGTGGAAGGTCTCCGGTCCGTCGTCTCCCGGGTAGACCGCAGCCTCCCGCGGCTGGGTCGGACGCAGAACGCGCCAACGCAAGGTGCGAATGACCTCGACCGGGACGAGGGCTGCGACGGAGTCGCTCACGTTCGCGGGCACCGGCTCATCCGCCGGCCAGGCTCGACAGCGGGACCTGCGGATCGGCGAGTTTCGCGGTGTCGACCGGCTTGCCGCTCTTGATGAGCGCACGGATGTCGGGATGCACGTCCCAGACGTTGACGTTCATCCCGGCGACCACCACGCCGTCTCGCACCCAGAAGACGCAGAATTCCCGAGACGCGACGTCACCGCGATACACCAGGTCGTATTTCCCTTCGGGGTCGAGCAGGCCGGAATATTCCATCCCCACGTCGTACTGGTCGGAGTAGAAGTACGGGATTTTCGCGAACGGCTCCCCCTTGCCGAGGATCGAGTGGGCCACCGCGCTGCCTTGGTCTTGCGCGTTGGCCCAGTGCTCCACCCGCACCCGCCGTCCGTAGAAGGGGTTGTGGGCGTTGGCGACATCCCCCGCGGCGAAAATATCCGGATCGGCGGTGCGCAGGAATTCGTCGACCAATACCCCTCCTTCGACGGGAAGGCCTGCCGCCTCGGCGAGTTGGGTGTTCGGGCGCGCTCCGACTCCGACCACCACCGCGTCGGCGGGCAGCACCGTGCCGTCGTTCGCCACCACGGCTTCCACTCGCTCGGTCCCACGGAATTCGCTTGCCCCCACTCCGAGCCGGAGCTCCACCCCGTGGTCGCGGTGCACCTGGGCGTAGAAATCGCCGAGTTCCTTGCCGAGCACCCGATACAGCGGAGCGGGAAGCGGTTCGAGGATGGTGACGTCGCAGCCGTGATGACGCGCGGCCGCCGCCACCTCCAAACCGATCCACCCGCCGCCGACGACCACCACCTGGCCGCCGCGTTGCAAGGTTTCCCGCAAGGCGGCGGAGTCCGCCATCGTCCGCAGGTAGTGAATTCCGGGCAGGTCGGCACCGGGAAGCGAAAGTCGAATCGGGGAGGCCCCGGTGGCAAGCAGCAGCGTGTCGTAGCCGATCCGTTCGCCGTCCGCGCATTCCACTTCGTGACGGTCGCGGTGAATCGCCGTTACCGTCGTCGAGGTCCGCAGCTCGATGCCGTGGTCGGCGTAGAAGGACTCCGGGTGGACGTAGGCCTTCTCCCGAGGCTCCTTGCCCAGTAGGAAACCTTTGGAGAGCGGCGGCCGTTCGTAGGGCCGCTCCGGTTCGGCTCCCAGCAGGACGATCCGGCCGTCGAAGCCGGCGTTCCGTAAACCCTCGGCGGCCTTGGCTCCGGCCAGACTCGCCCCGACGATGACGACGCTGCGCTGCTTGCTCACCACTGCCTCCTTCGTTGCCTCGCCCAAGCCCTTACCCGTTGAGTCCGGTCCGAACGCCGCCGAGCGCGGGAGTCACGCTGCGCCGCGACCGGCCCGCCCGCAGCCGGTCGTGCCAACGCAGCGCGGACATGTCGGTGAGCGACGCCACCTGATCGATCACCACGCGTCGCCGCTCCGCGTCGTCGCGAGCCTCCCGCCACCGCTCGGCGAAGACGGGATCCAACGCGGTGCCCTCGGCGTCGGTCAGCCACTCGACCAACTCGGCCAGCACCTCTCGTTGCCGCACCCGCATGGCTTCCGCGCCGTCGCGGCGCATGACGTAATGCGCGGTCACCGCCTTCAGCAACCCGCATTCGACCCGGCTCTCACGAGGGACGACGAGGTCGGCTGCGTAACGGTTCAGCGGGCGCCTCCCGTAGGATTCGCGGGTCGCGGCCTCGGCCGCCTGACAGAACCGCCCGATCAGCTGGCTCGTGAGATTCTTCAGAGCCGCCAACGACCGCCGACTGCCGTCGTACTCCGTCGGCCACCACGGCTCGGCCAGCAGCCGGCGGATCGCAGCTTCGATCTCGCCCGTTTCCACCCCGGGCAAGTACCGCTCGGCGGCGAGCTGGACGACGTCCGCCCAACCGGCGGGCTCCCGCAGCACCCGCAGCGGCACCAGCTCCGCCTGGATACCGTCTTCGAGGTCGTGGACGGAATACGCGACGTCGTCCGCCCAATCCATCACCTGCGCCTCCAAGCAGAGTCGTCCCGCCGGCGCTTCCGTGCGCACCCACTGCAACACCGGCAGGTCGTCGTCGTAGGCGCCGAATTTCGAACTCGACTCCCGGGAGTTCCCAAAATTTCCGCCCCGACTCCACGGGTATTTGGTGGCCGCATCCAGGCTCGCCCGGGTGAGATTCAGGCCCGCGGACCGGCCGGAAGCGTCGAGGGTTTTGGCTTCCAGCCGCGTGAGAATCCGAAACGACTGCGCGTTCCCTTCGAATCCGCCGATGTCGCGGGCGGCGTCGTCCAAAGCCAGCTCGCCGTTGTGGCCGAACGGCGGATGCCCGAGGTCGTGGGCCAGACAGGCGGTTTCCACCAAGTCGGGGTCGGCGCCCAAGGCTGCCCCCAATTCGCGGCCGATTTGAGCGCATTCCAGGGAGTGCGTGAGCCGCGTGCGGGGGAAATCGCTTACGGCGTCGATCGGACCCACGACCTGGGTCTTGGCACCGAGTCGGCGCAGCGCCGCACTGTGCACCACACGCGCACGGTCACGTTCGAACGCCGTCCGGCCCGCCCGTTTCGGAGGCTCGGCAACCCGCCGTTCCAGCGCGGCAGCGTCGTAGCAGGGATGTTCGGCCACAGCTCGACCCTACCCACGGAGGCCGACACGATCGCCCGCCCAGCAGCCGGCCGCTGTGCGGGGCGGGTCGGTCAGCGGGTGTCCGACCCGGCGCTCTCCACCGCGGCGCGGCCGGCCTCCAATCGCGCGACCGGGACCCGGAACGGCGAGCAGGAGACGTAGTCCAGCCCCACCTCGTGGCAGAAATGCACCGAGTCGGGGTCGCCGCCGTGCTCCCCACAGATTCCGATTTTCAGATTGGGCCGAGTCGCACGGCCTTCTTCGACGGCGATCCGCACCAGGCGGCCTACCCCTTCGCGGTCCAGGGTCTCGAAGGGCGAAACGCCGAAGATGCCGAGGTCCATGTAGCGGCCGAAGAACGCGCCTTCGACGTCGTCGCGGGAAAATCCCCAGGTCATTTGGGTCAGGTCGTTGGTGCCGAAGGAGAAGAATTCGGCGGCCTCGGCGATCTGACCGGCGGTGAGCGCCGCCCGCGGGACCTCGATCATCGTGCCGATGAGAGCGTGGACGTCGACTCCCTTCTCCTTGGAAACCGTCTTGAGGATTTCCTCCGCCTCCTCGCGGACGATTTCCAGCTCCTGGACGGCTCCGACCAACGGGACCATGATTTCCGGGTGCGGATTCTTGCCCCGCTTGATGAGTTCCGCGGAGGCTTCCGCGATGGCCCGCACCTGCAGGGCGAAAAGGCCGGGAATGACCAGGCCGAGTCGCACCCCGCGCAGACCCAGCATCGGGTTCTGCTCGTGCAAGCGGCGGACGGCGTCCAGCAATTCCTGGTCGTGCGGGTCGACGGATTCACCTTTCGCTTGTGCGACCGCGATACGCACCGACAGGTCGGTGAGGTCGGGGAGGAATTCGTGCAGCGGTGGGTCGATGAGCCGCACCGTCACCGGCAATCCGTCCATTGCTTCGAAGATGCCGATGAAATCCTCCCGCTGCAGCGGCAGCAACTCGGCGAGCGCGGCTTGCTGTTCCTCTTCGCCTCGGGCGAGGATCAGCCGCTCGACCACCTTGCGCCGGTCGCCGAGGAACATGTGCTCGGTACGGCACAAACCGATACCCTCCGCGCCGAACCGGCGCGCCCGCGCGGCGTCTTCCGGGGTGTCGGCGTTGGCTTCGACGCCCAGCCGCCGCCGGGAGTCGGCGTGGGTGATGATGCGGTGGACGGCGGCGACCAGCGGGTCGGCGTCCGGGGCGAGTTTGCCTTCGAAATACTCGACGACCGGGCTCGGCACCACCGGGACCTCGCCGAGATAAACCACCCCCGAGGTTCCGTCGATGGAAATGACGTCGCCTTCGTTCACCACTTCGCCGTTCGGCCCGGTGAACCGGCGGTTGCGCAGGTCGATTTCCAATTTCTCGGCCCCGGAGACACAGGTCTTGCCCATTCCCCGGGCGACCACGGCCGCGTGACTGGTCTTGCCGCCGCGGGCGGTGAGGATGCCCTGCGCGGCAATCATTCCGGGGAGGTCGTCGGGATTCGTCTCCCGGCGGACCAGAATGACCCGCTCACCGCGGGCTGCGTACTCGGCGGCGGTGGCCGAGTCGAACACCGCCTTGCCGACCGCCGCACCGGGTGAGGCGTTGACCGCTCGGGTGATTTCCCGTTTCTCCGCTTTCTCGTCGAAGCGGGGGAACATGAGCTGCGCGAGTTGGGCTCCGGAGACCCGCTGCAGCGCCTCGTCCATGTCGATGAGGCCTTCGTCGACGAGCTGGGTGGCGATGCGGAAAGCCGCCGCCGCGGTGCGCTTGCCCACGCGGGTCTGCAGCATCCAGAGTTTTCCGCGCTCGATGGTGAATTCGATGTCGCACAGATCCTTGTAGTGCTTCTCCAGCGTGCTCATGATGTCGAGCAGCTGGTCGTACGCCTGCTTGTTGATGTGCTCGAGTTCGGTGAGGGGAACCGTGTTACGAATGCCGGCGACGACGTCCTCACCTTGAGCGTTTTGCAGGTAGTCGCCGTAGATGCCCTGGTCCCCCGAGCCGGGGTCGCGGGTGAACGCCACACCGGTTCCGGAATCGAGCCCCATGTTGCCGAAGACCATCGCCACGACGTTGACCGCCGTCCCGAGGTCGGCCGGGATCCGCTCCTGACGCCGGTACAGCCGCGCCCGTTCGCCGTTCCACGAATCGAAGACCGCACGGATCGCAAGGTTCAGTTGCTCGCGGGGATCCTGGGGGAATTCCCGCCCGGTGTGCTCACGGATGATGCCCTTGTAAACCTCGACCAGCCTTTGGAAATCCTCCGCGTCGAGGTCGAGGTCGCTCGTCGTCCCCTTGGCTTTCTTCGCCTCGTCGAGGGCGTGTTCGAAGAGCTCGCCGTCCACCCCGAGCACGGTCTTGCCGAACATCGACAACAAGCGCCGGTAGGAATCCCACGCGAAACGCTCATTGCCTCCCTGCTTGGCCAGGCCGTTGACGCTGGCGTCGTTCAACCCGATGTTCAAGACCGTGTCCATCATCCCGGGCATGGAGAATTTCGCGCCGGAACGGACCGACACCAACAGTGGGTCGTCGGGGTCGCCCAATTTACGCCCCATGGCCTGCTCGAGTCGGGCGAGGTGCTCGGAGACCTCGGCGTCCAACTCGGCGGGCGGCTCTCCGGTGGCCAGGTAGACCCGACAGGCCTCCGTGGTGATGGTGAAACCCGGGGGGACCGGCAGTCCCAGGTTGGTCATCTCGGCGAGGTTGGCCCCCTTCCCGCCGAGCAGGTCCTTCATATCCCGGTTGCCTTCGGTGAAGTCGTAGACGTACTTGGGCACTGGAGACGCTCCTCGCGATCGCGGAGACGGACATCGGGCGGCGCGCTGCCGGGCCGGACGGCGGCACGCCGGGGCGTGCGAGAGCCGGACGGCCGCGCACGGGGCAAGCGTACCGAGGAGACGGATATCCACAGCACTGTGGTTCGCGGGGGGCGGATGGTCGGTCCCGCCCGGTAACGTCACGGCGACCGAAGGAGGACGCCCATGCCGGACGGATTCGCCGTCAGCCCCCCGCAACTCACCGACCTCGGCCGCAGACTCGGGACGACGACCGACCGGCTCGCCGCCGCCCGCGGTCTGTCTGCCGCTCTCACCTCCGCCCTCGGCTCCCCGCGGGTGGCCGCTGCGTTCGAGCACTTCGCCCGCAGGTGCGGTTCGCGAGCCGCGGGAATCCGTGAAGACGTGGTGGCCCTCGCCGGCCTGCTCCAGCAGGCGGCGCAGGTCTACGCGAGCACCGAGGAAGAAATCGCTCGGGCGGCTGCGCCCATCGGCGCGGAGCCTTCGAGCGCACGCGGCGTCCGGAGCCCCTCCTAGGCGGTCGATTGTGCTCCCCGAGGTCGCACAACAGCCGAACGGCGCGAAGACCGCGCCCGCGAGACGACGCGGCGAATCCCTTCAGCTCAGCCTCACCCTCCCGGCGGACTGGGTGGCCCTTCCGCTGGACGCCGCCACGCGGCGTCGCGAGCTCCGATCGCGTCTGCGCTCGGTCGTGCGGGACCACCCGCGGCTGCGGGCCGCGGCACTTCGCGCAGGCAACCTTCTCGATACCCTCACTGAGACCCTGGCTCGCAGCGGTGCCGTGCTCTGCGCGATACGCCCGTGCGGGGAGGGCGTGGTGAGTTGTTGCGTGTTCGTCGTCCCGGGCGGCCGCATGATCGGGGACGACGAAGCCCTCGCCGCATGCCGGGAGCTGGCAGGCGCGGTGGCGGGAGAAGAGCCGGCCGAGGTGGTCCGCCTCCCGAGCGGATGGGGGCTGCGCGCCGGAGATATCTCCGGCGAGGGCACGGTCCGCTATTTTCTGCCCCTCCGGGGAAGCGACCGCTGGATTCTGGTCATTTTCACGGCCCTGATGACTGAGACCACCGAGACGCGCCCGCAGACATCGGCTCTCCCGACGCCACTGACCGAAAGCACCCAGGAATTCGACCACATCGTTGCCGGTCTCACCGCGGAGTATGCGAAGGATTTGGACGAGGCTCGGACAACCGAAGGAGCACCGACTGCTGGTCGGTGACGTGTGTTCACGAGCCGAGCTTCTCTGTCTCGCCGGAGACTGCGGTGGCCGTCGGGACGACGCGCTCGGACGGCTCGACCCGCCTCGATGCACGCCATCCGAGCACGACGGCTCCCCAACACGAGGCCGCTCCCACCAGGACGGCTGCGCGGGCTCCTGCGGTCTCGGCAATCAAACCGTCGATGGGACCGCCGATCGGAGTCGACCCTTGAAAGGCGACCGTCCACAAACTCATCACCCGTCCCCGCATCTGTGGGACGGTGGTCGTCTGCAGCGTGGCGTTCCCGCCGGCAGAAAAGCTCGTCGCTGCAAAACCCACCAACACCATTGCCACACACGCAAGAGCAAGGTTGGGAACCACGGCTAGGACGATCATGGCTGCTCCGAATCCGGCCGCACGCACCGTCACAGCACGCAGCCCGACGCGCCGTCGTCCGGCCGCCACCAGCCCACCCAACACTGCTCCGACGCCCTGCATCGCCGTCAACAATCCGTAGCCCGTCGCGCCGGCATGCAGCACCCGGTCCGACAAGGGCGGGAGCACCGTCTGGAATTCCCATGCGAGGGTGCCGATGAGCAGCATCATCAGCAAGCACCCGCGAATCTCCGGATGGCTACGGGCATATCGCAACCCTTCGCGCAACTGCCGGGGTGCGCGGGACACGCGAGGAGCTGTTCGAAGCTGTTGTGGATCGACCAGCAGCAGCGACGCGACGACTGCACCAAAACTCGCTGCATTGAGCAGGAAACAACTCGCCAGGCTCACCTGCGCAATCAGCACTGCGCCGACCGCGGGGCCAAGAGCGCGGGCAGTGTTGTTGAGTACGCTATTGAGCGCGACGGCATTCGGCACGTGTGTGCGCCCGACCAGCTCGAAGACGAACGCCTGACGAGGTGGATTCTCGAGCGCCTCGGCAATACCGAGGAGTGCGGCGAGTATGAAGACGTGCCAGAGTGAAACGACGTGCGTCAAGACCAGAGTCCCGAGAGCCGCCGCCAGCAGGCCCATCACGGACTGCAACACCACCATGAGCCGCCGCCGATTCATCCGGTCAGCTATCACGCCACCATACGGGCCTATGAGCAACACCGGCAGGGACTGGACGGCGAGCACGGCACCAACGACAGCAGGATTATCGGAGAGCGTGAAGACCAACCACGATTGGGCGAATCGCTGCATCCACGTCCCGATCCGCGAGATGACCTGGCCGACGAAATAGCGACGAAAATTGCGAACCGTCAACGAGACGAGGGTCGTATCGCACAGGTGACGCCACAGCGTCGCGGGTAGAGATGTCGACGGGCTACGCGACACTCCGACCCCTCGTCGCCGCAGCCAGCGCCTCGAAGGCGGGAAGCGCTTCGCTCAACGCAGCCCGCTGGCCGGGCTCCAGGTTCTGGAGAGCCTCGAGCAGGGTAGTCGCACGCTCGCGCCGCAACTCCTCGGCCAACGCGACGCCCCGTGCCGTCGCCCGCAGCCGGACCGAGCGTCGGTCGCTCTCGTCGACGAGGCGGTCGATCAACTGCGCCGCCTCGAGCTTGGTCACGACCCGCGACACCATCGTCGGATTCAATCCATGGGCCGCCGACAGATCACCGACCCGCACACCTCCCGAGCGGACGATGACCGCAAGAATCCATCCCTGCGTGGGAGTCAGGCCGACCCCTCGTGCCGCGAGATCCATGCGGCGCTGCATCGTGCCGATGGCGCGCGCCAGGCGGGCAGCCAGCTCGACGTCACTGGGACGAACCGGGACGCCGGTAGCGGCGTGGTTCGACATGAGCCCTCCGATAGTTGCCTTTCGGCAAGCATTCTAGCAGCGACACCTCAGGGGCGTTTGAGAGGAATCGCATACGTTATGCAACTAGGCCCGTTCGAACCGCGCTGCTCATCGTCGCGCAAGGTTCGGCTCCGGCGAACGTGAAAGAGCAGAAAGCGCAAGAGCCCAAGGCACGATTGCGAGGTAGGCACGATGACGACCCGCATCTGGGACCGTTTTCTCACCGAGCAGGACCGCGCGCACCTGGCCGCGAGCAAGCCGAAGGTGGTCCGGGGGTTCGGCGCTCGGCCGGCAGTGTTATCGGTCGACAACTATCGCGCCGCCGTAGGCGACAAGCCGGAACCACTCCTGGAGTCCATCAAGACATGGCCCAGCAGCACCGGTCTGGCGGGCTGGCGCGCTCTCGAGCACATCAGCGAACTGCTCGCAGCGGCGCGAGCCGCCGAAGTCCCGGTCATCCACGTGACCGGGTTGAGCTCGGCCGAATCCGGAATGGCGGGATGGCGACCCAGCCGGCGGACTCCCGGCGGCGAGCCCCTCTCCGCGGACGACGACCGCCAACGACGACGTTACGAGATCGTCGAACAGGCAGCACCGCTCCCCGGCGAGGTCGTATTGAAGAAAACCGCCCCGAGCGCGTTCTTCGGCACCCCCCTCGCTGCCCATCTGATCGAGCAGGGCATCGACACTCTCATCGTGTGTGGCGAGGCGGTCAGCGGCTGTGTGCGAGCTACCGTCGTCGATGGCTGCAGCTACCGCTTCCGTGTCATCGTCCCCGAGGAATGCGTCTACGATCGGCACGAGGCGACTTGGGCCATGAACCTGTTCGATATAGATCAGAAGTACGGCGACGTGCTCCCACTCGCTGAGGTACTCGACTACCTTTCGCGGTACGGAGCTAGGAAGAAGGCAGCGTCCTCGTGAACTGCGCGCCTCATAAATCGGTCAGCCGCTCCGAGAGATATCCGACGAGAGCGTCCATGCCGACCCGCTCTTGTTTCATGGTGTCGCGATCCCGGACCGTCACCGCCTGATCCTCCAAGCTGTCGAAATCGACGGTCACGCAGTACGGCGTCCCGATTTCGTCCTGCCGACGATAACGACGGCCGATCGCCGAGGCGTCGTCGAACTCGACGTTCCAGTATTTGCGCAGCGCCGCCGCGAGATCCCGCGCTTTCGGAGAGAGGTCGGGATTCCGCGACAGCGGCAACACGGCGACCTTCACCGGCGCTAGCCGATGATCGAGCCGCAGCACCGTGCGTCGCTCCATATCGCCTTTCGCGGTCGGTGCTTCGTCCTCGGCGTACGCGTCGAGCAGGAAGGCCAGCATGCAGCGGTCCACCCCCGCGGAAGGTTCGATCACGTAAGGGACCCACCGCTGGCCGCTCTCTTGGTCGAAGTAGGACAAGTCCACGCCCGAGGCCTGCGCATGCGCGGAGAGGTCGAAATCGGTGCGGTTCGCGATCCCCTCGAGCTCGGCCCACTCGCTGCCCTGGAAATCGAAGCGGTACTCGATGTCGACCGTGCGCTTCGAGTAGTGCGAGAGTTTTTCCTTCGGGTGCTCGTACAGCCGCAGGTTCTCCTGCTTGATGCCGAGGTCGACGTACCAGGCCATCCGGGTCTCGATCCACTTCTGGTGCCATTCCTCGTCGGTGCCCGGCTTGACGAAGAACTCGATCTCCATCTGCTCGAATTCACGAGTACGGAAGATGAAGTTTCCCGGGGTTATCTCGTTGCGAAAACTCTTGCCCTGTTGGGCGATCCCGAAGGGCGGCTTGCGGCGGGAAGCCTGCTGGACGTTGAGGAAATTGATGAAGATGCCCTGCGCGGTCTCCGGACGCAGGTACGCCAAGCCGCTTTCGTCTTCCACCGGGCCGAGATACGTCTTGAGCAGCCCGTTGAACATCCGCGGCTCGGTGAAGGAACCCTTCGCCCCGCAATCGGGGCAGTGCACGTCGGCCAGCCCGTGGGCCGGCGGACGCCGGTGCCGTTGGGTGTAGGCCTCCTCCAGCTGGTCGGCGCGGAACCGGTGATGGCAGACCAGACACTCGGTAAGGGGATCGACGAAAGCGCTGAGATGACCGCTGGTCTGCCACACGACCGGATTGAGGATCACGCAGCTGTCCAGGCCGACGATGTCATCGCGTTCCTGGACCATCGCCTTCCACCACTGCCGCTTGACGTTGTTCTTGAGTTCCACGCCGAGTGGCCCGTAGTCCCACGCCGCTCTCAAGCCCCCGTAGATTTCGCTGCTCGGGAAGACGAAACCTCGGCGCTTGCAGAGGTTGACGATGACGTCGAGGCGATCCTGCTGTTTGGTCTTGGCGGCCACGGCATCTCCATCCGGCTGGCGGTCGGCGGGTGACCGGCTCGCGGTCGGGGCAAGACCGGTGAAGCGGTCGTTGCGGACCGAGTGGCGGTCGATCAGGTGATCTAGCTTAGCGGGACGGCGCTGCGCCGTCCAACGCGGAGGGCCCGGCGCCGACCGGTGCCGTGCGCACTCGGCAGTCGCGCGGAGGGGGGCGACCGAAAATCCCAGGGAGGCGGAAGGTCGCCGAAAAGGTTGCCGTTACGCCGAACGGCGCACCGAAAATTCCGCCGTTCGTCTCGATCTACGATCTCAACCTTGACGGATCAACGGCCGACACAGCGCAGGTGACCCTCTGCCCTCGCTGTGGAGCCGGCGTCCCCGCCGGTTACCCGGCATGCCTGTACTGCCACACCGTGGTAACTGTCGCACCGCCGCCTCCAGGCTCGCTGCCCGCTTCGGGACCGCTGCCTCCGGGTCCGCTGCCCTCCCCGGGGCCGTTCCCCGTTGCGGGAGCGGCACCGCAAGCACCGGCAGCGGCGAGCGGTGCCGCCGGTCCCATGGTCGTGTCGCCGACGATGACGGCGTCCGTCGAGCCGCAGGCGACGGCCTGGCACGTCCCACCGCCGCTGTACCTGATGCCGAACCAGAGCGCGCCGCCACCCCCGGCCCGGCTGGAACCCCCGGTCGTGCTCACCACCCTCGCCGTCATCGTCCCCATCGTTCTCGGCGGCGTGTACCAATTGGTTTTCTTCGATTTGGGCCACAAAAACTATTCACTGAATACTCTGAGCCGTTACGTCCTTGCCGGAACGGTGGCTTTCTACGCCGTCGTCGGACTCATCGTCCTCGGCTGGCTCGCCCACACGCGTCGCCGCCTGGTGTGGACCCGCGGCTCCGCTTCCTCCAGTGCCCTTCTCGGACTGGGCGTGGGGCTGGGAGCGGGACTTCTCGGAGTGGTGATACAAAGCGCCCTCACCGGCCGCCTCGATTCCGACCACACGGCGGTCATCCTCACCAGTGAAGGCGACGCCGCGCACATCTTCACCACGATGCTGCTGCTCGCCGTAGCCGCGCCGCTCGTGGAGGAGACCCTGTTCCGCGGCATCCTCATGGAATGGCTGCGTCCCAAAGGAGAGCGGGTCGCTTTTTTCCTGACCGCTGTTGCTTTCGCCGTCTGGCACTACCGCTTGGACGCGTGGCGGTATTACGTCGCGATGGGTCTTGCGCTCGGTGCTTTGTACTGGAGGAAAGGTCTTGTCGCATCCATGACCGCCCACGCCGCTTTCAACGGCACCCTCGGGCTGGTCGCGGTGATGATAGCGCTGGCCCCGTCTGCTCCGGCTCACGTCGGGAATCTCTCGTTCACCAAACCGCAGGGGTGGCACGCGGTCGGAAACGCGAACACCGAGAGCCCGAACAAAGCCGTCTACGCCGGGCCCTCCGAGGCCACCATCACCGTGGAATCCCTCCCGTCGGCGGGTGATGGGAATCTGACCGCGAATGACCTCCTCAATCTGTTCGAGGATGACCCGGAATCAGTACCAGCGGATCCGGACATCACCTTGGACACCTCCGCCGCTGAAATCGTGTCCTACCCGGTCGGGGACGTGCTGCGGATTCCGCTTCACGGATCCGGTTTCGCCGGTGAAATCGACTACGTCGTCACCGCCTCCTCGATCGACGCGATCGTCTTCCTGGACGGCGGAAGCACCCGCGCGCACGAAGGATTCAACGCGCTGATGACGAGCCTGCGGGCCAGCCCGTGACCGGCTCGGACGCCGGATTCGGTTGGACACCCCCGTAACGACGTTCGCGAGCTGCGTAGATTTCGATGGCTTTCCACAGGTGTCGGCGGTCGAAGTCCGGCCAGAGGGTGTCCAGGAAAACCAGTTCCGCATACGCGGACTGCCAGATGAGGAAATTGGACGTGCGCTGCTCCCCGGAGGAGCGAATGAACAGGTCGACGTCCGGCATGTCCGGCTCGTCGAGGTAGCGGGCGAAAACCCGCTCGGTGACCGCCGCCGGATCCAGCTTTCCCGCGGCGACATCCGCGGCCAGCGCCCGTGCCGCGTCCGCGATCTCCGCCCGTCCGCCGTAGTTGACGCACATCGTCAGGGTGAGGACGTCGTTGTGTGCAGTCAACTCCTCCGCCGCTTCCAACTCGCGGATCACGCTGCGCCACAGCCGGGGACGGCGTCCCGCCCAACGAACCCGGACCCCGAGCTCGTGCATGTAATCCCGGCGTCGGCGAATCACATCCCGGTTGAAACCCATGAGAAATCGCACCTCGTCGGGCGAGCGCTTCCAATTCTCTGTGGAGAACGCATACGCCGAGAGCCATTTCACTCCGATTTCGATGGCCCCCTCGACGACATCCAGCAACGACGCTTCGCCGCGTTCGTGCCCGGCGGTCCGGGGGAGCCCGCGGGCACGCGCCCACCGACCGTTGCCGTCCATCACGATCGCCACGTGCCGCGGAATTCGTTCGGCAGGCAGCGCAGGAGGACGGGCACCCGACGGGTGGGGCGCGGGCGGACGAAAAGCGCGGCGCATCGCCGTCCTCACCCCTGCTCGACCAGTCGAAGCGACCGCAGGCCGTGTTCCAGATGCCACTGCAGATACGCCGCGGTCAACCCGCTCGCTTCCCTGCGTACAGCCGATTCGCTCGCATCGGCGGTTGCCCAATCCCCCACCAGCAGGGCCCGCAGGACGTCGATCGCCTCCGCCGACGGTGATGCGGCCCCGGCCGGTCGGCATGTCGAGCAGACCGTTCCTCCCCCGGCGACCGAGAACCACCGATGCGGACCGGGCGCCCCACACCGCGCGCATTCACCGAGCGCAGGCTGGTACCCGGCGTTGGCCAGGGCACGCAGCGCGAACGCGTCGAAAACCAAACGGGGATCGTGCCTTCGCTCCACCAACGCCCGCAACGCCCCCACCAGCAGCAGGTACAGCCGCAGCGCCGGCTCACGTTCCTCCGCGGTCAGCCGTTCCGCGGTTTCCAACATGGCCGAGCCCATGGTGTAACTGCCGTAGTCGCGACGCAGCCGTTCTCCGAAAACGTCCCGCGTCTCGACTTGGGTGATGATGTCCAACGACCGGCCGAGATACAGCTGGACGTCGACGTGGGTGGCGGGCTCCAGGCGAGCTCCGAATTTCGACGACGTCCGCCGAATTCCTTTCGCGACCGCCCGGACCCGACCGTTGCGGCGCGTCAACAGGGTGATGATCCGATCGGCCTCGCCCAGCTTCTGGGTGCGCAGCACGACGGCGTCGTCGCGGTAGAGGCCCACCGGTTCATTGTGGCCCACCTGCTCCGCCGACCCCGGACGACGCCGCCGCGGCCGCCCGGTTGACCGCGGAGACCACGGCTTTGAGGGACGCCGCGACGATGTTCGGGTCGATCCCGACTCCCCACAGCACCCGGTCGTCGATGGCGCACTCCAAGTAGGCAGCGGCCCGGGCGTCACCTCCGGCGGAGAGGGCGTGCTCGGAGTAGTCGAGCACCCGCACGTCGATGCCCAAATCCGCCAAGGCGTTGACGAAAGCGGCGATCGGGCCGTTGCCGGTGCCTTCGAGAATTCGCCGCTCCCCCTGGTAACGCACCTCCACGGTGAGGGTGTCCGTCTCGTCCACCGCGGTCGATGTGTGGTGGGAGAGCAGCGCCAGCGGCTCGGACGCCGACAGGTACTCGGTCTCGAAAATCTTCCACATCTCGGACGGAGACACTTCTCCGCCGCTGGTGTCGGTGTGGTTCTGGATGACCCGGGAGAATTCGATCTGCAGGCGGCGCGGCAGATCGAGGTGGTGTTCGGTCTTCATGACGTACGCAACGCCACCTTTGCCGGACTGGCTGTTGACCCGGATCACCGCTTCGTAGGTGCGGCCGACGTCCTTGGGGTCGATGGGCAGATACGGCACCGACCATTCCAACTCGTCGACGGTTTTGCCGGCCGCCTTGGCCCGCGCCTCCATGTCCTCGAACCCCTTCTTGATGGCGTCCTGGTGGGAACCGGAAAACGCCGTGTACACCAGGTCTCCCGCGTAGGGGTGGCGGGGATGCACCGGGAGCTGGGTGCAGTACTCGACGGTACGGCGAATCTCGTCGATATCGGAGAAATCGATGTTGGGGTCGATCCCCTGGCTGAACAAATTCATGCCGAGGGTGACCAGGTCGACGTTGCCGGTGCGTTCCCCGTGGCCGAACAGGCAGCCCTCGACCCGATCGGCGCCGGCCATGACGGCGAGTTCGGCGGCCGCCACCGCACATCCGCGGTCGTTGTGCGGGTGCACCGACAGGCAGATGAATTCCCGGCGCGACAGGTTGCGGCTCATCCATTCGATCTGGTCGGCGTACACGTTCGGGGTGGCCCGTTCGATGGTGGCCGGGAGATTCAGGATGATTTCCCGGTCGGGGCCCGGTTGCCAGACGTCCATCACCGCTTCGCAGATCCGCAACGCGAAGTCGAGCTCGGTGTCGATGAAGATTTCCGGGGAGTATTCGTAGCCGAAGATTTCGGTGGTCTTCAGGTACTGGTCGGCGAAACGCATCACGTGGCGGGTACCGTCCACCGCCAATGCAATCGTCTCCTCGGGGGAATTACGGAAGACGACCCGCCGGAACAGCGGAGCGGTCGCGTTGTACAGGTGCACGGTGGCCCGTCGGGCCCCGACCAGACTCTGCACCGTCCGCTCGATGAGGTCCTCGCGAGCCTGGGTCAGCACGGAGATGGTGACGTCCTCGGGGATTTCGTCGTCCTCGATGATTTGTCGGACGAAATCGAAATCGGTCTGGCTCGCCGCGGGGAACCCGACTTCGATTTCTTTGTAGCCGAGTTTCACCAGCAGCCGGAACATGGTGAGCTTGCGGGCCGGACTCATCGGGTCGATGAGGGCCTGGTTGCCGTCGCGCAGGTCCGTGGAAAGCCAACGCGGAGCTTTGGTGATCCTCTTGTTGGGCCAGGTGCGGTCCGGCAAATCCACCGGCTGGAAAGGCTTGTACCGCCACACCGGCATCGGACTGGGTTGCTGGAAATGCCGGCTCACGAACAACGGTTGCATCGAACGCTCCTCTCGTCACGGGCTGGGAAAGGCGGCCGGCACACGAGCAACCCGCGGCGAGGGGTCCGGCCTGTTAGCGGACCTCGCCGCGGCTGCTAAGGAGGAGCGTGAAAGCCATGGCGGCATCCACTATAGCGACGAGACCCCGAGGCGATGGAGCTGCGTCGGGTCCTGCTGCCAGTCCTGGGCTACCTTCACCCGCAGATCGAGGTAGACGTGGGAACCGAGCAGCGCCTCGATCTGTCGGCGGGCCCGGCTGCCTACCTCACGGAGCCGCTCACCGCCGACGCCGATGACGATGCCCTTCTGGCTGGCGCGTTCGACGTACAAGATCGCCTGGATGTCGATGAGGTCGTCGCGGCGAGGCCGCATCTCCTCGACGACGACGGCCAGGCTGTGCGGGAGTTCGTCGCGCAAATGCGCAAGCGCGGCCTCGCGGATCAGCTCGGCGACCAATACCTGTTCCGGCTCGTCGGTCAGCGTGCCGTCCGGGAAGTACGGTCGGCCCTCGGGAAGCCGGGCAACCAGGAGGTCGGTCAAGAGATCGACTTGGTAATCCGCGACGGCCGACACGGGGACGATCTCCGCCCATTCGCCGAGGTCGGCGACGGCCAGCAGTTGTTCGGCGATCCTGACTTTGCTCACCCGATCGGTCTTGGTCACCACGGCCACCACGGGGGTCTTGGCGCGCCGCAGCTCGTCGGCCAAGAAGCGATCCCCCGGCCCGATCTTCTGGTCGGCCGGGATGCAGAACACGACGACGTCCACCTCGGCGAGGGTGGCTCGGGCCAGCTCGTTGAGCCGAGCTCCCAGGGCGGTGCGGGGTTTGTGCAGGCCGGGGGTGTCGACCACGACCAACTGCGCCTCGGGGCGGTGCACCACGCCGCGGATCACGTGCCGAGTGGTCTGCGGATGATCGCTGGTTATCGCGATCTTGCGGCCGACCATGGCGTTGAGCAAGGTCGATTTGCCGACGTTCGGCCGGCCGACGATGCAGGCGAACCCCGAGCGAAACAGGGTTCGGTCGCCGTCCGTCGTGGCTCCGCGTTCAGGCACCGCTCCCTCCGCCGTCGGCTGCCTCGACGACCGCACGCACCCTTCCAGCTTCGTCGGCGAGGTACACCCGCGCGTCGGGGTTCAGGTCCGCGACCAACCGCCGCTCGCCGTCGTCCAGCCGATCGCGGACGCCGACCACCGCCGCCGCCTCGATGCGGCGTACCCCGCTGGCGGCCGCCACCACCACGGCGGCCTGCAGGGCGCTCAGGCGCAGCGAGGGCAACTGCACGTCGATCCCCACGTACGTTCGGCCGGTCTCGTCGCGCACCGCCGCCCCTTCCTCCGCGCCGACACGGGCGCGGGCGCTGCGTGCGAGGGTGAGGAGCTTCGCGTCTTCGGCGTCCGAAATGCTCGAGGATGTCATCGGCGTACTCCGTCTCCGCGGGGGGCTTGCAGAACGTCGGCGGCTGCGGCGTCGGTCGCGGGGCCACGTTCCCCGCCCGGATCGCCGGGAGCTTCACCCTCGGCCGGGGCGTCCGGTCCACTCACCTCTCCGGGACGGTCGCTCATCTCGACCGCCACGCCGTCACCGACCCGCCGCACCAGCACGGTAGCGATCTTGTTTCGCCGTCCGGCCGCGCCCTCGGCGACCAGCTCGAGACCGGCGACCCGAGCGGTGGCGCCGGGAATCGGCACCCGACCGAGCGCCTGGGCCAGCAGACCGCCGACGGTCTCCACCTGACCGTCACGTTCGATCCGCACCGAGAACAGCTCCTCCAGCTCGTCGACCGGAAGTCGAGCGGTCACCCGCAGCGTGCCGTCCGGAAGCTCTTCGACGCGGGGGCGTTCGACGTCGTGTTCGTCGCTGATCTCTCCGACGAGTTCCTCGAGGATGTCCTCGATGGTCACCAGACCCGCCGTTCCGCCGTATTCGTCGACGACGATGGCCACGTGGTTGCGCCCGGCCTGCATCTCGCGGAGCAATTCGTCGATGGGTTTGCTGTCCGGCACGAAAATCGGGGGGCGCATGATGGATTCCACACGCTCGGTGGATTCAGCCTCCCGATATTCGTAGATGCGCTTGGCCAAGTCGCGCAGGTAGACGATTCCGACGACGTCGTCTTCGTTCTCCCCGACCACCGGGATGCGCGAGAAACCGCTGCGCAGCGCGAGCGACATCGCCTGCCGCAACGTCTTGGTTTTCTCGATGAAGACGATATCGGTGCGGGGCACCATGACTTCCCGCACCAAGGTGTCACCGAATTCGAAAACCGAATGGATCATCTGGCGTTCGTCGCTCTCGATGACCCGCGCCTTCTCGGCCAGATCGACCAGGTCGCGCAGCTCGGCTTCGGTGGTGAACGGCCCTTCCCGAAAACCCCGCCCCGGAGTGATCGCATTACCGAACGCGATGAGCAGTTTGGGAATCGGCCCGAGGAACCGGGCTAGCCCGCTCACCACAGGCGCCGCCACCAGCGACACGGCGTCCGCGTGTTGGCGGCCGAGGGTGCGAGGGGCGACCCCCACCACGACGTAACTCACCACGACCATGGCGACGGAAACGAGGACGACGACCGGCCAGCGCATGCCGAAAATCCGGACCGCCGCCACGGTCACGATCACGGCTGCGGTCATCTCGGCGGCGACCCGCAACAGCAACACGAGGTTGAGGTAGCGGGCGGCATCCGAGATGACGTGAGCGAGCGCCGCAGCGCCGCGTCGGCGTTCGCGGGCGAATTCCTCGACGTGGACTCGGGGCACGCGGGACAGCGCCGCGTCGGCCATCGCGCACAGCCCGCCGAAGACGATGAGCGCCCCTGCCAGCACGAGGAGAACCGGTTCGAGCATGTTCACCGCCGTCGACTCGACCGGTGGGGCCGCTCGGCGTGCCAGCCCGTGAGCAATTCCCGCTGCAGGGCGAACATCTCCCGCTCCTCCTGCTCCTCACCGTGGTCGTACCCGAGCAGGTGCAGGATTCCGTGGACCAGCAGCAATTCCAGCTCCTCCTGCGGGGAATGCCCGGCCGCGCGGGCCTGGCGGGCTGCCACCGTGGGGCACAGCACGACATCCCCGAGCATCGCCGGCTCGGCGTCCGGGTCGATCTCGGCGTCGATTCGACCCGGACGGAGTTCGTCCATCGGGAAACTCAACACGTCGGTGGGACCCGGTTCGTCCATCCACCGCTCGTGGAGCGCGCTCATCTCGGCCTCGTCGACGAGCAGCACCGACAATTCCGCCAGCGGGTGGATGCGCAGCGACTTGAGAACGTAACGCGCGACCCCGAGGAGGCGACGTTCGTCGACGTCCACCCCGGATTCGTTGGCGATTTCGATACTCACGCTCGTGGCTGTTTCTTGTCCGCGTCGTATCTGGCGTAAGCGTCGACGATCCTGCCGACCAATTTGTGCCGGACGACGTCCGCGCTCCCCAGCGTCGCGAAATGCACGTCGGGAATTCCGTCGAGAATCTCGCGGACGACGACCAGACCGCTGCGGGTATCCCCCGGCAGGTCGATCTGGGTGATGTCGCCGGTGACGACCATCTTCGACCCGAACCCGAGGCGGGTGAGGAACATCTTCATCTGTTCCGGAGTGGTGTTCTGCGCTTCGTCGAGGATGATGAACGCATCGTTGAGGGTGCGCCCCCGCATGTAGGCGAGCGGGGCGACTTCGATGGTGCCGTTCTGCATGAGGCGGGGAATCGATTCGGGTTCCACCATGTCGTGCAAAGCGTCGTAGAGCGGACGCAGATAGGGGTCGATTTTCTCGAACAACGTGCCCGGGAGGAATCCGAGCCGCTCCCCCGCCTCCACCGCCGGGCGGGTCAGGATGATGCGGGTGACGCGTTTGGCCTGGAGTGCCTGCACTGCTTTGGCTACGGCGAGATAGGTCTTCCCGGTCCCCGCCGGTCCGATGGCGAAAACCACGGTGTGACGATCGATGGCATCCACGTAGCGTTTCTGGTTCACGGATTTCGGGCGGATCGTCCGCCCCCGCGCCGAAAGAATTCCCGCCGTCAAAACCTCGCTCGGTCTTTCCGGCGCGGCCGAACGCACCATCGCGACGCTGCGTTCGACGTCGTCCGCGGTGAGCACGGCACCAGTGGAAAGCAGCCCGATGAGTTCCTCGAAAAGTTGGACGACGACGGCGTTCTCCTGCGGGTCACCGGTGACGGTGATCTCGTTGCCGCGGACGTGAATGTCGCTGTCGAAAGCCCGCTCGATGATGCGCAGGAGTTCGTCGCTCGCGCCGAGCAGACTCACCATGGAGTGCGCACCCGGGACCACGATCCGGGTCTGCTGGACGGGACGTGCCGTCGCGGAGGATTCGCCTCGCATAGATCGGCCCGCGGCCTGTTCCCGCCCTTCTGTCGGCTTGTCCTTACCCAGCGATGGATGCCCAACGACCCATGTCGCTCGGCCTCCGCCCGTTCATGCTAACCGAGCCCGCCTACCCCAGGCGGCCGAGCGCGCGGCCGCCCAAGACGTGCAGGTGGACGTGCGGAACCGTCTGCCCGGCGTCGGGACCGGTGTTGACCACCACGCGGTATCCCGAGGACGCGATCCCCTCCGCAACCGCGACCCGATGCGCGTCGCGCACCAACTCGGCTGCCAGATCGAGGTCCGCGGCGGTGAGGGCGGCCAAATCGTCGTAATGCTCCTTCGGGACGACGAGGACGTGCGTCGGGGCCTGCGGCGCGATATCACGGAACGCGAGGGTGCGTGGGGACTCGCGGACGACCGTCGCCGGCACGTCGCCTGCGACGATGCGGCAGAACAAGCAGTCCGACATCGATTCCTCCAGAGCCGGCTTTCGGCACTAGGCCGACTGTCTGCCAGGCTACCGAGCAGGACTCGTCCGGCCGGGTAAACCTCGCAGGACGACCGCGCGTGGAAGCGGCATGACAAAGGCTCTCACGATCGGTTCGAGGAGCGACGCCATGAGCAGGTCCCTGGAACCGATCGACGCCGACCAAGCGGTCAGCCTCCTCTACCGCGCCCACTACACCTCCCTCGTCCGCCTCGCCAGTCTCCTCGTCGGTGACTCCTGGCAGGGCGAAGAGATCGTCCAGGATGCGTTCGTCGCCATGCACGGAAAGTGGCGTCGACTCCGTGACCCCGCGAACGCTCTCGCCTACCTTCGCCAGGCGGTGGTGAACCGCTCCCGCTCGGCGCTCCGCCACTCCGCCGTCGTCGCCCGTCACCAGCCGGCCCCGCTGCCCGACGAGCCAAGCGCGGAGCACCAGGCTCTCGCCCACCTCCGCCGCGCCGAGATCTTGGCCGCCATCCGCGCTCTACCGCGTCGCCAACGAGAGACATTGATCTTGCGGTACTACGCGGACCTCTCGGAGGAACAGATCGCCGACACCCTAGGGATCAGTACCGGAGCGGTCAAAAGCCACGCTTTCCGCGGCCTCGCCGCACTGCGCGGCATCCTCCTTCCTTCGTCCCAGGGCGAGAATCCCCCCACCCACACCGAGAACCGGGAGACATGGTCATGAGCAGGTTTCGATCCAACGACGGCGAGTGGGTGCGCGACGCCGAGCGCGCCCTCCGCGACGCGCTGACCGGTGAGGCGGCGACCATCACGCCGTCCACCGACGGGCTGGCGCGCATCCGTCAACGGACGGCGACCAGGCCCCGGTTGTGGCCCCGCTGGTTCGCCGTCGCGGGCACCGCGGCCGCGACCGCAGCGGTGGTGGCGATCGCCGTGCTCGCGTCGCAGGCTCGCTCCGGACACCAGCCGGGGACACCCCTCGGCGGAGGCGAGACTCCCAGCCAGACCGAGACGACACCGGCGTCGCCGTCGTCCGGCTCCCCAAGCTCCACGCCCTCGGCCAGCGCAGCGACCTACACGGTGACCCTGTACTACGTCGGCGTGCGCCCCGACCCACGGCAGCTGCTCTTCGAAGAGCGGGTGCAACGGCCGGTGCCGGCGGACAAAGCGGTGATCCGAGACGCGGTCACGGCCCTGCTGGAGACCACGCCCTCCGATCCCGACTACACGAGCTACTGGCCGCAGGGCACGACCCTTACCGGGGCGACCGTCCACGACACTACGGCGATCATCGAGCTGTCGATGCCGGAGACTTCGCCGTCCACAACCCCGAGCGAGGTACCGACTTCACCGGCACCGCCGGCCGGGCTGGGTGCGATCAGCGTGCAGCAGTTGCTCTACACCATCCACGCCGCGGCTCCCAAAGTGACGTCGATGGAGTTGCGGATCAACGGTTCGGACGTCACCACGCTCTGGGGAGACACGATCTCCGAGCCGGTTGCGCTCGCCCCGGCGATGGAAGTCTTCTCCCACGTATGGATCACCTCGCCGACCGAAGGTCAAGTCATCGCGGCGAGCGGCAGCGGCCCGACCCCGGTGCGGATCACCGGCAAGGCGATCGTCTTCGAAGGGACTGTCAACTGGGACGTGCTTCGCGGCGACCAGGTCGTGGCCCGCGGCGCGGCTCAGACCGTCGGAGCCCCCGAGCAGGGCGATTGGTCGGTCACGGTTCCCTTGGAGCCCGGCAGCTACACGATCCGCGCCTACGAAATCTCCGCCAAGGACGGCTCGATCACCTACCTCGACGACAAGACGATCACAATTCAGGCGGCGACGCCGACCTCGTGATCCCCGCCCAGCGGGGCGTTTTGGACAACACCACTGCGGCGGCGACGGCTCCGGCCGTCGCCGCCCGCAGCACGGTCGGACCCATTCGTGCCCTGCGGGCTCCCGCGGCGTCGAAGGCCGCGGACTCCTCCTCGGTGAGCCCACCCTCGGGGCCCACCACGACGACGATCCTGCCTTCGGCCGGGACCCCCACCTCGCCCAGCCCGCGCTCGGCGGAGCCGTCGAGGACGACGCCCAGCTCCGCCGTCCGGAGCCGATCGACCACCGCCGCGGTGTCGGCCAGCTCGGCGATCTCCGGGAATCGGCTGCGCCGCGACTGCTTGCTCGCTTCCCGCGCCACGTCGCTCCATCGGCGGCGCGCGGCAACGGCCCGCTCGGCGTCCCATTTCACGACGGACCGGGCGGCGGCCCACGGCACGATCACATCGACGCCGACTTCGGTCATGACGCGGACCGCTTCATCGGCCGGATCTCCCTTGATCAGGGCTTGGACGACGACCAGGCTCGGCTGGGGCGCCGGCTCGACCGAGCGGCGCAGTACCCGCAGCGACAGCGCATCGCGGGTTACTTCGACGACCTCGGTCTGGCACCGCGTCCCGCACCCGTCGGTGACGTCGACCCGCTCCCCCGTCCGCAGTCGACGGACCCGCACGGCGTGACGACCTTCCGGGCCGTCCAGCACGATCGAGTCACCGGGAGCCGCGCTGCGGGCGACGGCTGGATCGACGACGAAAACCGGCGCGGTCACGGCGGATTACCGGCCGTTGAACGCGTCCCGAATCCGGGAGAACAAGCCCTGCTGCTCGGCTTTGAACGAGCCTTCGACGATCTCTTCGCCGCGCAGTTCGGCGAGTTTGCGCAGCAACGCCGCTTGTTCGTCGTCCAGCTTCGTGGGGGTGAGCACCTCTAGGTGCACGTGGAGATCCCCGCGACCCATTCCCCGCAGCCGCGGCACTCCCTTACCCCGCAATGTGATCACCGTGCCGGATTGGGTTCCCGGTTTGACGTCGATGGGGACCGGCCCGTCGAACGTCTCCAGGGTCAGGGTGGTCCCCAAAGCGGCGGCGGTCATCGGCACCTGGAGGGTGGCGTGTAGGTCGGAGCCTTCCCGCCGGAAAACCGGATGCCGCCGCTCCTCGATCTCCACGTAGAGGTCGCCGGCCGGTCCGCCTCCGGGGCCGACTTCTCCTTCTCCGGCGAGACGGATCCGCATGCCGTGCTCGACCCCGGCGGGGATCGAGACCTCGATGGTCCGACGCACCCGGACTCGGCCGTCCCCAGCGCATTCCGGACACGGGAAGCGGATCACCGTGCCCACGCCTCCGCATTGGGGACAGGGCCGGCTCGTCATCATCTGCCCGAGGAAGGAGCGGGTGACGTGGCTGACCTCCCCGCGACCCCGGCACATCGGACAGGTGTCCGGGTGCGTCCCCGGCGCCGTCCCCGCACCGGTGCAAGTCGGGCAGACGACGGCGGTGTCGACGGTGAGCTCGACCGTCGTCCCGAAGACGGCGTCGGCGAGATCGATCTGGACCGGGACGAGGGCGTCGGCGCCACGACGGACCCGGCTGCGCGGCCCCCGACTCGTCGTCCCGAAGAATGCGTCGACCAGATCCGACAAACCCCCGAATCCGCCGGCGAAATCGCCGAAACCGCCACCGGCGGAGAGCGGATCACCGCCCATGTCGTAGATGCGGCGCTTCTCCGGATCGGAAAGCACCTCGTAGGCGGCGGTTATCTCCTTGAACCGTTCCTGGGTGTCGCGGTCGGGGTTGACGTCGGGGTGGAGCTGACGCGCGAGACGCCGGTACGCACGCTTGATCTCCTCTTGCGTGGCGTCACGCCGAACCCCAAGCGTGGCGTAATGGTCTCTTGCCACCACGAACCCTTCGTGTCACGAGGACGCCGGTCAATTCTCCGCCAGGATGCGCCCGACGTAGGCGGCGACGGCCCCGACGGCCGCCATCGTGGTCGGGTAATCCATCCGCATCGGGCCCACCACGCCGAGACTCGCCAGCGGCCGGCCCTTGCTACCGTACGCGGAGCTCACCACCGCCGTGGGCCGCAGCGCCTCGTGGACGGTCTCCTCGCCGATCCGCACCAACACCTGGGACGGGCGGGTCGCCTCACCGAGTAGTCGGATCAACACGACCTGCTCCTCCAACGCCTCCAACACCGGCCGCACGGTCTCGGGAAAATCGGTCGGGAAACGGGCCAGGTTGGCCGCACCGCCGACGACCACCCTTTCGTCGCGGTGTTCGACCAGCGCGTCGAGGACGGAAGAGACCACCGCGGCGGCCGCTGCCCGGCGTTCGAACGGCTCCCCCTCGGCGAAGTCGGCGAGCAGATCGGGGACGTCGACCACCCGCTTGCCCGACGTGGTGGCGTTGAGCCGAGTGCGGATCGCGGCCACTCCGTCCTCGTCGACCTCGGCCGGGAGATCGACTTGCCGCTGCTCCACCCGGCCGGTGTCGGTGATGACGACGAGGAGCACGCGGGTGGCGCTGAGGCGGATCAGCTCGATGTGGCGGATGGCCGACCGGTCGAGGGTCGGATATTGGACGACGGCCACCTGGCGGGTGAGCTGGGCGAGCAACCGGACCGTTCGGCTCACGATGTCGTCCAGGTCGACGGCTCCGCTCAAGAAGCTCTCGATCGCACGGCGTTCGGCGGCAGAGAGCGGCTTGATCGTCGAGAGGCGGTCGACGAAAAGCCGGTAGCCCTTTTCCGTGGGAATCCGTCCCGCGCTGGTGTGGGGCTGGACGATGTAGCCCTCGTCCTCCAGAGCTGCCATGTCGTTGCGCACGGTCGCCGGGGAGACCTTGAGGTGGTGCCGCTCGACGAGAGCCTTGGAGCCGACCGGCTCGTTGGTCGACACGAAGTCCTCCACGATCGCACGCAGCACTTCGAGTTTCCGCTCGTCGAGCATCGGTCACCTCCTCGCGGCTCGGCTCGCAGGCGACGGTGTCTGGCACTCTCGTGCTACGAGTGCCAGTCTACGGCGCGAGCGGTGTCATCGACGAGAGCAAGATGCGAGATAAACGAGAAGCGGACCGCACTACTGCCGACGCGAATCTCGCGTTGCGGCTGCAGGTCTCACCGCTGCCGACGCAGAGTTCGCTCTGGCGGTGCAGCACTCACCACTGCCAGCGCAGCGCTACGAAGCCGTGTTCGATCGAGCTGATCCGCCGCCGAACGGTGTGACCCGCTTCGAGGGCAGCACTCTTGGTCCGCTCTAAACCGTCGGCTTCGCCGACGACCCACCAGAGCTGTCGCGGAAGGCAGTGGGGATGAAACCTCACCAGGAGTTCGACGTTCTCCAGCCGCGCCTCGGTGGAACGCCGTAATTCCACCGGACGCTCCCCTCCGGGAGGGAAAGTCGCGACGCATTCCAGCAGATGGGTTTCACCGCGGGCCAGGGGGTGGTCGAATTCGATGACGGCCAGGCAGTGCTGCGGTGCCACGGTGGTCAATTCCGCCAGACGCCCCCCGTGGACGACCTCCACCGCGTCGGCGGCCCCCTCCACCAGCCACTCGTGGCGGCGTACTTCCGGCACCTGGGCCTGGATCACCTGGATGACGCGGTGTTCCCGGCGCGACCCGTCGGCGCCCAGTACGAGGGACTCGTGCCACAGCGTGGTGCGCACCTCAAGGGCCTCACGGCCGGCAACACCGCGGCCACTGAGTAATTGCCACAATCGTCCGGCTTCGGCTTCGGTGAAATCGAAGGCTTCGATGAAGAGCCGCAGAGTGGCCGGACTCAGGACCTCGCCCCGCAGCGCCCGGGCGACCCGATCCTTGAGTTCGCGGGGAAGGTCGGCGTGTTCTTCGTCCCGTTCGCCCGCCTCCCACAGGCGGCGGGCGAGCACCTGCGCCACCGCCGCCTGGTTGATGCTATTTCCCCGCAGCCGCAAGGCGTGCTGTTGCCAGCGACGCCGATAGGGGCCGGGTTCGTTGAGCAGACGACGTAAGTAGGCAGCAGCGCGCCGCGGACCGTCGAGGGACGGTCCGTCGGCATCGGGCACTACTGACTCATTCACGCGGCCGAAACGTAAAACGACAATGTCGCTGCTACGTCGCAGCTGGCGCTGCCTGGGGAAAACCGGGCGGAATGGACGATGGGGCGCGGTTCCGGAGAGTGGGCGCGGGGATAGCCCGGATCGGCCAGACAATCCCTTCTCTCTCGTCGCATCGGGTCAGCACACATCAGCTTGCTTCGGTTTCACACAAAATGCTCCGAACGACGGCATCTGCCAGCATTCGGCCGCGTAGGGTCAGGACGCAGCGGCCCGAATCGAGCCGTTGCAGTAAACCCTCCTCGGCGGCGCGCAACGCCGCCGTCCGTTCCCCGCCCGACAGTTCATCGAGGGCGAGCCCCTCGACCAGGCGAAGCCCGAGCATCACCCGTTCGGTGTGACGTTCCTGGGCGGTAAGGATTTCGCCGCCGTCGACCGGTAGTAAACCGCGCAGCAGCCGCTCGGCGTAGGCGTTCGGGTGTTTGACGTTCCACCACCGGCGGTCGGCGACGTGACTGTGTGCCCCCGGGCCGATCCCCCACCAATACGTGCCGCGCCAGTATCCGAGGTTGTGTCGGCATTCCGCTCCGGGGAATGCCCAATTCGAAATTTCGTACCAGTGGTACCCGGCGGCGGAGAGCAATTCGTCGACCTGTTGGTAGCGGTCGGCGAGCACATCGTCGTCCACCGGCGGAATCTCTCCCCGCCGCACCCGGCGCGCCAGCGCGGTACCGGGCTCGACGGTGAGCGCATACGCGCTCACGTGGGTGGGGCCGGCGTCGATGGCGGCCTGCACGGTGCTGCGCCAATCGGCGTCCGATTCTCCGGGAGTGCCGTAAATGAGGTCGAGGTTGACCTGCGCAAAACCGGCAGCACGCGCCTCGGCTACCCGCCGCTCGGGTAATCCCGGGGTGTGCGTGCGATCCAAGAGCGCAAGGATTGCCGGGACGGCGGATTGCATCCCGAAACTGATCCGGGTGAAACCCGCCGCGGTCAACGCCCCCAGCATCGGCGCATCCACCGTCTCCGGATTGGCTTCGATGCTCACCTCGGCACCGGGGATGAGCCCGAATTCGGTGTCGATCGCGCGCAGGATCGCAACCAAATCCGTCACCGGCAGCACGGTGGGAGTCCCTCCGCCGAAGAAGACGGTGTGCACCGGAACGTCCAGGTCGCGAAACGCCCGGCGGGCGAAGCGAATCTCGCGGATCGCGTCGGCCGCGTATCCGAGACGGCTGGCGTGGCCACCGAGTTCTTCGGCGGTGTAGGTGTTGAAATCGCAGTACCCACAGCGGGTCCGGCAATACGGAACGTGGACGTAGATCCCAAACGGACGGCGGGTGAGTTCGTCGTCCGACACCTCGGCCAACCACGCATGCGGCGGAAGGTCGCGAAAGACCGCGGAATCTCTCGTGTCGTGCACGGTGGGCGTCGTGCTCACTGCCCGCACTTCCCGTCGGACGCCATCGCGACGAGGATATCTCCGCAGCCGGTCGGCTTAGGCGGGTGCGATCTCACGGCAGGAAGCGCCACAATCGTGGGCATCGACCGAGGAGGCGACGCGCGATGTGGCTGCGACCGTCGGGGGGCCGGATCGCCGAGCCCACCGGCCCGCCGATCGAGGAGATCGGCGCACGATTGCGGCGCCTGCGCCGGTGCCTGGACGCCTGCGCCGACCCTGCGCCCATGCCGGGCAAGGCGATGCGGTTCGTCGCCACCCTGTTGGCCTACGACCGTGAACTCGTGGAAGCCTGCCAAGCTCTGTGCATTCCCCAAAGCCTGCTGGAGGCTACCGGCACCGAACGCACGATCGAGCGGCTTCGGGTCGAGGCGGCCCTCGAACAGGCCGGGCTCGTCCTCCGGACCGGGTCCGAGCGGACGCGCTGAGCGGAGCCGGGAAGACGTCACGAGCAGACCGGGGCGACGGTCACGACCGGGCCAGCCGTCGGCGCGCGTCGTCGCGCAAGCGCTGGGGGATTCCCGGATGTCGGGCGAGGACGGCGAGCTGCGAACGGTCCGTGGTGAAAGCACGGAAGACGTCGGCCACGGTGAGGCCGTGGTCCGGGCGATGTTCGATCTGCACCTGGTCCCCTGCTTCGATCACACCCGGGTTCATCACCCGCAGATAGGCGCCCGGACGCGCTTCCGCAGTGAAACGGCGCACCCACTGGGGTTCTTCCATCCAGACCTGGAACGTCCGGCACGGGATGCGGGGGCCGCAGACTTCCAGCACCGTCGTCCCTACTCGCCACACTTCACCCACAATTGCCGAACTGACCGCCACCCCCCGGGTGGTCACGTTCTCCCCGAATTGCCCGGGGCGTAAAGGACGGTCGAGCAGTTCGGAGAAATGCTGGAGGTCTTCTTCGGCGTAGGCGTACACGGCCTCGCGAAGCCCCCCGTGGTTGACGCGGTCCGCTTGCTCGTCGCCGTCCAGACCGGTGACGCCGACCTGGACTGGTCCGGCCATGGGCCGCTTGTCGATGGCGCTGCGTTCCACCGCCTTGCCGATCCCGGCCATCGGTCGCGAGCGACCAACATTCACCGAGACGACGACCCCGACCCCCGGCATGCTCGACACTCCGGCTTGCCGCACGTTCGGTCCTTCAGCTCCCAGTGCGTTCGGTCCTTCGGATTCCCGCACGTTCGGTCCTTCAGCTTCCCGCACGCTCAATCCTTCGGGGTGGGGTTGGTGGAAAGCGCCGCAATGAACGCCTCCTGCGGGACTTCGACCCGCCCCACCATTTTCATCCGCTTCTTGCCTTCTTTCTGTTTCTCCAACAGCTTGCGTTTACGGGTGATATCGCCGCCGTAACATTTGGCCAAGACGTCCTTGCGCAACGCACGAATGTTCTCCCGGGCGATGACCCGGGAGCCGATGGCGGCCTGGATCGGCACCTCGAATTGTTGGCGTGGGATGAGCTCTCGGAGTTTCTTCGTCATCTCCACGCCGTAGGCGTAGGCACGATCGCGCGGCACGATGGCGCTGAAGGCGTCCACCGGCTCACCCTGCAGGAGGATGTCGACTTTCACCAGGTCCGCAGGAGCTTCGCCGGTGGGTTCGTAGTCGAGACTCGCGAAACCACGGGTCCGCGATTTCAATTGGTCAAAGAAGTCGAAAATTATTTCCGCGAGGGGAAGGGTGTAGCGCAGCTCCACTCGGTCCGCCGACAGGTAATCCATGCCGAGCAGGGTTCCGCGTCGTCCTTGGCAGAGTTCCATGACCGGGCCGATGTATTCGCTCGGGGTGAGGATGGTCGCGCGCACGACCGGCTCGTAGACTTCCGCGACCTTGCCACTGGGGAATTCGCTGGGGTTGGTGACGAGGAATTCGCTGCCGTCGTCCCGACGTACCCGGTAGACGACGTTCGGCGCGGTGGAGACGAGATCCAGGCCGAATTCCCTTTCCAGCCGCTCGCGCACGATCTCGAGGTGCAACAGCCCGAGGAAGCCGCAGCGAAAACCGAAGCCGAGGGCGGCCGAGGTCTCCGGTTCGTAGGTGAGCGCGGCGTCGTTGAGCTGCAATTTGTCGAGGGCGTCCCGCAGCAGGGGATAGTCGTCACCGTCGATCGGGTACAGCCCGGCGTACACCATCGGCTTGGGGTGTTGGTATCCGGCGAGTGGGGTGGTGGCGGGGCGGGCCGCCGACGTCACGGTGTCACCGACCCTGGATTGGCGCACGTCTTTGACGCCGGTGATGAGGTACCCCACTTCTCCGACTCCGAGGCCCGCGGTGGGCTTCGGCTCGGGCGAGATCACTCCGACTTCCAGCAGCTCGTGCGTGGCGCCCGTGGACATCATCCGGATGCGCTCGCGGGCGGAAAGATATCCGTCGACGACCCGCACGTAGGTGACCACGCCGCGGTAGACGTCGTAGACCGAATCGAAGATCAGGGCGCGTGGTGGAGCGGCGGGGTCTCCCTTGGGGGGAGGCACCGTGGCCACAATGTGATCGAGCAGTTCGCGCACTCCTTCGCCGGTCTTGGCGCTGACCCGCAGCACCTCCTGGGGAGTGCAGCCGATAATGTGCGCCAGTTCTTCGGCGTATTTGTCGGGCTGGGCCGCAGGAAGATCGATCTTGTTGAGCACGGGGATGATGTGCAGGTCGGCGGCGAGCGCGAGGTAGAGATTCGCGAGCGTCTGAGCTTCGATGCCTTGGGCGGCGTCCACGAGCAGCACGGCACCCTCGCAGGCCGCGAGCGAGCGGGACACCTCGTAGGTGAAGTCGACGTGGCCCGGGGTGTCGATCAGGTTGAGGACGTAGTCCTGCCCGTCGACCCGCCACGGAAGTCGCACCGCCTGACTCTTGATCGTGATTCCCCGTTCCCGCTCGATCTCCATGCGGTCGAGGTACTGCGCGCGCATGGTTCGCTCGTCCACCACACCGGTGAGCTGCAGCATGCGATCGGCAAGGGTCGACTTGCCGTGGTCGATGTGCGCGATGATGCAGAAGTTGCGGATCCGCGCGGGGTCGGTCTGGTCGGGCACCTGCGAACTCCGAGAGATCACGTCGTCGGTTGAACGGCGCGGTCCTCATCGTCGCACGACCCGGCGCCACCCGTCGGCGCCCGGTTGGACGGCGTCGGGCGCCACCAGGTACCCTGGCTCCTTGCGTGACCCATGGTCACACCGAAATCCCGTCGATCAATCGAGGCTGACGCGTGGCGAACATCAAGTCGCAGATCAAGCGCATTCGGACCAACGAGAAGGCCCGGCTGCGGAACAAGGCGGTCAAGTCCGCGTTGAAGACGGCGATCCGCAAGTTCCGCGAAGCGGCGGACGCCGGGAACGTGACCGAGGCGGTCGCCCTGATGCGTGCGGCCTGCCGCCAATTGGACAAGGCGGTGAGCAAGGGGGTCATCCACCGCAATCAGGCGGCGAACCGCAAGTCGGCGATCGCCCGACGGGCGGCGGCGCTCCAGCAAGCGGCACCCGTCGCCACCGAAGAGAAGCCGACCCGCAGGCGGGGCACCGCGACACGACCCGCGAAGGCAGCGAAGGCCGCGACCCGCCCCGCGACTCGCACCACCCGCTCGACCTCGCGGCGGACGGCGGCAAGCGGCGAAGGCACCTCGGCGACGACCGACACGCCCGCGACCGACTGAAAGCCGGGCTCGTCCGAGCCGTCAGCGCGCCGCCGCGGCGCGGGCGGCGTCCATCTTGTAGATCATTTGTTCGAGGGCGTACGCCGGATCCGATGCCCCGCCCTTGACCGCGAGGTCGGCTTCCGCGACCGCGCGAAACGCTTGCGCGACACTGCCGGGAGCCCAGCGGCGGAGCTGCGCCCGGGAGCGTTCGACCCGCCACGGCGGCAATCCGAGGTCGCGGGCGAGGTCCGCCGGGTGGCGGCCCCGACCGGCGGAGCCGACCCGCACGAGGGTCCGCAAACCTTGAGCCACCGCTCCGATCACGAGCACCGGGGGCGTCCCGGTGGCCAACGCCCACCGCAGTTTTTCCACCGCGCCAGCGGTGTCGCCGTCCAGCAGTGCGTCGGCGACGGCGAATCCGCCGGTCTCAGCGTGTCCGCGGAAGTAGCGGTGAACGGTCTCGACGGTGATCCGCTCCGTGGTGGCCGCGCAAAGTTGGGCGCACGCGTTGGCGAGTTCGCGAAGGTCACTGCCGACTGCCTCCAGGAGCGCCCGCGCGACCTCCTCCGAAGCCGACCGTCCCGCAGCGGCGAATTCGCCTCGGATGAAGTCGATCCGCTCACTCTGGCGGGTGAGGCGGGCGCATTCGATACGCCGAGCCCCCATGCCGATCAGCTCGTCGAGAATCGCCTTTCCGCGGTTCTTCCCGGGATGGGTGGCGACGACCGTGAGGTCACCACCGTCGATCGCCGCGCGGCACAATTCCCGGAACTCGTCGGTGACGTCTTTGGAGAGCTGGTCTACGCCTTCGATCACGACCAGCCGGTGATCGGCGAAGAGCGAAGGGGCGGTCCGCATGGCGAGTTCGCCGGAGGCGAGGTCCGCTGCCTCGAGGCGATCGACGTCGACCTCGGGGTGCCGCCCGCGTAGCGTTTCGATCACGCGGTGCAGGGCGCGCTCGACGAGCAGCTCCTCATCGCCGACGATCACCGTGAGGGGGACGGGGGCGGGTGGGGTCCCGCGAGCCGAACCCGTCGTCGCGGATCGACCGGCGCCGGGGGAGCTGCGAGGCATGACCGAAGAATGCCACGGCGGCGGCCACGCTGAGCTCGACGGCGGCCAGCGCGACGCCCCCGACAGCTCCGGACGGCCAACGCAGGGTCGCCCCCGGCAAGGCGGCGAAGACCCGAGCCACCGAGACGATCCACGCGCACGGGATCGCACCGAGAGTGGCCAGCACCGCGCCGCCGGTCGACCACCACGGCGCGACGGCGGCCGCCGCCACCCCGAGGACGGTCGCGGGTGCGACGGCGACTTCCGCCGCCATGTTCGCGGGCACCGCGTAGACGCTGATCGTTCCCGCGAAAGTGACGATCAGTGGGGCGCAGGCGGTGCTCGCGGCGAGCGGAATGGCGAGCGCTTCGGCGAGCGACCGGGGAAGGCGACGAGCCAGCAGGTCGGTGAGGGGAGGAGCGGCGACCAGCAGGGCAGCCGTGGCCACGACCGATAACGCGAACCCGTAGTTCGTCGCCAATGCGGGATCTGCGTAGACGAGCAGCAGGGTCGCCGCGCCCAGTACCCCTACGCCCGACAGGCCGCCCCCGGCAGCCCGACCGAGGGTGAGGACGAGGCCCATGGTCGCGGCCCGCAGCACGCTCGGATGAGGGCGGGCGACGACCACGAAAGAGGCCAAGCCGGCCACGGCGACGGCGATCCGTCCGCCGATCCGGGGCACCAGGCTTCGGCAGACGGCCAGTAGCGCCGCCAAGTAGATCGACACGTTGGTCCCGCTCACTGCAACGAGGTGCGACAACCCCGTCGTCGTGAAATCCGCCGCGACGGTGTCGGGCAGCCGGGAGGTGTCGCCGTCCACCAACCCGGGGAGGAGCCCGCCGGCCGCAGGGGGCAGATGGACGGCGGCGCGCTGCAGGGCGTCACGGACCCTGCCGGCGGCCGACTGCCAGCCCGCAGCAGGCGAGACGGTGATCGGTGGGCCGCGGGCGGCGAAGGTAGCGGCCTGAAACCTCCCCCGCTGCCCCGGCTGCAAAACGCCGTCGGCACGGATCCGCTGGGTGGGCTGGAGACCGAGCCATTCGCTGCCGCCGGCGAGGACGAACACCGGAACATGGAGCCGCCAACGGGTTCCCTGCTCGTCGGTCACGAGCAAGGCGGTGGCTCGCGTCCCCACGAGGGTTCGCCTCGGGCCGTCGCCCCGCTGGGGCCGCAGACGCTGCGGGTCGTCGTCGACCCGCAATTCGATCGTGACGTGCGCATGCCGCTCGGCCAGCGGCCGAAGGGGGCTGCGCTCCAAGGCAGAGACCCGCCATGCCACCGCCGCAGCCGCACCAGCAGCGCAGAGGCAGGAAGCCGCGGCCAGCCGCCGACGGCCCGCCGTCCGGCCAGAGCCGACGATCGTGAGCAGCGCAGCCGCAAACGCTCCGAGCACCGCGAAGATGAAACCGACCGCGGGCCGGTGGTGGGCGACCACGACCGCGGTCAGCCACGCCGCGAGCGCGGGAGCGGCCAAACGCAGATCGAACGTGCTCACACCCGGACCCGCTCGCGGATCTGGGCATATTTCGCCGGACCTATTCCGGGAATTTGCTGGAGCTGGGACACCGAGGTGAACCGCCCGTGACTGGCACGCCAGTTCACGATGGTGCGGGCGAGTACCGGCCCCACGCCGGGCAGCGCCTCCAACTGTTCGGCGGTCGCGGTATTGAGGTCGATGACTCCGTCGGCCGGTTCGCCGGCGCCGGCGGGCGACGTCGGCTGGTCGGCGACTACCCCGCCGAGGCTGCGGGTGGGGATCGGGACGCCGACGAATATCTGCGCACCGTCGCTCACCTTGCTCGCGAGGTTGAGCGACGACAAATCCGTGCCCGGTAGGACACCGCCGGCGGCCTGCAGGACGTCGTAAATTCGGGCGCCCGCCGCCACCCTGACCAGGCCGGGGTGAGCCACCCTCCCGACCACGTCGACGACGAGCTCCGCGGGAGACGGCGAAAGGCTCGGCCCCCCGGGTAAATACACGTCGAATTCGTTCGGCGGCTGCGGGTTCGGCGACGCTGCGACGTCCGAGGCCTTCCCGTTCGCGGGCGGGGCAGACGCCGGCGCATGGGAAGTCGAGCCGGAAGCGGCGAAGAACCACGCCCCCGCCAAGGCGGCGAGGACGGCAAGAATCGCGAGGACGACGAGGCCGCGCCGCCCCGGATCCATCAGACGCCATTGTTCGAGACGGTTCGTGAACACGTCCCGACGCTACGAATTTCCCGTCCTACCGCCCAAGTCCGCGGGCCCCGTTGTGGACGGACTTTGCTCAGGCTGTGGACGCCGACGTCCGCGGTCGGTTCGGCGCACGGGTCGGTACGGGTCGGCTCAACGTACGGGTCGGCTCAGCTTGCGGTGCACGGCGACACCCACCATGCCCGGGCCGGTGTGGGCCCCCACCACGGGCCCGATTTCGGTGACGTACAACTCCTCCAGCCGAGGAATTCCGAGGTCCAGCTCGCCGGCTAAACGTTCCGCCCTGCCGCGTGCGGCGAAATGATGGACGGCGATGGCAACCGGCCCGTCACCCGCATATTCGACGGCGACATCGGTGAGGCGACGCAGCGCCCGCGTCATGGTATGAGGGCGGTCGACGACGACGAGTCTGCCGTCGTCGACGGCGAGCAGGGGTTTGACGGCAAGCGCCGTGCCGACGACCGCGGGAAATATCGCAAGACGCCCCCCACGCCGCAAATATTCGAGGCTGTCGACAACGAAGAAGACGCTCGTTTCGCGGGCCGCGGCTCGGACGACGGCCTCCACGGTGTCGACGTCCGCGCCGTCCGCAGCGGCGGATAGTCCGGCGAGAACCGCGAATCCGAGCCCCATTCCCACCGACTGGGAATCCACGACGCGGATCGCCGCGTCCAGTTCACGCGCGGCGAGGCGGGCCGCTTCGACCGTGCCGGACAATTTCCCGGACAGATGAACCGAGACGATGCCCCGCGGCCGGGAATCGCCTGCCTCGGAATGAAGAAGCGATTGGTAAATCCGGGCGAAAATCGCCGGAGACGGGCGTGAGGTGGTGAGCCGTACGCCGCGGCGGAGCAAATCCGCGGCGTCGGCCGGGGTGAGGTCGATCCCGTCGCGGTAAGCCACGCCGTCCGCCACGACCTGCAGCGGGACGACGACCAGGCCGCCCGCCTCGATCCCCTCGGGAAGAGCCGCCGCGGAATCCGTGACGAGGACGACGCTCACACCACGACGTTGACCAGCTTGGGCGCGCGGACGACGACCCGGCGCACCGGACGTCCGTCGATCGCCTTCTCGATGGCGGGAGCGGCGAGCGCCAGGGCCTGCAATTCCTCCTCGGTGACGGACGGCGGCACCTGCAGCCGTTCACGGACTTTTCCGTTGACCTGCACCACGCAGGTCACGAATTCCTCCGCGACCAGGGCCGGATCGGCGGTAGGCCAACCGGCGCGCGCGACCGTCGGTTGGTGACCGAGGCGCGCCCAACATTCCTCGGCGGTGTACGGCGCGAAAAGCGAGAGCAGCACCGCAAGGGTTTCCGCGGCCTCCCGCACCGCGGGGTCGGCGGGCCCCGGCCCGGTGTCGATGGCTTTGCGGATGGCGTTGGCCAATTCCATCACCCGCGCTACCGCGACGTTGAACCGAAAACCCTCCACGAGTTCGGTCACCTCACGGATGGTGCGGTGGGTGATACGGCGCAGCGCCTCGTCCCCTCCTTCGGGTGGGGTGCCGACCGGGCTGGTCACCTCTCCGGCGATCCGCCATACCCGGGCGAGGAATTTTCCGAGCGCCCCGGGATTGACGTCCGCCCAGTCGATGTCGTCTTCCGGTGGCCCGGCGAACACCATCGTGAGCCGGACGGCGTCCACCCCGTAGGTGGCGAGCTGCTCCCCGAGGTCGACCCCGTTGCCGAGGGATTTGCTCATCGCTTTGCCCTGGTTGATGACCTGGCCTTGGTTGAGCAACGCGCTGAACGGCTCGGTGAAATCCACCAATCCCATGTCGTAGAGCACTTTGGTGAGGAAACGGCTGTAGAGCAGGTGCAGGATCGCGTGCTCCACTCCCCCGACGTATTGGTGGACCGGCAACCACAGCCGCACCTTCTCCGGGTCGAACGGGCGGTCGTCGTCGTGCGGAGAGCAGTACCGCAGGTAATACCAGGAGGAATCCACGAAGGTGTCCATCGTGTCGGTGTCACGCTGCGCCGCGCCTCCACAGCGGGGGCAGGTGGTCGCCACCCACTCGGTGGCGCCGGCCAGCGGCGAAATTCCCTTCGGGGCCAAATCGGCGCCCCGCAGGTCCGGCAGCAACACCGGCAATTCGTCGTCCGGGACGGGAACCTCCCCGCACGACGGGCAGTGCACGATGGGGATCGGCGCGCCCCAGAACCGCTGCCGCGACACCAACCAGTCGCGCAGCCGATACGTCACCCCGCCGCGGCCGAGCCCACGTTCTTCCAGGTAAGCGATAATGCGGGCGATGCCGTCGGCTTTGTTCGTCCCGTCGATGATTCCCGAGTTGACGTGGATGCCGTCCCCTTCGGTGGCCACGCCGGTTTGCGCCGGATCCGGCTCCCCGGTGTCCACCACCACCCGCACCGGCAGGCCGTATTTCAGGGCGAATTCGAGGTCGCGCTGGTCGTGCGCGGGGACCGCCATGATGGCGCCGGTCCCGTATTCCGCGAGGACGTAATCGGCGGCCCAAACCGGAATCCGCTCGCCGTTGACCGGGTTGATGGCGTGGCGTCCGAGGAAAACCCCGGTTTTCTCCCGTTCGGTGGAGAGCCGGTCGATGTCCGACAGTCGGCGCACCTGCTCGAGATATTCCTCGAACGCCGGCCGGTACTGCGGTGCGCACAATTCCTGCGCGAGGGCGGAGTCGGCGGCCACCACGAAGAACGTCGCACCGTACAGGGTGTCCGGGCGGGTGGTGAAGACCGTCACCGGCTCGTCGCGTCCTTCGATGACGAAATCGACGTACGCCCCCTCGGAGCGGCCGATCCAGTTGCGTTGCATGGTGAGCACGCGGTCCGGCCAACGGCCTTCCAGCAGGGAGATGTCATCGAGCAGGCGCTGCGCGTAATCGGTTATCTTGAAAAACCATTGGGTCAAGGTTTTCTTCGTGACGGTGGCGCCGCACCGCTCGCACACCCCACCGACGACTTGTTCGTTGGCCAGCACGGTCTGGTCGTTGGGGCACCAATTGACCGGGGAAGCCTTGCGGTAGGCGAGTCCCCGTTCGAAGAGCCGCAGGAAAAGCCACTGCGTCCACTTGTAGTATTCGGGGTCACAGGTGTGCAGGCGCCGCGACCAGTCGAAGGAAATCGCATAGTGTCGGAAGGACGCGGCCTGGGTCTCGATGTTGCGGTACGTCCAGTCCGCCGGGTGAAGGTTGCGCTGAATCGCGGCGTTCTCCGCCGGCAAGCCGAAAGCGTCCCACCCGATGGGGTGCAAGACGTTGTAGCCTCGCTGGAACCAGTACCGCGCCACGACATCACCGATGGCGAACGCCTCGGCATGCCCCATGTGCAGGTCCCCGCTGGGGTAGGGGAACATGTCGAGCATGTATCGGCGTTCCCGCGGATCGTCGGGGTCGTCGCTGGCCCGGAACGGGTCGAGTTCGGTCCACACCGGCAGCCACCGGTCCTGGATCGCCCGGAAATCGTAGGTGTCGCTCATCGGGACCTTTCGCGCGTCGGCTCCAACGCCATCGGCTCCAATGCCGCTTTCGGCGCGTCGTTTTCGATACAGCGGTGAGTCTAGCGACGCGACCTGCCGCGACCGCACCGGACGGCGATCAGTATCGGACGGCGATCAGTATTGGACGGCGATCAGTATTGGACGGCGATCAGCACCGCACGCGAGCAGCCAGCACCGGCGGGCGGCCGACCGCGGCCGACCCGACGAGATCACGCCAAGCCGGAGAGCAGCACGATCAGCAGCACGGTGGCCGCAAGGACCGCGAGATCGACCAGGATTTGCCGCAGGTACCGGCGGGGTGAGTGGCGGGGGCGGTACAGCACCGCCCATTCGTCGTCCGAATCGTCGTCCGCCACCGGGCCGACGTCCGGTGCAGACACAGGGGCAGACGGCGGGTGGGTACGCGACCGGCGCACCTGGTCGCGCGAACGAGCGGCGTGGACGCCATCCATGGCAAACGAACCTCCGGTCCGGCCTTCCTGTCGGCAGGAACCCGCGACGGCTGAGCGAATCACGTGGCGGATAGGGTGGCGACAGCGATCGTCGGCCGCCCTCCGCCCGGGTGCGTCGGCGAGGTTCGAAACAGAGCTCCGAAACAGCGGACGGGGAGGGCGGAATCGTGTCGATCGACCAGGATCCCCGCGGGAGTCGGACGGCGATCCGCCGGGCGTTGCACCGGGCGCGCGACGGGGTGTCGTTGGACCACACCGAAGCGGTGGCGTTGCTGCAGGCCCGCGGAGACCAGCTCGACGAGCTGTTGGAATGCGCCGCGCGGGTGCGGGACGCGGGGCTTGCGGCGGCCGGCCGTCCCGGCGTCATCACCTATTCGCGCAAGGTCTTCATCCCGCTCACCCGGCTCTGCCGCGACCGCTGCCACTACTGCACGTTCGCCACCACCCCACGCCGCGTGGAATCGCCGTACCTGGGCGTGGACGACGTCGTGGCGATCGCCCGTGCGGGAGCCGCAGCGGGCTGCAAGGAAGCGCTGTTCACCCTGGGGGATCGGCCGGAGACCCGGTGGCGGGCGGCGCGGGAGTGGCTCGCGGCCCGCGGATACGACTCGACCCTCGATTACCTGCGGGCGTGCGCGATCGCCGTCCTGGAGGAAACCGGGCTGCTCCCCCACCTCAATCCGGGGGTCATGAGCTGGGAGGAGATCGCTCGACTCAAGCCGGTGGCCCCGAGCATGGGGATGATGCTGGAGACGACGGCGCGGCGGCTGTGGGCCGAGCCGGGCGGGGTGCATTTCGGCAGCCCGGACAAGGAACCCGCCGTGCGGCTGCGGGTCCTGGAGGACGCCGGTCGGCTCGCCGTCCCGTTCACCACCGGGATTCTCATCGGCATCGGGGAAACCCTCGACGAGCGGGTGGAGTCGATTTTTGCCATCCGGCGGATTTCCCGGGAATACCGCGGAATCCAAGAAGTCATCGTGCAGAATTTCCGCGCCAAGCCCGATACGCCGATGCGCGACGTCCCGGACGCCGAACTCGACGACCTGGCCGCCACCATCGCGGTCACCCGGCTGCTCCTCGGGCCGCGCGCGCACGTGCAGGCTCCGCCGAATTTGGTCGACGACCAATTCGCGCTGATGCTGGCTGCGGGTATCGACGATTGGGGTGGGGTGTCGCCGGTCACCGCCGACCACGTCAACCCGGAGCGGCCGTGGCCGGCGATCGAATCGCTGGCCGCGAAAACGGCGGACGCCGGTTTCCGGCTCGTCGAGCGGCTCACCGTGTACCCGGAGTACGTACGCGCCGGGGAGCCGTGGGTGGATTCCCGACTTGCGGCCCACGTCGCGGCGCTCGCCGACCCGGCCACCGGGTTGGCCCGTGAGGCCGCGACGCCGGTGGGGCGGCCGTGGCAGGAACCGGAGTCGGGCTGGGAATCGGCCGGGCGCGTGGATTTGGCCCACGCCATCGACGTCGAGGGACGCCGCAGCGAGCACCGCTCCGACATCGACACCGCGTTCGGGGATTGGGCGGAAATCGCCAAACGGCTGGAAACTCAGCGCCGCGCTCCGGTGCGGTTGGCGACCGAGGTGGCCGCGGCCCTGCGCCACGCAGAGGCGCATCCCGCGGAAATCTCCGACGACGACGCACTGGCGCTGGTCACGGCGGACGGGCCGGATCTGGAGGCGGTGTGCCGTTTCGCCGACGAGCTGCGCCGGGACGCGGTCGGGGACGTCGTCACGTATATCGCGACGCGAAACATCAATTTCACGAACGTGTGCTACACCGGCTGCCGGTTCTGCGCGTTCGCGCAGCGGCGCAGTGACGCCGACGCCTACACGTTGTCGCTGGAGGAAGTGGGACGGCGGGTCGAAGAGGCGTGGGCGGCCGGGGCGACCGAGATTTGCATGCAGGGCGGAATCCATCCGGACCTGCCGGGTACGGCGTATTTCGAGTTGGCCCGCGAAGTCAAACGCCGCGCCCCCGAAATTCACCTGCACGCATTCAGTCCGATGGAGGTGGTCAACGGAGCGACCCGTTCGGGCCTGTCGATCCGCGACTGGCTGATCGCGGCGAAGGAAGCCGGGGTGGATTCGCTGCCCGGGACGGCGGCGGAAATCCTCGACGACGAGGTGCGGTGGGTGCTCACGAAAGGGAAGCTGCCGACGTCCACGTGGATCGAGGTGATCCGGACCGCGCACGAGGTCGGGCTGCCGACCACGTCGACGATGATGTACGGCCACGTGGACACCCCGGCGCATTGGGTCGCGCACCTGAAACTGCTCGGACGAATCCAGGACGAGACCGGCGGTTTCACCGAATTCGTGGCGTTGCCGTTCGTGCACACCTCGGCCCCGATTTACCTGGCCGGACTGGCCCGACCCGGTCCCACGATGCGGGAGAATCGCGCGGTGCATGCGCTGGCCCGCATCTTGCTGCACGGGAAAATCCGCAACATCCAGTGCTCGTGGGTGAAACTCGGGGTCGCCGGGTGCGTGACGATGCTGCGCGGTGGGGCCAACGACCTCGGCGGCACCCTCATGGAGGAGACCATCAGCCGGATGGCGGGCTCGCAGTACGGGTCGGCGAAGACGGTCCACGAACTGGAGGCGATCGCCGCGGCGGCCGGACGTCCGGCGCGGCAGCGGACGACGTTGTACGGGGAGCCGCCCGCGGAGCGGATCGAGGCCGCCCGCCGCGTGGTGTCGTTCGGGACGCCGGGAAGCCTCGGCCCCGCCGAATCGCGGGCCGCGGCTCCGCGGGGGTTGGGCCTCCCCTCGGCTTCTTGATCGCAGCCCGCGGCGACCACCGCCCGCCCGTCGGCCGCCCTTATCGCACCCTTGGCGAACATGCAACCGGTCACCCGGCCCGCCCTTATTGCAAGTCACTTGCAATAACATGGGCACCGCAGTAGCGTCGATCTGTCAGCACGCCCCACGCGGAATTCCGAGGAGCAGACGGTGACCCAGATTTCGATCGCACGGACGGGGCGCCCTGTACGGCGCCGACTCAGCGGCTTGGAGTGGTCGCGGATCGCCGGCATGGCCGGTGTGATCATCGGGCTGCACGTGATCGGCTGGTTCACCTTGCTCGCGGTCATCGAGCCGCAACACTTGAGCGTGGGGACCAAAACCTTCGGCTTGGGGATCGGCGTGACCGCCTACACCCTCGGCCTGCGGCACGCTTTCGACGCCGACCACATTTCGGCGATCGACAACACAACCCGAAAACTCATGAACGACGGCCAGCGTCCGCTTTCGGTGGGGTTCTTCTTCTCGCTCGGACACTCGACGGTGGTCTTCGCCCTGGCGTTCCTGTTGTCGATCGGGGTGCGCACCATCGTCGGTTCGGTGAAGAACGAAAATTCCTCGCTGCACCACTACACCGGGCTCATTGGGACGACGGTCTCCGGCACTTTCCTCTACATCATCGGAATCCTGAACATCGTCATCCTGGCCGGAATCATCAAGGTGTTCCGGGAAATGCGCCGCGGCGTCTACGACGAGGCGGCCCTCGAAGAGCAGCTGAACAGCCGCGGCTTCATGAACCGGATTCTCGGTCGTTTCATGCGCTCCATCACCAAGCCGTGGCAGATGTATCCGCTGGGAGTGCTGTTCGGTCTCGGATTCGACACCGCGACCGAGGTGGCACTTTTGGTGCTCGCCGGTTCCGCGACGGCGTCGGGTCTGCCGTGGTACGCCATCTTGTGTCTGCCGGTGCTGTTCGCGGCCGGGATGAGCTTGCTCGACACCATCGACGGTTCCTTCATGAATTTCGCGTACGGCTGGGCGTTCTCCAAGCCGGTCCGCAAGATTTACTACAACTTGACGATTACCGGCCTGTCCGTCGCGGTCGCGCTCATCATCGGGACGGCGGAGCTGCTGAGCATCCTGGCCGAGCAGCTGCAACTCTCCGGCGGGTTCTGGGATTGGGTTTCCAACCTCGACCTCAACACCCTCGGTTTCGTCATCGTCGGACTGTTCGTCGTGGTCTGGGCGTTGGCGCTGGTGTTCTGGCGGGTGGGTCGCGTCGAGGAACGCTGGGAAGCGAAATTGCGGACGACGGCACCCGCTGCCATCGCCAACGAGTAGGGTCGAGCCGTGAGGTTCACGAGGAGCGGCGGGCGGACCGCTTCAGGGCCGTCCGACCATTTCACCGGGGCGGTTTTCATCGACCCGATTCGCGATCCCGATGCGCAATCTCCCATCGGGGCCGCCCACGTGCGGTTCACTCCTGGGGCACGCACCGCCTGGCACCGGCACCCCAAAGGCCAGACGCTGTACGTCACCGACGGGATCGGATACGTCGCCACCCGAGCCGGTGAGGTCCACGAAATCCGGCCGGGCGACGTCATCCACATCGAACCGGGTGAGGAGCACTGGCACGGAGCGACTCCGGAGCGGTTCATGGCACACATCGCCATCCATGAGGCGGACGAAACCGGGCAGACCGCTCTCTGGGGCGAGCCGGTCTCCGACGCCGAGTACCACGCAGCCGCCGGACGCTGACGGTCGGCTTGCTCCCACGCCTTGAGGGACGGCGCCGCGACGACGAGGGCGGTCGGTCGGCTTGCCGCCCGGCGTCGCCGAAAATCGGATGCGAGATCGCGGAGAGCCTGACACAATAGCGGCGATGTTCTCCTCATTCGATCTCGGGAACCGGCCCCGTGTGCTGCCGCTCACACTTCTGAAGCACGCCTCGGGACCAGGACCGAAGCGAGCCAGACGAACCGACGGGGGGTGCACGTGGCCGCGAGCCTGACGGAC
>JAIMAI010000015.1 GCA_023512015.1 Acidothermus sp. | reverse complement strand
CCTGGCCGGGCTCGTACACCCTGAACGTCGGTTGGTCTTCGCAGGAATCCGAGTCGGCGCTCCCGCTGACCGCCCCATCCGGGTGAGGCTGGGCGGAAAACCGACGTCCTAGGTCCGGATGAAAACGGAGCGCGGATCCGCCCGACCTAGCGTTCCGAGCGCACCGGACGCCCGAGCCCACGACTTCGTCCGCGGAATTCCGCGACGACGCGGCCGTCAGCGGTCCGGACCGTCACGTCGTACACCCCCGAGCGACCGCGCCGCACTCGTTCGACTGCAGTCGCTTCGAGGAGTTCGCCGGCTCCCACCGGTTCGAGGAAATCGATGGACGCCGACGCCGCCACCGCGGCCTCGCCGTGACTGTTGCACGCGAATGCGAAAGCGCTATCGGCGAGCGCGAAAATGAAACCCCCATGACAGACGTGATGGCCGTTCACCATGTCGTCACGCACCGTCATCTGCACGACGGCCCGACCGACCGTGATCTCACGGATGGAAATCCCCATCCGCCGACTGGCCAGATCGCTACTGAACAGCGCGTCGACGACGCGGCGAGCGCTACGAGCCGCCCTCGACGACGGATCTGGAACTTCCTCACCGCCCATGGCGCGCCCCCTGCTTCCTCCCGGCGGATCCGCGCCCGCCCATTATCGCGCTCTTCGGGGTAAGGAAAACCGAATGGAGTGACTTTTCGCCGGTACCGCAGTAGGGTGCCGCTGCAGCCAGCGGAAAGGAGCAGCCATGATCTCCAACCTCCCCCGCGACCGACGCAGGATCGGAACTCACGCCCGCCGGGTCCTGGCGGCAGCCGGCTCCCTCAGCCTCCTCGTCGTACCCGCAGCTTCGGGAATCGCGCACGCGCAGCCGGCTGGCCCGAGCAGCTCCCGCGCCCCGCTGGCTCACACCAAACCCACTTGGCTTCCCCACGCCCGCCACCTCGGACCGGCTGCCCCGACTACGGCGGTGGAGGCACGGATCTACTTGGCTCCCAAGGGAGGCCTGGCTGCGTTGCAAGCCGCGGCGCTCGCCGTGTCCACTCCAGGAAGCGCCGACTACGGACAGTTCCTTACCCCGGCTGAGTACTACGCGCGATTCGGCACCCCGACCGCCACGGTGGCCGCGGTGCGCGCATGGCTGGGCGCAGCGGGCTTGCGCGTCACGGCCGTCGAACCGCACAACAAATGGCTGGACATCGCCGGAACCGTGGCGCAGGCGGAGCAAGCTTTCGGTGTCGGCATCGACCGCTACGAGCACGACGGGCAGACCGTGCAAGCCCCGAACGGCACCCTCAGCGCGCCGGCCGACCTTGCTTCCCAAGTAATCGGTGTCGATGGGTTGGACACCACTCCGAGCATCGTCCGGCCGGCCCTTGCCCCGGCGCGCCACGGAGCGCCCATTCCGCCGCCTGCGGGTTTCCGCAACGCCCCGCCGTGCTCCACCTACTACGGCGAAAAGCTCGCCACGACGTTGCCGCAATTCCAAGGTCACACCCTGCCGTACGCGGTGTGCGGGTACGTGGGGGCACAATTCCGCTCGGCCTACGAGGGGACGACGAACCTCGACGGTAGCGGGATCACGGTAGGCATCACCGACGCATACGCCTCCCCGACCATCGCGACCGACGCGGCCACCTACGCCGCCCGCAACGGGGACCGCCCGTACCAACGCGGGCAGCTCACCCAGGTACTGCCGCGCACCTTCACCAACACCAAGCTCTGCGACGCGGCGGGGTGGTTCGCCGAGGAAACCTTGGACGTCGAAGCCGTCCACGCCATGGCTCAAGGCGCGAAAATTCGCTATTACGCATCGTCGAGTTGCTTCGACCGGGATTTCCTCGCCACCTTTGCACGGATTAATGACGAGCGGCGGGTGCAGATCGTGTCGAATTCCTGGGGCGAGGTCGAACAAGCGGTCAAGCCGTCCACCATCGCCGCCTACGAGCAGGCCTTCCTGCAGGGCGCCCTCGAAGGCATCAGCTACGTGTTCTCCTCCGGTGACTCCGGCGACGAGCTGGCGGCCAGCGGCGTCAAGCAGGCCGATTACCCGGCGTCGGACCCCTACGTGACCGCGGTGGGAGGGACGGCGACCGCGATCGACGCGGCCGGAACGCTCGCCTGGCAAACCGGGTGGGGTACCTACCGGTACGGGCTCTCCGCGGACGGCACGTCGTGGTCGTCGTCCGGAACCTTCCTGTACGGATCGGGCGGAGGCGAATCGACGGTCTTCGCGCAACCGGCCTACCAGCAAGGGGTCACGCCGCCGGGAGCTCGGGGGGTGCCGGACGTGGCGATGGACGCCGATGTCACCACCGGAATGTTGATCGGCGAGACGCAGGCGTTCCCGGACGGCACGTACTACGACCAGTACCGGATCGGCGGTACCAGCCTTGCCGCGCCGCTGTTCGCCGGGATGACCGCGCTCGCGTTCCAGCACGCCGGGCACGGAGTGGGCCTGCTGAACCCGACCATCTACCGTCACGCGGGTGCGTTCACCGATGTCACCGGGCCGGGCCCCGACCCCGGCAACGTGAGGGTGGACTACGCCAACGGTGTGGACGCCACCGCGGGTACGGTGGCGACGGTGCGCACCTTCGATCAGGACTCGAGCCTCACGGTGGCTCCGGGCTGGGACGACGTCACCGGGCTCGGCAGTCCGAATGCCGGGTGGTTCACCGCGATCGGACCCTGATCGGGTGGGCATCCACGCATAGTTCGGGGTCGCGGCGGGTAGAGCGTACCCCGCGCAGCTAATCCGCGCCTCGTGCTCACGTCGGCTTCTCACCGATCTCCAGACGACATCGACGGACGGAGGGTCCGCCATGCCGCTTCCCGACTTCCTGATCATCGGTGCCCCGAAGGCCGGGACGACGGCTCTGTACGCCGCGCTTCGGGCACACCCCGAGATCTTCATGTCCCCGGTGAAGGAACCCCGGTTCTTCCTCTGCGACCCCGACACTCCGCCCCCGCGACGGGGTGGACCCGGCGACGCCCAGACCTACCAGGAGTACGTCTGGCGGCGCGGGGATTACGAAGCCTTGTTCGCAGCGGCTCCGCCCGGGAGCGTGAAAGGGGAAGCGAGCCCCTTCTACCTGTGGGATCGCGCCGCGCACCGTCGGATTCGGCAACTCATCCCACACGCCAAGCTCATCGCCGTCCTGCGGGATCCCATCGAGCGGGCGTACTCGAACTGGGCGCATCTGTATTCGGCCGGCCTGGAGACCCACGACCTTCTCACGGCGTGCGAGCAAGAGCCCGCGCGGGTGCGCGCCGGATGGGCGCCTTTTTGGCGATACGTCGAGCTGGGCCGGTACGGCGAGCAGCTCCGTGACCTCTACCGCGTCTTCCCGCGTCAGCAGGTCCTGGTGCTGCGCTACCGCGATCTGCGGGAGCGGCCGGCCGACGTCCTCGACGACATCGCACGTTTCCTCGGGGTGCGAACCGGCACCATCTGCGAAATTCCCGTGGAGAACGTGCGCCCCCACCCGCCCGAAAATCGCCGGGCACGTGCTCTCACGGCGGTGCTGCGGATGGGGTCGCGCATCGGCCACTTGTTCCCGCCGCGACTGCGGGAATTGGCCCGCACCCCCCTGCTCGGGGCCTTGCACCGCGAGGCCGGGCCGCGGCCTCCGCTCACGGCCGCACAGCGCGCCGTCCTGCTGCGTTATTTCGAGGCCGACATCGCCTTGCTCGAAGAAGTGACCGGGCAGTCGTTCGAATCGTGGCGCACCGCCAACGCGGGTTCGGAGGGCGCATTGCTGGCCACCATACCGCGCTGAGTCCGCAGCTGCACGCAGCAGGCGGGAGGCCGTGGATCGAGGACGGCGGCCAGCTCGGTGATGCCGAGCCCGGAGAGCAGCCCGCTGAGGAAGGCTTCGTTCATGGCGCACACCAGCCGGGGTTCGACGCCGACCAAGGCGTGGAACGGACAATTGCCCAATCGAATTTCGTCTTCGCGGCCTTCGGGTGCGTAGCCAAGTTCGTCGAGGACGGCGGCCAGTTTCTCGCCCCGACGTTCGACGCCGAATTCGCGCCCGAGTTGCGCCGCGGGTGAGCGAACGTCCGCACCCGTCGCGAGTACCGTCCGCAGCAAGATCTGGGCTGCGAGATCATACCGGCGCGGCGGCAGGCTGACCGCAAGGTCGGGACGGGCTGCACGGTAGCGCTTCGCCGGTCGGCCGGCCCCCGGTCCGCCCCGCCGCGGGGCGTGATCGCAGACCAGCAGCCCGGCGCGCGACAGCGCTTCCAAATGGAAGGTCGCAAGCGACCGCCCGATGCCGCAACGGGTCGCCACCTCGTCACGGGTGAGCGGCGTGGTCGCCGTCCGGACGACCTCGTACACGCGCCGCCGGGTGGGTTCGGCGACGCAGGCGATCGCCTCCCAGTCGGACGGCGGAGCGTGGTGTGAGGAGGGCTCGGTCACGCTCTAAGAATAGCGCGTACTATCGTTAGAGCAGCGAACGACCGCATGGCCGCGGAAGGGGCAAGAAGCGACATGAGCGTGGACTTCCTCGACGACGAAGCGATCGACGTCCCGTGGGCCGACCATCACGTGGTCCCTCAGCACGATGTCGATCTCACTGCTGCAGAGGAAGCGGCTGCGGCATTCCTCAAAGCCCTCGGCGTCGACCTCGACGACCCCACGCGGGCTCGAACTCCGGCGCGCATGGCCCGCGGCTACGCCGAGCTGCTCCAACCCAGGGAATTCACCCTGACAACTTTCCCCAACACCGAGGGATACGACGAACTCGTCGTCGCGCGGCGGATCCCCTTCGTTTCGCTGTGCGAGCACCACATGTTTCCCTTCATGGGGTTCGCGACGGTCGCATACCTCCCCGGGGAGCGAATCCTGGGGCTCTCCAAGCTCGCCCGCGTGGTAGAACTCCACGCCCGCAGGCCGCAGGTCCAGGAACGACTCACCACGCAGATCGCCCGGTGGCTGCAGGATCATCTCGCGCCCCGGGGGGTCGGGGTCGTTCTCGACGCCGAGCACTTGTGCATGACCTTGCGGGGGGCGCGCGCCGGCGGATCGCGAACCACCACCTCCGCGCTGCTCGGCCGGTTGCGCTCCGATCCGCGTAGCCGTGCGGAGTTCCTCGCCCTCGCCGGCTCTTGAGCGCTTCTCGACGGGGAAGACTCCTCCCACACGAAGGGAGACGAGGGTAAACGCGGCCACCAGCGGAGCGGCCGAACCTCGACTCCTCCCACACGAAGGGAGACGAGGATGCCGGCAGGCGGCTTGGACGAATACCGGCGCAAGCGGGATTTCACCCGCACTCCCGAACCCCGTGGGGAAAAGCCACGCAGCAGAGCAGCGACGCGAGGTGACGCGGGTGAGCTGCGTTTCGTCGTCCAACGACACCGCGCCTCGCGTCTGCACTACGACGTCCGTCTGGAGATCGGGGGTGTTCTGGTGAGCTGGGCGGTTCCGAAGGGACCGACCCTCGACCCGACCGTGCGCCGTGCTGCCGTCCACGTGGAGGACCACCCGCTCGAATATCTCGATTTCGAAGGCGTGATCCCACGTGGGGAATACGGGGGCGGTGACGTCATCGTCTGGGACACCGGGACGTGGCGGCCCTACGGCACCGACGACCCGGCCCACGCCATCGCGGAAGGCGAACTCCACGCCGACTTCTTCGGCAAGAAGCTACGGGGACGATTCGTATTCGTACGCCGCGGCGACGACGAGAAATCGTGGATCCTGTTGCACAAGAAGGACGCCGAAGCCGTCGAAGGATGGGACCCGGAGGATTATCCGCATTCCGTGCTCAGCGGACGCACCAATGAGGAGGTCGCGGAGGATCCGAAGCGGGTGTGGTCCGGCGGCGGCGCACGGGAGGTGGAACACGAGGAGTCTGAGGTATCGGCACCGCGCGAAGACGAACTGCAGGCCCTCGACGAGCTCCGCGACGGAGGAATCTGGGAAATCTACGGACGCCGCCTCAAGGTCACGAATCTCGACAAGGTGCTGTATCCCCAAAAAGGGCGCACGAAAGCCTTGACGAAACGAGACCTACTGCGCTATGCGGCGCAGATCGCACCCATCGTCCTTCCCTACCTGAAGGGCCGTGCGCTCAACATGCACCGTTTCCCGGACGGTATCGAAGCGGAGGGATTCTGGCACAAGGAATTACCGAGCCACGCGCCGTCCTGGCTGCCGCGGTGGCGGAACCCCAACGCGCGCCGGGGGGAGGCTCGAACCTACCTCGTCGTCGACGAACCGGCAGCGTTGCTGTGGGCCGTCAATTTCGGTGCCTTGGAATGGCACGCGTGGACGTCGCGAACCGACCAGCCGGACCTTCCCACCTGGGCGCTCGTCGACATCGATCCGGGGCCGCGCACCTCGTGGCGCACCCTCGTCGATCTGGCTTTCCTGCACCGTGACGCCTTGGAACGACTGGGAGTGCAGGGCAAACCCAAATTGACCGGCCGGCGTGGAATCCAGATCTGGATTCCGATCCGACGCGGACCCAGCTTCGACGAGGTCCGCGGCTGGGTGGAGAAACTTTCCAAGGCTATCGGCGACGTGATGCCGGACGCCGTGAGCTGGAAATGGGAGGTGGCGAAACGTGGCGGGAAAGCCCGGCTGGATTTCACGCAGAATGCCATCAACAAAACGCTCGTCGCGCCGTACAGCCCCCGCCCGCTGCCGGGAGCTCCGGTTTCCGCTCCGGTGGAGTGGGACGAATTGCCGCGGACCCGATCGGACCGATACACCGTGCGCACGATCCTGCAACGACTCGCGGAGCGCGGCGACCCATTCCGGCCCCTCCTGGAGGTAGACCAGGAGCTCCCGGCCTTGGAGTGAGGTCAGCGGACCTCTCGTGTGCGCTCCACGCCTCCGACCAGACGCCAGGTGCTCGGCAGCAGCACACCGGCGAGCACGGCCTTCAGCACATCACCCAGTACGAACGGATACACGCCGAGCTGCAACGCCTCCTGCAACCCTTTGTGCAGGTCCGCGGCCAGCCAGGCCACACCAGGCAGGTAGATGAGCACGCTCCCGACGAGAAAAGCACCGATGAGACTGTCGGGACGGCGGTCGGAGCCGCGACGAGCCTGCCACCCCACGTATGCGCTGGCCAGGACGAAACCGATGAGATACCCGCCGGTGGCGCCGGTGAGCTGAACGATCCCGTGGGCGCCGTTCGCGAAGACCGGCAGGCCGGCACATCCTGCCGCGATATACAGCACCTGGCCGGCTACCCCCCGCCACATTCCGACGGTGGCGGCGCCGAGCAGCACTCCGAACGTCTGACCGGTCACCGGCACCGGGGTGCCGGGGATGTGTATCGAAAACTGTGCGGTCAATGCCGTCAGGGCAGCTACCCCTACGACGAGTACGACATCGAGCAACCTGCCACGAATCACCGATCCGAGCCGTTCCGCGAGCACCGGCATGTCGGCCCGCGCACGAGTCAAACCTTGAACCGTCACCGCCGACTCCTTTCCACTGGTCCTTCCGACGAGAGCCTACGACGCTCTGCGGCCCACCGACTTGGTCACGATCCTTGAAAAACCCAACGCGGTCCTTGGCAGATATCTCCAAAACACCTGCCTTGCGCGCGACCCCAAGCGTCCCGATAGCATGCCGCCATGACCACATCGGAATTCACCGCGTCTCCGCACGCATTCGCCGACGTCTTGGAAGCCAACGCCCGTTACGCCGCGCAGTTCCCCTACCGAGGGTTGGAGGGAACGGCTTCCCGCGGCCTCTTGGTCCTGACCTGCATGGACACCCGCATCGATCCCTCGGCAATCCTCGGACTGCAACCCGGAGACGCGAAGATTCTGCGTAATGCGGGAGCACGGGTGACCGACGAGGTGCTGGCCACTGCCGTCGTCTCCGTCTACCTCCTCGGGGTACGCCGCATCATGGTGATGGCCCATACCCGTTGCCGCATGGCGAGCGGCTCACCCGACGACGTCCACGCCGCGATCGCCGAAGCCGGCGGGCCGGATACCCGCAGTTTGGAATTCCGCACCACCACCGATCAGCTCGAGTCACTGCGTCGCGACGTACAGCGCATCCGGTCGTGGCCGTACCTCGCCCACGCCACCGATCTCGCGATCGGCGGATTTCGCTACGACGTCGATACCGGTCGAGTCGAATTCGTGTGCTGAGAAGACCACACGGACGGCGGCACGCCTTCGTCCACAGCGAAACCGTCACGACGGCAGATGCAGGTGGCCGAGCGCGGTCTCCTCTGTCTCCTGCTCGGCGGGACGGCGTCCCCGCGCGGCCACGGCGAGCACTCCCGCAAGGAAGACCAACGACGCCGAGAGGACGAGGGCGGTGTGCAGGCCCTGGCCGAAGGCGTCGTACAAGGTGTCGACCAATTTCTGGATTTCCGGAGAAGCCTGACTCAGCGGCCCCCCGAGCGAAGCGCCGCCATTGAGGATCGCCGAGACCACGAAATCCTTCAGGTTGGACCATCCGAGCGCATCCAAGGCCGTCGTGGCGTGCGAGACCAGGCCCGCATTGACGATCGCGCCGAGTATCGCCGTCCCGGTTACCGCACCGATTTCCCGGCTGGTGTTCACCGCGGAGCTCGCCATTCCGGCGCGATCGACCGGAACCGCGCTCATCGCCTCGAAAGCGGTGGGCACCACTGTGATTCCGATACCCAAGCCGGTGAGCGCCAAGGACGCTGCGAGCGGAACGTAACTGGGATGTCGCGTAAGGGTCGCGTCACTGAGCAGCAATCCGATCGCGAACACGAGGCATCCGAAAGCCACCGGTCGGCGCGCGCCGGTGCGGGCGATCCACCGGCCGGTCAGCAACGAAGCGACGATCATAACGGTCATCATGGGAATGAATTGCAGAGCGATCCGCAAGCCGCCGTATCCCACGACGATGTTCAGGTAAAGCGCGGCGAAGAAGAAAACCGCGAACGTGCCGAAATAGGTCGCGAACGCCACGATGTTCGGGACGACGAACGCTCCGGTCCGCAGGAAACGCGGCGGGATCAGAGGCTCGGAGGCGTGGAATTGCCACCAGAGGAAAACGAAGGCGAGCACGACACAAGCCCCGAGCAGGACGACGACGTGCCACGCGCCGAACCCGTCCACCTCGCCGCGGAGGACGCCGAAAACCAGCAGAGCCAGACTCCCCGCTCCGAGCAGACCCCCGACCAGATCGATCCGTCGTCCGCGGGTCGAAGGAACCGGCGGCACCACCACGGCTGCGATCGAGACCGCTACGACGCCGAAGAAGAGGTTGAACCAGAAAATCCACCGCCAGTCGGAGAGACCGACGATGATGCCTCCGATCACCGGTCCGAGCGCAAGGGCTAGGCCGGACACCGCGGCCCATACCCCGGTGGCCCGGGCCCTTTCCCCACGAACCGGATACATGTAGCGGATCATCGCGAGGGTTCCGGGTTCGGAAGCCGCCGCTCCGAGCCCCATGACAGCCCGTCCGGCGACGAGCACCGTAGTGTCGGGCGCCACCGCGCAGATCACCGAGCCGGCGCAGAAAACTCCGGCCCCGGCGAACATCACTCCGCGTTGACCGATCTTGTCACCGAGAGCACCGGCGAGCAGCATCGCGCTGGCGAAGGTCAGAGCGTAGGCGTTCACCACCCACTGCAGCGACTGCACGCCGGCCGAGAGCCGGGACTGGATGTCGCCGAGCGCCACGCTGACGATCGTGTTGTCCAGGAACGTGAGAAAAAGGAGGGTGCAGACCGCAATCAACCCGAGGCGACGACTCACCGTCCGGCGCACCGGCGCCGACACATCAGCAGATGTTCGCAGGGTTCGCACCGAGATCCAGTATGCCCCCGACCCGCACCCCCCAGCGGGCCTTGAACTCCTCGCCGGCCGCGAGGACCCGCAAGCCCAACCGGTTGTTGAACGCATTCGGCGCCGCGGTCATGGGTTCGACCGCCACTCCTCGTCGCGCGAGCGCCGGTGGACGTTTGTCCCCGGTGTACACCTGCCAGTACGCAAAGACCGGTTCCGCCCAGAGATCGATCGCATAGCCGTCCGGCCGGTCGAGTCGAGCATGAACGAAACCGTCCGCGGCGGGCGTGGCGGAGAGGAACGCATCGTCGAGTCGTCGTCCGGCCAATGTCATTCCCGACGCAAGCGCGTGGAAAGGCTCGTCACCGACCGGCACCTGGTGGGAATCGAGCCGAAAACGGCGTCGGACGCCGACCGTGAGCCGGCATTCGTCGACCGTCGCCGGCTCACCGCCGTCCCGCGTGCCGGCTGCGAGGTAGGGGTGGAATCCGGCGGCGAAGGGACACGGGCGGTCCCCGATATTGCGGGCTGCTATCTCAACGGTCAGATCGGAGTCGGTCGAGTCGGGGTGCCCGAGGGAATACCGCACCGATACGGCGAGCTGGAATGGGAAACCCCCGACGGGACCGATCTCGTCGTGGAGCAGGACAAAATCCTGACCGACGTCGGCGGGGTGCCACAGATCGGCGAACGCCAGACCGTGCAACGCACTCCCGGTCTCCGGCTCGTTCACCGCGAGACGGTATTCCTCCCCGTCGAACCAGTACCGTCCACCCGCCACCCGGTTCGGCCACGGCACGAGCACCGCGCCGGAGAAAGCCCCTGCTTCCCCCGGCTGTGTCGGCTGGAAGATATCTCGATCCGCGATGCGGAATTCCTGCACCGCCGCGCCGAGGCGGGAAACCACCAGGGTGCGATCGCCGTGCCCGAGATGGATCAGGCAGTCGTCGACGGTGGCTGATGGCGGGTGCGGGGCGTGCGACATGGTCGGATCTCATCACGCCCCCGCTGCGGAGCCACGAGCGGGCCCATGCCTACGATCGGGTGCGTCCAGGCGTTCCAGCAGAAAGCTTTGGAGATGTCGGCGGCCACCCCAGCGCCGGAAGAAGCCCTTCCGCGGATCCGCAAGACGGCGACGCGTCTGGCTGATGGCCGCGAGCTGCTCTACTTCGACGATCGCAACTTCGCCGCGGATCGAAGGAATTCGATCGATCGACGACGGTTGCCGCCGCAGGCCGCCTCGTCCATCCGACGATTCGACCGGCTGCTCGGCGAGTGGGTGACGATCGCCCGACATCGTCAAACCCGCACCTACCTGCCGCCCGACACCGAGTGTCCTTTGTGCCCGTCGACGCCGTCACGGCCGACCGAGATACCCGCCGAAGACTACGACGTAGTGGTGTTCGAGAACCGCTTTCCGTCGTTTTCTTCCGCCACCTCACCCGGTGAGACGACCCTCCCTGAGGAGGCGCATCCGTTCTTCGCGTCGGACGTCGGCCGCGGCCGGTGCGAAGTCGTGTGTTTCACCGCAGACCACTCCGCGTCGTTTTCGTCGCTGTCACTGCAACGGGTGCGGACGGTCGTGGAGGTGTGGGTGGATCGCACCCGCGAGCTCTCCCGTCTCGAAGGGGTCGAGCAGGTCTTCTGCTTCGAGAACCGCGGCAGGGAAATCGGTGTGACGTTGAGCCACCCGCACGGCCAGATTTACGCGTACCCCTTCGTGACTCCGCGGACCGAGCGCATGCTGGAAAACGCCCGGCGATACCACCGCGAGGTGGGAGGAAATCTCTTCGCCGACAATCTCGCTGCCGAGCTGGCCAGCGGACGGCGCATCATCGCCACCAACGAGCATTGGGTGGCGTTCGTGCCGTATGCGGCGCGCTGGCCGCTCGAAGTCCACCTGTACCCACGCCGCCGCGTTCCCGACCTCCCGGAACTCTCCGAAGCAGAGCGGGGGGCACTGGCGCACCTTTATCGGGACGTGCTCCGCCGCATGGAAGCCCTGTACTCCGAGGAACTGCCCTACATCGCGTCATGGCATCAAGCGCCGGTGCGCCGAGACCGCGATCTGGCTTATCTGCACGCGGAAATCTTCTCCATTCGCCGAGCCCCGGGCAAACTCAAGTATTTGGCGGGTTCGGAGTCCGCGATGGGGGCGTTCGTGAGCGACGTGCTCCCCGACGAGGTAGCCGCTCGGCTCCGCGACGTCGATGGGAGCACGCCGTGACCGTAGACGACCGCGCGCCGTTGGACGTCGTCCGCGAGCTCTTCAAAGCCGCGTTCGGTGGAGAACCGACCGGCGTGTGGTCCGCACCGGGCCGAGTCAATCTCATCGGGGAGCACATCGATTACGCGGGCGGATGCGTGCTGCCGTTCGCGATCGACCGCCGCACTTTCGTGGCTGCGCGTCTCCATCCGGACCCGATGGTTCGTGTCGTCTCCGCCCAACGCCCGGGCGAACACGTCGCCATCCCTTATGCAGAGGTGGACCCAAGAAACGCCCGCAGGGAATGGACCGATTACGTAGCGGGGATGCTGTGGGCTTTTCGCTCGACCGGAACCGACGTCGGCGGTCTAGAGCTTGCCGTCACCAGCACGGTTCCGGTGGGTGCGGGACTCTCGTCGTCCGCTGCTTTGGAGTGCGCGGTCGGTGCGGCAACGGCGGATATTTCGGGCCGTCCGATACCCCCCGCCAACCTGGCACGCTTGGCTCAATCGGCGGAGAACGACTACGTCGGGGTACCGTGCGGCCTGCTCGACCAAATGGCAGCCTGCATGTGCCGGGCGGGACACGCCCTTTTCTTCGATACGGCAAGTGGAATGATGGACCACATTCCGTTCGATCCGGAGCGGCACGAGCTGGCCCTGCTGGTCATCGACACCCGAGCGTCGCACGCCCATTCGGACGGCGAATACGCCCGTCGCCGGGAAACCTGCCGGGCGGCGGAGAAAATACTTTCGCTGCCTTATCTTGCCGCGCTTTCTCCGGCCGACCTCCCGACCGCGCTGCGAACCCTCGACGACGACGTCCTGCGCCGGAGGGTGCGTCACGTCGTGACGGAGAATGCGCGGGTCCACGCGACGGTCGAGGCGCTGCGCGACGGCCGGCTGCGCGACGTGGGTCCGCTGCTCACCGCCTCCCATATTTCGCTTCGCGATGACTACGAGGTCAGCTCCCCCGAACTCGATCTGGCCGTCGACACGGCCCTCGGAGCCGGAGCGCTGGGTGCCCGCCTGACCGGGGGAGGATTCGGCGGCAGTGTCATCGCCCTGGTGCCGACGAATGCGGCCGGGCTCGTCGTCGACGCCGTACGGCAACGATTCGCCGAACGCGGGTGGGCATCGCCGTCCGTCATCACCCCGCGGATAGCCGAAGGCGTCCGCCGCGATGCCTGACGCGTCGCGTGACCCAAGAAGTCACGAAACCTGAGGAAAAACGCCAACAGAAAACAGCGCCCGGCAGCCTCGCGATGTCCTCACACTGTAGGCGGCGGAGCGTCTGCGGCGATGATGCCCGCTTCGCGGAGCATGCTGCGGGCCTGTTCAGCGTGGCCGCCCCGCGCGACCACGTCGTATTTCAACGCGACGATGGAACGCAGTGAGGAGAAATCCCGCCGTCCGCGCGTCGCCAGATGGCCGACGGCACCGAACGCCCCGCCCCAGAGGGCGCCGATGATGACTCCGCCCAGGACGAGGCCCAGCCACCGTGGCCCACTGGTGAAGAATCCGACGAGCAGCCCGATGAACAGCCCGAACCACGCACCGGATGCCGCGCCCGCAGCAGCCGCCCGCCATGTCGTCAAGCGGCCGGTGACCCGTTCGACGAAGCGCAGGTCCGAGCCGACGATGTCGACGTACTCGACGGGGAATTGATGGTCGGAGAGGTAGTCGACGGCAGCCTGGGCCTCCTCGTACGTCGAGAAACTCGCGACGGTGTTCCAGGCGAGCGCCAACGGATCGAGACGCAAAGGTCCAGGACCTGCCATCGCACCCCTCCTACACGTGATCGTGACTATCTAGTTTAGGGCCGCGTCCGCGGGTACGACAGCCGACAAAAGCCCCTCGATCGCGCCTGTCGGTTAGGGTTCCGAAATGCGGCCCGATGAGAAAGGGAGCAATGAAGATCATGTCGAGTGCCGCACGGCTGCGTCGTGTGACCACTGCTGTCCTGACGCTGGCCGTCCTGTCCCCCACGGCAATCTGGGCATCCCATCACTCTCTCCCTTCCGTGGGCAAAGACGTTCCGCGGATCCCCGTCCGAACTCTCACTCTCGAAGATCTGACGGCGACCGCCCATCCCGTCGACGTCCTCCGCACGACTCGCAGCGGACCCGGCGATGCCACAGGCCGCCTGGGTTCAGCTCACGGCGACACCGCTACCGCGAAACGCTCCCCGCGCGCCGCCCCCTCCCTCCGATCCGTTCAACTCACCATCGCCCTACGCGCGGACGCGTCGAGTCGTCTCGCCGAGGTGCGACAACTCATTCGCTACCTGCAGGCAGCCGGACTGTCCACCCAGACCGGCGGTTGGCCGCCGACCACCCTCTGGGCCAACGGAACCGCCGGGCAAATCAATGAACTCTTCGACGCACGCCTGGAAGAAGAACGCGGCAACGGTGCGGCACCCATCGAGGTATTCGCAACCGCCCCGAAGCTTCCGGCCACACTTGCGCCCCTCGTCGAAGCTGTCTTCGCCCGACCGTCCACCCGCGCCACGGCAGCCGTCGTTGCCGCGAACCAAGAGGCAACCCTTCGAATCCCTCTCCAGCAGCGCTCCGCGACGCTGGTCGCCCAGCCGGCAGCGGTAACGGCGGGCGGTCCGCCCGTCGCGTGCGCAGCGGCCAGCGCTGCGGCGGCCGCCGCCGGGGCGCACACCCCTGCCGACATCGCGAGCCACTACAACCTGACACCGCTTTATGCCTCGGCCGCACACACTGCCGTCACCGTCGCCATTGTGGAATTCGAACCGTTCGATCCCGGGGATATCGCTTCTTTCCAAGCCTGCTACGGCACACACGCGAGCGTGACGGTCGTTCCCGTCGATGGCGGAGTCGGCCCCGGCGTCGGCTCTGGGCGAGCTGCTGCCGACATCGAAACGGTGATTGCCACCGCGCCGGAGGCCAACATCCTTGTCTACGAGGCTCCCGGTGACGCTGGCAGCATCTACGACACATACGCTCGAATCGCCAATGACCACGCCGCACAAATAGTCGTGAGCGGGTGGGGCATCTGCGAACCCACTGCTCGACTCGCCTCGCTCCCGACGTTGGAACGTCCACTCTTCCAACGGATGGCTCTCCAGGGTCAGACTGTTTTGGCCGCGAGCGGGGACACGGGCTCGGCGGGTTGTTACAACCCCCCCAATGGTGGCAACACCGCTCCCGCTGTTCTCGACCCGGCAAGCCAGCCGGAGGTAGTGGCCGTCGGAGGTACCTCTTTCGCAGCCGCCGATTCGGCCGATACGTCCTGGCGTACCGGGAGCGGAGCGGGTGGAGGAGGAATTTCGCAAATTTGGCCGGAGCCTCGTTACCAGCAGCTGGTCAGCAGCGCTCCCGAGAACAGCAGCGCACCATGCGGCGCTCAGCAGGGAAGTCTGTGCCGACAAGTCCCGGATATCAGTCTGCTCGCGGACCCAACACACGGCTACGTGGTGTTCTTCGGCGGTGCGTGGCACGCGACCGGTGGTACGGCTCTCGCAGCGGCCACTCTGGCCGGCGGCATCGCCCTGGTCGACCGTACGTGCGCCGCGGGTCCGGTCGGGTGGATCGTGCCGACATTGTACCGCGCGGCCGGATCGGCAGCCATTGTTGACATAACCCAAGGTCCTAACACTGATTTCACCGGGGTGAACTCCGGCGAATACGCGGTGCGCTCTGGCTATGACCTCGCTACCGGGCTCGGCTATCCGAATATGGCGGACCTGCAAGCGTGGCTTTGTCCGCCAACGGCCGCACCGGGTGCCGGAACCATGACCGTCACCCCTAATTTGGTCCAAACGGACAGCCTCACGACTCTGTCGTTCCGGTATCAACCCCCAACGGGGACGGGACTGATCAACGGTGAGATCGACATCAACGTCCCCGGCACGTGGACCCTCCCCTCCGCGCAAACCGGCCAGGCTGGCTTCACCACCGCGGATGCCGGAATCGTCTTGATGAGCGGAAACATCATCGTCCTTCGCGCTGTGAGTCTTCCGCCTGGGGCCACGGTGACCATTACTTACGGGGACACCAACGGTGGCTCGAGCGCACGAACGCCGCCGACCTCGCAGATAACCACCTTCGCTGCCCAGAGCGCGGCTTCGGCAACCCAAAGCCCCCTCCCTCTTCGGCAGTCCCCGGCCGTGAGGGTTCTCACCCCAGGAAGCAGCAGCGCCGGCGAGGGAACCCTGCTCCGCGTTGCCGGCTCCGATCGCATCGCCACGGCCATAGCAGCCTCACAGCTCGCTTTCCCCGGATCTGCGAGCGCACGGGCCGTCGTCCTCGCTCGATCCGATACGTTTCCGGATGCGCTAGCCGGAGCACCGCTGGCGGCGTCGGTCCGCGGACCATTGCTGTTGACACCGCCGACGGAAGTCCCGGCCAACGTGCTGAGCGAAATACAGAGGGTTCTCCCTCAAGGGAGCCCTGTATTCCTGCTCGGCGGATTTGCCGCCCTTTCTGCGCAAGTCGAACAGCAAATCCTCAACGCCGGCTTCGTCGCGCACCGCATTCAAGGCGCCGATCGATACGAAACGGCGGTTCAGATCGCCTATGCGTTGGGGAATCCGACGACCCTCCTAGAGGTTGATGGCACCAATTTCCCAGACGCCATGTCCGCCGCTGCCGCTGCGATCATTACGCACGGAGCTCTGCTCCTGACCGACGGCGACACGCTGAGTGCGGCGACCCGTACCTTCTTGTCCACGCACCTCGGAAGTACCCGTTTCGCCATTGGTGGACCCGCCGCTCATGCCGATCCTTCGTCGCGAGCGATCGTCGGAACTGATCGCTTCGCAACCTCAGTGCTGGTTGCTCAGCAATTCTTCACCGCACCGTCGGCCATCGGCCTGGCAAGCGGTGCCGCCTTTCCGGACGCTCTCGTCGGAGGACCGATCAGCGGAACGGCAGGTGGACCCCTCGTCTTGGTCCCACCCGACGGTAACCTCCCCGACGGTACGTCGGGCTACTTCGCCTCCGTCGCCCCCAGCGTGCTCAATGGTTGGCTTTTCGGCGGACCCAAAGCGGTCGCGACAACCGTAGCCGACGCCGCAGCGCAGGCGCTCGTCCTGTTGCCGCCCACCAACTGAACGAACATCGCAATCGCTTGCCACTCAAGCGCAGCAACGGAAGCGATCGCTGTCATCGGAAAGCCCGGTACTGTAGGCGTGCCGAGGCCCCTACAAATACAGCCCGGTGGAGCCTTCGACCCGCTCTGCCGCGACGGCGTGGATGTCGCGTTCCCGCAGCAGAACGTACGACACTCCGTGAATTTCAATCTGCGCCCGGTCCTCCGGTTCGTACAGCACCCGATCCCCGACTTGGACCGAGCGCACCGCCTGGCCGACACCCACCACCTCGGCCCAGACCAGCCGGCGTCCCACCGCGGCGGTCGCCGGGATCACGATTCCTCCGCTCGAACGGCGCTCACCTTCGGGACCTTCGGCCTTCACCAAGACACGATCGTGCAGCAGCTTGATCGGCAGACCGGTGACCGTGCGATCCACGCCTGGAACGCTACCGGAGCGGTCGGCACTCACAACACGGACCGGGCCGGCCGGCGTCCGATCGATCGTCATCGCTGAAGGTCCAAGACCACCTTCACATCGCCGTCCTCGCGCGACAGCGCCTTTTCGAAGTCGCCGAGAGGTACCCGCCGTGTGATCAGGCGGGCCAACCACTCCCGATCGGCGCGGGCCAGCGCGGCCGCGGCCTGCTCGTAGTGGGCCCGGGACGCGTTGACGCTCCCCACCAGGGCGAGGTTGTCGAGGACCATCTCCTTGTTCACCTCGTCGGGCCGCATCGTCGCCTGCTTCTTGGACCCCGATATACCGGTGAGGCAGATCACCCCGTCCGTCGCCACGATCTCGGTGAGAGCGAAGACCAGCGGACCATTCCCGGTGCATTCGATGACGACGTCGGGACGCACCTCGATCTCGGTCACGTCGCCGGTGTGATAGGTGGCGCCGAGATCCTTGGCCAGCGCGGGTTTCGGCCCGGTCGTCACGCGATCGAGGACGTGCACTTCGTAGCCGCGCTGGACGCCGAGCAGTGCGGCGAGCAGCCCAATCGGCCCCGCCCCGGTGATCAGAGCGATGTGTCGCGGAGCCGGAGATCGTGCCGCCACCTTCTCGGCTTGATCCCACGCCTTGGCCACCACCGACGTGGGTTCCACCAGGACGCCGAGGTCGCCGAGACGGGGATCGACCTTCACGGCGAATTCGGGTTCGACCCGCCACCGCGACGCCGCATAACCGTGCCGCTCCTTGATGCCGCGCTCGGTGTACCGACCGTTGCGGCAGAAGTCCCAAGCCCCGAGACTGCAGGGCAGGCAAGGCACCGGGTCGGGCCGGCGGACGATCCCCACTACGAGGTCTCCGGCCTCGAATCCGCTGTCGGCGGGGGCTTCGGCTATTCGGCCCAGCGATTCATGTCCGATGACGAGTCGCTCCTCACCGGGAGGAGACCAGCCGTACCCCTCGCGCAGGATTTCGACGTCCGTGCCGCAGATGCCGACGAGGAGACCGTCGACCAAGAGCCCTCCGTCGTCGTCGAGAGGTTCGGGGTGGGAGGTGACCGCCGCCGTCTTCGGTTTGCCTGGGACGACGGAGAGTGCGCGTACCGTCATGATGATCTCCTTCCCCGGCGAACGGCCGACGTAACCGGCCGACGGGCTACCCCGGTGGCTGGACTAGGTTGAGGCTATGCCTCGATTGGAGCCCGGTGATCCCGCCCCCGACTTCACGTTGCTGGACGCGGAAGGCAGACCCGTCTCCCTCCACGACTACCGCGGTCGAAACGTGATCGTGTATTTCTACCCGGCCGCCATGACCCCGGGTTGTACCACCGAAGCCTGCGATTTTCGCGACAACCTCGCCGTCTTGTCGCGCTACGACGTCCAGGTGCTCGGCATTTCCCCCGACCCCGTCGAGAAGATTGCGGAATTTCGCGACGCCTACGGCCTGCCGTTCCCGCTGCTCTCCGATCCCGAGCGTGTGACCCTGGAGGCGTACGGCGCGTACGGCGAGAAGACGAATTACGGGCGTACCGTGCTGGGCGTGATTCGGTCGACGTTCCTCGTCGATCCCGACGGACGGATCGCGAAAGCGTGGTACAACGTCAAGGCGACCGGACACGTAGCCCGCATCCTCGACGAGCTCGGCTCCCGTGCCGCAGGATGAGGATCCCGTGCCGCAGGATGAGGACTGAGCCGGTCGTGCGGCGAGGTGAGCAGGCGCCCGAAGGCCACTATGCTCTGAGACGATGCTCGGGGCCGTAGCCCAACGGTAGAGGCACGCGGTTTAGGTCCGCGACAGTGTGAGTTCGACTCTCACCGGCCCTACGAGGCCCGAAGGTACCGGCGGTCGGCCTCGGTGGGGGCGACAACCGAACAACCCTTGGCCTGTCGGCGAGAAAGACCCCGCTACGCGCTGATTTCGATTCGGCGCGGCTTGGCCGTCGCTGCCTTCGGCAACCGCACCGTCAGCACGCCGTCGGACAGACGGGCAGTAACCTGGTCGGCATCGATTTCGCCGGGAAACTGGACGACGTAGTCGAACCGTCCGGTGCGTCGGGTCTGACGGCGGACGATGCCGCGCCGTTCCTTTTCCTTCACCTCACCGCTTACCCGCAGCTCACCGTCGACGAGTTCGACCGTGACATCCTCGCGACGCACTCCAGGGAGATCGATTTCGACGGTATATGCGTCGTCGGTCTCCTCGACGTCTGCCAAGGGAGACCATCGTTCGAGCGTCGGCCAGCCTCCCAGCATGTTCTCCCAGAGCTGGTTGAGGCGCTGGGAGAGCTCCTCGAATTCTCGGAACGGATCCCACCGTGCGGGTTGCTGTCGCGTCACGCGCACCGGAAGAGCCATGGGCCGTATCTCTCTCCCTTGTACCGGTCATCCCAGAGAATCGCCGGCGGCGTCGAGGACCGCCGCAGGCGACAAACGCAGCCAGAGTCGATGGACGCGCTCCGACACATGCCCTCGCAGTTCGTCGAACCGTGTCTCGTAGACCACGGTGCAATCCTCGAGGTCGTGGTCGCGATGCTCGCGAATAGTCCTGAGCAGGAGGGTTCGCTCCTGGCCCGTGAGCTGGAGGTCGCAGGTACCGCACCGCATGGACCACGATTCCTGAGGGAAGGCGGCAACGGGCAGGGTAGGATGCGGCGAATCGTCGACTCCACCGGAAGGTCGGACTTCTTCGCCGTGCGTTTCTCCCGAAGGTGCTTTCTCCGGCTGCGCCGAACCGGCTGGTCGGTTGGGTCGCAGTCGGAAGGGGGTGGGGAAGAGTGGAACGTTCATTACCGGCTCCCGTGAGACTGCTTGCGATGAAGCAAACGGACCGACCGCCAAGGTCCGGGATGACGGTCTGCGGCGGCTCGCATGGTCCGGGAGCGCACCGATGCCGGTAGTCTATCCGCAAGGTCCGATCCCAGCAAGACCGAGAAGGCCATGACCGACACCATCGATCGGGACTCGCTCATCCGAGTCGTCGGAGAATTCGCACGTACCCTCGCCGGCCGCTACGAGATCAGTGACGTGCTCTACCAATTGGTCGAAGATGTTGTGACGCTGCTGCGGGTGGCCGGGGCCGGGGTCTCGCTGCGGGACGAAGAGAACAAACTGAGGCCGGTGACCGGCATCAATTCCCTGACGACGCGCATTGAAGCCACCGAAGAGGCCCTCCAGGAAGGGCCGTGCGTGGATGCTTTCCGCCACGGCGGTGCGGTGGTCGTAGCAGATCTCGATGACGAACGTAACCGTTGGCCGCATTGGTCGAGCTATGCGCTCAACGCGGGAATTCACGCCGTGCTCGGAATTCCGCTGGCAGTTCGAGGAGAGCCGATCGGTGCCATGAACGTCTACGCTGCGGAGCGACGAGATTGGACACCGACAGAAATAGAGACTGCGCGATTGCTGGCGGACATGGCGGCGAGCTACGTCGCCAACGCGAGCGACCTCGAGAAATTGCAGCGGACGGCGGAACAGCTGCGGTACGCCCTGGAGAGTCGAATCATCATCGAGCAGGCAAAAGGCATTCTCGCCGCCGAATATCACTGTACGGTTGATCAGGCGTTCGTCCTGTTGCGCGACCAATCACGAGCACACGGCGCTCGCTTGCGGGAGGTGGCGCATGCCGTCGTCCACCTCGGACTGCGCCCGCCGCACAAGCCCCGAAACTGAAACGCATCCGGCGGAACGTCCCTCTCAGTCCGTCGGTGTGAAAGACGTCGTGCAATGGGCCGACGTGGCCGATGTCGCGGCGGTGACGTCGACGATGACCGTGTAGCCGACGGTCGCTCCGGCGATGGAAAACGACACGGAGGCGCGACCCGACGCATCGGCCGTAGTCGTGTGCACGGTGTCCTTGGTCTTGTAGTGTGCAGTTGCGGTCACTTGGGCACTCGGTGATGTCTGCACGAAGATGTCGACGGTGCTGTAACGGGGCGGTCGCGGGTTCGAGACCCTCGCCGTGCAGCCGTTGGAGATGGCCGGTGGTGACGAAGAACTTTGGGTAACGGTGACCGACCCATGGGGGATCGGTTCCCCCGTGATTGGGATGGGTTCGTAGGTATACCAAGCCGCCAGCCAGTTCGTGGCGATTGCGTGCTGGGCCACCGGCAGGCTCAACTGACCGTGACAGACGAGGTCGTGGAGGTGGTTCTCCAATTGGTCTTTGTCCGGCTTGCCGGAATGGGGGTCGTCCTGGACCAAGGGCTCCGGCCACAAATTTCGAGGCGAATTGTCGCCCCCCAGTTCCAGCGGGATCAAATGGTCCAGCTCGTAGTTGGCGTGCAACGAATAATCGATTCCGTACGCGGCGAAGACGGCGAGCCGCGTCGATTCGCTCACGTTGCGGTGGGCGGTGGCCCACCCCGGAGTACAGACATCCGCCGCGGTCACTCCCGGGAACGTCTCACCCGGAGTCAGCCGCGGATCCGGCGCCGCCCAGCCGAAACGCGCAAACAGATCGGCGGTAGGCGTGGCCGCGCCGCTCGGCCCCGTGCGGGCACCTGCAGTCTCGGAAGCCGCAGCCGACGCAGCCGGCGCAACCGGAGTGGCGGCGGAAAACGTGGCCGCACCGGCGGATGGCGCGTGATACGACGCGGAGACCGGGCTACTCTGGCAGCCGCTCACCGCGAGCACCGTCACCAAGACGATCGCCCATGCCGCCGTAATGCGGATCCGGTGGCGGTAGCCTGCCGTTTGACGAACCTCATCTCGCAACGAGAAAGAACGCCGCGAAATCACGTCTCAGAGTATGGCCACTCGCCCTACGCGCCGCAAGACCGGGTCGACGGAACACTCGAAGAGGCTAGAGCACTGCGACCACCAAGGTGCACCGGTCAACGGCCGGTATCATTCTCCCGGCGGATCTGGCGAAGCCATCCGAGGAATTCCTCTCCGAGCTCCGTTGCTTTACCCCGAATTCCCTTGAGGGCGAGACCGAGCGCGTCTTCGTCACCGTGCAGCAAGGCGGTAGCCACCTTGCGGGCCATCTCGACACTGATGTGCGGCGGGAGGGCGACGATCTGCGGGTCGGTGACGAATTCCACCAACACCGGACCGTCGGCGGTAAATGCCCGGCGCCACGCGTCTGCGACGTCGTCCGGTTTCTCGACTTTCATGCCCTCGAAGCCCAGCAGTCGAGCGTACTCCGCCGCCGGGAAGTACGGTAGCGTCTGAGTGTCCGGATTCTTCGGATCGCCGGTCAAAGCTCGCTGTTCCATCGAGACCTGGTTGAGGTCCATGTTCGACAGGACGACGAACACCAGCCGCGGATCCTTTGCCAGCAACTGCTCTCGGTAACGTGTCACCGTGATGAGTTCGTTCATGCCGAGCATGGTGAACGCGCCGTCGCCGGTCAACCCGATGACCGGACGGTCCGGAAAAGCGAATTTGGCACCGATCGCATACGGGATACCGGGAACCATCGTCGCCAGCGTCCCGGAGAGTGAGCCGCGCATCCCGGGGCGCAGCATGCAATGGCGGGCGTACCAGTTCGTGGCCGATCCGCTATCCGAGGTGATGATGACGCCGTCCGGTAGCTGACGATTGAGCTCCCAGAAGACCAGTTCGGGATTGATCGGGTCGCCCGCTTGATGGGCACGCCTATCGAGAATCTTTTCCCACACCTCACGCTGGCGGATAAGGGACTCCTGCCAGGTGCGGCTCGACTTGCGTTCGAGCAAGGGCAACAGGGCCCGCAGGGTGTCGCGGGCGTCCCCTACCAATGACACGTCGTTGGGATAGCGGACGCCGATCAGCGATCCGTCGATATTGATCTCGACGCAGCGCGCTTGACCGGGCTCGGGCAGCCACTCCGCGTACGGAAAGGACGTCCCGACCGTCAGGAGGGTGTCGCATTCGGCCATCATCGCGGTGCTGGGCAGCGTCCCCAGCAGACCGAGGCAACCGGTGACGAACGGGACGGTGTCGGGGACGGCGTCCTTTCCGAGCAACGCCTTGGCGATGCCGGCGCCGAGGATGTCCGCGACGGCCACTACTTCATCGGTCGCTTCTCGCGCTCCAGCCCCCACCAGGATCGCGACCCGCTCTCCGCTGTTGAGCACCCTTGCGGCTTCGTGGAGCAGCGACTCGTCCGGGACCGCGTGCGGCCGATTCCACCCGACCGAGCTGTACACGGATCCGTGCTCGCGGGGTGGTTCGACGTAGGCGAGTTCGCCGACATCCTCAGGCACGATGACCACCGCGGGGCGACGCTCTTCATACGCAGATTTGATGGCTCGATCGAGGACGTGGCGAGCTGAATGCTCGTCCATCACCGTCGAGACGAAGCCGGCGACGTCCTTGAAGAGTGTCTGCAGATCGATCTCCTGCTGGTAGTGCGCGCCGACGGAACGACGTTTCTGCTGACCGACCACAGCGAGGACGGGCTGGTGATCGAGGCGCGCGTCGTACAAACCGTTGAGTAAGTGAATGGCCCCCGGGCCGCTGGTGGCCATGCAGCAGCCGATCTGATCGGTGAATTTGGCGTGCGCACAGGCCATGAACGCCGCCATCTCCTCGTGGCGAACTTGGATGAACTGCGGATCCTTTCCCGGGACGCGGGCCAGTGCGCCCAGGAAAGTGTTGATACCGTCTCCCGGATAACCGTAGATGCGGTGAATTCCCCATTCGCGGAGCCGGTTCAGCATCCACTCGGCGACCTGCATCGCTACTCCTGTCTCCCGTGGTGACGGTCGTTCTCCCTCTCGGTCGAGGGCCACGGTGTCGGCATGCCCCACTCAGGCCACTCGGAACCCTTCGACGTCCGATTCCTTGAAGACCAACCCGTGACCGGGAGCATCGAGAGCCGGGCGGAGCACGCCGTCGATCGGCTCGAGCACGCCGTCGAAGGCCATCGACTCGATCCGCACGTGGTCGTGGAAGTACTCGATCGGCCGTAGCCGTCGCACCGCGGCAGCGGCGTGTGCCGAGATCTGCGGGGCGCAGTGTGCCGACAGATCGACCTGCCAGACCTCACATGCCCCGGCCACAGCGAGAAAGCCCGTGATACCCAGACACCGGGTGACGTCCACCTGGACACAGTCGACAGCTTCGGCGGCGAGGAAAGCCCGGTAATACCAGGGCGTCCAGCCGTACTCGCCGGCGGCAATGGCAATACCGCCCGGTGCCCTCGCACGAACGAACGCCAGACCCTTCACGTCGTCGGACGACACCGGCTCCTCGAACCACCGGACGTCGAACTCCTCCCGACACAACCGAACCCAGTCGACCGCGCTCCGAGGATCGTAGGCCCCGTTGGCGTCGACGAACAGCTCGACGCTCTCCCCGATCGTCCGGCGCGCAATGCGCAGGCGATGGGGGTCCCCACTGGGATCGCGACCGATCTTCATCTTGACCCGCGGAATTCCCGCATCGGCCCATCCGGCGAGCTGGGCGGCAAGGGTCTGGTCCGAGTAGGAAGTGAAACCTCCGCTTCCGTAGATCGGGATATCGTGGCGAACCTGGCCCAGCAGGCGCGCTAGTGGAACACCTGCCAGGCGCGCAGCCAAGTCGTACAACGCTACGTCGACGGCGCTGATAGCTGCCGCTACGAGCCCGCTCACTCCGAGGTTGCGGCACTCGTCGACCAACGCCCACGTGACGACCGACGGAGACCATGCAGATTTCCCCAGCACGAGAGGAGCCAGCCGATCTCGAATGAGAGGGACGCAGGAAGCATCGGCGTAGGTGTAGCCCGTGCCGACGGACGCTCCAGCGGTAACCCGAACGAGCAGCAGAGTAGTGGCGCTCCATTCGAGGGTTCCATCGCTCTCGGGTGTCTCCGTGGGAATTCGATAGGCGGCGACATCGACGGATTCGACGTACGGGCTCTCAGGAACGGCCGTCATGAGCGCTCCTCGCCCTGAAGTCCGACCGCATTCCTCGAACGAAGAGCATCCCTCAGTACTTGTGCGGTGTGCAGCGCCGGTCTGCGCAGTCCCTGGAAGATTTGGGTTCGGCAGGAGAAACCGTCGGCCACCACCACGGTCTGCTCATCGGTATCCCGAAGCAGGGGGAACAACACACGCTCCCCGCAGGCCAGAGACAAATCGTGTTTGGCCTTCTCGAAACCCCACGATCCGGCAAGCCCACAGCATCCCGTCTCGGGGAACTCGACCATCGCTCCGGTGGCCTGGAGAACGGCGCGCTGGGCGTCGGTGCCCATCACCGCCCGGTGGTGACAATGTTGCTGGACGACGATGCGCCCCTCCACCCGGGGATAGCGGAAATCCGGGGCGTATTTGCACAGGAATTCCTCAAGGGTGTACGTCTGCGCCGCCAGCCGACGGGCCTGCGGGTCGTGCGGCAGCATCTCCAGCAGCTCATCGCGCAGCGCGGCACAGCACGAAGGCTCCGGAACCACGACCGGCACCCCAGCGGTGATTTCCTCATCGAGGACGTCGAGAAGTTGCCGGAAGAGCCGACGAGCCAAGTCGAGCATCCCGTAGTCGAAAAGCGGACGGCCGCAACAGACGATTCGCCGGGGAATCACGACTGTGAAACCGGCCGCTTCCAACACCTCGTGGACGGCCTGCGCCACGTCGGTGTGGAAGTAGTTCGTGAAAGTATCGGGGAAGAGCACGACACGGGGCCGCAGCGCCTCGCTCAGCCGATCACGTCGCGACTGCCGCTGGTGGAACCAAGCACGGAATGAAGGATTCGCGAACCTGGGCGGAATACGCTGCGGATGGATCCCGCCGATCCATTTGACCAGGCGGCCTATTGCACGCCCGTGCAGCATCCAGTTGGCGACCCGTGGCAGGTGCGAGCCGAACCGCGCGGCGTACATGATGAGGCCCATCGCGTACGCATGGCGAGGACGAAGCCTTCGCTCGTAGTAATGTGAGAGAAATTCTGCTTTGTAGGTCGCCATGTCGACGCCCACCGGACAGTCACTCTTGCACCCCTTGCACGACAAACAGAGGTCGAGAGCCTCGAAGACCTCCTTGGATCGCCAACCGTCCGTGACCACGTCTCCCTGGAGCATCTCGAAGAGGAGACGGGCGCGACCGCGAGTCGAATGTTCCTCCCGCCGTACGGTCTGGTACGAGGGACACATCACCTGCCCGCCGAAAACACGGCACTTGCCGGTGCCGACGCAACGGAGGGCGGCACGCTCGAACGAGCCGTCATCCCGCGGAAAGGCGAAACGGGTCCGCGGAATCCACGGCTTATAGCTCGTGCCCAAACGCAGATTTTCGTCCAGGCGGAAGAGTCGCACCGGATCGACGACTTTCCCCGGATTCATGAGTCCGTCGGGATCCCAGATGGCCTTGAATTCCCGCATCGCCCCGACGAGTTCGGGACCATACATCTTTTCCAACAGTTCGGCACGTTGCTGACCGTCGCCATGCTCGCCGGACAACGATCCCCCGAAACTCACGACGAGATCCGAGGCCTCCTCGATGAAACGTCGGTAATCGGCGACTCCGGCTGCCGTCCGGAGATCGAACGGAATCGTGGCGTGAACGCAGCCGTCTCCGAAATGCCCGTACATCGCGGCATCGTAACCGTGCTCCGCGTACAGTCGGCGCAGTTCCCGCAGGTAGGGGCCGAGTTTCGCAGGATCGACCGCGGAGTCCTCCCAGCCCGGCCAGGCGAGGGGACGATTCGGTACTTGGGCCTCCGCACCGAGTCCGCCTTCGCGGACTTCCCAGAGGGTCCGCTCTTGCCTCTCGTCGTCGAAAAGGCTCATCGCCGGCGTATCGAGGTCTCCTTCGAGCTCCTTCATGCAGGCGCGGGCTTTCTCATCCGCCTCCTCCTTCGTCTCACCTCCGAATTCGACGAGGAGAAAGTTGCTTCCCTCGGGCAGCAGAGCCAATTCGTGGGCATTCTTGCCGAGGATCCGCATGTATCGGATCAGGGCGTCGTCGATGGCTTCGAGCGCCATGGGTCCGTGGCGTCTGATCTCGACCGCGTGGTCGGCTGCTTCGGCGATGTCCGGATAACCCAGCACGAGCAGGCTGCGGTGGCGCGGCCACGGCACCAGGCGAAGTTTTGCACGGAGAATCGTCACGCACGTACCCTCGGTTCCGACCAGCGCCGAGGCGACGTTGAAGCCCTTCTCCGGAAGAAGGTCGTCGAGGTTATACCCGGATACTCGGCGCGGAATGGTCGGATAGCGCCTTCGGATCAGTTCCGCATAGCGGCCGCGGAGCTCCAGCAAACGTCGGAAGATCTCGCCTTGTCGGCCACCGGTCTCGATGATGTTTCGGATCTCCTCGTCGGTATAAGAGGACTTCACGGTCATCCGTGTGCCGTCGTAGCAAAGCACGTCCAATGCGAGGGTGTTGTCCGCGGTTCGGCCGGCCATCACCGAGTGGGTTCCGCAGGAATTGTTCCCGAGGTTGCCACCGATCGTGCAGCGGTCGTGTGTCGAGGGATCGGGGCCGAAAGTGAGGTGATGGCGCTGCGCAGCTTCACGCAGCTGGTCGTTGATGATGCCGGGTTCGACCCAGGCGTACCGGCGGTCGGGATCGAGCTCTTCGAGTCGGGTGACGTAGCGGGAGGTGTCGAGCACTACCGCTACGTTGGTCGTCTCCCCCGAAAGACTGGTCCCACCGCCGCGGTTGGTGATCGGCGCTCGATGGTCACGGCATGCGGCGACCGCCGCGATGACGTCGTCGACATCCCGCGGTTGGACCACTCCGATCGGTGGCATCCGGAAATTTGACGCGTCCGTCGACCACGCAGCCCTGGCTCCGGCGTCGAATCGCACCTCTCCGCGGACCCTCGCACGAAGCGTCCGTTCGAGCGCGCGCCGGTCCACCGCCGCTGCCGCGGGATGGACGACGTAACGAGGAGGTCGGTTGGAGACACGCGACGAGGCAAAGAGGCGGGGAGCACGCGGCATGTCTGTCCCCTACCGCAGCCGGAGCGTCACGAAACGTCGGCACACCCCGACTTCGCCGGAGGCGAGGATCAGGCCGGCTCGGTGGGCCGCAGTGCCTCCGCGATGCGTTCGACCAAGATGCGCAATGCCTTACCCCTATGACTGATCGCGTCTTTCTCTGCAGGATCGAGCTCGGCCGTCGTTCGGCCCTCGGGCAATTCGAAAATCGGGTCATAACCGAAGCCGTTGCTTCCCCGTGGTTGCCGAGTGATCCGTCCGCGGACCTCACCGTGCGCGACGAATTCCCTGCCGTCCGGGAAGGCGGCCACCGCGGCGCAGACGAAACGCGCGCCTCGGCGCTCCTCGGGGACGTCGGCGAGTTGGGCGAGCACCAGCCTGAGATTCGTCCAGTCGCGTTGCTCGGGAGGGGCGAGGTCGCCGGACCAGCGGGCGGAGAAAATTCCCGGCATACCGTTCAACGCGTCGACGGCCAGTCCGGAATCATCGGCAATGGCGATTTCTCCGGTGAAATCGCGTACGGCTCGGGCTTTGAGCCGCGCGTTCGCTTCGAAACTGTCCCCGGTCTCGCGCACCTCGGGGAGACCCGGATAACTGTCGACGGAAAGCAGATCGACGTCCCCCAAACCGCAAGCGACGAGGATGCGGTGGAGTTCGGCGAGCTTGTGCGGATTGCGGGTGGCGAGGACGATCCTCATCGGCGATCCCGTCACGAAGTCAGGGCGGTTTGCTGGAGGTCGCGAAGGTGCGCGCACCCCTGCGCGGCAAGTTCCAGGAGCAGGTCCACCTCGGCACGCCGGAGCGGCTCGCCCTCGGCGGTCCCCTGGATTTCCACGAATTCACCGTCACCGGTCATCACGACGTTCATATCCGTGGCGGCACGGACGTCCTCCTCGTAACACAAGTCGAGTACCGGCTCGCCGTCCACGATCCCGACGCTGACCGCACTCACACTGCGAATGAGCGGATCGACGGCAACCCATCCCCGTTCGAGCATCCACCGGCAGGCATCGGCCAGCGCCACGTACGCCCCTGTGATCGCCGCGGTGCGCGTGCCGCCGTCGGCTTGGAGGACGTCGCAATCGAGATGAATCGTGTTCTCTCCGAGCCGGGCGAGTTCGACGCAGGCACGGAGCGAACGGCCGACGAGACGGGAAATTTCCTGGGTGCGGCCGCCGAGCCGTCCCCGCACCGACTCACGATCGCTGCGTGTGGTCGTGGCGCGCGGCAACATGGCGTACTCTCCGGTCACCCATCCCAAGCCGGTGCCCTTCCGCCATTTCGGAACACCCTCCAGGACGCTTGCCGCACAGAGCACGCGGGTCTCACCGAATTCGACGAGGACCGATCCCTCCGCATGGCGCAGCCAATGACGGGTGAAACGCACCGGACGAAGCTCGTTGGGCAGGCGGCCATCGATACGCGGCATGATGCGACCTTATCGATTCGGCGGTGTCACCTTCTCACAGGTCCACACGGAGCGCAGGCCGGGCGGCGATGGTCGGTCCTCCGAAAATCTTCTCCGCTGCGGCGCGATGGCGCTCGACGTCCGCCCACGGGGGGATGTGGGTGACGACGAGCCGTCGAGCGCCCGCGCGTCGCGCAAATTCCCCGGCTTCAGAGGCGTTCAGATGGAGTCCCGGAGGTGGCGGCGCGACGTGGTCGTCGTCCGGCGGGAAAGTCGCCTCCGCGAGCAACAGGTCGACGCCGCTGAAGAATTCGACCAGCGGGTCCAACCACGCGGTGTCGGCGGTGTATCCCATACTGCGGCCTTGCGCCTCCACCCGGATCGCATAGGTAGCGACGGGGTGATCGGTGCGGTGAAAACGCACGGCAAACGGTCCGATCACGCCGTCCGCGATAGGGCGGACGTCGAACACCGCCTGCAATCGGTCCACGTCGCGACGCAAGACCGTGGTCAACGGTCCTGCGTCCGGCACATAGAGCGGCAAGGGATCCGGGACCCGGCCGTCGGGATGATGCGGCCGCGCGTAGGCGAGCGGCACCACGTCGAGCCAGTGGTCCCCGTGCAGGTGGCTGATCACCAACGCATCGACGTCTCGCGGATCGCAGAAGGATTGCAAAGCCCCGAGCGCCCCGTTACCGAGGTCGAGGAGCAGCCGGAAACCGTCGAATTCCACGAGGTAGCTCGAACACGCCACGCCGGGGCCGGGAAAACTCCCCGCGCACCCCACGACGGTGAGTCGCATCAGAACGTGTCCACCTGCCGGATTTCCGGTCCGAGGAAACGTCGACCGAGGTGGAAGAACGGCTCCGGGTCACCGGTGGCCACGAATCGGTGCACCGGCGCAGCAGCGGACGACGGCCGGGTCAGGCCGCGACTCACCAGAGTGCGGTAGACGTCGCGGGCCGTCTCGTCGGCGCTGCTCACCAGCATCACCTCGTCGCCGACCACCAGAGAAATCGCGCCCGCCAGGAAAGGGTAGTGCGTGCACCCGAGAATCAGCGTGTCGCATCCGCGCTCCACGATCGGGGCGAGATATTCCTTCGCGCATTCGAGGAGTTCGTCGCTCATCGTGATGCCGGCCTCTACGAATTCCACGAATCGCGGACAGGCGGCAGTGGTCAGGTCCACGTGGGGCGCGGCGGCGAACGCGTCCTCGTAGGCCATCGAGGCGATCGTCGCAGGAGTGCCGATCACCCCCACCTTGCCGTTACGCGTGGCGCTCACCGCCTTGCGTACCGCGGGTTGGATCACTTCGACGACCGGCACGTCGTACCGTTCACGGGCGTCGCGGAGCAACGCCGACGACGCCGAATTGCATGCGATGACCAACAGCTTCACCCCGTCGCCGACCATGCGGTCCAGCACGGCCAGACCGAATTCACGGACCTCGGCGATGGATTTGGTTCCATAAGGGAAATGAGCCGTGTCGGCGACGTAATACAGCGGTTCTTGGGGCAACAGGTCGAGGATGGCCCGCGCTACGGTGAGCCCGCCGACACCGGAATCGAAGACCCCGATCGGCAATTCGCGCACGTCCTCGCCGCCGGCAGGGCTCTCCGTCACGCCCACAGGTGACCCTCCAGCGCCGCCTCGGCCTCCTCCAAAGTCCCCCCGTACGCCCCAGTCGACAAGTATTTCCACCCGCCGTCGGCCACGATGAAAGCAATGTCCGCACGGACTCCGTCGCGCACCGCCTTCTCGGCGATCGCGAGCGCGACGTGCAGGATCGCACCGGTCGAAATCCCGGCGAAAATCCCTTCCTGCTCCACCAGTTCACGAGTGCGCCGCAACGCCTCCCGCGGACCCACGGAGTACCGCGCGGTGAGCACGGACTCGTCGTACAGCTCGGGGACGAACCCCTCGTCGAGGTTGCGCAACCCGTACACCAGTTCGCCGTACCGCGGCTCCGCCGCGACGATCTGCACCCCGGGCACGTGTTCGCGCAGGAAGCGTCCGCACCCCATCAAGGTTCCAGTGGTACCCAGACCCGCCACGAAATGCGTGATGGTCGGAAGGTCGGCGACGATTTCCGGGCCGGTGGTCTCGTAATGCGCCTGCGCATTGGCCGGATTCCCGTACTGGTAGAGCATCACCCAATTCGGATGCTCGGCGGCAAGCTGTTTGGCCAACCGGACGGCCTGGTTGGATCCTCCGGCGGCCGGCGACAAGATGATCGAAGCCCCCCACATCTGGAGCAACTGGCGACGCTCGACCGAGGTGTTCTCCGGCATCACGCAGATCAGCCGGTACCCCCGCTGCCGAGCCACCATCGCCAGCGAGATACCGGTGTTCCCCGACGTCGGCTCGAGGATCGTCGCTCCGGGAGTGAGCAACCCCTCCTTCTCGGCGGCCTGCACCATGTAGAGCGCGGCACGGTCCTTCACCGAACCGGTCGGGTTGCGGTCCTCCAACTTCGCCCACAGCCGCACCTCGGACGACGGCGAGAGCCGTGGCAGCCCGACGAGCGGGGTGTGCCCGACCGAATCGATCAGTGAGTCGTACCGCACCGCGGTCCTCAGCCGCCAGCGACGGCCGGCAGCACGGTCACCGTGTCGCCGTCCTTGACCGGGGTATCCAGACCGGCGAGGAACCGAACGTCCTCGTCGTTGACGTACACGTTGACGAAGCGGCGGAGTCCCTTCTCGTCCACGATCCGCTCCCGCAGCCCTGGGTGGCGAGCATCCAGATCGGCAAGGAGATCGGCCAGCGTCTTGCCGGAGCCGGTCACCGCCTTCTCGCCATTCGTGTAGCTGCGCAGGATCGTCGGGATCCGAACCTCGATGGCCATGCGTCGAACTCCTCGTATCACCAGTAATCGATCACGTCGTCGCGGATCGCTCTACATCATCCAACGTCGCCACCACGCGAACCTCTTCCTCGGTGACCTCACCGTCGACGATGCGGAACGACCGGAACTCCACGGTATCGGGGTCGCGGGTCGAGACGAGCACGTAGTGCGCGTTGGGCTCCGAGGCATAGGAAATATCGGTCCGGGAGGGATAAGCCTCGGTAGCGGTGTGCGAATGATAAATGATCACGGGTTCTTCGCCGCGTTCGTCCATCTCCCGGTACAGCCGCAGCAGATCCGCGGAGTCGAACTCGTAGAACGTCGGTGAGCGCGCCGCGTTGACCATCGGGATGAAACGCGTCGGTCGATCGCTCCCGACCGGACCGGCGACCACCCCGCATGCCTCATCGGGGTGATCACGCCGAGCGTGAGCGATGATCGCCTCGTAGATGGATCGGTCCAGGGTGAGCACGCAGACAGCCTACCGATGTGATCTTCGTCGCCCGGCGCGGCCGATCCCGCTACCCTCCGAGGTGCCCGGAGGCGAGACTCACGAGCTCGTCGAGGACGATCCCGAGCCACTCGAACAGCTCCGCAGCCGCCCGTGCGGCCTCGTCCCCCACGGTCCGTTCGGCGAGGGCCTCGGCGTCCTCCTCGGTCTCGATCCCGAGCCGCACCCCGAGGACCAGCCGCGCGTCGGTGAGCACCCGCAGCCAGGAATCCAGCGCCTGCGCGTCGAGGGTGAGCGCTCCTCCCCGTGCGGCCTCCTCCAGGGTCCGGCGGACGACGGCGAGATCTGCCTGCTTGCCGGCGCGGAGATTCGCCTGGGTGAAGCGGCGGAATTCCTCGGCCGCCGCGGGATCGTCGCGGTAACCGTCGGGGAAGAGCCGACGCAACGCCGGATCGGCGGGAGGCTCGACCGGCCCCACCGGCCCCACGAGCTCGGCCAGCGGATCGGACGTCGAAGGCGTCGGCAGCTCTCCGAGCAGCACCGCCAACTGCTCGACGACCCCGCGGAGCACCTGCAGCTCGGTATCCGTCAGGCGGAGCCGAACCTCGGCGGCATCGAAGGTCCCCACGGTACGCCGAACCGCGCTCAATCCTGCTGCACGGTGGCCCACAACCCGTGGGCGTGCAGGCGAGCCGCGTCGTTCTCCATCTGTTCGCGGGTGCCGCTGGAGACCACCGCTTTGCCTTCGTAATGCACCTGCAGCATCAGGCGTTGTGCCTTCTCGCGCGGATAACCGAAGAGCTTCTGGAAGACGTAGGTGACGTAGCTCATCAAATTCACCGGGTCGTTCCAGACGATCGTCACCCACGGGGTATCCGGCCGGACGTCGGATTCTGGCCGTTCGACTTCCACCGGTGCGGTACTCACAGCCGTCATCGTAAGGTTTTCGCCGTGACATCGACAGCCCTGCTGACCGATCGCTACGAGCTCACCATGGTGCAGGCCGCGCTCCGCAGCGGGGCGGCCCACCGGCGGTCGATATTCGAAGTCTTCGCCCGCCGGTTGCCGAAAGGCCGACGGTATGGGGTAGTCGCCGGCACGGGCCGATTGGTGGAGGCCCTGCAGCATTTCCGGTTCACCGAGGCCGAGCTGCGCTGGCTGCGAGACGAGCAGGTGGTGGATGCGGCGACCATCGAGTGGTTGGCGAATTTCCGATTCTCCGGCCATATCGACGGTTACGCCGAAGGAGACGTGTATTTCCCCGGCTCGCCGATTCTGGTGGTCGAGGCGACGTTCGCCGAGGCGGTGCTGCTCGAAACTCTCGTATTGTCGATCCTCAATTTCGACAGCGCGGTCGCTTCGGCGGCGTCGCGCATGGTACAGGCCGCCGGGGATCGTCCTTGCCTGGAAATGGGCAGCCGACGTACCCACGAAATCGCCGCGATCGCCGCCGCCCGCGCCGCTTATCTCGCCGGTTTCGCCGCTACGTCGAACCTGGAGGCAGGACGGCGCTACGGCATCCCGACGGTCGGCACCGCGGCGCACGCCTTCACCTTGGTCCACGACGACGAGGAGTCGGCGTTCCGCGCCCAACTTCAGACGCTGGGTAACGCCACCACGCTGCTGGTCGACACCTTCGACGTATCCCGCGCGGTTGCGACCGCCGTCCGGCTCGCCGGCCCGGAGCTCGGGGCGATACGGATCGATTCGGGGGATCTCGTGACCCAGGCACGCGCCGTCCGCCGTCAACTCGACGAGCTCGGCGCGACGAAGACCCGAATCGTGGTCACCGGAGACCTCGACGAATTCGCCATCGCCGCCCTCTCGGCGGCTCCGGTGGACGCCTACGGTGTGGGCACTTCGGTGGTGACCGGCAGTGGAGCTCCGACCGCCAATCTGGTGTACAAGCTGGTGGCTCGGTGTGACGAGCGGGGCACGTGGCACGCCGTCCAGAAGGAGAGCCCGGGAAAGATCGGGCACGGCGGCCGGAAATGGGCGTTCCGGCGCTTCGACGGGGGGGTCGCGGTCGGCGAGGTCATCGTGGCTCGACCGGGACCGGAACCCCCGAAGCCCCCCGCGGGAATCGGTGATGCGGATCAACCCCTGCTCGTGCCGTTGATCCGTGACGGCGAGATCGTGGCAAGCGAGCCGTTGGACGCCGCCCGGCGACGGCACGCTGCGGCGCGGTCGGCGCTGCCCCCCGCTGCCCTCCATTTGCAGCCGGGCGATCCCGCCCTGCGCCCCACCTTCGTGGACGCCTGACGGGGGTACCGCCGTCCGGCACCGTGTGGAATTCTTGAGGGAGATCCGCATTCGACGTCGGGGAGGTACGGCCGTGAGCGAGGCGTCGTCGGCGACGTCGCCGTCCACGCCCCTCCCGCCGCTCGCTGCCACGCTGGCCAAAGCGGGCGCGGAGAACTTTCCGGTCGCGCTGGGTTTCCTGCCGCGGCGGTTACGCGCCGACCTGCAGGCGATCTACGGTTTCGCCCGGCTCGTCGACGACATCGGCGACGAATTGGACGCCGATCGGCTGGCGTTGCTCGATGAGGTGGACGCCGACCTGACCGTGCTCTTCGCGGGCGGCGAGCCGCGCATTCCCGCCGTCGCCGCACTCGTCGATCCGGTGCGCGCCGGCCGGTTCCCGGAGGAACCGCTGCGCAAGCTGGTCGAAGCGAACCGCATGGATCAGCGGGTCGCGCGGTACGAGAGCTTCGAGGATTTGCTCGCTTACTGCACGTTGTCGGCCGACCCCGTGGGTCGACTCGTGCTGGCGGCGTTGGGTCGAGCCACTCCCGAGCTGATCGCCCTCTCGGATCAGGTGTGCAGCGGGTTACAAATCGTCGAGCACTTGCAAGACGTCGGAGAGGACGTGCGACGCGGTCGGATTTATCTCCCGCAGGCGGATATGGCCGAATTCGGCGTCCGCGAAGCGGATCTGCACGCCGCGAAAGCCTGCCCTCCGCTGCGCGCACTGCTTGCGTTCGAAGCCGAACGTGCTCGCGCCCTCCTGGACGCCGGCATCCCGTTGACTCGGGCGATTCACGGGCGTCCGAAGATAGCGGTCGCCGCTTTCGCGGCCGGAGGGCGGGCGGCTTTGGCGGCCATGGCCCGGGTCCATTTCGACGTCCTGCAATTCCGCTGTACGCCCCGAAAGCCACGACTCGTCGGGGAAACCCTCGCCGTTCTCCTCGGCGTGCGGTCCCGACCGCCGTCGACCGGGAGCCGCTCGTGAGCGATTCGTCTGCACGCCGACTCGACGCGGCATACGCGACGTGCGAACGCATCATGACCCATGCCGCGCGAAATTTCTCCTACGGCATCCGCCTGCTCCCCCCGGAGAAACGGCGTGCGCTCTCCGCGGTATACGCCCTGGCCCGCCGCATCGACGACATCGGGGACGGCGACCTATCGGACCACGAGAAACTGCGGCTGCTCGACGACGTCCGCAATTCCATCAAACGGCTGGGGGAACCAACCGACGACCCGGTTTTCATCGCGTTGGCCGACGCCGCGTCGAAATTGCCGATACCGACCGAAGCATTCTTCGAACTCATCGAGGGATGTGAGCTCGACGTCCGCCAGACTCGCTATCCGTCGTTCCCCGACCTGGTCCACTACTGCCGCTGCGTGGCGGGTTCGATCGGGCGGCTCTCGATCGGCGTTTTCGAGCCCGGCGACATGGCCGCCGCCGAACCGCTGGCCGACAGCCTCGGGATCGCGTTGCAATTGACCAACATCTTGCGTGATATCCGCGAGGATTTACGACGCGGCCGCATCTACCTTCCCCTCGACGAACTGGAAGCAGCCGGCATCGAGCTCCGGCTGGACCCGTCGGGCAACGTCGCGGACGACGGCCGACTCGGCGATTTCCTTCGCGACCAAGCAGTCAGGGCCGAGAAATGGTACGCCCGCGGTCTTGCGCTGCTGCCGATGCTCGACCACAGATCGGCCGCTTGCGTCGGCGCGATGGCCGGGATTTACCACCGCATCTTGGCCAGGATCGCGAAGAATCCGACGTCCGTACTGCGGGAGCGGGTATCGCTGCCGCCGTGGGAGAAGACCCTGCTCGCGCTGCGCGCGCTGACGGGTGGGCGCCCATGAACGGCGACGGTTCGGCGTCGCCGTCCGTCGTCGTCATCGGGGGCGGTCTCGCCGGGTTGGCGGCGGCGATCGCAGCGGCGGACGACGGTTGGCGGGTGACGGTGGTGGAAACCCGGCCCCGACTCGGCGGCCTCACCCACTCCTTTCCCCGCGATATCGCCGGAACGGCCGCCGAAATCGACAACGGGCAGCACGTGTTCTTGCGCTGCTGCACGGCATATCGCGCTTTCCTCCACCGCCTCGGCGTCGCCGACCGGACCGTGCTGCAGCACCGGCTCGACCTCCCGGTGCTCGAACCGGGCACCGGACGCCGGGTCCGCATCACCCGCGATCGGTTCCCCGCCCCCTACCACCTGCTCCGCGCGCTGGTCCGCTACCGCCTGGTCGGGCCGCGCGATCGCTGGACGGCGGCCCGCGCTCTCGCCGCGCTCAGACACCTCGACCGGGACGCGGCCTGGACCGACGAGCAGAGCTTCGCCCAGTGGCTGGAATCCCACCGCGTCACCCCGACCGCGATCCGCCGGCTCTTCGACCTCTTCACGGTGGCCACCTTGAACGCGCCCGCCCGGCAGGTTTCGCTGCGCCTCGCCGCGATGGTCTTCCAAGAAGGTCTGCTCACCGATCCGGCCGCCTGCGACATCGGCTACCCGGCAATTCCGCTGGGGCGGCTCCACGGCCAAGCCGCGCAGCGGGTCCTCGATCGGCTCGGCGCCCGGGTACTCCTCCGCCACCGTGCCCGCCAAGTTTGGCTGAGCCCCGATCGTCGCTGGCGAGTGCCGGTGGAGAACGGCGCGTCGCACGAACGGCGGGAACTCGAAGCCGACGCCGTCGTGATCGCCGTCCCGCACGACCGGGTCTCGGAACTGGTGCCGCCGCAGGCCATCCCGGTCTCCCCCGAGCTGCTCCGCCCATCTCCGATCATCAACGTGCACGTGGTCTTCGAGCGTCGCGTGCTCGACGTCCCCTTCGCCGCCGCCGTCGACTCCCCGGCGCAGTTCCTCTTCGACCGCACCGCGAGTGCCGGCCTCGACCCTACGGAAGGTCTGCAATACCTAGCGATCTCGGTCTCCGCGGCACGCGAGTGGATCGGGATGCCGGTCGCCGACCTTCGCGCCCGATTCCTCCCCGAACTGGCTCGGCTGCTTCCCGCTGCGGCGCACGCGCGGGTAGTCGACTTCTTCGTCACCCGCGAACCGGCGGCCACCTTCCTACCGGAACCGGGGAGTGCGGCCTACCGGTTGGCAACCCGCACGCGCTTGCCGGGGCTGCTGCTGGCCGGAGCGTGGACCGACACCGGGTGGCCGGCGACGATGGAGGGCGCCGTCCGCAGCGGCTGGGCGGCAGCCCGAGCGCTCGGCGAACTCCGCGGCGAACCGACCCGCGCGGTGGATCTCCGGGGCGCGAAACGGAGTAACGTAGCGGCACCGACGGAAGATCCGGCACGCGTGGAGGCATGATGGACGCCCATTTCGAGCCCCCCGTCGCGCTCGGCGCGGCTCGCGAGCTCGTCGAGCCGTCCCTGCGAGCCGCGGTCGATCGGCTCGACCCGAAGGTTCGCCGGGTAGCCGCCTACCACTTCGGATGGGAGGAGCGAGACGGCTCCCCGGGCCGCGGAGGCGGTAAGGCCGTGCGGCCCGCTCTCGCCGTCCTTTCCGCCCGGGCGGTCGGGGCGGACGGCACGGTCGGAGTGCCCGGGGGCGTCGCCGTCGAATTGGTGCACAACTTCTCGCTGCTCCACGACGACGTGATGGACGGCGATGAGGAACGCCGACATCGTCCGACCGCGTGGACCGTCTTCGGGCGGTCCGCGGCCATCCTCGCCGGCGACGCCCTCCTCGCGCTGGCTTTCGACGTCCTGCTCGACGCGGACCGCGGGCGCGACGCGCAAAGCTGCCTGGCGTCCGCAACCCAAGAATTGATCGTCGGACAGGTCTACGACCTGGAGTTCGAGAACCGGTTGGACGTCGGCCTCACCGAGTGCATCGCGATGGCCGGCGCCAAGACGGCGGCGTTGATGGCTTGCGCTGCCTCGATCGGTGCGCGCCTCGCGGGGGCCGGCCCCGCACAGATCGAGGCGTTGGAGACGTTCGGGCGCGAACTCGGACTGGCTTTCCAGCTCGTCGACGACATCCTCGGCATTTGGGGCTCCCCCGAGGTCACCGGCAAGCCGGTCGGGGCGGACCTGCGGGCACGGAAGAAGAGTCTGCCGGTGGTAGCGGCCATGAGCTCCGAGACCACGGCGGGAGCAGAGCTGCGGGCCCTATACGCCGGCGAGAAGCTGCACACGGACGCCGATCCGCAGGTGGTGGCCCGTGCCGCCGCCTTGGTGGAGGAGGCGGGGGGACGGCGGTGGGCAACCGACGAAGCCGCCAGGCGCCTCGCCGTCGCCCGGACGGCGATCGCGAACGCGGGCTTGGACTCTTCGGCGACCCGTGACCTGCTCGCACTCGCGGACTACGTGACCCAACGGGATCACTGAGCGACGCGCGTACCATGGAAATCGGCGCAGCGAAAGGGGGGCGCAATGGCGACACAGGTCGTGACCAACGATGCGGTTTCGGGCGCGTTGGACCGCGCCGTGGAACGGCTCCTCACCCTCCAGGACCCCGCCGGGTATTGGAAGGGCGAGCTGGAAACAAACGTCACGATGGAGGCTGAGGATTTGCTGCTGCGCCAGTTCCTCGGCATTCGCAGCGCCGACCTCACCGAGGAAACCGCGCGTTGGATCCGCAGCAAACAGCGGGCGGACGGCACTTGGGCGACGTTCTACGACGGACCGCCCGACCTCTCCACCACTGTCGAGGCCTACGTCGCCCTCAAACTGGCGGGCGACGATCCGGCCGCTCCCCACATGGAGAAAGCCGCGGCTTTCGTGCGGGGCGCCGGAGGGGTGGAATCCAGCCGCGTCTTCACCCGGCTCTGGCTCGCCCTGTTCGGGCTGTGGTCCTGGGACGATCTGCCGACCATGCCCCCTGAGATGATCTTTCTTCCGCCCTGGTTCCCCCTGAACATCTATGACTGGGCCTGCTGGGCCCGCCAGACCGTCGTCCCGCTCACGATCGTCAGCGCCTTCCGTCCGGTCCGGCCGATCGGGATCACGATCGACGAGCTGCGCAGCGGAGCGCCTCCCGCGCGGCGCGAGCCGGTCTGGCGGGTGCGGGGGTTCTTCCAGCGGCTGGACGACGTGCTGCGCCGCTACGGGCGTCTCGCCGCACACCCGCCGCTGCGGTGGCTGCGCCACCTGGCCATGCGCCGCGCCGCAGAGTGGATCATCGCGCGGCAGGAAGCGGACGGTTCCTGGGGCGGCATCCAGCCTCCGTGGGTGTATTCGCTGATGGCCCTCCACCTCCTCGGCTACCCGTTGGATCACCCGGTGTTACGCAAGGGTCTGGAGGGGTTGGACGGCTTCACCATCCGCGAGCAGACCTCCGACGGCGTGGTGCGCCGCCTGGAGGCCTGCCAGTCCCCGGTGTGGGACACGGCGTTGGCGGTGACGGCGTTGCGCGACGCCGGCCTTCCACCCGATCATCCGCGGGTGGCGAGCGCCGCTCGATGGCTGGTCGGCGAAGAAGTCACGGTGGTCGGTGACTGGGCGGTTCGGCGTCCGGGGCTGCCCCCCGGGGGGTGGGCGTTCGAGTTCGCCAACGACAACTACCCCGACACCGATGACACCGCAGAGGTGATCTTGGCCCTACGCCGGGTGCGGCTCCCGGCCGCCGACCAGGAGCGCCTCGACGCCGCGGTACGCCGCGGAATCACCTGGGTCATCGGCATGCAGTCCAAGGACGGCGGGTGGGGTGCCTTCGACGCCGACAACACCCGGGAGCTCGTGCTGCGGCTACCGTTCTGCGATTTCGGCGCGGTCATCGATCCGCCGTCGGCGGACGTCACCGCCCACATCGTGGAGATGCTGGCCGCCGAAGGGATGGCCGACCACCCGGCGGCGGTCGCCGGAGTGCGCTGGCTGCTGCGCCACCAGGAACCGGATGGGTCCTGGTTCGGCCGCTGGGGAGCCAACCACGTCTACGGAACCGGGGCGGTGGTGCCGGCCTTGGTGGCCGCGGGCATCTCGCCGTCCGCCCCTCCGATCCGTCGGGCGGTGCGGTGGTTGGCCGAGCACCAGAACGACGACGGCGGGTGGGGCGAGGACATGCGCTCCTACCGAGAGCCGGAGCTGTGGGTGGGGCGGGGGACGTCGACGGCCTCGCAGACCGCGTGGGCGCTCCTCGCACTCCTGGCGGCCGGCGAGAGCGGGCCGGTGGTCGACCGCGGGGTCGGCTGGCTGGTGCAGACGCAGCTTCCGGACGGCGGATGGGACGAGCCGCAGTACACCGGTACCGGATTCCCAGGTGATTTCTTCATCAACTACCACCTGTACCGGCTGGTGTTCCCGATCTCCGCACTCGGCCGGTACCTGCGACGATGACCGGTCCCCTGCTGCTCACGGCGCTTTCGCCCGCCCATTCTCCGCTGTCGCCTCCCCATTCCCCGCTGCTCCTGGCGGCGCTGCGGATCGAGGCGGTGATCATAGGGGGCTCACCGCCCCCGCTCGTGATCGGAATGCGGGCGGCTCGGCTACGCGACGACGACACCCTCCGCAAGGTGAGCGCTCACCCGGGCCCTGTGGTGATCCTCGGGTACGGCGGAGGGCTCATCCCCGGCTTGCGTCCTGGCGACGTCGTCGTCGCTTCGGAACTTCGTGACGATCACGGTTCGGTGATCGAGACGACCCCCCGGCCGCTGCGGGACGCCGTGTTGGTCCAGCTCCGAGAGGCCGGACTGGTCGCGGGCGTCGGCCCGCTGGTCACGGTATGGTCCCTGATCACAGGCCGTGACCGCGGGCGGCTGGCCGCGATGGGGGCCGTAGTGGTGGACATGGAGGCCGCGCCGGTCGCCCTTGCACGGCCGACCGGCGGCGTGGTCGTCGTCCGGGTCGTCGCCGACACCGTGGGCGTCGGGATCACGGGGGCCGCGCTGGCCCACGGACGGCGCCTGGCACGGGCCCTGCGCACTGCGGCCGCCGCGACGACCGAGGCCCTAGGGGTCACCACCGCGCAGGCGGTTCCGGTAGCGTCGAGATGACGAGATCCACAGAGGCCCGACTCCTGCCGACCGCAACGCAACGTCGGGCGAGGAGCCGAAGCGGATCGCGAGAAGGGTAGCGAAAATGGCCATACCACTGCGGCAGAGCATCCGAATCGGGGCATACCTGCTCAAGCAGAAATTGCGCGGCCGGGAGAAGTTCCCGCTGCTCGTCGAGTTGGAGCCGCTGTTCGCCTGCAATCTGAAATGCGAAGGGTGCGGAAAGATTCAGCATCCCCACACGGTTCTCAAGCAGCGGATGCCCGTGGAGCAGGCCGTCGCAGCCATTGAGGAATCGGGGGCGCCGATGGTCTCCATCGCGGGCGGGGAACCGCTCATGCACCCGCAAATCGACGTCATCGTCCGGGAACTGGTGAAGCGGAAGAAATTCGTGTATCTCTGCACGAATGCGCTGCTCATGCGCAAGAAACTCGACCTTTTCAAACCGTCGCCGTATTTCGCGTGGGCGGTCCACATCGACGGACTGGAGGAGCGTCACGACGCGTCGGTGGCGAAGAAGGGGGTCTTCGCGGAAGCCGTCGAGGCCATCAAAGAGGCGCAACGCCGTGGCTTCCGGGTCATGACGAATACGACGTTCTTCAACACGGACACCCCGCAAACCGTCATCGACGTGTTGAACTTCCTCAACGACGAGCTCAAAGTCGACCACATGATGATCTCGCCGGCGTACGCGTACGAGAAAGCTCCGGATCAGGAGCATTTCCTCGGCGTGGAGGAGACCCGCGAACTGTTCCGCAAGGCCTTCGCCGACGGACGCCGTAAGCGGTGGCGCCTCAACCACTCGCCGCTGTTCCTCGACTTCCTCGAAGGAAAGGTCGACTTCGCTTGCACGGCCTGGGGCATTCCGAGCTACTCGCTTTTCGGTTGGCAACGGCCGTGCTACCTGATGAGCGACGGTTACGCCAAGACCTACCAAGAGCTCATCGAGACCACCGACTGGTCGAAGTACGGGCGTGGCAAGGATCCCCGCTGCGCGAATTGCATGGCACACTGCGGGTACGAACCGAGCGCCGTCCTCGCGACGATGAGCTCGCTCAAGGAGTCCCTGAGGGCCCTTCGCGGGTCGTGAGCCGCTCCGCGGCGGTGGCTCACCCGCGTGCCGAGGGGTCCGGCACCGACAAGTAGATCACCGCCGAAGGGAGCTCGACACCCCATGGCCACGCCGCCGACGACTCGAGCGGGGACCGCTCGATCGAGGACGCCGACTTCCGAGGGTGGGGCGGCAGACCTCTTCCCGTCTACCCGCGACAGCCTCACCGAGGGGGAGGCTGCTGCCGGGGTGGAGGTCCCGCACTGGTTGCGGACCGCCGGCGCATGGTCGTGGCGGTTGCTGGTCAGTGGGATCGTGGCGTATTTCGTGCTGCGGTTCCTGGTGCGGGTGCAAATCGTCGTCCTGCCATTTCTCGGCGCAATGGTGATGACCGCCCTGCTGCGCCCGCTGTGCCTACGGTTGGAGCGTCGTGGCCTGCCGCGGCTGGTCGCGACGTGGGCGACGTTCCTCATCGCGCTTATCGTCGTCTTCGGCGTGGGGGCGGCCGTCGTGTATCGGACGACGGTGGAATGGCACACCCTGGTCAGCGATTTGTCGGCGACCGCGGACAAGGTGCGCCATTGGCTCGCCACCGGTCCGCTCCATCTGCGGTCGACGAATCTCAAGGATTACCAGCAGCAGATCGTCGACGCGCTCAAGTCGCATCGCGGCCTGTTGGTCAGCGAAGTCGTGAGCGGCGCGAGCGTCGCCGGTGAAATCGGAGCCGGGCTCATCCTCACCGCTTTCACCACGTTCTTCCTGCTCTACGAGGGGGAACGGATTTGGCAATTCCTGCTGCTGCCCCTGCGCCCCCCGACCGCCCGGCGAGTGGACGTCGCCGCGCGTGCCGCGTGGCAGACGCTCTCCGGCTACATCCGCGGGAGCGTCCTCATCGCGAGCTTCCATGCCGTGGTGATGGCGATTTCTCTGTTGGTGCTGCACGTGCCGCTGGTCGCGCCGCTTGCGGTCATCACTTTCATCACGAGTTTCATCCCGCTGGTTGGGGTGCTGGTAGGCGGCGGCTTATCGGTTTTCGTGACCCTCGGGACGCAGGGACTGGTAGCCGGCATCATCCTGCTCGTCATTCTCGTCGTCGAACACCAGGTCGAGGGGCACTTGCTGCAGCCCTTCATCATGGGCCGCGCCGTCCGGCTGCATCCGCTGGCGGTCGCACTAGCACTGGCCGCCGGCACGGTGCTGGGCGGCATCATCGGCGCGATTGTGGCCGTTCCCGTGCTCGCCATGGTGAAGTCAGCGTGGCCCCATTTGTGGGCGCCGCGCATCGATGTGCCGTCGGATTTCGTTTCAGAGGCTGCCCCTCGGCCCGGCGGCGAAGGACCGAAGGGGACGGCGAACGCCGCGAAGGTCGTGAATCGCGCCGCGGAGGATCCCGCGGAGTTCGGAACGGACGGCGAAGACCGCTGACCGGCCTCACAACCGGCGATTTGCTGCAGATTTCACCGCAAAACAACCGAGAACGATCCAGGCACCGGCGACAGCGAGCCGGGTCGTGGTCGAGACCGGTACCGCGTACCACATCGCCGCCACGCGCGGGAGGGTGAGCTGCAAGGGCAGGATCGTCGCGATCCATCGAAGGACATCCGAACTACGTGCGGTTGCTGCGATGACGGGCTGCAGCGCGAGGATCAGAATGGCGACCGAGCCAGCGAGAGCCCGCCTCCGGAGCACCGTTGCGAGTGCTGCGCAGAGGGAGAAAGCGACGGCCGCGGTGAGCAGGCTGATCGTGGGGAGTGGGAGTGATGCCCACGTCCCCAACACCGGCGAGTGTTGCCGCAGGGCGTCGGCTGCACCGGCGACGGCTCCCCCGACCAGTGCCGCGATATCGGCAAGCAGAGTGGCCACACCGGCGCCCCAGAGGCCCACGAGGGTCGCATGCAAGGGTCGCACCCCCGCGAGGAAGTGTTCCCTCATGATGCCGCTTTCGTAGGCACCTGCAACACCGGCGGTGACCGTGATGATGAGGGTCACGGGCAGTGCAGCCATCGCTGCCTGCAACGCCCAGCTCATGCCTCCCAACACTCCTGCACCGTCGTGGTGGGCGAGAAAGCCGGTCGGAATGCCGGCTGCTACCACACCGACCGCGAACGTCAAAAGGATCACACCCTGCGTAGCGGGACGCACCAATGTGGTGGCGGCCTCGCCGCGAAGCCAAAGGGCCAGGCGAGATTCCCACTGTTCGGGTCTCTGTTTATTCGATCTGCGCATCCGGGCAATTCCCATCCGAGCGTATGGCTGTGATACGCCAACCCCCTTGGGTACGAATTTCGCAGACGTAGATGATCAGCGCATCGTCGAACGAGACCTGTACTTGACCTGGATTCTCCGAAAGCTCGGATAGCGTATAGGAAATCTGCTGCGCACTTCGAATTTTCTTGACGAACGGGCCGAGTATGTCGTCGACCGCGCCCTCCGTCCACCGGCCGGCAGTCGCGACGTCCCCATTGCGGACCGCGTCGATGAAATACTTGGCCACATCGTACGAGGTGCGGTGGTCGGCTTTGTCGGCGAGCCACGTAGGGCGCATGCGCCACGGTACTTGGTCGCGCAATGCGACGGGGACGAGGGCGCCGAACGTGACGGCTGCCGCGGCACAGCACGTGCTCATCGCGAGGAGAGGACGCCTCTGTCGGCGGCGCCGCTGCGGGAGTGACGGCGACGCAGTCCCGGGACGTCGTTTCTGTGGGGGGTCGAGTGCTTTTCCCCGTGCGATCGACCAAACCGCCGTCAGGGTGAGCAGGAAGAGCGCGGCAGCGGGAATCGTTCCTATACGGGCACCGCCTGGGGGATGCCCGACAATGGTCTCAAGGGCCCCAAGGGGTGTTACGGCAGCGATTTTTCGAATAACCGGCGAGACGCCAACGACGACGAGTAAATCCGGCAACGCCGCAAGGCCCAAGGCAGCGCCCACGGCTCCGGCCCGCGTCCGCCAGTACCGTGTCGTCCCTACTCCGAGGACGACGGATCCTGCGACCATGACCGGAAGCCCTACGAGCGTCTGGGAAAGGACCCACGTCCCTGACACGGGCGTCAAATCGGCAGATGGTGTGATCCTGGTGTCGATCCACGCCGTGAGAGCGAGCACGCCGATGCTCCCCCACGACGCCAGCAGCGAACCCATGCCCACACAGGTCGCGAAGGCACGCGTCTGTGCGGGAAGCGTCCAGCCGTCGAGAAGGGCTTGCCGGGAAAGGCCCGATTCATGGCGTTCGGCAAGGAGGAATGCGGTCAGGGTCGGCACGAGAAAACTGATGCTGAGAATGAGGCCGCTCATGCAAGTCGCGACGACGTAGTTGACCCCGAGGGACTCCGTACTTCCGGCGCGAATACCGACGATTTGCGAAATCGGCAGAAGCGCGACAAGGGTGAAGACCGCAAGCGGCCAACGGCGCCAGATCAGGACTCTGCCTGCGGTCCTGAGCGATCGAATTTGGTCTTCCCCCGGACGCACCGGTGCTACTCCATCTCCAGGAGCTGGAAATATGCCTCTTCGAGGGCGCCCGGGCGATCCTCTAGTTGGGCCGTGTCGAGCGTGGCAACGCAATTGCCTGCAACGATGACGATGACGTGGTCCGCCATGAGCCGCATCTCGGCAAGCAGATGAGAGGAAACCACGACCGCGGCTCCTTCGTCGGCCCGGGCCCGGACGAAGCGTCGGAACCAGCGCACTCCGTGCGGGTCGAGACCGTTGGTCGGCTCGTCGAGTACGAGGAGTTTCGGATCACCGAGCAGCGCGCGGGCCAGACCCAGCCGCTGACGCATACCCTGCGAATACGTCGCTACGCGCTGGTTCGCCGCCTCCGCAAGACCGACTTCGTCGAGCACGGCGGCGATGCGCGATTCACGCTCGCGGCGACCGGCGGCGGCGAGCTTGAGGTTCTGTTCACCGGTGGCCCAACGATAGAAAGCCGGCTCTTCGATCATCGCCCCGATGTCGGGGTCCGGCTTACCTACCTGTACGGCCTTCCCCCAGACGAACAGCTCACCGCCGTCTTTCTCCAAGAGGCCGGTGATGAGCCGCAGCAGGGTGGTCTTGCCGGCGCCGTTGGCTCCGACCAGACCGGTCACCGTTCCCGCTCGCACGGTGAAGTCGAGTGGCCCGACACCTCCGCCTCCGGCATACCGCCGCCGGATCCCGCGGGCTTCCACCGCGACATCGCTCCGTCGGCTGTCTGCTGAAGGAGCCACGGGCGACTTCAGGGTTTCCCGCATCACCCAGCCTTTCTCACGCTGACGTGTCCGTCGAGGGAGACCACCACGACTTGATCCGCCCCGACGATCGCACAATCTGCCGCATCCGTGGTGAAAATCTCCTTGCCGTGCCGGTCGAGCACCGTGCAACGCTTGCCGGATCGGATGGCCACGAGTCCGCTGTCGGGGGCAGCACGGGCGATCGGTGTGGGAAGACTGCTCATTGGAAAAGACCAGACAACCTGTCCGTCGACGCCGTATTGGCGAATGTCTATCTTCTGCCCATCTTCCGAGGTGATTTCGATAATGGGGCCAATCTCAGAAAAGGTTGCCGATAGGACGTGACCGGGTACCGAGTTCCCGGAAAAGCTGCCGAATTGTACGAGAGCCGCATCGCTCGGCAGCGCAAGAATCGCCCATTTTCCGTCTGGAGACAGGTAAGCGTACGACGCCTTCGCGCGACCTTGAGCCGCTACGTGCCACCCCTTGTCGTCACGGAGAAACCAGGTGATTCGGCTCGGAGTCTCGTCGGCGCTCGGCACGATGAGCAACGCATGCTCGAGCTGCTTGTCGGCATAGACCGATACGGCCAGGTCGGGAATCGGCACATGGAGCGGCGCCACGTGGGGTGCGCGGAGCTCCAGGCGCGCGCTTCCTCGTTCGTCGGCTTGACCGAGGATCGCAAGTGTGGGATCAACCGCGCCGTACACAAGCGTCTTACCAGGGCCTTTGCCGGGTATCCCCGATGGCTCCGTCTGCTGACGGCCTTGGATGATCCAGAGGACGGGTGGATCTGGCTTCTCCGGAACGCCCAACGTTGCACCGGATGAGGAGAAGACGGCATCGGGGCACGAGCTCAGACACAGTCCGAGACCGGCTCCTCCTTCGGGTGCCGAGAAACTCCAACGGAGATGATCAGATAGGTCTTTGCCGAACAGAACGCGGCCCGGAAAATCCTGCAGAACCACTCCGTGACTGTCGGCGCCCATCAGCATGAAGCGCGGCGCGTCGGACGGGGGAGGCGGTGGAGCTGCGGACGGGTTGTTTCGGGTGACGAGAAACCCGGCCAAGCCGACGATCACGACACCGGCGGCAATCCCCGTGACCCTCGCCGGGATTCTGCCGAGCAGCCCCAGCTTCATATCTCGAAGCCCTGTGCGCTACTAGCGGGGGCGGCAAAACACACGATCTCGAGCACGCTGGTGTTCGGCACGTATCCTCCGGAAGATCCGAAAAGTTCGAGATTCCAAGTGTGGGGGATCGTAGCGGTGGCGTCATCGAGGTGTCAAGTACGCCGCGCCGTCATGTGGATTCGGGTCGAAGGGCGTCAGCAGACAGGCAGAGGGGCCGCTCAGGACGGGGTAGGCGGCCGTTCCTGAGCGGCCCCGGTCTGGTAGGGCGTCGGCATTTCCACAAGCCGACGCCTGGGTTTTGTTAGTGGGGGGTGCAGGTG
>JAIMAI010000014.1 GCA_023512015.1 Acidothermus sp. | reverse complement strand
GGTGCTCCGTTGCGAAGCGGACCCACCTCGGACGCCGTGAACAGGCCCATAGTCTCCCCGAGCGTGCAGAGCTCGGCCACCGGCCGCCGCGGATCAGCCATGGGCGGCTGAAGCCCGCGACGTCGAAGCGCGCCGACCGCCGCGAGCCGCGTCGATTGCCGCCCGCGCCCGCTCACGGACGGCGTCGAGACTTCCGCCGCGAAACGCATCTGCAATCAACGCTCCGCCGAGACCCACCGCCACCGCACCGGCGTCGAGATATGCCGGTACGTCGGAGATCTCGATCCCTCCCGTCGGAACGAACGGTACGTCGGGGAGCGGCGCGCGGATCTCACGCAGGTAGCGCGTCCCGCCGAGACTTGCCGGGAAGAGCTTGACGGCCGCGGCCCCCGACTCCCAGGCGGCGACCACCTCCGTCGGGGTGAGGGCACCCGGAACGACCGGCACGACCCCGCCGACCGCGGCGACCACCTCCGGCACGAGGGAGGGCGCCAGGACGAAACGTGCTCCGGCGTCGACCGAGGCGCGCGCCTGGTCCGCGGTGAGCACGGTTCCCGCGCCTACGCAGGCGTGGTCGCCGAACGTCGTGCTCACCCCGCGGAGAACCGTGATCGCGTCCGGAACCGTCATAGTGATCTCGATGCAGCGCACGCCGCCGTCCATCAAGGCCTTGACCACCTGCGTCAGCCGGCTCACATCGGTGCCGCGAATCACGGCGATCAATCTGTCCTCGAGGATTTCGGTGGGGAGTTCGAGACGGTTGCTCATCGTTCTCCTCGAGGATTCGGGGCAGACGGCGCCCTCAGGTTAACGCGATCGGGCATGCTGGAAAACGGCCCGGCGTTGCCGACGTACGGGATGGGCTCAACAGCATGCTGTCTTTCGCCCCAAGGAGGCACGATGGCCGAGCGAGCACTACGAGGAAGTCGCCTCGGTGCGGTGAGTTACGAAAACGACGCCGGCACGGAGCCGGCGCAGCGCCAAATCGTCAAGTACAGCTGTCCCAACGGCCACCGGCTGGAGGTGCCGTTCGCCGCCGACGCCCAGGTGCCGGCGGTCTGGGAGTGCCGTTACTGCGGCGCGAATGCGCGCAAGGACGACGCGGGTCCGCCGCAGCAGCCGAAGACGAAACCGGCCCGCAGCCACTGGGACATGCTCCGTGAACGACGCAGCATCCCGGAGCTGGAGGCGTTGCTGCAGGAGCGCCTGGAGGCGCTACGGCAGGGTCGCGTCTGAGCGTGCCCGGCCCTGCGGCAGGCGGCGGCGAAGCCGTCTTTGCACCCCCCAGACGGTGACCCGCCACAGCGCTTCGGCGACGATCGCCTGGCTCATCTTGCTGGCACCGTGCTCCCGTTCGACGAAGGTGATCGGCACTTCGACCACCCGGAAACCCGCCTCGATGCTGCGCAGCACCAGATCGACCTGGAAGCAGTACCCCTGCGAGCGCACCGCGGCCAGGTCGACGGTCCGTAGCACCTCGGCGCGGTAGGCGCGGAACCCCCCGGTCGCGTCGCGGATCGGGATGCCGAGGGCGAGCCGGGCGTAGGCGTTGCCGGCCCGGCTCAACCATTCGCGGTGGCGCGGCCAGTTGCGCACTTCTCCCCCGCGCACCCACCGGGAGCCGAGGGCCACATCGGCTCCGCGCAGCGCGGCGAGCAGCTCCGGGAGGTGTTCCGGGCGGTGGGAGCCGTCGGCGTCCATCTCCACCACGACGTCGTAGCCGCGGGCCAACGCCCAGTCGAAGCCGGCGAGGTAGGCGGCTCCCAGCCCCTGCTTGCCGGGCCGGTGCAGGACGTGTACCCGCGAGTCGGTGCGGGCGAGCTCGTCGGCGAGTTCTCCGGTGCCGTCGGGGCTGTTGTCATCGGCGACCAGGACATCGGTCATCGGCGCCGCCGCCAGCACGCGGCCGACGATGCCGGCGAGGTTCTCCCGCTCCTGGTAGGTAGGGATGACGACGAGCGTGCGCTCCCCCTGCACCGGGTCCATGGGTTCAAGCTCCTCTGCGGTTGCGGCGACGTTCCACGACGGTCGCGACCCCGAACGCCAGTATGCCGACGGAAGCGAGGATCCACTCCGGAATCGCACCGAGGCGATCCGCGAGGGTCAACGAACCGCGGAGCGGCACGACACGATCGAGAATGGCCGGGGTGAGCTGTCGGCTTCGGTCGACGATTCGGCCGTCCGGCATGATGATGGCGCTGATTCCGCTGGTCGATGCGACCACTACCGCTCGACCGTGTTCGATGGCTCGGAATTGCGAGATGGCCAACTGCTGAGCCGGTTCGGCGGTCCCCATATAGGTGGCGTTATTGGTCTGGACGACGATCAGCTGCCCACCCGCCGCGACCCCCGTTCGGACCATGTCGTCGAAAGCGATTTCGAAGCAGATGACCTCGGCGATCCGGGTGTCGCCTACCTTCAACATGCCGTCGCCGCGGCCGGAGACGAAGTCCTTCGGCACCAGTGAGGTCAGGCTCGTCAGGTGCGAGACGAGTCCCCGCCACGGCATGTATTCCCCGAAGGGAACCAGGTGCCGCTTGGCGTAGCTTTCCGCCGGACCGGTGCGCGGGAGCCAGACGATACCTTCGTTGCGCAGGTGGTTGGGCCCGTCGTCCACCACCGCCCCGACCAGGACGGGCACGCCGAGGCTGTCGACGACGTCCTGGATTTCAGCCCGCGCCGAGGGGGTGCGCAGCGGATCGACGTCCGAAGCGTTCTCGGGCCAGAAGACGAGCTGAGGGGCGGGCCGCCGGCCGTCTGTGACCTGGGCGGCGAGCCGCTTCGACTCCTGCACGTGGTTGGCGAGAACCTGCTGAGCTCGCCCGAGGAAGTGGGTGCCCGGCTGCGGCACGTTTCCCTGCACCACCGCGACCCGAAGCGGCGTCCCGTCGCTCGGGCGTGGCAGCAGCATCCCGATCCCGGGGAGGGCGGCGGCGGCGACGAGAGCCGCGGCCGCGGCGAGCAGCCGAGGCGCGGGTGGGCGCACTGCGCGACCGGCGGCCAACGCCAGCCCCGCCGTCAGCGCGACGGCGAACGTGACCAGAGGCGCGCCCCCTAAAGCTGCGAGCGCCGTGAACGGGGTGTCGGGTTGGCTGAACGCCAGCCTGCCCCAGGTGAAGCCGTGGAGCGGTAAACGCGCCCGCACGGCTTCTTCGGCGACCCACAGCATGGCGGCTGGCAACGGCCAGAGCGGGAGGACACGAACCGCTCCGAGACCGACGACCAGGACGGCGATGTAGGCCGCTTCCGCGACGGCCAGTACCAGCCATGCCAGCGGTGTGACGACCCGCAGCCACGCCAGCAACGGGACGAATTGCGCCAGCCCGGCGGCGAAACCCACGAGAGCGGCGCGGCCGACCCGACGGGGCAACGGCTCAAAGCGACCACGGGCCGCGAAGGCGTGGTGGCCGCCCGCGGTGACCAGCAGCACTCCGAGAATCGCCAGCGGCCAGGCGGCGACCGGCGGGAAGGCGGCCCATAATGCCAAACCCCCGGCCATTCCGGTCAGAACGTCGATCGCGGTGTGCAGACGACCACGCGACGGAGAGGGGGGTCGGTGCCGGGTGGGGAGGGTCCCCAGATTCGCCAGCCCTTCGATGACGGGGTCCGTCGTCACACGCCAACCTGCCTACGACGAGAAAGAATTCCCGGCTACAGCGCCCAGGGTACGGCTCCCCCAAGGACCTCGGGTCGGGGTCGGACGCCCTTCGGACCGGCGGTGCCGCACCGGACGTGGGGCCACTGCCGTTGTCTACTGGGCGTCCGACCCTCCCGCGTCTCGCACCCCGTCGGTCGCGGCCCTCTCACGGCGAATGCCCCCGGGCCTGGCCACGGTGGCTATCGCCACCGACCCGTGGCATCCACCCGCACCCTTCGCCGCGTCCGGACAGTGCTCGGTGGACGACACGTGACCTTACCGGCAAGCGTTCCAACGCTGTCAAGGCCGCTCTGACCAGGACGAATACGTGAATTCCCAGGTCAGAGGGCTGCCGCTTGCGCCGCGAACTCCAAGACTCGGCTCACCGGGTCATTTCCCGACACGTCGACCTCGCCGAGGCGGGCGGCGAAGCCCGTCAGCGGCCGTCGGACGACGGAACGGGAGGCGGGCCGGGAGGTCTGGCGGGAGGGGGTTTGCTGCGCTGTCGGGGCGCGAGAGCGCCGGATGGGCGGCGCGGACGCTGGCGTCTGGGGCGCACTGGAGTGGGGCGGCGCCGCGACGCCCGAAGGTTGGCGGAAGATTTCCGAGACCCAGAGGTTGCCGCGGCCGTCTCGAGCGACGCCGACACCGAGTTCGGTGAAAGCCGTGCTCAAGATGTTGCCTCGGTGAAATTCCGAATTCATGAGCAGCGAATGAATCTGCGCGAGGGACTGCCCCTCGCCGACGTTCTCCCCGATGGCCCGCCAGCAGCAGACCGCCGAGCCGAGGTTGGGGGTGTGGGTGAGCGTTCCGGACGCCGCCATGCGCTGGGCCTGAGCCTGCGCCACCGCAGTGAGGTCCGAGCGGACGGCGAGGGGCGGGAGTCCTGCGTCGGCGCGTGAGGCGTTGATCAGGCCCGCCATCGTTCCGGCCGCGTCGGCCCGTGCGACCCGCGGAGCAAGGATTCCGGTCGAGACGACTGCGACGAGGAGGGCGCCGATCGCCAGTCGGCGGCTTCCACCCGGCGCGGGCCCCACGATGCCTCCTCCAAACCCGGTGCTGGGCGTTACCTTGCCGTAATTCCCGCCGGAAGTCCAGCCCGACGCGGCTCGCGGCCCTGTGACGGCTCTCTCAGAGCGACCTTCGCCGCGCCCCGGACGCCGTCGGTTCAGATCGTGGCGGCGTCCGCGCCGGCGATCTGGCGGGCGATGACCACGCGCTGGATCTGGTTGGTCCCTTCGACGATCTGAAGAGCTTTCGCTTCACGGAAATAACGCTCCACCGGGTGATCCTCGACGTATCCCGCTCCCCCGAGAATCTGCACGGCGTTCGTCGTCACCCGCATGGCCGTATCGGTGCAGACCAACTTGGCGATGGCGGCGTCGCGGGTGATGCGCCGCCCGGTGTCGGCTGCGCGCGCGGCCGCAAGATAGGTGGCGCGTGCCGATGCGACCGCGGCGGCCATGTCGGCGAGGAGGAAGCCGACGCCTTGGAATTCGCGAATGCGGTGGCCGAATTGCCACCGCTCCCCCGCGTATTCGACGGCGGCGTCGAGGGCGGCTTGGGCAAGTCCCGTGGCGCACGCGGCAATTCCCAGCCGCCCGACGTCGAGGGCGGCGAGCGCGATGCGCAATCCCTCTCCCTCGGCTCCGATGCGGCGCTCCGGTTCGAGCTCGACGTCGTCGAAAGAAATCCCCGCCGTCGGTGAGGCACGCAGCCCCATTTTGTGTTCGGGCGGAGCGAAGCGCAGCCCTTCGGCATTTCCCGGCACCAGGAAACAGCTGATTCCATGGTCGGGGTCGTCGGCGGTGCGGGCCAACACGGTGTAGAAGTCGGCGTGACCTCCGTGGGTGGTCCACGCTTTCGTGCCGCGCAGCCGGTAGTGTGCGCCGTCGAATTCCGCGCGGGTGCGCAGCGCGGCGGCGTCCGAACCGGCGTCGGGTTCCGAAAGGCTGTAGGCCCCGAGGGTCCGCCCTCCGATCATTTCCGGGAGCCAGCGAGATTTTTGCTCCGTCGTCCCGAATGTGGCCAGCGGATAACACGCCAGCAGGTGGACGCTCAGACCCAAGCCGACGGTGAGCCATGCGCGGCTCAGTTCTTCCAGGACCTGCTCGTAAACGACGGCGGGTTGGGCGCCCCCGCCGTATTCCGCCGGATACGGCAGGCCGAGCAACCCGACCTCCCCGAGCAATCGGAAAATCTCCCGCGGAAAGCGGCCGGCCGCTTCGTCGTCCGCAGCCCGCGGCAGGAGTTCGCGCCGCGCGAGGTCGGCCACCACTTCAAGCAGCTCTCTGGCTTCTTCGCTGGGGAGTTCCCGCTCGACGTGCACGCTCCCACGCTAGTCCCTGCGACCCCGTAGCCTGGGTCCGTGACCGACGGTGGCGTGGGCGAGCTTTCAGGTGGGTCTCCCCCGCCGCGCCGACCGTTGCTGCTGGTCGACGCTGCGTCGCTGTATTTCCGCGCGTTCTACGCACTTCCGAAGACGATCGTCGATTCTCACGGTCAGCCGGTAGGAGCGGTCTACGGATTCATCGATGCCATCGCCGCGCTGGCGAGTTTCGCCCAGCCGGCCGGCATCGTCTGCTGCATGGACGCCGATTGGCGACCCGCGTTTCGGGTGAGCCTCGTGCCGTCGTACAAAGCGCACCGGGCCGGCCCCGACGGCAGCGAGGCGGTGCCTGCGGACTTGGCGGCTCAGGTCCCGTTGGTGGAGCGTATTCTCGCGGCGATCGGAATTCCGACCGTCGGGGTCGCCGGTTTCGAGGCCGATGACGTCATCGCATCCCTTGCCCGCCGTTGGGAGGGTCCCGTGGACATCGCCACCGGCGACCGGGACTTGTTCCAGCTCGTGGACGACTCGCGAGACCGACGGGTGCTCTTCCTCACCCGCGGTTTTCGCGCTCCTCAGGTCGTGGACGACGCCTACGTTCGCGCCCGCTACGGGATTCCGGCATCCCGATATGCGGATTTCGCGGTGCTGAGAGGGGATCCGAGCGATGGCCTGCCCGGTGTCCCCGGAATCGGCGAGCAGACCGCCGCCCGGCTCGTCGCGGAATTCGGTTCGTTGGACGGCGTCCTCGCCGCAGCCCACGACAACGCCACCGGTCTTGCGGCCCGCTTACGCGGCCGAATTCTTGCCTCTGCCGACTACATCGAGGCCGCCCGTGCGGTCGTGGTCACCCGCGACGACGTCCCGGTTCCGCCGACCTCGGAGCTTATGGTGGGCCTCCCCGATCCGGATCTCGCCTCGCTCAGCGCCGAGCTCGGGGTGAGCGGCCCGGTGGGCCGCCTGCTGGAAGTCCTCGCGTCGCTGCGCTGAGGGATCAAGCGGCGGGGGCGTAGTCGACGACGCCGCGCCGTAACGCCCCGACGGCTTCGGCGGCCGCGGCCCGCAGGTCGCCGTCCGCCGCCTGCTCGATCTGCCCGAGCAGGTCGATGAGTTGGCGGGTCCAGCGGACGAAATCGCCGGGCGACATGGCTTCGTCGCCGAGGACAGTGGCAAGGCTGGCGCCGCGGGCCCAGCGGTAGGCGTACGGAACGAACCGCAGCGACGGCTCGCGGAGGAACTCGACGCGGTGGCGGCGTTCCACTTCGGTCAGTTCCGCCCACACCTCCAAGGTCCGCTCGCATGCGGCCGCAAGCCGCGGAGGCGAGACGCGGACGACATCCGGTTCGTCCTCCCTCGGCTCGTAGACGAGGGCGGCGGCCACTCCGGCGAGTTCGGCGGCGGTGAGGCCCTCCCAGGTGCCGCGGCGCAGGCACTCGGCAGCGAGCAGGTCGAGCTCGGTGTATAGGCGCGCCAAACGCCGTCCGTCGCCGCTCACTTCTTCGGCGTGTAGGTAGCCCAATTCGTCGAGGACGGCGCACACCTGGTCGAAGGTCCGGGCAAGGCTGCCGGTGCGGTTGGCCACCCGGGCCCGCAGCGTTTCGGTCTCGCGGGCGAGCTGCCAGGAGCGGGCCGCCCATCGCGCGTGCGTCTCACGTTCCGCACACCCGTGGCAGGGGTGGCGGCGCAAAGCGGCGCGCAACTCCGCGATCTGCTCCTCGTAGCCGGTGGCCTCCGGCGACGCTGGACGCCGTCCCGTGAGCGCACCCTCCCGCTCTCTGGAGCGCAGACCGGAGGCGAGGTCCCTGCGGTCCGCGGCACTGCGCGGGTTGAAATCCCGGGGAATACGCAGCCGACCGATGGGTTCGAGCGGGCCGCGGACGTCGACCACCGACAGTCGCCGTATTTTCCGCTCTTCGGTGAGCACCACCGGCTTGGCTTCGCCCCGCTTCTCCCCCGGGTCGAGGACGACGGCGAGCGCGCCGCGGCGTCCGACCGGCAATTCGACGATGTCGCCGGCGCGCAGCCGGCTGAGCGACTCCGCAGCGGCGGCCCGGCGCAACCCCGCAGAACGACGGGCTGCCGCGGCCTCGGTGTCCGAGAGTTCCCGACGCAGCGCCGCATATTCGGCGAAATCGCCGAGGTGGCACTGCATCGCTTTCTCGTATTCGGCGAGAATTCCCTCGTTGCGTCGAATTTGCCGCGCCAATCCGACGACCGCTCGGTCGGCTTGGAATTGCGCGAACGACGACTCCAGCAGGGTGCGGGCCCGCTGGCGGCCCATCTGACCGACGAGGTTGACCGCCATGTTGTACGAGGGGCGGAAACTCGAGCGGAGCGGGTAGGTGCGGCGCGAAGCGAGTCCGGCGACCGAAGCGGGATCGACGTCCTGCGCCCAGCAGACGACGGCATGCCCTTCGACGTCGATGCCGCGCCGCCCGGCCCGGCCGGTGAGCTGGGTGTACTCCCCCGGGGTCACGGTGACGTGCTCTTCACCGTTCCACTTGACCAGCCGTTCCAGGACGACGGTCCGCGCCGGCATGTTGATACCGAGCGCGAGGGTCTCGGTGGCGAAGACCACCTTGATCAACCCCGCGGCGAACAATTCCTCGACGGTTTCCTTGAAAACGGGGAGCAGACCGGCGTGGTGGGCGGCGATCCCGCGGCGAAGCCCTTCGATCCATTCGCCGTACCCCAAGGTGAAGAGGTCGGCGTCGCTGATTCCCGCCACCCGGCTCTCCGCGATCTCCACGGCGCGGGCGGCCTCCGCCGGGCGGTTGAGTTTCAGACCCGCTCGGAGGCACTCGGTGACCGCGTTGTCGCAGCCGGCCCTGCTGAAGACGAAGACGATCGCCGGGAGCAGCCCCCGCGCGTCCAGGGTCTCCACGATCGTGGGCCTGCTCGGCGTGTCGCGCCGACGCCGGGGTGGACGGCGGCCCCGGCGGGTCTCGGTGAGTTGGCGGTGGCGAGTGGCCTGCGCGGCCGCCCGCGCCAACTCGGGATTGAGCTGCGTCTCCCCGTCCTTCTCGATGAACAGGTCGTACAAGCGTGGCCCGATCATCATGTGCTGCCACAGCGGGACCGGGCGGTGCTCGTCGACGACGACCCGCGTCTCGCCGCGCACCGACACCAACCACTCCCCGAATTCCTCGGCGTTGCTCACGGTTGCGGACAGGGCGACCAGGTGCACGGAGGCAGGAAGGTTGATGATGACTTCTTCCCACACCCCTCCGCGGAATCGGTCGCCGAGGTAGTGCACTTCGTCCATGACGACGTAACCGAGGCCGCCGAGCGTCGGGGATCCGGCGTACAGCATGTTGCGGAGCACCTCGGTGGTCATGACGACGATGGGTGCTTCCCCGTTGATGGTGTTGTCCCCGGTCAGCAAACCCACCTGTTCCGGCCCGTGGCGGCGCACGAAATCGATGTATTTCTGGTTCGACAACGCCTTGATCGGGGTGGTGTAGAAGCATTTGTTGCCCTGGCTCAGCGCCAGGTGGACAGCGAACTCCCCCACCACCGTCTTTCCTGCTCCGGTCGGGGCGGCGACCAGCACGCTGTGGCCCTCTTCCAAGGCCCGACACGCCTCGACCTGGAACGGATCGAGGGGGAATTCGTAGCCTGCGGCAAACTCGGTGAATCGAGGCGTGGCGGACCGGCGGCGCGCCGCAGCGTAGCGCTCCGCAGGGGAAGGTGGGGTGGCCCCGAGAAGTGTCACGTCTTCCAGGCTACGGGTTCGCTCGATCGGGTGAGCCTTTCTCGCCGCCCCGAGGCGTGGCGTTCCGATCACCCGAGGGGGCCGTCACCCGGTGGGGAGATCGAGAGGTGAGGGCTCGTCGTCGGACAGACCGGCGTAGGGGGAAGCCGCGAACGCCCGCTCCTTACGAGCGTCGTGGACCCGCGCGATCTGGGTTGCGATTTCGAGAAGGACGACGAGCGGAATCCCGAGCGCGAGCATCGTGAACGGATCGCCGGAGGGGGTGGCGATGGCGCTGAAGACGAAGACGAGGAAATACGACACTCTCCGTGATTTCGCGAGTCTGCGGTAACTCAGGACGCCGATCCGGTTCAGCAACACGACCAACAAAGGAATGTCGAAGGACAATCCGAACATCAGCAGCATGGCGAATGCGTAAGAAAGGTAGTGGTCGATCGAGATGAGGCTGACAGTGCCGGCCGGTGCGAAATGCAACAGAACCTGCAACCCTTTCGCCATGACGAAATACGCGAGGGTAGCTCCGCCGAGAAAAAGCGGAACGGCCGTACCGACGAACTGCAACGCGTAGCGGCGTTCGTTGGAGTGCAGGCCGGGGGTGACGAACGCCCAGAGCTGGTAGAGCCAGATCGGGGACGCGAGCACCAAACCGGCGATCACCGCTACTTTGACGTGCCAGAGGATGGGGTCGAAGACGCTTTCGAAAACCAACGTTCCGCAGCCGCTGGCGGTCTGCAGGGCGTGAGTCTGGTGCACTTCGCAGTACGGCCTGCGCAGAATCGCCCAGATGCGGTCGAAAAAGGCGAACGAGACCGCAGAGGCGACGAAGATGGCGAAGAGGCTCTTCAGCAGCCGCGCTCGCAGTTCGCGAAGGTGCTCGCCGAGCGGCATCCGCCCTTCGGGGTCACGCTTGCGGGGCATCGGCGGGCGTGGCGGTCAGGACGACGATCGCTGCTCCTGCTCACCGGTCGGCGCAGGGGCGGTCGGATGCGGCTGCCCTTCGGGGGGTTGAGCCGGCTGGCCTTGAGCGGGCCACGGAGGGGGGTACCCCGGCGGGGCATATCCGGGCCCCGGCGGTGGCGGGTAGCCGGCATACGGCGGAGCGCCGTACGGCCCGACGTGCTGCTGACCGGGTCCGACCGGGTATCCCTGCCCGTATCCCTGCTGGGTTCCTTGCGGAAGCTCAGCCGGTGCGGGACGGCGCTGCTGCTCGTCGTCCTCCACCAGGCCTTTGACCTCGGCCCGGAAGACTCGAAGGGACCGACCGAGGCCCCGCGCCGCATCGGGCAGACGTTTGCCGCCGAAGAGGACGAGCGCTGCGACGGCGATCGCCACCCAGACCAGCGGGTTGTCCATGATTGCGATCCTTCTGGCGAAAGGGAACCTGCTGCCTCATGCTACGCCGCGCACCCGCCTCCCGAGACGGCTGCGCTACCGCTGCGACCGCGGGGTTTCCACGGCAGCGAGTCGTGCCGCCAGGCGCGCCGCGTCCCCGGCGAGGGCTTTGACTCCGCGGAACAACCGGAGGGCGAGGAGAGCGAACACCGCGCCGGAATCGACGAACAGTCCGAAGAAAACCAGCGCCCAGTGGAAGAAGCTCACCGCTCCAGGAAAGCACGTCGGCCGGTGTGCCGGCGAGGCGCCCTAGCCGCGGAAAGCATGCTCGGCCATTGCGGCCAGGTAGTCGGTGCGCTCCAAGGCGAGCGCGAAGTCGAGCAGCTCGTCGTAGCCGATCGCCGGCCCACGGTGGGGTTCCAGAGCCTCGGCGGGAACGGTCCAATGGGTCGGACGCACCCCGCCGGAGACGAGCAACGAGATGATGTGGTCGTCGGCGGGTTTGCGGACCTCTTCGATGCACCGCGGGCAGCGGAAGGCGTAGTAGGAGAGCACCGGCTGGCTGCACACCATCAGACTGAGGTCTGCGGGGGTGAGTTCGACCTCGCCACAGGTCGGACAGGTGGCCTTGATGGTCGTCATCGCCGTCTCCTTCCCTTGGTGCCAAACCCTTCGGCAGGCACCCGGGAAATCTTGACGACACTCCGGAGGCATTCGCGTAGCCCGTCCGGCCCATTTCCGTCCTAGGACCGGCCGGACGGCCCACGCGGGAGTAGGCCGATGAGACGCAGCGTCGAAAAAATCCCATGTGTTTCGGTGCCTCGCGCAGGCTCCCGCTTCATCGGGCTCAGTTCGGGGCAACAGGCCGCGCATCGAAATCGTCGAGACCGAGTTCCTGGTAGGAGCGCAGCGCGGTCTCCGCTTCGGTGCGCATCTCGGCGGCCAGCTCCGGCGGGTCGAGCACCCGTGCCGCTTCCCCCAGCCGCAGCAGCAGACGCCGCACCCAACGGGTGTCCGGGGTCCGCAGGACGACCGTCAGCGCACCGTCGTCCGACGTCTCGATTTCCTCGCAGGGGTAGTACTCGGCGACCCAGTGGGCGGGTCGCTCCAGGCGGAGGGTGACTGCGATCTGGCCCGGCCCAGGCTGGAAGATTCCGGCGTCGAGGTCCCGCGGCGCGGCCTCGGGGGGTGGCTCGCACGGCGCGTCGAGCACACGGGCTTCGAGGATGCGGTCGAGCCGGAACAGCCGCACTGCCTCGGCGCGCCGACACCACCCTTCCAGGTAACTGCGCCCGTCGACCACCTCCAACCGCAGGGGATCGACGTCCCGTTCGGTCACCTCGTCACGGGACGGCACGTAGTAGCGCAACCGCAGCCGCCGCTTGGTCTCGAGTGCCTCCCGGACGGCGGTCGCGACCGGACCGTGCGGATCGACGTCCACCGCGACCGGCTGAGCGTCGACGAAGCTCGCGTCCTGCAGGGCATCTTCGAGTTTGGCGAGCGCCGAGTCGACCGCATGCCTATCGATCACCCCGGGGAGATCGGCGAACATACGCAGGGCCACGATCAGGGGCAGGGCTTCGTCACGGGTCAGCCGCAGCGGCCGTGCGATCACATCTGCGTTGCTTACGGTGATCCGACCCGAGGGACCGATATCGACCTCGATGAGGTCGTCCGGATAGTAGCCCGGCAGACCACACATGTAGATCAGATTGAGGTCCTTGCGGAGCTCGGCTTGCGAGACCCCGAACGTCCGCGCGGCCTCGGCGAGCGGGATCCCCGGATGCCGCAGCAGGTAGGGCACCAGCGCGAGGAGCCGGGCCAGGTGCGCCGACGAGGTCGCGGCCACCCTAGCCTCCCACCCCGGCCGCGAAGCGGAGCTTGGCCAGTACCGCCGCCCGCACCGACGGGGGATCGAGCACCACCACGTCCGACCCGTAGCTCAGGATCTCGTCGATGAGCCTGAGCTCTCCGCGAACCCGAAGGCTGACCAGTTCCCAGCGTTCGTCGTACGGCTCGACCCGCCAAGCGTCGCGCCTGAGCCCGATGCCGGTCCCACGGCGGACCAGGAGCAGGGCCTCAATTTCGGGGCTTTCGGTCGCTTCGACGGCCGCCCGCACCAGGGCACGGACGTCGGTGCCCTCGGGGACCCGGACCGCGCCCTCCGGTCCGATCGGTTCGACCGGGCCGACGATGCGGCTGAGGCGGAAGACCCGCACGTCCCGCCGCATGCGGTCGTATCCGGCGAGGTACCAGGCACCGTGCCAGGAGACCAGACCCCACGGCTCGACCTCACGGCTGGCTCCCGCTTCCCGGTAGTCGAAGCGGACGGCGCGACCGGCACACGTCGCATCGAAAAGCGGCTCGAACGCCGGTTCACGAATCCTCAGCCGTGCTTCGACTCCGGTGGGTGTGGCCTCGTCGAGGGGAATGCCGGCGGCTTGCAATTTCAGCCGGGCCTCGGCAGCCGGCGCCCCCAGAACCGCGTGCTGCCACGTGCGCGCGGCAAGGGCCAGCACGCTCAGCTCGGCCGGGGTGAAGGAGATTTCGGGCAGCTGTGCGTCCCGGGGAATGCGATATCCGGGCTCTTCGTCGAAGACGGAATTGGTGCCCACTTCCAGAGGAATTCCCAGCTCTCGCAATTCCTCTTTGTCGCGCTCGAATTTGCGCTTGAACGCCTCGTCGCCGAGGTCCTGGTAGCCGGCGACATTGCGGCGGATGTAATCGGCCGTCAGGTACCGCCGGGTGGCGAGCAAGCAGATGACCAAATTGAGCAGGCGCTCGGTTTTCCGCGCTGACATGGCCGCGCTCAGCCCCTCTTCTCACCCGTTTCGTAGGCGGTGAAAACAGCGGCACAATTCTGCCCCCCGAAACCGAAGGCTTGCGTGAGCGTCGTCCGCACCGGCATGTCGCGGGCCACGCCGGGGACGTAGTCCAGGTCGCATTCCGGGTCCGGGGTGTGCAGGTTGACGGTGGGCGGGACCCGCTGGTCGCGGATGGCCAGGACGGCGACCATCGCCCCGAGTGCTCCGGCCGCGCCGATCAGATGGCCGACCATGGATTTCGGGCTACTGACCGCCAGCCGGTCCGCGGCTTCCCCGAAGACCCGGCGGATGGCTTTGGTCTCCGAGCGGTCGTTGGCCTTGGTCCCGGTGCCATGCGCGCAGATGTAGTCCACCTCGTCGGGCTTGGTACCGGCGGTGCGCAGCGCTCGGTCGATCGCTGCAGCCGCGTACCGCGCGGAAGGCTCCGGCGCGGTGACGTGGAACGCGTCGCAGGTAAGGGCTCCGCCGGCGTATTCGGCGTAGACCCGGGCGCCGCGGGCGCGGGCGTGGCGTTCCGATTCGACGACCAGCACCACCGCTCCCTCGCCGAAGACGAAGCCGTCACGGTCGGCGTCGAACGGTCGGCTCGCCCCGGCCGGGTCATCGTTGCGTCGGGACAGCGCGCCCATGACGGTGAGCCCGGAGAACATCACCGGAGTGATCGCGGCATCGGTGCCGCCGCAGAGGACGACGTCCGCTTCCCCCGCCCGAATGAGACGGGCCGCCTCGACGACGGCGTACAGCCCGCTGGCGCACGCCAGCGCGGAAGCGTTGACCGGGCCGTGGATCCCGAGATCCATGGCGATCTCGCAGGCCGGCATGTTGGTGAGCGACGACGCCACGAAATACGGGCTGAGCCGGGCCGCCGGATTCGCGACGATCCTGCGGGTCGCGTCCTCGATGGTGTCGAATCCTGCGACGGCGGCGTTGACCACCACACCGACCCGCTCACGGTCGGTGTCGTCGAGCCGCAGACCCGCGTCGGTGACCGCTTCGCGGGCGGCCACGACGGCGAATTGCGCGAACCTCGCCGTCCGCCGAAGTCGCTTGGCATCGAGATGTGCGGTGGGGTCGAATCCGCGGACCTCGGCGGCGATACGCACGGGAAGATTGCTCGCGTCGAATGCCGTTATCTCGCCGACCCCGGATTTGCCCGCGCAGAGAGCGTCCCACGTTTCTTCCCGGCCCAGGCCGACGGGAGTGACGGCACCGATCCCGGTCACGACGACCCGGTCGATCACATTGGTCACGCTATCGTACGGTCCCGGCTGCCAGGCCCGAAGCCTCATTGGAGGTGTCCGCGGGTCCGGCCGGTGCAGTGGGAGCGCCGAGCTCGGCGGCGAGCCGGTCGGCGGCCGTCAGCCCTTCGGCGAAAGCCCGGACGGCGTCCAGACCGGTGGCGTCGCGGGCGCCCCCGATGCATTCGTGGCGCACGCCCCGAGTGGCCAGCGCGGTTTCGAGCTCCGCCTCCGGCTGCTGCCCGATCGCGACGACGACGGTGTCCGCCGGCAGGTACTGGGGGGCGCCGTCCGACGTCGTCACCTGCACCCCGCCTTCGTCGATGTGGCGGTAGCTCACCCCGTGCAGGACCCGCACCCCGGCGTGCCGCAACTCGGCGAGCACTGCCCATCGGCTCGATCGGCCGAGCCGGGTGCCGAGTTTCGCCGAGCGGTGGACGACGGTGACTTCCCGCCGCGCCGACCTCGCTCGATCGGTCGGACCTCCGCCCAGCAGGTCCGCCAGCCCGTAGTGGTCGATGAACAGCTCACGATCGGCGGACGGCGGATGGGCCGCGAAGTGTGCGACGTCCACCGCGATGCCCCCGCCGCCGATGACGACCACCCGTCGGCCGAGATGCGCGGCGTCGAAAGCCCGCGGGTAGTCCACGACGTGCGGCAGGTCGGCCCCGGGGATTTCGAGGCGACGCGGACGCACCCCGGTGGCGACGACGACCGCGTCGAAAGCAAGAAGCGGCTCGATGTCGGCGGGATCGATCGCTGCCCCAAGGTGGACGGCGACCCCGAGCTCGCGGAGCCGGGCGGCGAAATACTCGATGGTCCGTCCGTAGTCGGATTTCCCCGGGACCACGCGGGCGAGCCGGAATTGCCCGCCGAGTTCGTCGTCTTTCTCGAAGAGTTCGACCTGCAGGCCGTGTTCGGCGAGCCGGACGGCTGCTTGCAGACCGGCCGGTCCCCCACCGACGACGGCCACGCGCCCCCTGGGTGGCCTCGACCCTCCGGGGGCCGTCGACACGTGCTCCGCGTTGATTTTCGGATGGCGCCTTTCGAATCCGGCTCGCGGGTTCACCAGGCACGAAACCCGCTCGTCGACGAGGGAACGGTCGATACACGCTTGGTTGCAGGCGATACACACGTTGACGGCCCGCCCGGTACGGGATTTCGCCACGAACTCAGGGTCGGCCAGGAAAGGCCGCGCCATCGACACGAAATCGACGTCCGCGGCGGCCAGGAATTCTTCGGCTGCGGCGAGGTCGTTGACCCGGTTGCCGCCGATGACCGGCAGGGGGGTGACGAGACGGCGAATCCGGCGCGCTACCGGCAGCCATATCCCGTGGGGCACGACCGTTTGGACCGTGGGGACGGGTGATTCGTGCCAGCCGATTCCGACGTTGAGGGCGTCGACACCGGCCTCCGCAAGGGACACGGCAAAGGCGTCCACCTCGTCGGGAGGCGTGCCGCCGTCCACCAAGTCGGCCCCCGATATCCGCACGATCAGCGGGAAATCCGGCCCGACCGCGGCGCGGATGCGGCGTACCACCTCGACGCCGAAACGCCGGCGCCGCTCGGCGTCCCCACCCCATCCGTCGGTGCGCAGATTCGTGCAGGGGGCGAGGAATTCGTTGATGAGGTAGCCTTCCGAAGCCATGACCTCGACAGCGGCGAATCCGGCGTCGCGGGCGAAGACGGCCGCGGCCGCGAAATCGTCGAGGGTGCGTTCGATGTCGGCCTCGGTGAGTTCGCGGGGTTCGCATCCGGCAAGCCGGCTGTAGACCGGAGAGGGAGCGACCGGGGCAATCCCAGTTCCCACGGCGTAGCGGCCGGCGTGGAAGAGCTGCAGACAAAGGATTCCGCCGAGGACGCGGATGTCGCGGGCCAAGGCGGCGAGCCGTTCGCGATCCTCGGATCGGGTGAGGACGGCGTAGCGTGGGCCGCCGGCGCCCTCGGCGTTGACCGCCGCTCCGCCGGTGACGATGAGCCCCGCCCCGCCGTCTACCCGTTCCCGGTAGAACGCGACGAGGTCGGTGACCTCCCCGGTTTCGGTGCCGAGGTGCATCGCCCCCATGACGATCCGGTGCGGGAGGTCGAGGGTGCCGATCCTCCCCGGTCGGAAGACGTGGGGGTGGCGAATGTCGTGCCCCCGCTCAGTCATCCCACGCGAGCGGAGGCGTGAGGTCGTGGGCGAACGGCGGGGAGACGATGGACAGACCGCCGTCGACGACGATGGTCTGGCCGGTGATGTATTCCGACGCCGGAGAGAGCAGGAATTCGACCGCGTCGGCGACTTCTTGTACGGTTCCCGGTCGGCGCTTCGGGATTTTCTCCAGCACGGTCTCCATCGGCGCCATCCCCGGGATTCCGTAGAAATAATCGAGCGAATCCGATTGGATGAGCCCCCCGCTCACCGCGTTGACGTTGACGCCGCGGTGGGCGAATTCCAAGGCCATGTACCGCACCCAGGCTTCGATCGCGGCTTTCATCGCCCCGAGGATCGCGTAGGTCGGGTACGCCCGCGTGCTCCCGTAACTGGAGAGCGCGACGATACGCCCACCCCGGTCCATCAGGGATACCGCCCGTTGTGCGCCGAGCACGAACGCACGGACGTTCATCGCAAAGCTGCGATCCAGGTGGTGGGGCCGGATGTCCATGATGTTCTTGAAGGCACTCGCGGCGGCGTTGGAGATGAAGAAGTCCAGCCGACCGTACGCCTCCCGAGTCGCCTCGAAGAGGCGGTCGATGTCCTCGGGATTCTCCACGTCCGCGGCCACGGTCAGAGCCTGTCCGCCCGCCTGTTCGATTTCCTTGCGGACCTGCTCGGCGAGGTCGGCGTTCTTCTTGTAGTTCACGACGATCGACGCGCCTCCGCGGGCGAGGGTGAGGGCGACGGCTCGGCCGATCCCCCGCGACGCTCCGGTGATCACAGCGACTTTCCTTTTGTAGTCGCTCGGAACGGGGTCGGAAGCCTGCATCCGTGGTATCTGCTCGGTCACATCCACCTCTCGAAATGGATCGTCGTCATCTTCGCGCGGCTCGCGGCACACCTCGATGTTCACTCGCCGAGGACGCTCCGCGCGATCACCGTTTTCTGGATTTCATTGGTGCCTTCCTCGAAGCGTTGTGCACGCGCGTCGCGGTACACCCGTTCGATGGGGGAGGATTCGAAGTATCCGATTCCGCCGTGAATCTGGAGGGCCTTGTCGGTGACCCGGGTGAGCATGTCGACGGCGTTGAGTTTGGCCATCGAGGACAGGGTGAGCGCGTTCGGCGCGCCGTTCTCCCATTCACGGGCGGCGTACAGGGTGAGCTGGCGTGCGGCTTCGATGTCGGTCGCGTTTTCCGCAAGGGCGTACGCGATGACCTGGCGATCGGCCAGCCGTTTCCCGAACGTGACGCGCTTCTTGGCGTATTCCACGGCCAATTCCTGAGCTCGGCGGGCCAGACCGACGCAGGTCATCGCGACGGATATCCGGCTGGGTGTGAGGAATCCGCCGAACGCGACGTCCAGGCCCTGCCCTTCTTCTCCGAGTCGGTTCGCAACCGGAACCGGGGTGTCGCGGAAGACGAGGTGGGCGTGGTCGGTTCCCCGCACTCCCATGGAGCGTGACATCTCCTCCACGGTGACGCCCGGAGAATTCCGGTCGACCATGAGCGCAACGGTGCCGTCCTTGCCGGTCGTTCCCGCGAGCCGGGCGAAGAGCAACCAGTAGTCGCAGTGCACCCCGAAGGTGATGAGGTGCTTTTCGCCCGACAGGTAGTACAGATCACCGTCGCGGACGACGGTGCTGCGGATGTCCGCGCCGGTTCCCGCGGTCGGCTCGGTGAGGGTGAAGGCGACCCGGATGTCGCCGGACACCTGGGGTAAGACGAACTTCTTACGCTGCTCGTCGGTGGCGAGCTGATCGATCGCTCTCCAGATTCCGTTCACCACATGCACGATCATTCGGAGGGACGCGTGGGACATGGAGAAGAGCTCGACGAGTTCCAGGTACTTGGAGAACCGCAACCCACGGCCGCCGTACTCTTGCGGAGCGGCCAGCCGCAGATACCCGCGGTCGCGCAGGTCCGTCCACAGCCGCTGCGGTACCCGCCCGGTGGCCTCGATTTCTTGGGCGTACTGCTCACCCGGCCCACGGACGAATTCCTCGACCTCCCGGCGCAGCCGCTCGAAATCCTCGTCCTCGATGCTCATTGCTTCGTCCTCACTGCTCTTCGTTACGCTCCGCTGCCAGGGTGGCACGGATGCGTTCCCTCAACTTGAATTTCTGTATCTTGCCGGTGGGATTCCGCGGCAATTCGTCGATGATTTCCAACCGCTCCGGCCAGTACTGCTTGGCGACGTGGCGGTCGTCCAGGAAACGCTGCATCTCGGTGAAATCCAGGGTCTCCCCGGGCCGCAGGACGACGTACGCACACGCCCGTTCCCCCAACCGCTCGTCCGGCATCGCGACGATCGCGACGTCCTTGACCGCCGGATGGGTGTGCAGGATCTGCTCCACCTCGGCGACCGGGATTTTCTCTCCCCCACGGTTGATGACATCCTTGGCTCGACCCGTGATGCGGACGTAGCCGTCGTCCCCGATGATCGCAAGGTCGCCGCTGCGGTACCAGCCGTCGGGCGTGAGGGCCGCCGCCGTCCATTCCGGGTGGTCCAAATAGCCGACGAACAAGGTGGGGGATTTCACCTCGAAATTCCCTTCGACGCCGGGAGCCAGGACGTTGCCGTCGTCGTCGGTCACCCGTACCGCGATGTCGGCCAGCGGCCGCCCGTCGGTCCCCCAGACTTTCGCCGGCTCGTCGCCCGGTGCCGCCAGGGTGCCCAAGCAGGTCTCGGTGGTTCCCCACGCGCCACACACCGCCGCGCCCAGCATCCTGGTGGCGCGCTCCGCGAGGTTGCGCGGAACCGCCGCCCCGGTCGCGACGAAAATGCGCAAGGTTTCGGGCCGTTGGCCGGTCTCCTCCACCACCGACACCAGGTCGGCCAAGAAGGGGGTGGCCGCCTGCACGAATGTCGCGCCGTACCGGCGAATCGCGTCGGCGGCGATGCGGCCGTCCCAAATCGGCTGCAGAATTTGCGGCACACCGAGAACGAAGGCCAGCCACATGCCGTACAGGAAACCGGTTTGGTGTGCGAGAGGTGACGGGACGAAAATCCGATCCTCCGCCCCGAGACCGAGATGGCGAATTTCCATACCCACCGCGCGGGTGAGGGTCGACATGCGGTGCAGCACGCCTTTCGGTTCCCCCGACGTGCCCGACGTGAAAAGCAGTTGCGCCAACGCATCGGCGTTCGGACGGCGGGCTGCGAGCGCGCGGGTCCGCTGCGGGGAGGGGTCCGAGGCGAAGACGTCCTCGAAGCGGTGCCAGCTCACCCCGGCAGGCTCGGTGGGCAACGGGCCGTCGCAGTCCAGGACGACTACGTGCCGCACGGAAAGACCCGGCTCCTCGGCGAGCAATTCAACGGTCTCCGCGAGGTAGTCCCGACCCCGAAAAGCCCGCGGAAGGATCAGCACGCGCGCTCGGGAACGCGCCAGCATGAAACTCACTTCACGTCGCCGGTAGAACGGCATGAGCGGACAACTCACCGCTCCGATTCGCGCGATCCCCGCGGCCAATATCGGGAATTCCGCCCGGTTCGGCAGTTGGTAAGCCACCGGCTCTTCGGCACCGACTCCGAGGCGCAGCAGGCCGAAGCCCACAGCATCGGCTCGTTCGGCGAATTCCCGCCAGGTCAGGACGCGGTCCGCTGCGACGTCCACCACCGCCGGCTCCTCCGGACGCCGACGTGCCCACTTCGCGATGTGCCGGTCGATCGGGACGGCGGCGAGCCGGGCCGGGGAGACCGCCGGCCGTGTCGGCTGCTGCCTCGAGGGGCGCGTCGCGCGGATCGGGGTGGCCTCCACGGACATGGCCACTCCGATCCCGTTCATCTCGTCGAGGAAACGTGGATAGGAGATCCGGTAGGCGTTGGGATAGGTGAGCCGGGTCTCCCCTTCGGCCCGGGACGCCGCGACAGCGAGGGCCATGAGAACCCGATGGTCGTTGAAGGACGACAGGTCGGTTCCGGTGAGCCGCTCGACCCCCTCGCAGATCAGTTGGGTATCGCGCTGCTCCAGCCGTCCTCCCATCCGATTGAGCTGGAGCATCGCGGCTACCCGGTCCGACTCCTTGAGCCGGATGTGAGCGACGTTGCGGAGCACGCTTCGCCCCTTGGCGAAGGTCGCGAGGACCGACAGGATCGGCAGCATGTCTGGCACGTCGCGGCAGTCGACGTCGATCGGAGCGAGCTCGATGCCCTGGTGACGCACCCGCACCATCCCGGTGTCGGGTTCGACCACCATCGGGAGGCCCATTCCCGCGACGATGTCCAGCAGGTCGGCCTCGGGGTGGTCGACGTCCGCACTGGAGGTGGATCGCAGTCCGCGGAATCGGACGTCGGAAGGGTGCAAAGCGGTCACGGCGAGGCCGAACGCGGCGGCACCGACGTCCGGCGGAAGGGTGAGGTCCGCGGGGTGGGGCACCTGATTCGGTGGGATTTCGAAACGGCGGGCGTCGGGAGCAGCCTCCACGTGCAGGCCGAAGCTCCGCATCATGCGGATCGTGAGATCGATGTACGAGCGCTCGTTCAGCTCTCCCTCGACTTCAATCACGGTGGGGTGGGTTGCGAACGGCGCCAAGAGCAGCAAACCGGAGATCCACTGGGAGAGGGTGCCGGCGATGGTGACCCGCCCTCCGCGGGGGCGGCCGGGCCGGACGGCGATCGGCGGGCACCCCGTCGGCGAGGAGACGTCGACCCCCATCGCCTGCAACGCAGCGAGGAGCGGCTTGATCGGACGACGTTGGAAGTAGCGCTGCCCCACGACGGTCACCGGATTTTCGGCAAGACAGGCCAGGCCGGTGAGGAAGTACAGGGTGGTGCCGGAGCTCCCGACGGAAATCTCTTGGCGTCTGGGGCGGTACGGTCCGCCTCGGACGACGAACGTGTCGCCGTCCACGTCGATCTCGGTCCCGAGTTTGCGCAGGGCGTCGATGGTGTAGCGGACGTGGCCGGCGTCCGAGAGGCCGTGGATGTGGCTGGTCCCCTCGGCCAGCGAGGCCAGGATCAGCGCCCGGTGCGCGTGGTACTTGGAGTTGGGGATGGCCAGCTCGCCGGTCAGCTCGCCGACCGTCTCCTTGACGATGAGACGCATACTCCCCTCCTGCTCGATCGGGCCGGTCGCGGTAGCGAGGCGGCCGATGAGACAGCGTGGTGCTGGTCGCGGCAGATCCGCGGCGAGCGCCAGCCTATGGGGTGCGGGACGGATCTCCTCGATCGGGGCGCGGGCGCGGCGAAGCGAAGCGCCCGGTCGTTACATGCTGGCGATGAGCTTCTCGACGCGCTCGTCGACGGCACGGAACGGGTCCTTGCACAGCACCGTGCGCTGGGCCTGGTCGTTGAGTTTGAGGTGGACCCAGTCGACGGTGAAGTCCCGCCGCTTCTCCTGCGCGCGTTTGATGAACTCGCCCCGCAACCGCGCGCGGGTGGTCTGCGGGGGGATGGATTTCGCCTCGAAGATGAGCAGGTCGTGCGCCACCCGCTCGACTGCTCCACGCCGCTCCAGCAGGTAGTACAACCCGCGGGAGCGGTTCACGTCGTGGTAGGCCAAGTCGATTTGGGCTATCCGGGGCGAGGAGAGCGACAGGCCGTGCTTGGAGCGGTAGCGCTCGATGAGGCGCAATTTGATGACCCAGTCGATTTCCCGGTCCACCAGGGAAAGGTCGCCGGTGGTGACGGCGCGCAAGGTCCGTTCCCACAGGTCGAGTACTCGTTTCGTGGTCGGGTCCGCGCCGCGTCGTTCCACGAATTCCAAAGCCTTCGTGAGGTATTCCTCTTGGATTTCCAGCGCGGTTGCCTCACGCCCGTTGGCGAGCCGAATCCGGCGCCTGCCCGTGGGGTCGTGGCTCACTTCGCGGATGGCGCGGATCGGATTCTCCAGACTGAGGTCGCGCAGCACGACCCCGGCTTCCACCATGCGCAGGACGACGTCGGTGGATCCGACCTTGAGCAGGGTCGACGGCTCGGCCATGTTCGAGTCCCCGACGATGACGTGCAGGCGGCGGAACCGTTCCGCGTCCGCATGCGGCTCGTCGCGGGTATTGATGATGGGTCGGCTCCGGGTCGTGGCGCTCGACACCCCTTCCCAGATGTGTTCCGCCCGTTGGCTCAAGCAGTACACCGCGCCGCGCGGTGTGGTGAGGACTTTCCCGGCGCCGCAGAGCAATTGGCGGGTGACGAGAAAAGGAATGAGGACGTCGGCCATCCGCCCGAATTCCCCTTGCCGGGCCACCAAGTAGTTCTCGTGGCAGCCGTAGGAATTCCCCGCCGAATCGGTGTTGTTCTTGAAAAGGTAGATATCCCCGGTGATGCCTTCTTCCCGCAACCGGTGTTCGGCGTCGACGAGCAGACCCTCCAGGGTCCGCTCCCCCGCCTTGTCGTGGATGACGAGGTCGACCACGTTGTCGCACTCGGGGGTCGCGTACTCGGGGTGGCTGCCGACGTCCAGGTACAGCCGAGCTCCGTTGCGCAGGAAGACGTTGCTGGACCGGCCCCAGCTCACCACCCGACGGAACAGATAGCGGGCTACTTCGTCCGGGGAGAGGCGACGCTGGCCGTGGAAGGTACAGGTGACGCCGTACTCGTTCTCCAGGCCGAAGATGCGCCGCTCCATGCTTCGAGCCTAGGCGTCTTCGCTACCACCGCGTGGACCGCGCGAGCGGACCGATCGCCAACCCGGGAATCTGCCAACCCCGTTGCAGCAGGGCGTCCTCGTACGCGCGGGCAGCGGCTTGCTTCTCGGCGCTCAACCGGTCGATCTCCGCCTGGGGTAGCCCCTTCTCCCGCGCCTCGTCGAGCCGAGAGGCGGCGTCGAGATACTCCCGCATGAGCACGTGCAGCTGTCCGTCATTCGTCCACGAGGCCATGGTTCTCCTTCCCTCACCGTGGGTAATCGGCCGAACGGTGCAGTGGACTTGAGCCCAATCGGCGGAAAGGTGTGGGATGTTCGGCGCAACGCCGTTACTCCGATCGCCACAAATCAGGGCGCAATCGGGCGAAAGACGCGGTTCGACTCGTCCAAAGGGCGGAAGCAGATCCGCCCGTTCGGCGTAACACTGCGTTACTGCGTTCGGCGGAGCCGGTGTTACGCCGGACGGCGACGGGCCAGCGAGCTCCGGCAGGGTGCGTCAGGAGGGCGGCCGGAGCAGTTCGTCGAGCTGGGCTCCGACGAAGCGGCGGAATGCCCGCCGTCCCCGGTTACGGTCGAGGGCCGCCACTTCGAGCTGATCCGGGGTGAGGGCCCGCGGCTCGGAGCCGTCCGTCGCTCGGCCCAGCACGTCGACGGCAAGCCGGAGCGCCTCCCCGAGGGGCAGGTTCTCGGTGTATCGGTCTTTCAGCAAGGTAGTGATCTGCTCTGCCTGGCCGCCCATGGCGACGTACCCGTGCTCCTCGCCGACGGAGCCGTCGTAGGTGAGCCGGTACATGCTGTCGCCCTCCGGGGTGTCACCCACCTCGGCGACGACGATCTCGACTTCGTAGGGTTTCTCGGTCGCCCCGCTGAAGATTGCTCCCAGGGTCTGTGCGTAGGCGTTGGCGATGGTTCGGGCCGTGACGTCCCGACGGTCGTAGGTGTAGCCGGTGAGATCGGCGAGCCGCACCCCCGCGACCCGCAGGTTCTCGAACTCGTTGTAGCGGCCGACCGCCGCGAACGCGATCCGGTCGTACACCTCGCTGATCTTGTGAAGCGCCCGTGACGTGTTCTCCGCGACGAACAGGATTCCGTCTGTGTATTGGAGGACGACGTTGCTGCGGCCGCGAGCGATGCCCTTCCGCGCGAACTCCGCGCGATCTTTCATGATCTGCTCGGGCGAGACGTAGAACGGGGTGCTCACGCGGGACACTCCTGGACCGGGAACGGACATGGCAGGCGGACTGGCATCGATTCTCCGAAATCGATTCTGCGACGTCCCGATCAGGGCAGCACGGCGGTCGGGCCGCCGGGATTGGCCATCCGCGTCGCGATCACCTGTTCGACCACCTCTCCGACGGCTTCGTCGGGCAGCCGCCGGAAGCCTCCGCCGTCCACCACCGCGACGACCGGGTAGATGCGGCGGGTCATGTCCGGGCCGCCGGTCGCCGAATCGTCGTCGGCGGCGTCGTACAGCGCTTCGATGCAGGATCGCACGGCCCGTGCCTCGTCGAAATCCTCGCGGAACAGCTTCTTCAAGGCCCCGCGGGCGAAACTCGCCCCCGAGCCCACGGCGTGGTAGGAGTGCTCCTCGTAGCGCCCGCCCGTGACGTCGAAGGAGAAAATCCGCCCTGCCTTGGCGGGATCGTCGGCGAACAAGTCGTAGCCGGCGAAGAGCGGGACAACGGCGAGTCCCTGGAGCGCCATCGGGAGGTTCGCGCGGATCATCATCGCCAGCCGGTTCGCCTTCCCTTCCAGCGACAGCGTGGTGCCCTGGAGCTTCTCGTAATGTTCGAGCTCGACCTGGAAGAGCCGCACCACCTCCAGGGCGATCCCCGCGCTCCCGGCGATCCCGACGCAGGAGTACTCGTCGGTCTGGAAGACCTTCTCGATGTCCCGCTGCGCGATGATGTTGCCCATCGTGGCGCGCCGGTCACCGGCCATCACCACCCCGCCCGGGTACGCCACCGCCACGATCGTCGTCCCGTGGGGGACGTCGAGCAGCTGCCCTCCGGCGACGGCGAGCCGGCCGGGAAGCAGATCCGGGGCCTGCAGCGACAGGAAGTCGACGAAGGAGGGAATCCCCGGCACGTGGAACGGCGCGGGGAGACGTCCCAATCCCCCGGGCATCGGGGCACCTCCGGCGATGGTCATCGCACCTCTCCGTCGTCGTGTCGGTCGACCGCTGGCGACTGTACCCAGCGCACGCCGGCCAGCTCGGCCCGGCTCGTAATCGACGGCCGGAACCTAGGGTTTACGGCACGGATTACCTCCCGTAGCGCGGCTACGGGCCGGACGCCGCCTTCGGTCACTGACCGCCCTTCTGGATGTAGGAGCGGACGAACTCCTCGGCGTTCTCCTCCAGCACTTCGTCGATCTCGTCGAGGATCGCGTCGACGTCCTCGTCGAGTTTCTCCCGGCGCTCCTGGACGTCGGAAGAGACCGTGGTCTCGTCGATCGTCTCGTCCTGCTCTTGCGCCCGGCGGGTCGCACGCTGCTGGCCGCCGGTGTCCTTCTCGGGCATCGTTCCTCCCGTCGGATGTCGGCTCGTGCCGGCTCCACTGCCGCCGAGACTACCTGTGTGGGGCGACAGCAATCCTTCGACCGAGGAAGCCCCTGAGCTGAGGTCCGTCCGGCTCACGTACGGCCGGTGAGCGCGGCCACCAGCTCGGAGGCGTTCCGGCAGCGGTCGAGCAATTCCCCCACGTGGGCGCGCGTCCCCCGCAACGGCTCCAGGGTCGGGACCCGCTGCAGCGATTCCCGCCCCGGCACATCGAAGATGACCGAATCCCAGGACGCCGCGGCGACCTCGTCGCCGAATTTCGCCAAGCACCGGCCCCGGAAATACGCGCGGGTGTCGGACGGCGGCTGGCTCATCGCCGTCCGAACCGCCGACTCGTCGACGAGGCGGTTCATCCGACCGCGGGCGACCAACCGGTTGTACAGGCCGCGGTCCGGGCGCACGTCGTGGTACTGCAGGTCCACCAACTGGAGTTTGTGCGCCCCCCACCGCAGGTTCTCACGCTGGCGGTATCCCTCCAGCAAGGTGAGTTTGGCTACCCAGTCCAGGTCTCGGGCGAGCTGCATGGGGTCGTCGGCCAACCGCACGAGCGTGGTCTCCCAGCGGTCCAGGACGTCGCGGGTCATCTCGTCGACGTCCGTGCCGAAGCGGTCCTCCACGTATTTGCGGGCCTGCTCCAGATACTCCATCTGCAATTGGACGGCGGTCAGCTTCCGCCCGTCGTGCAGCCGGAGCTGGTAGCGCAGCGACGGGTCGTGGGAAACCGCCCGCAGCGCCCCGACCGGGGCCTCGATGGAGAAATCCTGGGAAAGGAAACCATCCTCGATCATCGCGAGGACCAGGGAGGTCGTCCCGAGTTTGAGATAAGTCGCGATCTCGCTCATGTTGGCGTCGCCGATGATGACGTGCAGCCGGCGATATTTGTCGGGATCGGCGTGCGGTTCGTCCCGGGTGTTGATGATGGGCCGTTTGAGCGTGGTTTCCAGGCCCACTTCCACTTCGAAGAAATCCGCCCGCTGACTGAGCTGGAACCCTTCCCCGCGGCCGTCCGCGCCGATGCCGACGCGTCCGGCGCCGCAGAAAACTTGTCGCGACACGAAGAACGGGATGAGATGGCGCACGATGTCGGCGAACGGCGTGGCGCGATTCATCAAGTAATTCTCGTGGCAGCCGTAGCTGGCGCCTTTGTTGTCGGTGTTGTTCTTGTACAGCTGGATCTGCCAACCGGCGGGTCCGGCGGCGGCCCGCTGCGCGGCGTCCGCCATGATGCGCTCGCCCGCCTTGTCCCAGATCACCGCGTCCAGCGGGTTGGTGACCTCGGGCGTCGAATACTCCGGGTGGGCGTGATCGACGTAAAGCCGCGCGCCGTTGGTGAGGATGACGTTGGCCAGCCCGAGATCCTCGTCGGTGAGCTGCGAGGGATCGGCCATCTCCCGGGCCACTTCGAACCCCCGCGCGTCGCGAAGCGGATTTTCTTCTTCGAAATCCCACCTCGCCTGACGCTGGGCGAGCAGGTTCACCGGGGCGTAAGCGTTCACCACCTGCGAGGAGGCGGCCATGGCGTTCACGGTGGGATGGCCGGGCACCGAGATCCCGTATTCGGTCTCGATGCCCATCACCCGACGCACACTCACACCTTCAGCCTACGGGCCGCGGCTCTTCGCGGCAGGCGACGGCGACCGGAGCGCGAGGGCGAGAATGGCACCGTGACCTCCGATCCCGGGACCGAACTGGTTGACGTCCTGGACTCTTGCGGGCTTGCGGTGCGGGTGGCCCCGCGTTCGGAGGTCCGCCGACTTCGTCTGCTGCACGCGGCAACCGCCGTTGCCGTCCGACGATCCGACGGATGCCTGTACGTTCACCGGCGTACCGAGACCAAAGACATCTACCCCGGGGCGTACGACTGCTGGGCCGGGGGTGTGATCGCCAGTGGTGAGACTCCGCTGGAGGGAGCCCGCCGGGAACTCGCCGAAGAGCTCGGTGTTCGCGGCGTTCCATTGCGGCCCCTCGGCGTGGTCCGCTGGTCGGACAGTCGGGCGCACGCTATCTACCACGTCTTCGAGACCGTCTGGGACGGGCCGATCGTGCCTCAGGTCACGGAAATCGCCTGGGGTGATTGGTGGACGCCGGCCACCCTCGCCGAGCGTCTCGCTGCGCCGGATTTCGTCTTCGTGCCGGACGGGCGCCATCTCCTCGCGGTGACCGGCCTGCTCCAGCCTCACCTCGTGAGGCACGGCGGCCCCGGGGTCTGAAACCCGCCCGGCGATGGAATCCGGTTCAGGATTCTGCCGAGAGGAAAGCCGCTACAGGTACTGGCCGGTGCTGGTGAGGGTGTCGATGGACCGGCCGGGTTCGGTGCCCTGCTTGCCGGAGATCAGGGTGCGGATGTAGACGATCCGCTCGCCCTTCTTGCCGGAAATCCGCGCCCAATCGTCGGGGTTGGTGGTGTTCGGCAGGTCCTCGTTTTCCTTGAACTCGTCGAAGCACGCTGCCATCAGATGCTGGATGCGCAGGCCTTTCTGCCCGGTCTCCAGGTAATCCTTGATGGCCATCTTCTTCGCCCGGTCGACGATGTTCTGGATCATCGCGCCGGAATTGAAATCCTTGAAGTACAGGATTTCCTTGTCGCCGTTGGCGTACGTGACCTCGAGGAACTTGTTCTCCTCGCTCTCGGCGTACATCCGCTCGACGACGTGCTGGATCATCGCCTGTACGGTCGCTTCTCGGGAACCACCGTGCTCGGCCAGATCGTCCGGGTGGAGTGGCAGATCGGGGGTGATGTATTTGCTGAAGATGTCCCGCGCCGCCTCGATGTCCGGGCGCTCGATCTTGATTTTGACGTCCAGTCGACCCGGTCGCAGGATCGCGGGATCGATCATGTCTTCGCGGTTGGACGCGCCGATGACGATGACGTTCTCCAACCCCTCGACCCCGTCGATCTCACTCAGCAATTGCGGCACGATGGTGTTCTCGACGTCCGAACTCACCCCGGAACCCCGGGTCCGGAAAATCGAATCCATTTCGTCGAAGAAGACGATGACCGGGGTGCCGCCGCTGGCCTTCTCCCGAGCCCGCTGGAACACCAGGCGGATGTGCCGCTCGGTCTCCCCCACGTACTTGTTGAGGAGTTCGGGCCCCTTGATGTTGAGGAAGAAACTCTTCCCTTCCGGCTTGCCGGTGACCTCGGCCACCTTCTTGGCGAGCGAATTCGCCACGGCCTTCGCGATGAGGGTCTTGCCGCAGCCGGGGGGACCGTAGAGCAGCACGCCCTTCGGCGGGCGCAACTTGTGCTCCTTGAACAGCTCCGGGTACAGGTAAGGGAGCTCGATGGCGTCGCGAATTTGTTCGATCTGAGCCGAGAGTCCACCGATCGCCGAGTAGTCGACGTCGGGAACCTCCTCCAGCACCAGCTCTTCGACCTCGGCCTTCGGGATCCGTTCGTAGGCGTACCCCGAGCGTGGTTCGACGAGCAGCGAATCCCCGACTCGCAACGGAGTGTCGGTGAGGGAATCGGCGAGCATCACCACGCGCTCCTCGTCGGCGTGGGCGATGACCAGGGCGCGGTCGCCGTCCAACAGTTCCTTGAACATGACGACTTCGCCTTGCCGCTCGAACGACATCGCGCGCACGACATTGAGCGCCTCGTTGAGCATGACTTCCTGGCCCTTGCGCAGGCTGTCGACGTCCACCGAAGGGCTCACCGTCACCCGCAGCTTGCGCCCTCCGGTGAAGACGTCGACCGTCCCGTCCTCGTGGCGGCCGAGGAAGATGCCGTAGCCGGACGGCGGTTGCGCCAGCCGGTCGACCTCTTCGCGCAACGCGACGATCTGGTCCCGAGCCTCCTTCAAAGTGGCGACCAGCCGCTCGTTCTGGCTGGTCAATCCGGCAATGGTGGCCTGGGCGGCGGCCAACCGCTCCTCCAGCGAGCGGGCCGACCGCGGACTCTCCGCGAGCCGACGACGGAGCGCGGCGACTTCGTCTTCCAGGCGTTCGACCTGCTCCTGAAGCTGGATCACTCGCGCGTTCGCCGCGTCGCGGTCCTCACGACTGCCCACCAGCTTCACCTCCTGCCCACTCCGGCGCGTCCTTCGTCGGTACTTCTTACGATCCCGCCGAACCTCGGGTTTACCCGAGTTCCTGCGGTGCTATTTCGACCCTAGCGTCGGTCCTGCCGGATATGGCCGATCGCGAAAGCAGTCGCCGGGCCGGGAGGTACCTCCGCTACGAGATGGTTATCGTCGAGGACGGCGGCAACCTGACGAAGACGGAGCCGAGAGGAAACAGCGCGGCGGTGGCTGAGACGGAGCCGGAGATCTTCGAAGTCTGGATCGATCAAAACCTCTGTACCGGCGACGGCCTTTGCGTGCAGGAAGCACGCGACGTGTTCGAATTCGACCTCGATGGCCTGGCGTACGTGAAAGATCCCAACGGGGACCTGCTCACGCAACCGGGCGCCCGCACGGTCGTCCCCGCCGCCAGTCTCGACGCCGTTCTCGAATCAGCCCGCAGGTGTCCGGGGGCCTGCATCCACGTCGTCCGTGCCCGCGACGGGGTCGAGGTCGCCGGGCCGGACGCCGGCGAGTAGACCAGCAGCCTCATCCCCGCTCCAGGCGCCCGGGGCCGGACGGCGACGCCGCGGCGGGGCGGGGACGCCGTCCGCCATACGCCGGGCCGTGACCAAGAACCCGGTGTGGCCGATCATGCGGTGGTCGGGTCGGATCGCCAAGCCTTCGACATGCCAGGTCCGCAGCAAGGTCTCGAACGCCTCCGGCTCGGCGAAGGCGCCGTGCGCGCGCAGGCTCTCGACGGTTCGCCCAAGCTGCGGGGTGGTGGCGACGTAGCAGCAGACGATGCCTCCCGGCGCAAGGAGGCGCGCGACCGCGTCGACCGCCGTCCAGGGGTCGAGCATGTCCAACACCACTCGGTCGACGCGGCGAAGCGGTCCCGGAGCCACGACATCGGTGACGTCGCCGACCACCAGATGCCAGTTCGGCGGCGGGGAGCCGAAGAAGCGGACGACGTTGCGGCGGGCGACCGCAGCGAAATCGGCACGCCGTTCCACCGAGACGACCGCGCCCCGTTCCCCGACGGCGCGCAGCAGCCAGCAGGTGAGCGCCCCCGAACCGGCTCCAGCCTCCAGCACCACCGCACCCGGGAAGATGTCCGCGTAACCGACGATCATCGCAGCGTCCTTGGGGTAGACCACCGCGGCTCCCCGGGGCATCGCCAGCACGTACTCGGCAAGCGACGCACGGAACGCGACGTACGGAGTGCCCTTGGTCGAGGTGATCACGCTTCCCTCCGGCAAGCCGAGAAGCGCATCGTGATCGACGATCCCGCGGTGGGTGTGGTAGCGCTGGCCCGATTGGAGGACCACCAGGTGACGGCGCCCCTTGGGGTCGACGAGCTGCACCCGGTCCCCCGGGGCGAAGACGCGGTTCACGTGCGGCAGGGTACCGGGCGGGTCACGCCCGCAGCGCGGCCGCGACGTCGGCAGCCGCGAGGACGCCGTAGATTTCGCCGTCCGGCCCGACCACCACGTACTCCGACGCGGGGGTGGAGCGCAGGCGTTCGAGCAGGGCTTCCCCCTGCAGGTCGGCGGGCAGCAGATCGGCGGGTGAGATCTGGCGGGCGACCGAGCTCACGCTGATCCACGGACGACGCGACTCCGGTGTGGCCACCACGGCCGCTTCGCTCACCACCGCCGTGGGACGGCCGTAGCCGTCGATCACGACGAGTCCGCCGGCGCGGGCCTCCTGGGCGCGGCGGACGGCTTCGGAGAGTGGCACATCGCCGGTGACCGAGAGCGCTTGGCGGGTAAGGGTACGGGCCGACAGGGCCGGAAGGCGTTCCCGCAACGCCTGCAGCCGCAACGTCGTCCCTGCAGAAAAGATCAGCATGGCCGCGATGAGCATTGCCCAGAGGCCGTCGAGTTGGGCCTGCGGGTCGTCCCGGGTGAGCAGGTACGCGCCGAAGAACGCGGTGGCTCCCCCGACGATCCGACCCGACCATGCCCCCCAGATGACGCCGAGTCGCGGTTTGCGAGTGATCGCCCAGATCAGCGACCGCAGCATCTGACCGCCGTCCAGGGGAAGGCCGGGAAGGAGGTTGTACAGACCGACGATGCCGTTGGTCCACGCCAGCCCGGCGGCGAGGACGGAAGCCACGGTGTGGGGTGGGAGCGCGCGGTGTGCCGCCCACGCGGCGGCGGCGATGGCGATGTTGGTGAGCGGTCCGAAGACCGCGACGGCGAACATCTGGTGCGGGCGGCCGGGCTCACGCCGCAGCGCCGAATGCCCGGCCAGCGCCGTCAGCACGATCCGGTCGGTGGGGACGCCGACCACCCGGGCGACGGCGACGTGGGCGAGCTCGTGCGCCAGGACCGACAAGCCGAGGAAAACCCCGAAAGACGCCGAGACCAGGTAACGGCCCTCTCCGATCCCCGGCACGGCGTCGGCGACGATCGGCGCGAACTGCCAGGTGATCCAGGCAAGGAAGAGCAGCCAACTGGGGCCCACGATCACCGGGGCGCCGAAGAAGTAGCCGAGCCGCAGCCCGCTACCGGACGACGTCGCGTCGCCGGTTCGCGGAGCGGGAGAGGTCACACCTCGATGCTAGGCGTCCGGGTGCCGGCGCACGCATTACCGAGAATTGTCGGTCGGCTCCCGTAGTCTCCTGCCATGACCGCACCCGCGACCGCCCCGGAGACTGCCCCGAGCAAGGAGGCCATCGACACGATCCCCGCCGAGAGTCGAGCTCCCGGTGCTCCTCCCTCCGCCGGGATCGTCGGGGCGGAGTCAGAAATTCCGACCGGAGTCGCGGGAGCGAGGCCGCGATGGGTGCTCTCGCCGTCGCGGGCGACCGACTTCATGACCTGCCCGCTGCTGTACCGGCTCCGGACCGTCGACCGCATTCCCGAGCCGCCGGATCCGATCAGTGTGCGCGGCACGCTGGTGCATGCCGTCCTGGAGCGTCTCTTCGATCTGCCGGCCGCGCGCCGCACCGTGGAGACCGCCGTCGAGCTGCTCGGCCCCGCATGGCGGGATCTGGTGGAAGCCCGCCCGGATCTTGCGGCACTTTTCGGCGACGAGACGGCCGGGGATTTCGATGCCTGGCTGTCCAGCGCGCAAGATCTACTGCGGAAATACTTCATGCTGGAGGATCCGGCGTGCGTCGAACCGGCGGAGCGGGAATTCCTCATCGAAGTCGAATTGGACGACGGAATTCGGCTGCGCGGGTTCGTGGATCGGCTCGACATAGCGCCGACCGGCCACGTTCGGATCGTCGATTACAAGACCGGGTCTGCTCCGCCGGATTTCGCCGAAGAAAAGGCCCTCTTCCAACTGAAGTTCTACGCCCTGGTGTGGTGGCGGCGACGTGGAGTGATCCCGACCCTCCTTCAACTGCTGTACCTCGGTGACGGCCAAGTCCTGCGCTACTCCCCGGACGAATCGGATCTGCTTGCCACGGAACGAAAGATTCGAGCGTTGTGGGCCGCCATCGATCGGGCGCTGCGCTCCGGGCTCTTTCCGCCGCGACCGAGCCGTTGCTGTGACTGGTGCACTTTCAAAGCGCTGTGTCCGGCGTTCGGCGGTTCGACCCCGCCGTGGCCGGCGACCACCACAGCCACGAACTGACATTCGTCACGGTCCCCTCATGACGTCTGCCTCCCGTGACGGCGCCGGCGATTCGATACGGTGAACCTCGACACAGCCACCGCGACGATGCCGTTCGAGGCTGCCCGTCTGGAAGGGGAGGACCGGAGAAGTGGACGACGCTCACAACGGGTCGCTGGCCGCTTCGGCCCGCCATCTCACGAAAATCTACGGCTCCGGCTCGACCGCGGTGCACGCGCTCTCCGACGTCACCGTCGAATTCCCCAAAGCGCATTTCACCGCCATCATGGGGCCTTCGGGTTCGGGGAAGTCAACCCTTTTGCATTGCTTGGCGGGCCTGGACACCCCGAGCTCCGGTCAGGTTTTCATCGGCGACGTCGACGTGACCCGCTTGGACGACGCGGGCCTGACCCGGTTGCGTCGCGAAGCGATCGGTTTCGTCTTCCAATCCTTCAATTTGGTGCCGACGCTCACAGCTTGGGAGAACATCACCCTGCCACTGGATATCGCACGACGCAAACCCGATAAAGCGTGGCTCGACAGCCTGATCGATGCGGTCGACCTGCGGGATCGGCTCGGCCACAAACCCGCCGAGCTCTCCGGAGGACAGCAGCAGCGTGTGGCCTGCGCCCGGGCCCTGGCGGGTAAACCTGCGGTGGTCTTCGCCGACGAACCGACCGGCAACCTCGACTCTCGTTCCGGAAGCGAGGTGCTCGGGCTCTTGCGGTGGTTCGTCAAGGAACTGGGTCAGACGATCGTGATGGTGACCCACGATCCGGCCGCTGCCAGTTATGCCGATCGGGTGGTGTTCCTCCGCGACGGCCGGGTGGTCGACGAACTGCTCGCTCCGACGCGGTCCGGGATTCTCGAGCGGCTGGCCGACCTCGAGGCCGGCGTGGCAGGGCAGTGATGCTGCGCGCGAGTATCCGCAACCTCGTCGCCCACAAGGTGCGATTGGTGCTCACCGTTCTGGCCGTGATGATCGGCGTGGCGTTTCTGGTAGGAACGCAAATCTTCACCGACACCGTGAAAGCTACCTTCGACGAGCTCCTCGGGAGAACCAGCAAGAACCTCAGCGTGGTGGTGCGGGAGAAATCGGACTTCGGAGCTTCGGATTTCGGGGCGAGCCGCCAACCCATCCCCGAATCGCTCGTCGCCACGGTCGAGGCGGTACCGGGTGTGGCTCACGCGGTTGGTTCGGTCACCGGTTTCGCGACTCTGGTGACCGCCGACGGCCGGGCGGTGGTGCCGAAGGTGGTGGGCCCGCCGACTTTGGCGACGTCGTGGACGCCGTCCAACCTCTCCAGCCTGCGATTCGTAGCGGGGCGCGGCCCGCGCGGTCCGGGCGAGGTGGCGATCGACAAAGCCGCTGCGGACCGCTTTCACCTGGGACTCGGCGACCGAGTCACGGTGCAGACGGAAGGCGCCCCGATGGCCGCGACGGTGGTCGGCATCGTGACGGTGGGCGCGAGCAGCAACCTGGCCGGTGCGGTGCTGAGCGTTTTCGACCCCGCCACCGCGCAACGCGTGGTGGGCCGGCCGGGTTACGTCAACGAAATAGATGTCGAAGCCGAGCCGGGTATCACCCAGGATGAGCTGGCGGCCCGCATCTCGGCCGTTCTGCCGGCGGGGGTCGAAGCCGTCACCGCGAAAACCGTGACGAAGGAGAACACCGCCGCGATCAGCAAAGCGCTCGGGTTCTTCAATACGTTCCTAGCGATTTTCGCCGGCGTGGCCCTCTTCGTCGGACTCTTCATCATCGTCAACACCTTCACGATGCTGGTCGCGCAACGCACCCGGGAACTTGCGTTGTTACGGGCGGTCGGAGCAAGTAGAGCTCAGATCACCCTTGCGGTCCTTGGGGAAGCTGCCGCCGTGGGTGGCGTGGCCGCGACCCTCGGAATCGCGTTCGGCACGGTGGTAGCGTTCGGCGTCCGGGGCCTGCTGCATGCCGTGGGAGTCGGGCTCCCGAGCGGGCCGCTGGTGATGAACGGTCGGACCGTGCTGCTCGGTTACCTCGTGGGGATCCTCGTCACGGTGAGCGCCGCGCTCGGTCCCGCCTTGCGGGCCGCCCGTATCCCCCCGGTTGCGGCGCTCCGAGACGTCGTCGCCCTTCCCGTGCGTTCACTGCGGATTCGGGCCATCGTCGGTGCGGCGCTGCTGGGAATCGGCGCCATGGTCGCCGTCGGCGGATGGCTCGCGGGCTCAAAAGGTGGCGGTGCCGCGGCACGAGTGGGGATCGGGGCAGTCGCCCTCATCGTGGGAATGTGGCTCGCCAGCCCCGTCCTGAGCAGGCCGGTGATCCACGCTCTCGGCGCTCCGCTGGTCGCCGTGCGAGGGGTGATCGCTCGACTGGCCCGCTCCAACGCGATCCGTAATCCCAGGCGGACGGCGGCGACCGCAAGCGCGTTGATGATTGGACTAGCGCTGGTGTCGATGCTGGCGGTCCTTACCTCCTCGACCAAGGCATCGATCGCTTCGCTGGTGGACCGGAATCTGGGCGCGGATTTCGTACTGCAAAGCGAGGGTTTCGACGGGTTCTCCCCCGACGTCGCGCACCGCGCGGCCACCCTCCCGGGCGTCGAGACCGTGGCCGAGACCCGCGTAGGTCGAGCACGGGTGAACGGCAAAACCGAGTTTCTCGCCGCCGTTTCGCCCACGATCGGCTCAGTGGTCGGGCTCACGATGACCAGCGGTTCCCTCACCACCTTGGACGACGGAGCCCTCCTCGTCTCCCGCTCTCGGGCGCAGGCGGCGAAACTCACGACCGGCAGCACCGTCGAGGTCGAATTCCCCGATCGGACCCGGGAGCGGCTACGGATAGGCGGCGTCTACGAAGACAACGCCCTGCTGGCCAACGGGGGTGCGGGATACCTGGTCTCGTTGTCGACCTACGAGCGGCACTACGCCGTCCAGCGAGATGTCATCGTGTACGTCGAAGCGGCCCCGGGTCACCAGGAGGAGGTCAGCGCGGGACTGGCCCGCGCCCTCCAGCCTTACCCCCAAATCCACGTCCGTAGCCAGGCGGAGTACAAGAAATCGATCCTTACCCAGGTCGACCAAATCGTGGGCCTCATCACCGGGCTGCTCGGTGTCGCGCTGGTCATCGCCGTGCTGGGAATCGCCAATACGCTCGCATTGTCGGTCTACGAACGCATTCGGGAAATCGGTTTGTTGCGCGCCGTTGGAATGACGCGCCGGCACGTTCGCAGCATGGTCCGTCTGGAGGCATTGGTCATCGCGGTTTTCGGAGCCCTCGTAGGCGTGGTCCTCGGGTCACTTATCGGGCTCGCGCTCGTCGGTGCTTCCGGAAACCAAATCGACCATCTCGTGGTGCCGTTCGGTCAGCTCGCCGTTTACGTTCTCGTGGCGGCGATTCTGGGGCTGCTGGCCGCAGCGGGGCCCGCGTGGCAAGCCGGACGCCGTCCGGTGCTCACCGCCATTGCCACGGAATGACGGTGGCACGTCTGGGGTCAGGTCGGGCCGTTCGTCGCCGAAGCCGCCGGGAAAACCGCGTCAGCCGCGGGTAAAGAAAAGCGAGCGCAAGAAATCCAGGGTCACCTCCGTGAGAGAAGTGACCACGGCACGGCGCGGGGCCGGGTCGATCGGTGCCACGCTGGGGATCGCCACCACCCAGCACCCCGCCCGTTGTGCTGCCTCGACACCGACGGGTGAATCCTCCAAAGCAACCGTCCAGCGTGGGTCGACCCCCAGGGCGGTGGCGGCCCGCAGATACGGTTCGGGGTGCGGCTTGTTGTGCTCGACGGCATCACCACTGATGACGACGTCGAAATGCAGCGGCGCAAGAGCATCCAGCACGGCGTCGACGAGCACCTGATGGGACGAGGAGACGAGGGCACGCGGAATTGCCGCCGCCTCCAGCTCGCCGAGCAAACGACGCGCCCCTTCGTGCAGCACGGCTCGTTCGCGCAGGGTTTTGGCCATCCGTTCGACCAGCTCCGCTGCCACGTCTTCGGCGCGCACCGGAGCGCCCGCGCGATTCGCGATGAACGCCGAGGACACCTGGAGTGCCGACCCGACCAACAGCGCGTGGTCGTCGGCGGTCCAGCTCCCGCCGAGCTCTTCGAGCAGCTCGGTCTCGGTGGCAAACCACAGCGGTTCGGTGTCGACGAGCACGCCGTCCATGTCGAAAAGAACGGCGTAGGGCGGTGGGGTCGCAGCGGCGTTTTTCATGCCGAGAAATACTTCGCTTCCGGGTGGTGGACGACGATGGCGTCGGTGGATTGCTCCGGGTGGAGCTGGAATTCTTCCGATAGGTGGACGCCGATCCGTTCCGGGCGCAGCAGGGCGACCAGTTTCGTGCGGTCCTCCAGGTTCGGGCAGGCCGGATATCCGAAGGAGTAACGGGATCCGCGATATCCCTGGTGGTCGAGGACCTCCCGCAGATCGGGACTGTCGTCGCCGGCGATCCCGAGCTCCTCACGAATCCGGTGATGCCAGAACTCGGCCAAGGCCTCGGCGAGTTGAACGGAAAGGCCGTGGACTTCGAGGTAATCCCGGTACGCGTTCTCGGCGAAGAGTTGCGCGGTGAACTCGCTCACCTTCGGGCCGATCGTCACCAGTTGGAAAGCGACGACGTCGGTCTCCCCCGACTCCCGCGGTCGGAAGAAATCCGCCAGACACAGATGGCGGCCGCGCCGCTGCCTCGGGAAGGTGAAGCGGCACCGCTCCTCAGTCGCCGTTTCGTCGAGGACGACGAGGGCATCGCCGTCGGCCACGCAGCGGTAGTAGCCGTAGACCACGGCAGGTTCGAGGAGCTGATCAGCCTGAAGGCGATCCAGCCATTTGCGCAGCCGCGGCCGACCTTCCGTCTCGACGAGTTCGGCGTAACTCGGACCGCCCGACGACCCGCGCAGTCCCCAGCGACCCGCGAAGGTGGCTTTTTCGTCGAGATAAGCGAGGTAGTCGGCAAGCGGAATCCCCTTGACCACCCGGTCCCCGAAGAACGGAGGGGTGGGGACCGGCACGTCGGTGGCGACGTCGGAGCGGCCGAGGGCGCCGTCGTTCTCGGGAGAAAGGGTGGCCGCCACCCGGCGTTTGCGCAAAGGCGGCAGGCTCGCACCCGGCTCTCCCCGCTTGACGGCCATGAGGGTGTCCATCAAGTGCAACCCTTCGAAAGCGTCGCGGGCATAGCGGACGACGCCGTCGAATTCCGAGGCCAGGTCTTCTTCCACATAGGCCCGGGTAAGGGCGGCGCCGCCGAGCAGCACGGGCCACTTGTGGGCTAGGCCGCGGGCCATCATCTCCTGAAGGTTCTCGCGCATCACCACGGTCGACTTCACGAGCAAGCCGGACATGCCGATCGCGTCGGCGTCGTGTTGTTGAGCGGCGTCGAGGATCGCCCCTATCGGCTGCTTGATCCCGAGATTCACCACGCGGTACCCATTGTTCGACAAGATGATGTCGACGAGGTTCTTCCCGATGTCGTGGACGTCACCCTTGACGGTGGCCAGCACGATGGTGCCTTTGCCGACCTTCCCGGTTCTCTCCATGTGTGGTTCGAGATACGCGACGGCGGCTTTCATCACTTCCGCCGATTGCAAGACGAACGGCAGTTGCATCGCGCCGCGACCGAATAGGTCACCGACTTCTTTCATGGCCGGCAGCAGGATGTCGTTGATAACCTGCAGCGCCCGGTAGCTCTTCAGCGCCTCGTCGAGGTCGGTTTCAAGACCGTTGCGTTCGCCGTCCACGATGCGTCGATGCAGCCGCTGTTCCAGTGGAAGCGCTGCGAGCTCGGCGGCACGCGACCGCGTGGTCTCCCCGGCGGAGACGCCGGCGAACAGTTCGAGGAACCGGGCGAGCGGGTCGTAGCCTTCCCGACGCCGGTCGTAGATGAGGTCGAGTGCGACTTCACGTTGTTCCGCGGGAATCCGCGAAATGGGAAGAATTTTTGAGGAGTGCACGATGGCGGCGTCCAGGCCGGCCCGCACGCATTCGTCGAGAAACACCGAATTCAGCACGACCCGCGCCGGAGGAGAGAGCCCGAAGGAGATGTTCGAAATCCCGAGGATGGTTCCCACCGCGGGGTGACGCGATTTCAATTCACGGATCGCCTCGATGGTCGCGAGGCCGTCGCGCCGGCTCTCTTCCTGGCCGGTGCCGAGGGTGAAGGTGAGGCAGTCGACGAGGATGTCGCTTTCGCGTAATCCCCAGCGGCCGGTGAGGGTTTCGATCAGACGCCGGGCGACGGCCACCTTGTGCTCTGCCGTCCTTGCCTGCCCGGTTTCGTCGATGGTGAGGGCTACTACTGCCGCGCCGTGCTCCTTGACAATCGGCATGAGGCGGGCGAACCGTGAGCCGGGGCCCTCGCCGTCCTCGAAATTCACGGAATTGACCACGCAGCGGCCACCGAGACATTCCAAGCCTGCTTCGATGACCGCCGGCTCGGTGGAATCGAGCATCACCGGAAGCGTGGTCGCAGTCGCGAGCCTGCGGGCAAGTTCCCGCATGTCTCGGGTTCCCTCTCGCCCCACGTAATCTACGCAGACATCGACCAGGTGCGAGCCATCCCGAGCCGCGCTGCGGGCCAGCTCGACGCAGTCCTCGTAGCGTTCGGCGAGCAAAGCCTCCCGGAATGCCTTCGATCCGTTGGCGTTGGTCCGCTCCCCCACCGCCAGGAACGACGTCTCCTGGCGAAGTGAAACCGCCTGGTATAGCGAGGAAACCGCCGGTTCAGGCCGCGGATCCCGTCGAGGAACGCCGCGCCCGCCGAGACGTTCGGCCACCAGGCGCAGGTGGTCCGGCGTCGTCCCGCAACAACCCCCGACGAGGGCAAGCCCGAAACGCGAGGCGAATTCGTCCAGCGCCTCGACCAATTCAGCGGGCGTCAGCGGATACCGCGCCCCGGCCTGCTCCAAAACGGGCAAACCCGCGTTCGGCATGCAGGAAATCGCGAGTTCGGCGTGCGTCGCGAGGTGGCGCAGATGCTCCCCCATCTCGGCCGGGCCGGTGGCGCAGTTCAGCCCGATCATGTCGACGCCGAGGGGGGCCAGCGCGGTGAGCGCAGCGCCGATCTCGGTGCCGAGGAGCATTGTGCCGGTCGTCTCCACCGTCACGGAGACGAAGATCGGGACGTCGGTCCCCGTGGCCGCGCGTGCCCGCTTCGCCCCGATGATCGCAGCTTTTGCTTGGAGCAGGTCTTGCACGGTTTCGACGAGGACGGCGTCCACGCCTCCGGCGATCAGGCCGCCGACTTGGCGTTGGTATGCGTCGCGCAGCGTGGCGAATTCGACGTGCCCGAGGCTGGGCAATTTCGTCCCGGGCCCCACGGATCCGAGGACGAAGCGCGGCTCGGTCGGTGTCGACCACCGGTCGGCGACCTCCCTGGCGATTCTGGCGCCGGCTTCAGCCAGCTCACCGATCAAATCAGTGACCCCGTATTCGCCGAGGTTCCCAAGGTTTGCCCCGAAGGTATTGGTCTCGATCGCGTCGCACCCGGCGGCGAGATACGCCTCGTGGACGGCGGCCACGACGTCTGGCCGGGTGAGGTTGAGGACTTCGTTGCAGCCCTCGAGATACCCGCGGTCATCCAGCGTGAAGTCGGCTGGAGTGAGGCGAGCGGCTTGGAGCATGGTGCCCATGGCGCCATCCGCCACGAGGAGGCGGCGTCCAAGCTCGTGGCGGAGCAGCTCGGCGCGGTTGTTCATGGGACCTCCACGGTACCGTGCGGCCTCCGCGGTGCGGCGGGCGTGCCGGCGAGAACGCGGCGGAGGCAGCGGCCGACCCGGCGGCGCGCGGAAACCGGACGCGAGCCGAAGGGCCGTAGGCTGGAGCCACGACCGGCGCGGTGAACGAGCGGTGTGAAACCCGGGCTCGTGCCGCGAAGAGAGGAGCCACGCGTGATCGAGTTGTCGGGCCGCCGTCCGCTCCGGAATCCCGTGATGATCACAGCTTTCGAGGGGTGGAACGACGCGGCCGAAGCCGCCACGGACGCCGTGGAGACGCTGGAACTGGCGTGGCACGCCGAGCCGCTGGGCGAGATTGATCCGGACGACTATTACGACTTCCAGGTGAATCGTCCGACGGTCGCTCTGATCGACGGCGTCAGTCGGCGGATCACCTGGCCAACCTCGCGACTGTCGCTGGCTCGGCCCCCCGACTGCGATCGCGACGTCGTGCTACTGCGCGGGCTGGAGCCGAACATGCGCTGGCGCGCTTTTTGCGCGGAGCTGATCGACGCCGCCACCCAACTCGGGGTGACCGAAGTCATCAATCTGGGGGCGCTGCTCTCGGACTCGCCGCACAGTCGGCCGGTACCGGTTACCGGCAGCGCCACCGATTCGGCGACCGCTCGTCGGCTGGGGTTGGAGCAGTCCCGCTACGAGGGGCCGACGGGGATCGTCGGAGTGTTCAACGACGCGTGCATCCAGGCGGGTATTCCGTCGACCTCCCTGTGGGCGGCGGTCCCGCATTACGCGGCCTCCCCGCCGTGCCCGAAGGCCACCTTGGCCTTGCTGCGCCACGTCGAGAACGCCCTCGACATTCCTATGCCGTACGGAGATCTGCCCGATCTCGCGGTGGCGTGGGAACGCAGCGTCGACCAGCTCGCCGAAGAGGATGCGGAAATCGGCGAATACGTGCGGGCGCTGGAGCAACAGAAAGACGATCCCGAAGTGCCTGAGGACGCCGGTGAGGCGATCGCCCGGGAATTCGAGCGGTACCTGCGACATCGCCGCGAGGGCTCGAACTGACGCACCTCCGATCCCACTGCTGCTTTTCCGGTTTTTCCGAATTCAAGGCAGACGTGGCGTCGAATTCACCGGTGTTCTGCCACCTCACAGCCGTACGCCGAGCAGCGCGTCCACCGCTGCATTGACCAGGTTGGGCGCGCTGCCGTCGCCGCCGCGGGTAGCAGCCCATTCATCGACGAGGTCGAGGGCGCCCGGGGTGTCGAGGTCGTCGGCGATACGGGCCCGTAATTCGGCGAGGAATGGTTCGGCGGGCGGCCCTGCCCGCCGGGTGACGGCGGCGCGCCACCGGACCAGACGGCGGGTGGCGTCGTCCAGCATGGACGCCTGCCATTCCCATTCGGTGCGGTAATGCTGGGCGAGCAGCGCGAGGCGGATCGCCATCGGGTCGGCGCCATCGGCGCGGAGCCGGGAGACGAAAACGAGGTTCCCCAGGGATTTCGACATCTTCTCGCCTTGGTAGGAGACGAGAGCCGTGTGCACGAAACTGCGTGCGAACGGCCGACCGGTGGCGGCCCGCACCTGCGCCGCGCTCATTTCGTGGTGCGGGAAGACCAAATCCGCCCCACCACCTTGGACGTCGAGCGGAATACGCAGGTGGGTCAGCGCGATCGCCGCGCACTCCACGTGCCATCCCGGCCGACCGCGGCCGAAGGGGGCGTCCCAATTCGGTTCCCCCGGGCGTTTGAGCCGCCACAGCAGCGCGTCGAGCGGGTCCTTTTTCCCTGGCCGGTCGGGGTCTCCTCCGCGTTCGGCGAACAACCGCAGCATGGTGTCGCGATCCGCGTGGCTCACCGCCCCGAAATCGGGAGCGGCGTGCGTGGCGAAATACACGTCACCGTCGACTTCGTAAGTGAAGCCTTGCGCCCGTAGCACCTCGATGAGTCCGATGATCTGCGGCAGCGATTCGACGACCCCGATGTAGCGGTCGGGGGGGACGACGCGCAGCGCGGTCATGTCGTCGCGGAAGATTGCGGTTTCACGGGCCGCGATGGCTTCCCACGGCTCACCCACTTGGCGGGCGCGTTCCAGCAGCGGATCGTCGACGTCGGTGACGTTCTGCGCGTACCGCACGGGGATACCGGCGTCCCGCCAGGCGCGAACCAGGATGTCGAAAGCGACGTAGGTCGCGGCATGCCCGAGATGGGTGGCGTCGTAAGGGGTGATGCCGCAAACGTACAGTGCGGCGCCATCGGGTGAACCCACCGGGACCGCTTCGCCGCGCGCGGTGTCGAAGACCCGCGGGAGCGTACCCCTTCCTGGCAGCTTCGGGATTTCCGGAACTGACCAGGCGTGCATGGAGCGAACTCTATGTCACAGCGGGGGCCAGGGGATCGCCGGCCACCGATCGGAGGGTTCGGGAAAACGGCGACTTGCCAACAGCCGCCGCACCCGCCGACGGGTGGCGGCCACTTCGCGCGGGGAGAGCAGGTCGATGAGCTCGCCGCCCAATTCGCCGTCCAGCTCGCAGGCCAGCGCCTGCAGGGTATCGACGGCTTCATCGGGGAGCGGCTGCCCCCGCCACTGCCACAGCACGGTGCGCAACTTGTCGGGGACGGCGAAGCACACCCCGTGATCCACGCCGTAGATGTGCCCGCCTGGGGTGGGAAGGAGGTGTCCGCCTTTGCGGTCCGCGTTGTTGACGACGGCGTCGAAGACGGCGATGCGCTGCAAGCCGGGGTCGTCGCTTTGCAGCAACTCGATGAGGTCGACGTCCGGGTCCACGTCGATCCACAACTGGCAGGCACCCGGACCGAACGGCCCGTCGCGGAACACAGTCGGCGGGACGATGTCCCAACCGGTGGCTGCAGACACCAGGTACGCCGCTACCTCTCGGCGGCTCAACGTGTGGTCGGGGAAATCCCACAGCGGCCGCTCCCCCGCCACCGGTTTGTACACGCACCGCAGTTCCCGGGAATCGAGGGAGACACAGCAGTAGAGGGTGGTGTTGGAGGCGTCCAGGAGTTGCCCTTCGATCCGAAGGGTTCCTTCGGCGAGCACCCGCAGGAGCTCGGCCTCGGCGAGTTCGCTCATGGCGGCGTCAGGGACGCTTGTGGCCGTTGGCCCGGGCGCAGATGTGGCCTTCCGGGTCGATCGGTTCGCCGCAGAATTCGCAGGCCGGCCGACCGGCGGCCACCACCTTCAAGGCCCGTTTAGCGAACGCCCGCGCCACCGCACCGGACATCCGCACCCGCAGCAGCGGCGGGCCCTCCGCGTCGTCGTCCTCGACGAGCACCTCCTCGGCCTCGCCGCCTCCGAGCGCTTGCGCTTCGATGACCACCTGCTCGGTCTCCGGGTCCCACCCGAGCCCAAGGGCACCGACGCGGAATTCTTCGATGAGCGGCTCGTCGAGCGGGCGGTCGTCGTCCAGATCGGACGGCGCCACGGCGGGCACCGAGGCCGTGCCGCCGGAGACTCGGACCACTTCGTCGAGCATGGCGTCGAGCCGTTCGGCGAGCACCGCCACCTGCGCCTTCTCGAGGACCACGCTGGTGAGCCGGTCGGCTTCGCGAACCTGGAGGAAGAAGGTGCGCCGACCCGGTTCGCCGACCGCACCGATGACGACACGGTCGGGGGTCTCGTAGTTGAAGACCTGACGCGGCATGCTTCGACCCTATGGCGTGTGGGGCTGGGAGCGGTCGCTCGGCGACGCGGCAGCCGACCGCGGTGATCGCTTACGCCGGGGTTTCGGCGGGCTCAGCAGTTGGGCGAAATCGAGGTCGCTGTCGTTGATGCGAAGGACGAAGGGCCGCAACGTGGTGTACCGGACGATGCTGACCGAGCAAGGGTCCACGACGAGCCGCTGGAATTCGTCGAGGTGCATCCCGAGCGCGTCGGCGAGCACGAGACGGATGACGTCGGCGTGCGAGCAGCACACCCAGACGGCTTGAGGGCCCAGGCTGGCGTTCCATGCGCGGACGGCGTCCACCGCCCGGTGCTGCACGGCGCGCAGCGATTCGCCGTCCACACCGGGGAAGACGGCGGCACTCGGGTGCGACTGGACCACTTTCCAGAGCGGGTCCTTGGCGATATCGCGCAGAGTGCGGCCGGTCCATTCGCCGTAGCCGCATTCGATGAGCCGGTCGTCCACGTGGAGGTCGAGGCCGGCCTGGTCGGCGATCGGCTCGGCGGTCTCCCGGCAGCGTTCGAGGGGACTGGTGACCACAGCGGCGAGGTTCACCCCCGCGAAGCGTTTCGCGAGCGCGGCGGCCTGCGCCTGGCCCCGCTCGTCGAGGTGGACGTCGGGCAGTTGCCCGGTGAGCCGCTCTCCGGTGGCGGCCGTGAGGCCGTGGCGGACGAAGACGACGGTCGTCACGGCGCCCCTCTGCCCGTGGGATCAGTCGTGGGATCAGCAAGACATTTCCCGCGAAAACGGGCCACGGCGTCTGGACTCGGCAACGGTCGTCTCAGCCGACGACGCCGGTCTGCTCTTGGTGCTGGTAAGGCGGGTAACACGCGGCGTTGGCGGGACGGGAATCCTGTCCGGGGCTCGGGCACGCGCCGTGCTTGCCCGCCGTCCCGGCGAGGGCAATGAGGGCGAGCACGCCGCAGATCACCAGCGTGATCACACCTGCCCAGAATTGCCAGGGTTCCAAAGGACGTGCGGACGAGAACCGAGCCACGCCGGAAAGTCTACCGAGCCGGGACGACACGAAGCCGGGCGGTAGCGTTCGCTCGTGGAGCTTCGACGTCTCGGCGCCAGCGGGCTGGCCGTGCCGTGGCTGGGTCTGGGAGCAGCGACCTGGGGACTGGACACCGACGAGCACGAGGCGGCCGAACAGCTGCGGGATTTCCTCGACGCCGGCGGGGCTTTCATCGAGACCGGCGACAGTTACGGCCAGGGGGCCTCGGAGGTGGTGCTCGGGAGGCTGCTCGCGGGGCGTTTCCCCCGCGGTGACGTCGTGATCGCGGTCAAGACCGGCGGACACAGCCCGTACACCCACTCGACCGTCGGCTTACTCGACATTCCCGCCGACCTTTCCCGGCGAACTCTCCTCGATGCCTTGGACGCCTCGCTGCGCCGAATAGGGGTCGACCACATCGATGTGTGGCACATCGACGGCGCCGATGCGGGCACGCCGATGGAGGAAACGCTTTCCGCGTTGGACATCGCGGTCTCCTCGGGACGCACCCGCTACGTCGGGGTGGCGAATTTCTCGGCGTGGCGCCTGGCGAAAGCGGCGGCGTGGCAGGCGGCCTGGCCGGGACGGGTACGGTTGGTGTCGGCGTCCGCGGAATATTCGCTGCTGTGCCGTGGCGTGGAACGCGACGTGCTGCCGGCGGCGTTGGACGCCGAAATATCGCTCGTCGCGTGGTCGGCTCTGGGTCGCGGGGTATTGACCGGGAAATACCGCACTGGTATTCCCGCCGATTCACGGGCGGCGAGCGACCACCTCGCCGACTTCGTCCAGCCCTATCTCGACGCACGCGCGGCGGGTATCGTCAACGCGGTCTGCACGGCCGCTGAGGGCTTGGGGGTCGCCCCGCTCGGGGTGGCGTTGGCGTGGATCCGTGACCGTCCCGGGGTGGCGGTAGCCCTTGTGGGTTCGCGGACGGCGGCCCAGCTTCGCGGAGTGCTCGCGGAATGCGAGGTGAAACTCCCGCCGGAAATCCGCGAGGCGCTCGACGAGGTGTCGGACGCCGAGGATTCGAACGCACCGATCCGCTGATGGCTGGGGGCATCGACGTCGACCGCGCCGCTGTGGAACTCGCAGCCCTACTCGATCGCGCGTCTCGCGACGGTCACACGCTCATGCCGGCGGCGGTGGCGCGGGCCGCGCTCGCCGGCCGCGGACTCGACCTCGACGCGGCCCTGGACGTCTTGGGGGGTGAGTCGGGTGAGGGCACGGTGGCCCGTTACGGCGACGGGATCGGGTGGCGGCGGTTGCTCGCCGCCGAAGAGCTCATCGCCACGGTTGTTGCGGGTCTGGTGAGCCGGGGACGTCTTTTCGTGGTCACCGGTCCGCAGGGGGCTGTCCGTGACGCCGTCGTGCGCGAGCGGTCTGGCCCGCGGACCGTGGTGGTGGACGACGCCCAGCTTCTCGACGTCGAGGCATATGCGGCGCTGTTTTCTTCCCTCGAGGAAGGCGAGGACGTCCTTTTGGTCGGGGATCTCGACATGTTGCCTTCCCCCGGGCCTGGTCAGGTGCTGGCCGACTTGGTTGCAGCGCCGGGTGTGTCGTGGTGTGACCTGGTGACGACCGGCCCGCCTATCTCAGGCGAGCAAGCAAAACCCGCGACGGAGGAGATCCCGGCTTCGCTGGGGGAATTGGCGGCCGCGATCCGCCGCGGGGAATTACCGCCGGTCGACGATCCCGCACGGCACGTGGTCGTCGTCCCGGTGGCGAATGCAGACGAGGGGGCGCACCGGGTGGGCCAATTGGTGGGGACGTCGATCCCCCGCGCCTTCGGCATTGCCCCCGCGGAAATCCAGGTGCTGACTCCGCTACGCGGCGGACCGGGGGGTGTGGACGCACTGTGCGCAGTGACCGAGCCTTGCGGCGCTCCGCCACCTCTCACGGTGCACGCAGCAGCCGGTCGACGCTGGCCCGCCGTGGTGGCGGTTTTCCCACCCGACTGCGCCGGAGTTCTCAGCCGCGCGCTCGTCTACACGGCGGTCACGCGCGCGACCCGGCATCTTTCGATCGTGCACGGCGTCGGTTCGGCACTGGCCTACGCGGTAGCCCGGGTGCCGAATCGTCCGCGGCGCACGACGCTGGGCGATCGGCTGCGGGTGCTTCTCGGCGGGACGGTGGAGAGGATGGAGTCGGCCGACGGTACGCAGGCCCTCGCTTAGCGTTCGTCTGCTTAGCGTTCGTCGCTTTCCCATTCGAGGTCGTCGTCGAGGTCCAGGGTGTCCTCGGTGTCGACCTCTTCGTCTTCTTCGCCTTCGTCGTCTTCAGCGGGTCCGAAGGGGGTGACTTCCTCGTAAGCGGCGAAGAGCAGGTCGTCGTACGACTCGGCCGCTGCAGCGAGCTCGTCGTAGGCCTGCTGGACCCGGGGATCGTTCTCCCCGGCGCGGTTCTCGACGGCGGAGAGATGCTTGTCGATCGCGGCCTTGAGGGCGTCGGCCGCGGCACGGACGTCGGCCGGCGTCACCGGCTTCTCATCGACCATGCCGTAAACCGTAGCCGGTCCGGCGCCGCTTGGCGAGCCCTTGGCGTCCGGGAGAGCTCGGCAGGCCGACTAGTGCGGGCGAGGCACTCGGGTGGGAAAGCGAGGAGAAGAAAGCGTGCGCGAATTTTCGTAGCGAACGGCCCGTTCCGACAACGCTCTGCGAGAGGATCAGCAGCTCGTGAGGAACCGATCGAGCACCCGGACGCCGAAGCGCAGCGCGTCGAGATTCACCCGCTCGTCGACCGCGTGGAACATGCCGGCGAAATCGAGGTCCGGCGTGAGGCGGAGGGGAGAGAATCCGTAGCCGACGATGCCCAGCCGGGAAAAGGATTTGTCGTCGGTCCCGCCGAACAGGCAGTAGGGAACGGCTCGGCCTTCGGGATCCTCCGCGTGAAGCGCGTCGGTCATCGCCGTGACGAGTGGGGTGTCCCACGGATTCTCGATCGCGATGTCCTCGTGCACGACGCGGTAAGTGACCTGCGGGTCGAGCAGGCGCTCGATGGTCGCGAAGAATTCGTCGCGATACCCGGGAAGGTATCGCCCGTCGATGCGGGCTTTGGCCACCTGGGGCACAACGTTGATCTTGTATCCGCCTTCGAGCATCGTGGGGTTCGCCGTGTTGCGCACCATGGCGGCGATGACCGAGCCGAGGCCGCCGAGCCCGTCGGTGTCCGACGCGAGAGCCTCGGGATCGAGCGGCCGACCGATCGTCGTCGCGACCTCGGCGAGGAACTCCCGCACCGAGTCGATGAGGCGAATCGGCCAGTCGTAGCGGCCGATTCGGGCGACCGTCTCGGCGAGGGCGGTCACCGGGTTGGTCGGGTTGGGCAGGCTCCCGTGCCCGGCCCGCCCGGTCGCGGTGAGCTCCAGCCACGCCATGCCGCGCTGCGCGGTCTGGATCGGGTAGAGCCGCTTTCCGGCGATCTCGACTGAGAAGCCTCCGACCTCGCTGATCGACTCGGTGCACCCCTCGAAGAGCTCGGGATGATGATCGACCAGATAGCGCGCGCCCTTCGCTCCCCCGGCTTCCTCATCGGCGACGAACGCGAGGACGACGTCGCGCGCGGGTCGTCGTCCGGTGCGGGCCCAGTCTCGGACGACGGCCAGCACCATGGCGTCCATATCTTTCATGTCGATGGCGCCCCGGCCCCACAGGCAACCGTCTTTGATCTCACCGGCGAAGGGGTGAACCTGCCAGTCGGCCGGTTCGGCCGGGACGACGTCCAGGTGCCCGTGGACGAGGAGGGCGGGGCGCATGGGGTCGGCGCCGTCGATTCGGGCGACCACGCTCGCCCGTCCGGGCTCGGATTCGAGGATCGTCGACTCGATCCCAACCTCGGCGAGTTTCTCGGCGACGTACTCGGCTGCGGGGCGCTCCGGTTTGATCGGGTTGGAGGTGTCGATGCGGATCAGCTCAGCGCAGAGCTCGACGACCTCCTCCGCTGCGCGAGGGCTGAGGCCGCCGGAAGTCGCGGGTGGGCCGGGTTCGCTGCGCTCGGTCATCGGCTCTCCGAACTCGGGAGGGACGTCGAAGCGGCTCCGGCCGGCTCCGACGTTCGGGCTGCCAGCTCACGATAACCGATCATGTAGGGTGTCTCGTCGCCAGCGTGCGGGCGGTGACCCTGGCTGCTCGCGCTTGGTATCGTGTACGGCGTCTCCCGCAGCCGAGCATGGTCGGCACGCGGGCACGTCCGGGTGGCGGAATAGGCAGACGCGCTAGCTTGAGGTGCTAGTGCCCGTTGAGGGCGTGGGGGTTCAAGTCCCCCCTCGGACAC
>JAIMAI010000013.1 GCA_023512015.1 Acidothermus sp. | reverse complement strand
CTCGCGCCCCCGGCAGGACTCGAACCTGCGACCGACTGCTTAGAAGGCAGCTGCTCTGTCCGCTGAGCTACGGGGGCGAATGGTTGAGCCGGGACATCTGCCAGGGTACGGCGTGCCGTGCATCGTGGCCCGACGACCTCGCGGGTGCGTCGACGCCCAGGTGAACCGGACACGAGATGTCCACAAAGCGTCGAGTCGTCGTCCACACCATTTCCCGCGCTGTCCATAAGAAGGGTGATCACGGCCATGCTGCTGGTGCCGGCACGGTGCCGGTCACAGTGAGAGGAAGGCGCAGCATGTTCGATCCTCAAGTGACCTTGGTAGGAAATCTCGTCGCCGACCCGCGGCTGAATTTCACCGCAGAAGGCCATGCCGTGGCCTCCTTCCGGATCGCGGCAACGCCGCGGAGGTTCGACCGGCAGACGGAGCAGTGGCGTGACGGCGACACGGTGTTCGCCTCGGTGCGGTGCTGGCGGACCCTGGCGGAGAACGTAGCCGCTTCCCTCAGGCGTGGCCAATCGGTCGTAGTGATCGGACGTCTCACTACCCGTTGGTACGAAACCAAAGACGGGCATCGTCGTGAAGGTGTCGAGATCGAAGCGGCTGCGGTAGGGCCGGACCTGTCGCGTGCCGTGGCGGTCGTCAAGCGTGCCGAGCGGGGAGCGGGCCTGGCGTTTCCCCGACGGGACGACTCCGATGCCCCCGTGCCCGCGGACGGCGGTGCGGCGACGCCGCCGGTCGACGCCGTCTCGGTGGTAACGGCGACGACGGAAGAAGAGATGCCCGACCCGGACGGCGTTTACGGCGAGGACGACGAGCCCTACGGAGGAGATCTCGCTGACCCAGCCGCCGAGCACCGGCGCGACGAACGGGCGACGGCCCCATGGGAAGGCTCAGCGACCGTGACAAGCCTCGATCATCGTTTGCCGATCGACGAACGCGTGCCGATCGTCGAAGGGGCGGCCCCGCAGCCGGCCTTCGCGTCCGAGCATCGTACCGGTGAGCGAGACGCGGCGAAGAGGCGCCGCCGCACGGCGTGAGCCATCCGCGTGAGACAGATTCTCTAGAGATTCGACAGACTTTGGAGGACTATGGCACCCTCGTAACCATGACGCGCACCCGTCCACCGATCGTGCTCCTGGTCGCACGACTCCACGTGGATCTCCTGCGGGTTTCCAGCGCGATCTGTATGCCGACGTGTTGATCCCGTTCCGTCGTTAGTTCGAGCGCGGGCGTCGGAAAAGTTCGTCCTTGGTCTCCGTCGCCGCGCTCCCGATCGAAAGGGCATGATGTCGGCGCGAAGCACTCTCTCCAGACCGCGGCAGGATCCGACCGCCGCTCCACGAGCGACTCCTCGCAGCAACGCGGAGCGCGGACGGGCTCGCGGCCAGGGCCAGTGGGCGCTCGGAATGCACGAACCGCTCAACGCCACCGAGCGGTTCAAGAAGGACGACGACGGCCTCAACGTCCGCCGCCGAATCCTCGAGATCTACGCGCACACCGGGTTCGACCGGATCGACCCCACCGACCTCCGCGGGCGGTTCCGCTGGATGGGGCTCTACACCCAGCGACGTCCCGGGATCGACGGCGGCAAGACCGGCGTCCTCGAACCCGAGGAGCTGGAGGACTCCTACTTCATGCTCCGCATCCGCATCCCGGGCGGCCAACTCAGCCGGACCCAGGTGCGCGTCATCGCCGAGCTGGCGCGGACCTACGGACGCGACCTTGCCGACGTCACCGACAGGCAGAACATCCAGTTGCACTGGATCCGGATCGAGGATGTCCCGGCGATCTGGGAGAAGCTCGAAGCGGTCGGCTTGAGCACGCTGGAGGCATGCGGGGACACGCCACGTAACATCCTCGGGTGCCCCGTCGCGGGGATCGATGCCGAGGAAATCATCGACCCCTCGCCGCACATTCACGACATCCAGCGCCGTTTCGTCGGGGACCCGACTTTTTCCAACCTGCCCCGCAAATACAAGACCTCCATCACGGGGTGTGGTGCGCTCTGCACCGTGCATGAGATCAACGACGTGGCCTTCGTCGGCGTGCGGGGCCCGGGTGGCCAACCCGGCTTCGACCTCTGGGTCGGAGGGGGCCTCTCCACCAACCCGATGTTCGCTCAACGCCTTGGTGTGTTCGTCGCCCCCGACCTCGTCACCGACGTCTGGGCCGGCGTCACCGGCATATTCCGGGATTATGGATACCGCCGGCTTCGTAATCGCGCGCGCCTCAAGTTCTTGGTCGGCGACTGGGGGGTGGAACAATTCCGCGAGGTCTTGGAGAAGGAATACCTCGGCTTCGCCCTTCCCGACGGTCCTGCGCCGGTCGAGCCGGCAGACGGGCGGCGCGATCATATCGGCGTCCATCGGCAGCGCGACGGCCGGTATTACATCGGGTTCGCCCCCCGCGTCGGGCGGATGTCCGGCTCCCTCCTGGCCGGCGTCGCGGACATCGCCGAGCGTTACGGCAGCGACCGGATCCGCACCACCGTCGAGCAAAAGATGATCCTGCTCGACATCCAGGAAAACGATGTCGACGCGGTCGTCTCCGAACTCGAACGCCTGGATCTCGCCGTCCGTCCCAGCGTGTTTCGACGCCACACGATGGCCTGCACCGGCATCGAGTTCTGCAAACTTGCCATCGTCGAGACCAAACAGCGGGCCACCGACCTCATCGCCGAACTCGAACGACGCCTCCCCGACCTCGACGTTCCCCTCTCCATCAACGTCAACGGCTGCCCGAATTCCTGCGCCCGTTTCCAACTTGCCGACATCGGCCTGAAAGGGTCGCTCGTCACCGACAAAGAAGGTCGCCAGGTACCAGGATTTCAAGTCCACCTCGGCGGCTCGCTGGGCAGCGACCCGAGCTTCGGCCGCAAAATCCGTGGCCTGAAGGTGGCCGAGAGCGAGCTGGCCGACTACGTCGAACGCGTCGTCCGCCGTTACCTCTCCCAACGCCATCCCGGTGAGAGTTTCGCGGCGTGGGTGCGACGTGTCGAGGAGGGCGAACTTCAATGAGCGAGCCGTTCCAGCGGACCCTCGCGCCTTTCTACTGCCCTTACTGCGGGGAGGAGACCTTGCGTCCCGCCGCCCAGCCGACCGGGGCATGGCACTGCGACTCTTGCCTGCGCATCTTCGAGCTGCATTTCCACGGGGTTTCCACATACCGGGAAAGCGAGGCGGCAACGTGGTGAGTCCCGACCTGCACACCCTCGCCGACACCGCCGCCCGCGAGCTGGAAAACGCGTCAGCCGAAGAAATCCTCACCTGGGCGGCGGCGACCTTCGGGGATCGCTTCTGTGTGCTTTCGTCGATGACGGACGCCGTTGTGATTTCTCTGGCGTCCGCGGTCAAACCCGGCGTGCCAGTGATCTTTTTGGATACCGGCTACCACTTTCCCGAGACCCTGGGCACCCGCGACGCGATCGCCGCGACCTACGACATCCGCCTCGTCACCATCCGCCCCGACCTCAGCGTCGCCGAGCAGGACGCCGAGTACGGCAAGGATCTCTTCGCCCGGGATCCGGACCTGTGCTGCCAACTTCGCAAGGTCGTGCCGCTCGACCGGGCCCTGGAGGGGTACGACGCATGGGTGAGCGGGATACGCCGCGACGAATCACCGGCGCGTGCCTCCACCCCGGTGGTCGCATGGGACGCACGGCGTAACAAGGTACGGATCCATCCGATCGCGCGGTGGACCCAAGAAATGGTGGACGACTACATCGAACGTCACCACATCCTCGTCAACCCTCTGGTCGCCGACGGCTACCCCTCGATCGGCTGTCGTCCGTGCACGGTACGGGCTCGCGCCGGGGATCCCCGCTCGGGCCGATGGGTCGGATTCGCCAAGACGGAATGCGGGATTCACTCATGAGCGTCTACGACGAAACGGTGTCGACCACCAACACCGCGGCTCCTCGCAGCGCAGGACGCCGAAGCGCGGCTGCCACGGTCTGGTTCACCGGGCTGCCGAGTGCCGGGAAATCCACCCTCGCGCAAGCGCTCGCGCACCGGCTCCGCGCCGAGGGTCACCTTGTGGAGGTGTTGGACGGCGACGACCTGCGCACCCACCTCACCGCCGACCTCGGATTCACCCGCGCCGACCGTGACACCAACGTGCGTCGGGTAGGTTTCGTCGCCCGGCTGCTGGCCCGCAACGGCATCTTCGCGCTCGTGCCGGTCATCGCGCCGTACAACGCCGCCCGCTCCGCCGTCCGTGCCGAGCATGTGGCCGACGGGGTGCGGTTCGTCGAAATCCACGTCGCCACCCCGTTGGACGTCTGCGTGCAGCGCGACGTCAAGGGGTTGTACGCGAAGGCGCGTTCCGGCCAACTCCGCGGACTCACCGGCATCGACGATCCGTACGAGCCTCCCGAGCAGCCGGAACTTCGGCTCGACACCGCGGGTATATCGATCGCCGACGCCGTGCAGCAGGTCTACGACGCCCTGTTTCGCGGAACATCAGACGGATCCCCGACCGCCGTCCCCGATACCCAAGTAGCGCTGGCAGAAGGAGAACGATGAACGTGCTGACCCGATCCCCCGCGTCCCCTTCTCGTGAGGCCTCCGAGGAGACCCGCGACACGCTCGGCGTCACCGCGCCCTCGGCCGCGAGCCGACGTTTCGCCCGACCGCACCTGGACGTGCTGGAATCGGAGGCGATCCACATCATTCGCGAGGTAGCCGCCGAGTTCGAACGGCCGGTGCTGCTCTTCTCCGGAGGTAAGGACAGCGCGGTCATGCTGCACCTCGCGCGGAAAGCCTTCTGGCCTGCCACCATCCCCTTCCCGGTCCTCCACGTCGACACCGGGCACAACTTCCCCGAAGTGCTGGAATTCCGCGACCGAACCGTGCAGCAGCTCGGTCTGCGCCTCATTGTGGCGAGCGTCGAAGAATACATCGCCAGCGGCAAACTTCGGGAACGACCGGATGGGACCCGCAACCCCCTGCAAACCGTGCCGCTCCTCGACGCCATCGCCGCCCATCGGTTCGACGCCGTGCTGGGAGGCGGACGGCGCGACGAGGAGAAAGCCCGCGCCAAGGAGCGGATATTCAGCCTGCGCGACGAATTCGGGCAGTGGGATCCGCGACGCCAACGTCCCGAATTGTGGAACTTGTACAACGGCCGGCATCGTCCCGGCGAACATGTGCGGGTGTTCCCCCTTTCCAACTGGACCGAACTCGACGTCTGGGAATACATCGACCGGGAGCGTATCGAGCTGCCTTCCATCTATTTCGCCCACGAACGCGACGTCTTCGTGCGCAACGGGATGCTGCTCGCCGTCGGGCTGTGGGGGGGGCCGCGGGACGGTGAAGTGGTGGAGCGCAAGAAGGTGCGCTACCGAACCGTCGGGGACGGGAGTTGCACGGGAGCGGTGGAATCCACGGCCAGCACGGTCGCCGAAGTCATCGCCGAAATCGCGGCCAGTCGCATCACCGAGCGGGGAGCCACCCGGGCCGACGACCGGCTCTCGGAAGCGGCGATGGAGGATCGGAAACGGGAAGGTTACTTCTGAGAAATGTCGAGCATCGATACTGCGGCCGTGAACACCCTCGATCGTGACGTCGACCTGCTGCGGTTCGCGACCGCCGGCAGCGTCGACGACGGGAAGTCCACCCTCGTCGGTCGCCTTCTCCACGACTCCAAATCCGTGCTCGCCGACACCCTCGAAGCGGTACGGCGGGCGAGTCGCGACCGTGGATCGGAGGAACTCGAACTCGCCCTGCTCACCGACGGACTGCGTGCCGAACGGGAGCAAGGCATCACCATCGACGTCGCGTACCGGTATTTCACGACGCCGCGCCGCAAATTCATCCTCGCCGACACGCCGGGCCACGTGCAGTACACCCGCAACATGGTCACCGGCGCTTCCACCGCGCAACTCGTCGTCCTCTTGGTGGACGCCCGCAAAGGGGTCGTGGAACAGACCCGCCGTCACCTCGCGGTCGCGGCGTTGCTCGGCGTCCGCCATCTCGTGCTCGCCGTGAACAAGATGGACCTCGTCGATTTCGACGAGCAGGTTTTCACGCGGATCGCCGAGGATTTCGCCCGCGCCGCCGAAGCGCTCGGAATCCGCGACCACACGGTGATTCCGGTGAGTGCGCTCCGTGGCGACAACGTCGTGGACGCGTCGGCGAACATGCCGTGGTACCAGGGACCGACGCTGCTGGAGCACCTGGAGACCGTCGAGGTCGAAGGCGACCCCGCCGAGCAGCCGATGCGGTTTCCGGTGCAGTACGTCATCCGCGCCCCCGAATACCGCGGCTACGCGGGGCAGCTCGCGAGCGGTCTGCTGCGGGTCGGCGACGAGGTCGTCGTGGCGCCGACCGGACTTCGCACCCGAATCGCCGGCATCGACACCTTCGACGGACCGCTCACCGAGGCCGCCGCACCCAAATCCATCACGATCCGTCTCACCGACGAATTGGACGTCGGCCGCGGCGACCTGCTCGTGCCCGTACACGCGCAACCCCGCGTCGTCCGCGAACTGGACGCCACCGTGTGCCAGCTCGCGGAGACCCCGTTACGCGCCGGACAGCGCGTGCTGATCAAGCACACGACCCGCACGGTCAAGGCAATCGTCGACGAGATCACCCACCGGTTGGACGTCACGACCCTCCAGCTCCAGCGGCCCTGCGAGGAGCTCGCCCTCAACGACATCGGAGGGGTACGGCTGCGGGTCGCCGCCCCGCTGGCCGTCGACGACTACGCCACCGATCGGCTCACCGGCAGTTTCCTTCTGATCGACGAGCAGGACGGCGCCACGCTGGCGGGCGGCCTCGTCGGCGACCCCTTGGCCGCGGCTCGCTCGTGAGGATGGTGCGCCGTGCCGCACGACTACGCCCTCTTCCTCGATCTCGCGGGACGCCGGGTCGTCGTCGTCGGGGGTGGCGCGGTCGGCACCCGACGGGCCCGCGGGGCCGCTGAGGCCGGAGCCGACGTGGTCGTGATCGCTCCGCAGGTGAGCGGTGAACTCGCCGCCGACCCGCGGGTGCGAGTGGTGCGGCGCCCGTATCGGCACGGCGATCTCGTCGACGCCTGGCTGGTCCACGCCTGCACCGGCGTTCCCGAAGTCGACGACGCGGTCTGCGCAGACGCCGAAGCCGCGCGGATCTGGTACGTCCGGGCCTCCGATGCCCCCCGCTCTGCGGCATGGACGCCGGCGATCACCCGCGACGACGACGTGACGGTCGCGGTGAGCGCGGGCGGGGACCCGGTTCGGGCCGCGGCGCTTCGGGACGCCGTCCGGCTCGCGTTGCGGTCCGGCGAACTGCCGCTGCGTCGGCATCGGCCGCGATCGGGACGAGTCGCGCTGGTCGGCGGCGGCCCGGGCGCCCCGGATTTGATCACATTGCGGGGCCGACGGCTGCTCGCCGAGGCCGACGTCGTCATCACCGACCGGCTCGCTCCCCGGGAGCTGCTCGACGAATTACCGCCGGACGTCGAAATCATCGATGCCGGAAAATCCGCCGCCCGGCACACCCGCAGCCAAGAAGAAATCAACGAGCTTTTGGTGTCTCGCGCTCGGCAGGGCAAGTTCGTCGTCCGGCTCAAGGGCGGCGACCCCTTCGTCTTGGGGCGCGGGGGTGAGGAACTCGCGGCGTGCCTCGCGGCCGGTATCCCCTGCGAAGTGGTTCCCGGGGTGACCAGCGCTATCGCGGTGCCCGCGGCGGTCGGCATCCCGGTCACCCACCGCGGCATCGCCAGGCACTTCACCGTCGCGAGCGGCCACGAGGAACTCGACTGGCGGGCCCTGGTCGCCACCGGCGGCACGTTGGTGATCCTCATGGGAGCCGCCCGTCTGGAACGCATCGTCAAGGAGCTGGCCGCGGCGGGTCTGGACGACGCCACTCCGGTCGCCGTCGTCGAGAACGGCACTCTCCCGCGGCAGCGGGTCACGGCAGGCACGATCGCCACCATCGCGGCCCGAGCCAAGGAGGTCGGTGTCGGCCCGCCGGCCGTGGTCGTGGTCGGGGAAGTCGTGACGTGGCGGGAGCAGTTCGATCGCGCGGCGGACGGGTGGCCCGCGGGAGCCGCGACATGACCGCTGACGGGCCCGCGCTTCTTGCCGTCGCCCACGGGAGTCCCCAACGCAAAGCTGAGCCGATCATGGAGGCGATCGTGGCCCGGGTGCGGGCGGAGCGTCCGGGGCTGCGGGCGGCGCTCGCCCACCTCGGTTTCAGCCGGCCGTCGGTGGACGAGGCGGTCGACGCCCTGGTCGCGGACGGCGTCCGGGAGCTGGTCGTCGTCCCGCTGCTGCTCACCGCCGCCTACCACGTCAAGACCGACATCCCCGACCTGCTGCGGGGCGCGCAGGCCCGGCATCCGGGGCTTCGCTGGGTGGTGGCGGGGGCGCTCGGTCCCCACCCGCGGCTCTTCGCCCTGCTGCGCCGACGGCTCGCCGAGGCCGGCGTCCGGCCCGACGCGGCGGTCGTCCTCGGCGCAATCGGTACCTCCGACCCTGCGGCCAACGCGGAACTCGCCGAGGTCGCAGCTACCATCGGCGCGAGCGTCGGCTTCGCGTCGGGCGAGCCGGACATCGCCGACGTCGTGCAGGAAGTGCGGGCGCGCGGGGCCGCACAGGTCGCGATCGCCAGCTACGTCCTGGCCCCCGGCAAACTCCCCGACCGGTTCACCCACACCATGGCGGACGTCGTCACCGCGCCGCTCGGCGCCGACGGCGAGGTCGTGTCCGTCGTCCTCGAACGCTACGACGCCGCGGCGGCCCGACTCCTGGCCGATCAGCGAGCTTCGTAGCCATCGCGGCCGTCTTCCCGACCCTCCCTTAGACTCGGACGACGTGCCCGAATTCATCTATGTACTGCGGAAAGCGCGCAAAGCTTACGGCGACAAGGTCATTCTCGACGACGTCACCCTCGCCTTCCTTCCCGGCGCCAAGATCGGTGTGGTCGGTCCCAATGGGATGGGGAAATCCACTCTCCTGAAAATCATGGCGGGGGTGGAGCCGCTCAGCAACGGTGAGGCCTACCTCGCCCCGGGCACCACCGTCGGATTGCTCGCCCAAGAACCCCAACTCGACCCGTCCAAGACGGTCCTCGGGAACGTCGAGGAAGGAGTCGCCGAGACCAAAGCCCTCCTCGACCGCTTCCACCAGGTGAGCGAGGAACTGGCCAAGCCGGACGCCGACTACGACACCCTCCTCGCCGAGCTCGGCGAACTCCAGACCGAACTGGACCGCCGCGATGCCTGGGACCTCGACGCCCGCCTCGAACAGGCCATGGACGCGCTGCGTTGCCCCCCACCGGACGCCGACGTCACCGTGCTGTCGGGTGGGGAGCGTCGGCGGGTCGCGCTGTGCCGGCTGCTGCTGTCCCAACCGGATTTGCTGCTCCTCGACGAACCCACCAACCACTTGGACGCCGAAAGTGTGCAGTGGTTGGAACAGCACCTGGAGAAGTATCCGGGGACGGTCATCGCGGTCACCCACGACCGGTATTTCCTGGAGAACGTCGCAGGGTGGATCCTCGAGATCGACCGGGGTCGCACCTATCCCTACGAGGGGAATTACACGACCTACTTGGAGACCAAAGCCGCGCGGCTGAAGGTCGAGGGACAAAAAGACGCCAAGCTCCGCAAGCGCCTCGAGGAAGAACTCGAATGGGTGCGGTCGAGCCCGCGGGCGCGGCAGGCCAAGAGCAGGGCTCGTCTGGCTCGCTACGAGGAAATGGCCGCCGAAGCCGCGAAATATCGCAAATTGGATTTCGAGGAAATCCAAATTCCGCCGGGTCCTCGCCTGGGCAGCCTCGTCGTGGAGGTCGAGGATCTGCGCAAAGGATACGACGATCGGCTGCTCTTCGACGGGCTGTCGTTCTCCCTTCCCCCCAACGGAATTGTCGGTGTCATCGGGCCGAACGGTGTTGGGAAGACGACCCTCTTCAAGATGATCGTCGGTGAGGAACAGCCGGACGCCGGCACCATCCGCATCGGGGAGACCGTCAAGATTTCGTACGTTGACCAGGCGCGGGCCAATCTGGATCCGACGAAAACCGCTTGGGAGCTGGTCTCCGACGGCCTCGATTACATCAAGGTCGGCAACGTCGAGATGCCGAGCCGGGCGTACATCGCCGCTTTCGGATTCAAGGGATCCGACCAGCAGAAGCCGGTCGGGGCGTTCTCCGGCGGGGAACGCAACCGGCTCAATCTGGCCCTCACCTTGAAGCAGGGCGGCAACCTGCTGCTGCTCGACGAGCCGACCAACGACCTGGACGTCGAAACCCTCGCCAGCTTGGAACGCGCGCTCCTGGAATTTCCCGGATGCGCGGTCATCACCAGCCACGACCGGTGGTTCCTGGACCGCATCGCGACCCACATCCTCGCTTGGGAAGGTGAATCCCGCTGGTTCTGGTTCGAGGGCAATTTCGAGGGTTACGAACGCAACAAAGTGGAGCGACTCGGGCCGGAGGCTGCGCGGCCGCACCGCGCAACGTACCGGAAACTGACCCGCGACTGAAAGCGGTAGGACGGTCGGCGTGCGGTATACCTTCCGGTGCCAGGTGCGTTGGGACGACATGGATGCTTTCGGCCACGTCAACAACGTCCCGTTCGTCGCCTACATGCAAGAAGCCCGTACCGGCATGCTCTTCGCCGGGGACGCCGAACGTGACGCCCCCGACCTCATCAAAGGCGTGGTGGTGGCCCGACACGAAATCGATTACCGTCGGCCGTTGGTGTGGCGGCCCGAGCCGATCGAAATAGACGTGTGGACGGCGGATGTGCGGGCGTCGTCGTTCACCCTGCGATACGAGATGCGGGATCAGCTCGCAAAGCCCGAGCCGGTCGTGCTTGCCGAAGCCCTCACCGTGCTCGTGCCCTACGACCTCGCCTCGGGGCGGCCGCGGCGGGTGAGCCCGGCGGAGAAAGAATTCCTGGAGCGCTACCTGGAGTGAGCGGCCGGTCGTCCGCGGAGAAGGAATTCCTGGAGCGCTACCTGGATCGGACGATTCAGCCGTCGACGACCAGCTGTTCGTCGGTGGTGCGGGCGATGCGGGCCGCCGTCTCGGCTCGCCGCAGCAGTTCGCCGGCGGTCTCCGATTCGGTGGCGGCGGCCACGCCGACGTGACAGTGCAGCCGCAATTCCCCGAACGGCAGGTCGAGAGGCTCTTCGAGGGTCTGGATCGCCGTCCGCGCCAAATCGACGCCGGCTCCCGGTTCACCGTGGGCGATGAGGGCGAAATGGCTGGCGCCGAGGTGCCCGAGGTCGTGCTCGGGGGCGATTTCCAAGAGCCGCGCGGCGATCTCCCGCAGAACGGCTTGCGCGCCGGTGGCTCCGTGCGCCTCGGTCACCCGACCCATCCCCATCACCTGAAGCACGATCGACGCGACTTCGCGGTGGCCGTCCTGCTTGGCCGCTTGGCGGGCCAGTGCCCGCACCAGCCGCTGCTCGTATACGGCGAGATTCGGCAAGCCGGTTACCGCGTCGTGCAGGGCGCGACGACGCAGCTCGTCGAGGACGAGCGCCAGGTGGAGCAGATCGCCCGCATGATTCTGCAGTGCGCCGGCGGCTTCGAAAAGTCCGATGTCGTCGACGACGGAGACGCTTTTCGGCAGCTTGGCGACGATGCACCCGACGAATTCCCCTTGCCCGAACAGTGGGGCGAGCAACGCCCGCTCGGCGTGCAATTCGGCGAGCAGGGTGGCTCCGAACGGTTCGGCGCTGTCCAAGGTCAGTACGGCCAGCCGGTTCTCGGTGCGCATCCACGCCAGGTCCGCCTCACCGACGAGGCGACAAGCGACGTCGGCGAGATGGTTCTCGTCGACGATCCCGTCCCCGATGGAGACCCCGAGCAGCGGTTTCCCCGCTTTGGTGTCGAAGACCGGGACGACGACCACCCCGGCGCGCAGCAGCGCGGACGCGATCGCCGCCACCTGGCGGGCCGTGCCCGCCACACTGCGCTGGCGGGTGCAGGCCACGTGCAGGTCGAGGAGTGCTTGGCTGAGTTCGACATTGCGCCGGAGCCGCACCAGCTCCGACGTCTGGCCGGCGAGCCGACTCTCGATCGACTCCAGGGCGGCGGCCAGCTCGGCGACACCGCCGTCGCCGCGTCCGTCGTCCACAGGGGTCGCGGTGCCCTGCGTCGTGGTCCCTGTTTCCACGGCGGTGCCTCCTCCGCGCGGTGGGTGGCCGCTACCCTCCAGTACGGTCGCGGGAAGGTCAAACTTGAGGATTTCGGGCGAGGTCCGCGGCGGGCGCGGCATCGGCCGGTGCTGCGGCGAACCGCCGACGCTCGGTGAACCACGCAAAAGCCGTTCCGGCCAGCAGGTAACCCGCCGCAAGCGACGTCATCATGGCCACCGATTTCCCGGACGTCGGCACCACCGCCGCGCAAACGGCCGCCGCCGCCACGTACGTGGCGTTGTACAGCATGTCGTATACCGAGAAAGCCCGACCGCGGAAATTATCCGCGACATCCTCCTGCACGATCGTATCGACGGTGATTTTCACCCCTTGGGCGGAAAATCCGAGGACGAACGCCCCGGCGACGACCAAAATCCGCTGGAACGGCAATCCGAAAACCGCGACCGCTACCCCCGCGGCGAGCAGCATGACCGTGATCCAGCGGGTTTTCCCAAGGCGGCGGGTGGCCCGCGGGGTGGCGAAGGCGCTGGTCACGATGCCGAGCCCGGAGGCGGCCACCACCGATCCCAGGCCGAAGAGCCCCTGGGTGACGTCGTGTGTGCCGCTGAAGTAATTCCGTTCGAGCAGCACGATCGTGAGGGTCGCGATTCCGAAGCAGAAGCGGTGCAGCGCGACCGCTCCGAGCCCGGCGGCGACCCGACGCCGTCCGGCTATGTGCCGCAGCGCTCCAGCCAGTCCGAGGACCACCGTGCGGACCGCCCCCCACAGGCGGGAGGTGGCAGGCGCGTCGGGACCGAGGGTTTCCCGGCCGAAACCGGCGGCAATGGCCGACGAACCCAGGTATCCGACGCCGGCCAGGGCGACGACCGCACCGAGTCTCGTGACGTCGGCGCCGACGGCGATGCGCAGGCCGCCGCCGATCGCCGCACCGATCAACGTCGCGATCGTCCCCGAGGTAGTCGACACCGCGTTCGCCAGGACCAAGGCGGGGCTCGGGACCACGTGTGGAAGGGCCGCCGACAGCGCCGAGAGGAAAAAACGATTGACGCTGAGGGCACCGATCGTGACGGCCAGGAACGCCACGTTCTCCCGGTGCGAGCCGACGAGGACGGCCACTCCGACCACCAGGAAGGTCTTGACCAGTTGGGCGGCCACCAAGACCCGCTGCCGCTTCCAGCGGTCCAGGAAGACCCCGGCGAAGGGCCCGACCAGTGAATACGGGAGAGCGAGGGCGGCGAGGGCGGCCGCTGCCTCGGCGGGGGTCGTCGCTCTTTCCGGGTTGAAGAGCACATAACTCGCCAGTGCCGCCTGGAAGATGCCGTCCGCGGCGGCGGACGTGACCCGCACCCCGTAGAGCCGGAGGAATCCTCGTTCAGCCAGCAGAGGCGCGAGCGCCGCCGTCCGTCTCATCTACGCGAGGGGGAGAGGGCGTGAGCTCGGAGAGCCCGGGCCGTCGGCGTTGACCAGGCTGTGCGCGGCCGCGACGAAGTACTCCCAGAGCGTGCGGGCCTGCTCCTCCGGCAACTGGAGGAGATCCAACGCTTTGCGCATGTGGGCGAGCCACGCGTCACGCTCCGCCGGCCCGATGCGGAAGGGGGCGTGACGCAGCCGCAACCGGGGGTGGCCGCGGAGCTCGCTGTAGGTGCGGGGGCCGCCCCAGTACTGCTCGAGGAAGAGCCGAAGACGCTCCTTCGCCCCGCTCAAATCCGGCTCGGGGTACATAGGCCGCAGCAGCGGGTCGTCGGCCACCCCGGCGTAGAAGTGGTCGACGAGACGGCGGAATGTCTGCGAACCGCCGACCAGGTCGTAGAAGCTCTCGGTTTCGCCGGTCGTGGCGGGTAGGGCGGAGGATTCGGGCACGGTCTCATTGTCCCAGCCGGTCGTCCTCGTCCCGGCCGGTCGACGTCCGAACGTTCGGCGAGCAGGCTCCGCCGTGGCCGCTCCCCGGAGGGCCACACCCGCAGGCGGTGAGGGTGGCCCGTGACGTCATCGACCCGCCGCAGCCTGCGCCACACCCCAGACGGTGAGGATGGTCGGGGTCGGGGGAGGATAAGGGACGACGTGTTCACCGGCAACGCAGGAAGGAACACTCCCATGGCCACGACACGCACTGCGACGACGCATTGGCAGGGCCCGTTGCTGGACGGTGGGAAGGGTTCGGTGACCCTGGTTTCCTCCGGGCTGGGAAGCTTCGAGGTCAACTGGCCCGCCCGTGCCGAGCAGCCCAACGGAATGACCAGCCCCGAGGAGCTCATCGCCGCGGCCCACTCGGCCTGCTACTCGATGGCGCTGTCGAACGGACTCGCCAAGGCCGGACACACCGACATCAGCCTGGAAACCAGCGCGGATGTCACCTTCCAACCCGGGCAGGGAATCACCGGCATCAAGATCACCGTCCGGGGGCGGGTGCCGGGTCTGACGCCGGAGCAGTTCGCCACCTTCGCCGAGGACGCCAAGACGAACTGCCCGGTCAGCAAAGCATTAGCGGCGACCCCGATCTCGTTGGACGCCGCGCTGGAATAGGCAGGCGAGGAAACCGCCGTCCCCCGCGGCGAAGTCGCTACGGTCGTCTCATGCCTCGGCTGCTCCTCATCGCGGAGGATCCGCAGCTTCGAACGTCTCTCACCCAGGCGCTGGTGGAGGCCGGGCACGCCGTCGCGGCGGCACCGTTCACACCGTCGGTGATTGCGACCCTCTCCGACGTTCCGCCCGACCTCGTCATCGTCGACCTGGAGATCCCGGGGGTGGAGCGCCTCGAAGCCATCCGCGCGATCCGCGAGGAAAGCGACGTCCCGCTCATCACATTGGCCGCGGTGGACGGCGAACACGACACCGTCCGGGTTCTCGACGCCGGCGCAGACGATCATCTAGGGAAGCCGGTAGGGGCGTTCCACCTCGAAGCCCGTATCCGCGCGATCCTCCGCAGGACGCGACCGACCCCTACGAATCCCGTCGTCGTGGTCGGAGGGCTGCGCCTCGACCGGGCCGGTCGCGTCGCCGAGCTCTATGGGCGTCGCCTCGATTTGTCGCCGAAGGAATTCGACCTCCTCACCTATCTGGCCGAACACGTCGGGACGGTGGTGAGCAAGGCCGTCCTCCTTTCGAAGGTCTGGAAAGAGCGTCGGGGCGTGAGCGAGCGGACCGTCGACGTCCACCTAGCGTGGTTGCGGCGCAAACTCGGGGAAACTGCTGCACGTCCCCGTTACCTCCATACCGTCCGTGGGATCGGAGTGAAACTCGTCGACCCCACAGTCGACCGCGCCGCAGCGGACGCGGTGTAGCGCACCCGCGGCGACCCTCACGGTGGGCGTGGTCCCGCGCGCGGCCGACTCAGTCGAGCACGAGGCCGGTGTGCGCGGCGAGGAACGACAAGGTATCGACGCTGAGTTCGATGCTCCGCTTCAGCGCCCGGGCGCCGTGGCCGACGTCCGACTCGCAGCGCAGCAACACCGGCTTGCCCGACACCGACGCAGCCTGCAACGCGGCGCACATCTTACGGGCGTGCATCGGATCGACCCGGGTGTCGGAGTCGAAGACCGTGAAGAGCACTGCCGGATATTCCACGCCGGGACGCACGTTGTGGTACGGCGAATACGACAGCAGGACGGCGAGATCCTCCGGATTCTCCGCGGTCCCGTATTCTTCGCGCCACAAAGCCCCCAGACCGAATGACTCGTAGCGCACCATATCGAGCAGCGGCGCGGAACAGACCACAGCGGCGTACAGGTCGGGGCGCTGAGTCAACGCGGCGCCCACCAGCAGTCCTCCGTTGCTCCCCCCGGAAATTCCGAGCTGGGCGGGGGTGGTCCAACCGTTGGCGACCAGCCACTCGGCCGCAGCGTGGAAATCGTCGAAAACATTCTGCTTGTTGTGCCGCATCCCCGCTCGGTGCCAGTGCTCTCCTTCCTCCCCACCTCCGCGCAGGTTCGCGATCGCGTAAACGCCCCCAGCCTCGACCCACGTGAGAATTCCCGCGGAATAGCCGGGAGTGAGCGAAGCGCCGAAACCGCCGTAGCCGGTGAGAATGGTCGGGCGGGGACGGTCCGGCTCGGCCGTCGGAGAGATGACCATCATGCGGACCGGTGTCCCGTCCCGCGAGGAATACACCACCTGCCGCGTGTGGACGACGGGCACTTCCACACTGCCGGGAGGCGCGGCCCACAAACTCGTCTCGCCGGTACGTGCGTCGAACCGAAAGACACTCGGCGGTGTGGCATAGTCGGTGTATCCGAACCAACATGCGTGCCCCCCTTCGGGGATTTCCGACAAGCCCCCGACGGATCCGAGGCCGGGTAGCTTCACCTCACCGATCCGCTCACCGGTGTGCAGGTCGTGCACCGATATTTCCGAGACGGCGTGCCGGGTCCAAGAGACCACCAAAACGGGGCGCTCCAGTTCGGGTCCGTCGAGGATCGCGTAATCGGTGAGCACCGCCTCGGGATCCTCGGTGATGAGGTCGTGCCAATTCTGCGGGTCGGGATCGGCGGGATCGGTGACCGCGAGCCGTCCGTGCGGCGCGTCGCGGTCGGTGTACAAGTATGCCCGACCGTCCCGCCCGACGTGCAAGGAAATCTGCGCGTCGACTCCCACCTGTACCGGACGGAAAAGCGGAGCAGCGGGATCGCCGTCCGACAAATCCGCGATCCACAAATCGTTGCGCGGTGCGGTGCCTTGGCTCGCCGAGACGACGAGCCACCGGCCGTCGAGACTGACCGCTGCGGAGAAAAACGTCGTTTTCTCCGCGTCTCGACCGAAAATCAAAACGTCCTCGTCGGGATCCGTACCGAGCCGATGCAGCCACACTCGGCGGTGGAATTGGGTCTCACCCGGCGGCACTTCGGACGGCGGAAGCCGCCGCACGTAATAGAACGCCTCCCCTCCAGGCAGCCACGCCACCGGGGAATAGCGGCACCGGTCGATCGGTCCGTCGACGACGGCGCCGGTTTCGACGTCCATCACCCGCAGGACCGATTCCTCGTCGCCGCCCACCGAGAGTTGGTAGGCGAGCAGTTTCCCTTCCTTGGAGGGTTGCCAGGCGTCCAAGGTGGTTTTGCCGCTCGGGTCGATGGCGCCGGGGTCCACGAGGGCGCGCTCGTCGCCGTCCGGGCCGACCGTGAACAGCACCGCATGCTCCTGCTCGGCAGTACGGCGCAGGAAGAATTGCCGCCCCCGCCGCCACACCGGGGTGCTCACCATTCCGGCGGCGAGCAAATCGGTGAGGCGGGTGCGGAGGCGTTGCCGACCGGGCAGCGCGTCGAGGTAGGCGCGGCAGAGCCGTTGCTGCGCGTCGACCCACGCGCGGACCTCAGGGTCGGTGGCGTCCTCCAACCACCGGTACGGGTCCGGCACTTCGTGGCGGGGAGCGTGCGCGGGCAGCAGGTCCACGACGTCGACCCGCTTGGATTCGGGGTAGCTCGGCAACGGCGGCAGCACGGACATGGCTCGAACCCTATGCGGCCGAAGGCGGACGCGGCCCGGGGGCATACGACCCGTCGGAGTCCCGATAACGGGCGATCAATACGGATCTCCTTGTACCGTGGGTCCAGAAAACCCCGGGAGGTGCGGGTGAGCAGTCACGCCCTCGTCCTCAACGCGACCTACGAGCCGATCGGTGTGGTCTCGGGTCGGCGGGCGTTGCTGCTCGTCCTCACCGCCAAGGCGACCGTTTTGGAGACCGGCGAACACGTCTGGCACAGCGCTTCGGCGACGCACGTGGTTCCCGCCGTCGTCCGGCTCACCAGATTCGTGAAGATTCCCTACCGCAGCACGGTGCCCCTCACCCGACGCGGGGTCTTCCTGCGGGACGGTGGTCGCTGCGTGTACTGCGACGCTCCCGCGACAAGCCTCGATCACGTCGTGCCGCGCAGCCGGGGCGGCGCTCACGTGTGGGAGAACGTGGTTTCCTGCTGCCGGCGCTGCAATCACCTCAAAGGGGATCGGACCGTCGCGGAGATGGGGTGGCGGCTGCGCCGTCCCCCGCGGGCGCCGAGCGGCCCGGCGTGGCGAATTCTCGGCAGCGGTCGAAGCGACCCCCGGTGGATTCCCTATCTCGACGGCCTCGGTATCGACGGGTCGATTTTCGGGCGGTTCTTCAGCGCCACCGAGCAAACCGCCACCGCCTGAAATCCACCGAGGTCGGGACGAACTCCGCCGTCCTAGCCGAAGCGCGCCGACCCCCGGCGGCGTCCGGGCGGGGGATAGGTTCGCGATGTGGCCGAGCTGCACGACCTCTCCGCACTCGAACAGGCGGACGCCGTTCGTCGCCGGGACGTGAGCCCGTCGGAGCTCGTGGAGCACTACCTGCGGCGCATCGAGGCATGGAACGAGCGCCTCGGCGCGTACGTGACCGTCACCGCGGAACTCGCCCTCCGCGAGGCTCGCCGCTGCGAAGAGCTGCTGCGCACCCGCGACCCCGAGCGGCTGCCACCCCTGCTCGGCGTCCCGATAGCGATCAAGGATCTGACCGACGTCGCGGGGGTGCGGGGGACCCTGGGCTCGGCGGTGTTCGCCGACCGTGTGCCGAGCGAGGACGCCTACGTCGTCCAACTGCTGCGCGCCGCCGGAACGATCATCCTGGGGAAGACCAACACCCCGGAGTTCGGGCTTCCCTGCTACACGGAGCCCGACGTGGCTCCCCCCGCCCGCTCACCGTGGAATCCCCGCTACTCCGCCGGCGGATCCAGCGGGGGGTCGGCCGTGGCGGTGGCCGCCGGGCTCGCTCCGTGGGCGCAGGGCAACGACGGCGGCGGCTCGGTGCGCATCCCGGCCGCGGTATGCGGGCTGGTCGGGCTCAAGGTGACCCGTGGCCGGGTGAGCAACGGCCCCGGCCCGGGAGATGTGAGCGGCCTCGCGTGGCACGGGCCGCTGACCCGCACGGTGCGGGACGCCGCGGCGTGGTTGGACGCCGTCGCGACCCCGATGCCGGGGGACCCGTACGGAGCACCCCCGCTACCTCCCGGCGAGACCTTTGTCGCCGCAACGCAACGGGACCCCGGCCGACTACGGATCGCGCGCTTCGCCACCCCGGTGATCGTCGAGGAGGAGATCGACCCGGAGTGCCGTGCGGTCTACGAGGCCGCCAGTACGCTGCTTGCCGATCTCGGGCACGAGATCGTCGACATCGCCGGGCCCGGTGGTCCTCCGTTGGTGGCCGCCTTCGAGAAGGTGTGGGCGGTGCTCGCCGCGTCGAGCCCCTTGCCGCGCGGCGCCGAGCAGCGGGTGAGGCCGTTGACCCGCTGGTTGCGTGAACGGGGACGGCGGATCAGCGGCCCGGAGTACGCCGCCGCGATCGCCACCCTGATGCTCGGTACCCGCGAGGTCGCCCGAGCCTGGGAACCCTACGACGCCGTCCTCACCCCCACCCTCGCCTACCCTGCCGCGGAGGTCGGGGCTTTGCGGGACGACGCCGACCCGGCAGCCGATTTCGAGAACCAGAAGCGGTTCACCCCCTTCACGTCGCTGGCCAACATGACCGGGCAGCCGGCCATCACGCTCCCGGTCGGATTGAGCTCCACCGGCCTCCCGGTCGGGGTGATGCTTACCGGCCGGTTCGGCGACGAGGCGACCCTGCTCGCCCTCGCGGCCCAAGTGGAGAGCACCGCGCCATGGAACGCCGGCCGTCAGCCGGCGTGCTGGTCGTGAGGACGTCCGGCGGCGAGCTCGACCCGCAGCTCGCCGCGCTCGCCGACGCGTACGGCGTCACCGTGCATTTCGGGGACTGGCAGGGGCGGCCGGTGACCGCCGGCGCGGACGCCGTCCGCGGCGTGCTCGCCGCCCTCGGCGTCGACGCGTCGACTCCGAGCCGGGTCGCCGAGGCCTTGGCCGCCCGCCACGCCGAGCGCCGGGAACGTCTGCTCCCGCGGGTGCTCGTCGTGCGGGACGGCGAGAGCTGCCTCGTACCGCTACGCGCGGCCCGTGCGGAAGGGTTCGATGCCGTCGTCCGCACCGAGAGCGGGGAGGAGATTCCGGCCCCGATTCGCCGGTCGGGGGATGTGGGCCCGGGCGATGTGGGCCCGCTCGACGCCGCGGTGGAAATCCCGGTCGAGCTGCCGATCGGCTACCACCACCTGCTGGTCTCCGGGAAGGCGGGGGAGCACACCTGCCTGCTGTTGCGGGTCCCGCATCGCCTGCCACGTCTCACGCGGCCGGTGCCCGGAATGCTCTGCCAGTTGTACGCGACCTGCTCAACCGGGTCGTGGGGGATAGGGGATGCCGCCGATCTGCGGGAACTCGCGCGGTGGGCCGGTGAGGAAGTCGGGGCCGGATTCCTGCTGATCAACCCCGTTCATGCGTCCGCGCCGGTCGCCCCGCTGCAACCTTCGCCGTATTTCCCGACCTCACGCCGATTCGCCAGCCCGCTGTACATCCGCCCCGAGGAAATCCCCGAATTCTCCCTGGCCTGTCGCGATCGGGACGCCGAAGGGTGGACCGACGACAACCGAATCGACCGGCTCATCGACCGCGACCGCATCTGGGCCGCCAAACGTGCGGTGCTGCATGCCGTGTACGCCGAATTCGTCCGCAGCTCGGGGGAGCGGCGAGCGGCTTTCGACGCTTTCGTCACCCAACAGGGCACCGGGTTACGGGATTTCGCCACCTGGTGTGCGCTGGCCGAACACTACGGGACGAATTGGCGGGAGTGGCCGGCGGAATTCCGTCATCCCCGCTCCGCGGCCGTCACCGAATTTCGTGCCGCCCACCTGCGAGAAGTCGAATTCCACGCCTGGCTGCAGTGGGTGGTCGCCGACCAATTCCGCGAGGCTCATCGGGTGGCGCGTGACGTCGGGATGCCTATCGGCGTCCTGCACGACCTCGCGGTCGGCGTCGACCCGGACGGCGCCGACGCCTGGGCCGACGCCGACGTCCTCGCCCGCGGAGTGACCCTCGGGGCGCCCGCCGACATGTACAACCAACAGGGGCAGCGGTGGAACCTCGCGGCGTGGCATCCGGACCGGCTGGCGGAACGTGATTTCCTGCCGTTGCGGGAAACGATCCGCCCCTGGCTGGAAATCGGCGGTGGTCTGCGCATCGACCACGTGCTCGGATTTTTCCGGCAATGGTGGGTGGTGGACGGCGCCGCCGCCGCGGACGGCGCTTACCTGCGGCTCGACCCCGAGGCGCTGCTCGGCGTCGTCCTCATCGAAGCTGCCCGCAGTGAAAGCCTGGTGATTGGGGAGGATCTCGGGGTCGTTCCCCCAGGAGTACGGGAATTCCTTTCGCAGCGGGGAATTCTCGGCACCTCCATCCTGTGGTTCGAACGCTCTCCGGCGGGGGCACCGCTGCCGGCGTCCGAATGGCGACGGGACTGTCTGGCCACCGTCACCACCCATGACCTTCCGCCCACCTTCGGCTACCTCACCGGGGTGCACGTCGACCTACGTGCCCGACTCGGCCTGCTGCAGCGCGATGCGGCGGAGGAGCGGGCCCACGACGAGGCCGACCGCCTGGCGTGGCTTGCGGCCCTGGCCGACGCCGGGCTGCTCGATTCGGCGGTGGTCGCGGCGGTCGCGGCTGACGACGGGAGGCCGTGGTCGGAGCGGATCGAGCCGTATCTTCCGGCCGTGACGTCCGCGTTGCACGCCTACCTCGGTCGGACGCCGGCCCTGCTGCGCGGCGTGTACCTCCCCGACGTGGTGGGGGATCGGCGTCCGGTGAACCAACCCGGGACCTCGGACCAATATCCGAACTGGTGTATCCGGATGAGCGACGCCGATGGTTCGGTGGTCCTCGTCGAGGATTTACGAGAGCAGTTCACCGAACGCGCGCGGGAGTTGACCCGGCTCATCGCCGGTGGGCCGGAATCGGCTAGCGTGAGGGCGTCTACCACCTCTCCGACCGATATTTCGGTCGATATTTCGGACCGTGCGGGTTCTGGGGAGGGCAGGGCGTGAACGGCGGAGGCGAGGCGCGATCGTGATGAGGCTCAGGCGGGCGGGGTCCTTCGGCGTCGAGCGGGCTTCGCGGCTCGTGCGCAGGGTCGCCGCGGTGGGCACCGGCTTCTTCGGGGTCTTTCTCGCAGCAGGCTCGGCTTGGGCGGCGGCGCCGATCGTCAACGAGAGTGGAACCCCCGGTGGTCGCCTGACCTGGGTCCAGACCACGCTGATCTTCGTGGGTATTCCGTTGGCCGCCTTCCTTCTGATCGGCTTCCTGGTCTACCTCCCTTCTTTGGTCCGTGGTCCCCGCTACCGCCCGGGACGCCCGTGGCCGGGGGGAACCGTGTGGTTCGGCGGGCCGCCGGACGCCGATGATCTGATCGCGCGGATCGAGCAGCTTCCGCCGTCCACCTCCGAAGGAGGAGGCGCGGGTGCCCGGTGGTGAGGGGGTGGCGATGACGCTTCCGGCGCGCCGAGGCGACACGTCGGCGGACGACGCCGCGGCCCACGCCGCGGTGGCGCGGACGATCCTCACCACCCGCCAAGCCGACCTGGTCCGCCAGGTGCTCGCGGTGGCGCGTGAGGAAACGGGGCTGTGGTTCTCGCTGTTCATCGGTCCGCTCAGCGGTGACGTGCGCAAGGAAGCGCGGCGGCTGCATGCGGCGCTCGGTGAGCGCGCCGACGAAGCCGTGCTCATCGTCGTCGAACCCGTCGAGCGGCAGGTCGAGGTCGTGACCGGTCGGACGGCGGCGCAGCGGCTCGACGACCACGCGGCGGGGCTTGCCGCGCTCTCGATGGCAACCGCTTTCAGCGGCGGCGACCTCGTCGGCGGCATCGTCACCGGTATTCGCATGCTGGCCGAGGCCGCGGCCCGCCCGCCGATCGTGCGGGGGTAGGGGATCGTGCGGGTCTACCTCGCCTCGGATCACGCGGGTTTCGAGCTGAAAGCCCACCTCGTCGAGTGGCTGCGTGACCGTGGCTACGAGCCCGTCGACTGCGGGCCGTTCGACTATCAACCGGACGACGACTACCCCCCGTACGTGATCGCCGCCGCGCAGCGGACCGCCAACGATCGGGACAGCTTCGGCATCGTAATTGGCGGATCCGGGAACGGGGAGCAGATCGCGGCGAACAAGGTCCGGGGAGTGCGCGCAGCTCTGATCTGGAACGACGAAACGGCCATGTTGGCGCGCTCGCACAACGACGCGAACGTGGCGAGCATCGGGGCCCGGCAGCACACCATCGGGGAGGCCACCGCGCTCGTCGAGGTGTTCCTGTCGACGCCGTTCTCCGGTGAAGCCCGCCACGTCAGGCGGCTGGCGATGGTGAGCGCCTACGAGACCACGGGGGTCCTGCCGGAGCTGCCGGCCACCGACCCGTCGTAGGGCTCAACCCTGCCGATCACGCCGCTCGGCGGCGGCGATGTGTTCCGCGCGGGGTCGGGAGACGTCCCTGGCGCGCAGGGCACCGAGGATCCCTACCTGCGAGCGTCCCGAGGCGAAGAGGGCCCGCAGAGTTTCTTCCGGCCGCGGCGGGGGCCGTCGTCCGGCGTCAACGGTTTCGGAGGGTTCTGAGGGCGCGGAGGCGTCGGGCCGCGTCTCGTCGGCGGTATTGGGGTCGGGGCCTTGGGTCGGGCTCACAGCCCGAGCTTCTCACGCCTCGGTCGTGGCGATTTCGTGGAGTTCGCGGAAAAGCGTGCGTTCGTGACGTTGGTCCCGATACGCTCACGGACCATGAGCACCGACGGCGTTTCCCCCGCGCGCTGGCAGTCACAGGTCCGCCGCGTGGGCGCACGTCGGCGCGCTCGCCGTCGCACCTGGCGAGCCGCCCGGGGGGCCGGCCTTCTGGAGCCGCGGCTTGCGCGCTTGTGGCTGGTCCTGCTGGTGGTCGGGCTGGCGGTGGCGGGGTCGCTGCTCGGTGAGGACTGGTTCCCCGCGACCACTTTCGTCGTGCCCCTTCTCGGGTCGGGTCTGCTGGTGTCGCGCCGAAGCGTGCTCGCGTTGATCATCCTTGTGGTCATTGCGATCGGGTGCGAACTCGGGGTGCAAGGCTGGCATGCCGCGCGTCCGGGCGGGCTGCTCGTGGTAGCGATCACGGCTGTGGTGGCTTACCAGTTGGCCGCCACGCGTGAGCGCCTCGGTGTTCAGGGGTTGCGCGGTGAAGCCATGCTCGTCGACCTGCGGGATCGCCTGCGGCGGCTCGGTGAACTCCCGGCACTTCCCGGCGAATGGCATGCCGAGGCCGTGGTCCGGTCCGCCGGCCACGCCACTTTCGGCGGGGATTTCCTGGTCGCTGCGACGACCAATGAGGGCCAGCGCTTGGAGATCGTGCTGGTCGACGTTTCGGGCAAGGGGGTGGATGCCGCGACCCGAGCGCTCTCGCTCGCGGGCGCTTTCGGGGGGCTGCTCGGGGCGGTGCCCCCGGAGGGTTTCCTCACCGCGGCCAACGCCTATTTGCTCCGTCAACGCTGGCCCGAGGGCTTCGCGTCGGCGATTCACCTCGCCCTCGACCTCACCACCGGCGATTTCCTCTTGCAGTCGGCGGGCCATCCGCCGGCGGTTCATTTCCGCAGCGGCAGCGGCACGTGGCGGGTCGTCGAGGCGGAGGGAACGCTGCTGGGAGCTTTGGATTCCCCGCATTTCACCGCGGCTTTCGGAACCCTTGCGCACGGCGACGCCTTGCTGTTGTACACCGACGGCCTCGTCGAAACTCCCGAGCGGGAGATCAGTGTGGGGATCGACAAACTCATCGGAGAGGCGGAGCGGCTGGTGACCCGTGGGTTCCGCGGAGGGGCCCGCTGGCTCTTGGACACCGTCGCCCCGAGCGGCAACGACGATCAGGCGCTCATCGTGATCTGGCGCGACTAGCCCGCGACGGGTTCCGCGGACCCCAGCGCGTCGGCAGCGTGGTCGAGAAGATATCCGCAGCGGTGACCGGGAGATCAACCGTTCCGCTCACTGTTTCCCGAGCGGCTACTGCTACGGCGACGTCTGCGGTGGTACCAAGGACGGCGGGAAGGACCCGCCGCAGTTCACGAGCGATGGCATTCCCGTCGACGCGCTTGGCCCATTTCGCCTCACCGACCATGACGATCTCGCGGTGCGCTCCGGCGAGGACGACCGCGTCGAACTCGACGACAGGTTCCGCCGCCGTCCAGTACGGTCCGATGGCTACGACGTCGGGGGCGAGTCGGCCGGCCTGTGCCAGGCGCCGCAGGTGGTCGCGGAATGCTTCTTCGAAACGCGGCCCCATGAAATCGTCCAATTTCTGCAGAAGCGCCGACACTATCCCAGCCGAAATGCCTCGCTCGATTTCGCTCCGGAACGGCTGTACGACACCCAGCCAAAAAGCGAGGAAATTGTCGGCGATGCGGTACAACCGTCGTCGGGTCCGATGCGGATTCTCGGTAACCGGGGTCAGGCGTTCGACCAGTCGCAGTTCGATGAGTCGATCCAGGGTGCGAGTCGGATCCGTTCGAACGGCGTCCGCGATTTCGTTGTGCTTCGTGCGGCCCGCGGCGAGCGCGAACATCACCTGGCGTGTGAGATCACCACTGTCCCCTTCGGTGGCCAGGACCAATTCACCCTCGGTGAGGAGGGGAGCCCCGGGCCGACACACGAGGTTCGCGAGATTGTCGCGGATACTGCTTTCGACGTCCCACCACTGGAGGTACAGCGGGATACCTCCGACGATTCCCCACACCAAAGCTTTCTCGGACGGCGGAAGCGGTTCGAGCATTGCCGCCGCCTCATGGGGGCGGAACGGGTGGATCAGCAGCTTCTCATGCGCCCGACCGTAGAGCGGCGCGCGTTCCTCGAGCATGGCCTGCATCGTCCGGACCGCCGACCCACAGAGAGCGAGTCTCAGCTTGTTTGAGGGCGGGAGGCTGTCCAAGACGGCACGGATCACACTCGGGAGGTCTGGGCTGGCCTGGACGAGTTCTGGGAATTCGTCCAGGACGACGAACAGCGGCTCATCATCGGCTTCCCTGGCCAGGCTCTCGATCGCATCGGCCCAATCGTGGAAGGGGTTGACCTCCACGGAACGGTGGGACAAGACGGCGGCACTTGCGCGTGCGAAAGTCCGCAGCTCATCGACCGGCGGTCGTCGCGTTCCGATATGGAAGACCGTCCGACGCCCCTGGGCGAAATGCCGAAGCAGCGCGGTTTTCCCTACCCGCCGCCGTCCCCAAACCACCGCCAGTCGCGGACCCGGGGCCTGCCACCACGCGGCCAACCGGGCCTGCTCGTTCTCGCGATTGACGAACACAGAGGCAGTTTACCTACATCGACTGTTACCGACGTCTACTGTCGCCGACGTCCGACGTAGGTGATCTATGATCATGAGAGAGGTGGCCAGAGTGCAGAGACGTGCCCGGGGTATGAGGTCACGGGGATGGGCCGGTCGCGATCGCGTGGGATACCGAATGTGTGGATCGTCGAGCCGGAACGGCGATCGTGGAGCGGGTGACGGGAATCGAACCCGCACCGCCAGCTTGGAAGGCTGGAGCTCTGCCATTGAGCTACACCCGCGCGACCGAACGATCCTGCCTCACACGGCGGTCTGCCCCACCATCCGGGAGGCCGACAACGTCCGGTACGTTCGCTTAGACTACGCGTCGCGTCCCGGGGCGTAGCGTAGTGGCCAGCGCGCCTGCTTTGGGAGCAGGAGATCGGGAGTTCGAGTCTCCCCGCCCCGACGAGATCACTGTTGGCCGCATCACCCGAAGGAAGCCCGTGAAGAGCGCCGTCGAGACCCTCAGCCCCACCCGCGTCAAATTCACCGTCGAGGTCGGCTTCGACGAACTACAACCCAGCGTCGCAGCGGCCTACCGCAAGGTTGCCCAGCAGGTCCGCATCCCGGGCTTCCGCCCCGGCAAGGTCCCGCCCCCGATCATCGATCGGCGCATCGGCCGTGGCTTCGTCCTGGAACAGGCGGTCAACGACGCGATCCCCGACTTCTACACCAAGGCCGTGGAGGAAGCCGACGTCGCCGTCCTCGCCCAACCCCAGATCGAAGTGACCAAGTTCGAGGACGGCGAAGGGCTCACCTTCACGGCGGAAGTCGACGTCCGACCGAAGATCGAGCTTCCCGACCCGGAGGAGATCACGGTCACGGTCGACCCGGCGGAGGTTGCCGAGGCGGACGTCGACGCCGAGCTGGCCGCACTGGCCGACCGCTTCGCCACCCTCAGCCCGGTCGAGCGTCCGGCCCGGCGCGGTGATTTCGTGACGATCGACATGGTGCTGACCCTCGACGGTGAGGAGCTCGAAGACGGCTCGGTCACCGGAGCCTCCTACGAGGTCGGCAGCGGGCAGCTCGTGGAAGGTCTGGACGAGGCCCTGGAGGGGCTCGCCGTCGACCAATCGGCGGAGTTCGACGCACCCCTAGCGGGGCCCTATGAGGGCCGCGTCGCGCGGGCCCGGGTGACCGTGCGCGCCGTGCGGGAGAAGTCGACCCCGGCCCTCGACGACGCATTCGCCAAGCAGGCCAGTGAATTCGACACCTTGGACGAGCTGCGGGCGGATGTCCGGGAGCGGCTGCGCCGTGTCCGGCGGATCCAGCAGGTCGTGCAGGCTCGGGAGCGACTCGTCGACACCCTGCTGGAAAAACTGGACATCCCCCTGCCCGAGCGGCTCGTCGAAAACGAAATCGCGGCCCGTGCCGAGCGGCTGCGGCGGTTCACCGACGCCCGCGGCATCACGGTCCAGGAGTACCTGGCCCGTCAAGGCGAGACCGCCGAGCAGCACGACGCCCACACCCGGGCGGACGTCGAACGCGAAATGCGCGTGCAATTCCTGCTGGACACGGTCGTCGCCCGCTACGAACTGTCGCTGGAGGAAGCCGAATTCACCGACTACCTCATCCAGCGCGCAACCCGACTCGGCGTCAACCCCGACGACTACGCCAACCAACTGGTGCGCACCAACACGGTTCCGCTCGCGGTCGCGGACGCGCTGCGCGGCAAGGCCCTCGCCTACCTGCTCCAGCACGTCCGCGTCGTCGACCCTCAGGGAGAGCCGGTGGTCTTGGAGGGGACGCCGGAGCCCGCCGCGATCGGCGGGCAGTGACCGCCCCCGGTCGGCTGCGAATCCCGGCGTCGAGGGGCGTCGTCCACACCCCTTCCTGCGCCGACAGCGAACAACTCCCGTTCGCCCGCTCACGTGTGGGCGGCGGCATTTAGGGTCGGCATCGGTGCCCGCGCTCGGCGCGGTCGCCACCCCCATGAGATCGCTGAATGAGCAGGTGAGACCGTGACCGTGGATCGTTTCGCTCACCCCGACGGCAGCAGCCTTCTGGTGCCTGCCGCCGTTCCCGTCTCCGCCCTGCCCCCTTCGGGGGCCTCCCCGGACGACGACGTGTTCAACAAGCTGTTGCGCAATCGGATTCTTTTCCTCGGCACCGTCGTCGACGATGCGCTCGCCAACAAGATTTGCGCGCAGTTGTTGCTGCTCGCGGCGGAGGATCCCGATCGGGACATCTACCTGTACATCAATTCGCCCGGCGGCTCGGTGGACGCCGGAATGGCCATCTACGACACCATGCAGTACGTGCAGTGCGACGTCGCCACCGTTGCGATGGGGCTGGCCGCGTCGATGGGGCAGTTCCTGCTGTGCGCGGGAGCGAAGGGTAAGCGCTATGCCCTGCCCCATTCGCGGATCATGATGCACCAGCCGCTCGGCGGCGTAGGGGGGACGGCGTCCCTCATCGCCATCCAAGCGGAGCAGATGCTCCACGCCAAGCGCACCCTCCAGCAGCTCATCTCCCAGCACACCGGCCAGCCTGTGGAGCGCATCGAGCGGGATTCGGACCGGGAGCGCTGGTTCACCGCTGAGGAAGCCAAAGAGTACGGATTCGTCGATCACGTCGTCCGCAGTTCCCGGCAGGTGCCGACGTCGACGACGTCCGTGTCGTGAAGGAGGTCATCGGGATGCGTGCGGACGAGATCAACTCGACGGGTCTGTGGCTACCGGCGGGGAGCGGGCGCGAACGCGTCGGCGGTCACCGTGAGGGGCCGTCGTCCCGCTACATCGTGCCGGAGTTCCGGGAGCGGACCAGCCAGGGCGATCGCATCCACAACCCGTACACGAAGCTCTTCGAGGAACGCATCATCTTCCTCGGCGTGCAGATCGACGACATCTCCGCCAACGACGTGATGGCCCAGCTGCTCACGCTGGAATCGATGGATCCGGATCGCGACATCCAGCTCTACATCAACTCCCCGGGCGGCTCGTTCACCGCGCTCACCGCCATCTACGACACCATGCAGTACATCCGCCCCGAAATCCAAACGATCTGCATGGGGCAGGCCGCGTCGGCTGCCGCCGTCCTGCTCGCCGCCGGCACCAAGGGCAAGCGGATGGCGTTGCCGAACGCGCGCATCCTCATCCACCAGCCGTACAGCGAGGCCGGGGGGCAGGCGAGCGACCTGGAGATCGCGGCCCGCGAGGTGCTGCGGATGCGCCGGCTCCTCGAACAGTTGTTGGCCAAGCACACCGGGCGCAGCGAGGAACAGATCCGCCAAGACATCGAACGCGACAAGATTCTCACCGCGGAAGAAGCCGTCGAGTACGGGATCATCGACGAGGTGCTCACCACCCGCAAACTCTCGTTGGTTGCGGCGGCCGGGTCAGCTCGGTAACGAAACGGCCGAGGAATCTCTACGGGAGCTCTCGAAACGCTTCGCACCCGATGGCCCGCGGAAGGAGGACGGCGGCTGGGATGGTCGCGGTTGGGATGGTCGATCCGGGTGAGACACGCCGAACGAGGCGGCAGAGCCGGGTCTGCGGCGGTACCGTCGGAGATGCTGGACGCGGTCGGCGCAGCGGGGGCGGGCCGGCGGTGACCCTTGGAGGGGGTCATCGCGGTCCGGGCCCGGCCGTCCGTTCCCAACCAGGTAGTCGGCTCGTCGAGCCCGTGCAGGGTTCGTAGGGCCCCGAGCAGAAAGACGGTTCCGGTGGCACGACTCGGCGACGGCGGAGACCTGCTCAAGTGTTCCTTCTGCGGCAAGAGCCAGAAGCAGGTCAAGAAGCTGATTGCCGGTCCCGGGGTGTACATCTGCGACGAATGCATCGATCTGTGCAACGAGATCATCGAGGAGGAGCTCTCCGAATCCCACGAGACGAAATGGGACCAGCTCCCCAAGCCTCGGGAAATCTATGAGTTCCTCGAACAGTACGTGATCGGACAGGAGACGGCGAAGAAGGCACTGTCGGTCGCCGTCTACAACCACTACAAGCGGATCCAGGCCGGCGGTTCGGGGCGTGGCAACGACGGGGTCGAGCTGGCGAAATCCAACATCTTGTTGATCGGCCCGACCGGCTGCGGCAAGACGTACCTGGCCCAGACGTTGGCGCGGATGCTCAACGTTCCTTTCGCAATCGCGGACGCGACGGCGCTCACCGAAGCCGGCTACGTCGGTGAGGACGTGGAGAACATCCTGCTGAAGCTCATCCAGGCGGCCGATTACGACGTCAAGAAAGCCGAGACCGGGATCATTTACATCGACGAGATCGACAAGATCGCCCGCAAGAGCGAGAACCCTTCGATCACTCGGGATGTCTCCGGCGAGGGGGTCCAACAGGCGCTGCTGAAGATTCTGGAAGGGACGACGGCGTCCGTCCCGCCGCAAGGGGGGCGCAAACATCCGCACCAGGAATTCATCCAGATCGACACCACGAATGTGTTGTTCATCGTCGGGGGTGCGTTCGCGGGCCTGGAGAAAATCATCGAGGCGCGGATCGGGAAGAAGGGCATTGGTTTCACCGCTACCTTGCACGGCAAGCGGGACCTGGACACCGCGGATATCTTCCGGCACGTCATGCCCGAGGACCTCTTGAAGTACGGGATGATTCCGGAATTCGTCGGACGGCTGCCGGTGATCACTACTGTGACGAATTTGGACCGGGACGCGCTGATCCGCATTCTCACCGAGCCGAAGAACGCCCTCGTGCGCCAATACCAGAAATTGTTCGAACTCGACTCGGTCGACCTGGAGTTCACCGACGACGCCTTGGAGGCGATCGCCGACCAGGCCATTCTGCGGGGCACCGGTGCGCGGGGCTTGCGGGCCATCATGGAAGAGGTTTTGCTCTCGGTGATGTACGACATCCCCAGCCGCAAAGATGTTGCCCGCGTCGTCATCACGCGTGACGTCGTCCTCAACAACGTCAACCCGACGCTGGTGCCGCGCGACGCGGTCGTGACCAAGCGGGAGCGGCGCGAGAAGAGCGCCTGATCCGCCAGCACTCGACTTTCAGCGCTGCTCGACCTGCGAGCGCACCACCTGGGCCGCATTCATGTTGGCCGCGGTGTTGGACCCGTACACCGTGATCACCATTGCGACGTCCCGATCGACCGCGATGCACTCGGTGCCCGGCTTAGAGCCGCGGAGCGGCCCGCACCACCAGACTCCAGGTTCGGTCGTCGAGGCCGAACGCAGGTTCGCGGCCTGGCCTGCGGCGGTCAGAGCCCGGTTGATGGAGGTGACGGCCGCGATCTGATCGGCGTCGGTTTTCACCGGAACGTTCGTCGGAACGGCTCCCGCGATCACGACGATTCGTGGGCCGCTGCCGTATGCGGCGAAACCTGCCTGCGCGAGCGGGGGAGCGGCGCTGCGCAGCTTGGCGACCTGGGTGCGGATCGGGGCGAGCACGGCCGGATCGGTGACCTTCGCGTCGTGCCCGACCCGCGCCGGGAACGCCACGGTGGCCGGGGGCTCGCTCTTGTGGGAGGTCACCTTCGGCACCACCCAGTAAGCCGCGGCGCCGAGGACGACGACCCCGGCGAGGGCCAGCAGCGCGGTACGCCCACGGCGCGAAGGTCTGGGAGCCGCGAGATCGACCGATACGGGTTCGGTAGCCGGGGAGCGCGGCGGGAGGAGCGGTCGGAGTCGCGTAGCCGGGGGGCGCGGCGGGAGGAGCGGTCGGGGAAGCAGAAGGAAGCGGCGCGGGCGCGGCGGGAGCTGGACCCGCCGACTGCGTGCGTTCGTGCTTACGGCTCCGGGTTTCCTTGGCGGCGCGTCCTCGTATCGGTACCACGGTGATCGCGTATGGGGATTCGAAACTCTCCGCGGCGTGATCCTTCTTCATCGTGTTCCTCGTCTCGTGCCGATTGCCCGATTTGGTCCTCGGACGTCGCGCGGCCTCCCTTGACCGGTTCACGTCCATCCGACGAGATCGGATCTGCACCTCCGGGAGGGATCTCGCCTGCTGACTAGACTCGACGCGTGTCGACGGAAATCACGAATTCGCAGGGGAGCGGCGCTGCCCCGGAGAAAGTTTCAACCGAAGCCGCCGTGAGGAGAGATCTTCCGCCCGTCTATTCGCCGGAGGGTGTCGAGCAGCGCCACTACGAGCGGTGGATAGCCGCCGGGTACTTCGTCGCGGACGCGACCAGCGACCGGGAGCCCTACTGCATCGTCCTTCCTCCGCCGAACGTCACCGGCCAGTTGCACATGGGGCACGCGCTCAACCATTCCCTGATGGACGTGCTCACCCGTCGCCGCAGGATGCAGGGCTACGAGACGCTCTGGCTTCCGGGGATGGATCACGCCGGGATCGCCACGCAGAACGTCGTCGAGCGAGAGCTGGCGCGCGAAGGAATCTCCCGACACGACCTCGGGCGCGAGCGCTTCGTGGAGCGGGTCTGGCAATGGAAAGCCGAATACGGCGGGAAAATCCTCGACCAGATGCGTCGCCTCGGCGAAGGGGTCGACTGGAGCCGTGAGCGTTTCACCATGGACGACGGCCTGTCGCGCGCCGTCCACACCATTTTCAAGAAGTTGTACGACGACGGCCTCATCTACCGCGCCGAGCGCATCATCAACTGGTGCCCGCGATGCCTGACCGCGCTCTCCGACATCGAGGTCGAACACAGCGACGACGAGGGTGAGCTCGTCTCCATTTCCTACGGCCCGATCACGGTCGCCACCACGCGGGTCGAAACGATGCTCGGCGACACCGCCGTCGCCGTCCACCCGGACGACGAGCGGTACGCCCACCTGGTGGGAACCGAGGTCGAGCTGCCCCTCACCGGCCGGCGCATTCCAGTAGTCGCCGACCCGCACGTGGATCCGAATTTCGGAACCGGGGCGGTCAAGGTGACCCCCGCGCACGACCCCAACGACTTCGAAATCGCGCAGCGTCACGGGCTCCCGGCGCTCACCATCATGGACGAACGCGGAATCATCACCGCACCCGGTCCGTTCCAAGGGCTGGACCGTTTCGAGGCACGTCCGGCGGTGTTGGCGGCGCTGCGCGAACTCGGTCTCGTGGTCGCGGAAAAACGTCCCTACGTGCACGCCGTCGGGCACTGTTCGCGGTGCGACACGGTGGTGGAACCCCGACTGTCGCTGCAGTGGTTCGTCAAAGTCGAGTCACTGGCCAAGGCGGCGGGAAATGCGGTGCGTCAAGGATACGTCGCGATCCACCCGCCCGAGATGGCCCGCATGTATTTCGACTGGGTCGACAACATGCACGACTGGTGCATCAGCCGACAACTGTGGTGGGGCCATCGGATTCCCGTCTGGTACGGGCCGAACGGCGAAATGGTCGTCGTCGGGCCGGACGATCCGGTGCCGAGTGGGGAAGGGTGGCACCAAGACGAGGACGTGCTCGACACCTGGTTCTCCTCGGCACTCTGGCCGTTCTCCACGCTCGGATGGCCGGAAGAAACCCCGGATCTCGCGAAGTTCTACCCGACCTCGGTCCTGCTCACCGGTTACGACATCATCTTCTTCTGGGTCGCGCGCATGATGATGTTCGGCCTGTACGCGATGCGGGACCGTGGACCGCGGGACTCCGTGCCGTTCCGAACGGTGGCGCTCACCGGTCTCATCCGCGACGAGCACGGCCGCAAGATGAGCAAATCCGCCGGCAACGGCATCGACCCGATGGATTGGATCGTCCGGTACGGCGCCGACGCGACCCGTTTCACCTTGATACGCAACGCTTCCCCCGGTGCCGACGTGTCGGTGAGCGAGGAGTGGGCGCAAGCCAGCCGCAACTTCGTCAACAAGATTTGGAACGCGACGCGGTTCGCGCTCCTGAACGGGGCGACGACTCGAGGCGAACTCCCTGCTCCGCAGGATTTGTCCGTCGCCGATCGCTGGATCCTCTCTCGGCTCGCCGCGGTGACCGAACAGGTCGATGTCTTCCTGGACGATTTCGAATTCGCCAAAGCGTGCGACGCACTCTTCCACTACACGTGGGACGAATTCTGCGACTGGTACCTGGAACTGGCCAAGTTGCCGCTGGAGCAGGGAGGGGCCACGGCGCAGCGGACGCGACGCGTGCTCGGGCACGTCCTGGACGCCTTGCTGCGTCTGTGGCACCCGGTGATTCCATTCGTCACCGAGGAGCTGTGGACCACGCTCACCGCCGGAGAAACCCTGGTCCGCGCCGCATGGCCGTCCACTGCGGTGGACGGCGCGCCCCCGCTCGTCGATACGTCGTGGCGCGACGAGGAGGCGGAACGGCGGCTGGGTGCCCTGCAGGAAGTGGTCACCGAGATTCGCCGTTTCCGTGCCGAGCAGGGCCTGCGTCCGGCTCAACGTGTTCCCGCGCTGCTGGAAGGGCTCGGGACCGCTGGTTTGGCCGACGCCGAAGAGCAAATCCGCCGGCTTGCCCGACTCGAGCCCGCCGGACCCGGTTTCACCGAGAGCGCTGCGGTGGTGGTGAGCGTGGGAGAAGGCGAGGTGCGTATCGCTTTCGACCTCTCCGGTGCCATCGACGTCGACAAGGAGCGCAACCGGTTGCGCAAGGCGCTCACCGCGGCCGAGCGAGAAGCGGAGACGGCCCGAGCGAAGCTCGCCAACGCCGAATTCCTGGCCAAAGCCCCCGAGGCGGTCGTGGCCAAGATGCGGGCTCGGCTCACCGAGGCCGAGGCGGACGTCGCACGGCTGAGCGAGCAATTGACCAGCCTGGAAAAAGGGGGGAGCTGAGGTGGTTTCCTCCTCCGAATTCGACGCCGTCGAGAAGGAACTCCTCGCCCGCTGGCCGGAATCGAAGATCGAGTGGAAACTCGAACGGATGACCGCGCTGATGGAACTCCTGGGCGATCCGCAAGTGGCTTATCCGTCGGTCCACATCGCCGGCACCAACGGGAAGACATCGACGGCACGTATGGTCGATGCGCTGCTTCGTGCGGTCAATTTGCGAACCGGGCGGTACACCAGTCCGCACCTGGAGTCGATGACGGAGCGGATATGCATCGACGGTGAACCGATTTCCGAGCAAGCGTTCGTCGACACCTACCACGAGCTCACCCCCTACCTGGAGATGGTCGACCGGCGTTTCCCGAGCCGGTTGTCGTTCTTCGAGGCCGTCACCGGGATGGCTTTCGCCGCTTTCGCCGCCGCACCGGTGGACGTGGCCGTGGTGGAGGTCGGCATGGGAGGGCGTCTCGACGCGACGAACATCGTGCGGGCCCCGGTGTCGGTGGTCACCCCGGTCGACCTCGACCACCAGGCGCATCTCGGGAACACCATCGCGCAGATAGCTTCGGAAAAAGCCGGCATCATAAAGTCCGGGCAGACCGCCGTCCTCTCCCGCCAACATCCCGATGCCGCGGAAGTCCTCTCGGCCCGGGCGCGGGAGGTAGGGGCGGACGTGGTCCGCGAATGCGTCGATTTCGCCGTCCGGGAAAGGAGAATCGCGGTCGGGGGGCAGTTGCTGACGATCGCAGGTCTGCGCCGGACGTACCCCGAGGTATTCCTTCCCTTGCACGGGGAATTCCAGGCGTCCAACGCGGCGGTGGCCTTGGCGGCCGTGGAATCCTTCCTCAGCGAGGAGCACCCGCTCGACGTCGAACTGGTCCGTGAAGCGTTCGCGGGAATCTCCTCACCGGGACGACTCGAAGTGGTGCGGGCCACCCCCACCGTCATCGTCGACGCCAGCCACAATCCGGCGGGAGCGGCGGTCACCGCACGGGCCCTTCAGGAGGAATTCGCCTTCAGTCGGCTCATCGGGGTCGTCGGCGCTTTGGCCGACAAGGATGTGCGGGGAATTCTCGCGGCCCTCCGGCCGGCATTGAGCGAACTCATCGCCACCCGCAGCAGCTCGCATCGTGCACTCTCCCCCGCCGACCTGGCGCGGCAGGCGGAAGAATTCTTCGACCGTTCCGCCGTCGTAGCGGTGGATCGGCTCGACGAAGCGCTGGATCTCGCCCTCGCCCGCGCGTCCGACGGTGAAGGAATCGGCGTGCTCGTCACCGGCTCCGTCGTGACCGCCGGGGAAGCGCGTCGGCTGCTCCGGAGGTAACCCATGGACGTCGACCACGGCGCTCGACTCGCCCGGGCGCGACGGGAGGCACACCGGCTGGCGGCGGGCGTACTCGGCATGGAAGTCGTCGTCTTCTGGCTCGGCATCATCGCGGCGGTGGTGATGGCGGGGATCGCTCCCGCCGTCGCCATCCCCGTCGGGGTCGGCCTCGCGGTGGGATGCATCATCGCTGCCGCCGGTCTGCGGCGCCGTTGGGGGTATCTGCTCGGCACCGTGATGCAGGTACTCGCCATCGCCTGCGGGATCGTCGTGCCCGCCATGTATGCCCTCGGCGTCGTCTTCTCTGCGCTGTGGGTGACGGCGATTTTCCTCGGAGCGAAGGCGATCCGCGAGGCGTGATGAAAGCGCAGGACGACGCCACCCTCATCAGCGCCCGCGGTTTGGTGAAGAAGTACGGCGATTTCGTGGCGGTCGACCACATCGATTTCGAGGTCGCCGCGGGCCAAGCCTTCGGCTTCCTCGGCCCGAACGGGGCGGGTAAATCTTCGACGATGCGCATGATCGGATGCGTTTCTCCGCCTTCCGGGGGAACGCTGCGGATTCTCGGGCTCGACCCGGTACGCGACGGGCCGCGGATCCGTGCGCAGCTCGGGGTGGTTCCCCAACAGGACACCCTGGACCTCGAACTCACGGTGCGGGAAAACCTCATCGTCTACGGGCGCTATTTCGGATTGCCGCGGTCCGTGCTGCGCAGCAGGGCCGACGAGCTGCTGGACTTCGTCCAACTGGCCGACCGGGCCAACGACAAGGTGGAGCCGCTCTCCGGAGGCATGAAACGCCGGCTCACCATCGCACGGGCGCTCATCAACGAACCCCGGTTGCTGCTGCTGGACGAACCCACCACCGGTCTCGACCCGCAGGCGCGGCACGTGGTGTGGGACAGGCTCTTTCGGCTCAAGCAGCAAGGGGTCACGTTGGTGCTGACCACGCATTACATGGATGAAGCCGAACAACTCTGCGATGAGCTCGTGGTGATGGACAAGGGTCGTATCATCGCGCGCGGCTCACCGTGGCAGCTCATCGAGCGGTATTCCACCCGCGACGTGGTGGAACTCCGTTTTCCGTTGGGGGAGAACGAATCCGTCGCCCCGCGGATCGACGGGCTGGCGGAACGGATCGACGTCCTCCCGGATCGGCTGCTCGTCTACACCCACGACGGCGACGCCTGCCTGGCCGCGGTGCACGCCCGCGGACTCACGCCGGTGGCGAGCCTGGTGCGCCGCTCCACCCTGGAAGACGTGTTCCTCCGTCTCACCGGACGCAGCCTCATCGACTGACCCATCGACCCCGACGAATCCTCGGAGGAAAGACCGTGGCCGCGACCCGCGCAGCATCCGGCGGTTTCTCCGCAAGCCGGATGTGGCGTTGCTACCGCTACTGGGTGACCGGGTACCGGCGCACCTGGCGCGGTTCGGTGGTGAGCACCGCGGTCAATCCCGTGCTGTATCTGGCCGCGATGGGGGTGGGGCTCGGCTCCCTCATTCGTGCCGCGCCCGGGAGTGCGGAATTGAGCTATCTGCAATTCATCGCCCCGGGACTCGTCGCCGCCACTGCGATGCAGGTCGCGGCCATCGAAGCCACCTACCCCGTGTTGGCCTCGGTGAAATGGATCCGTACCTATCACGCGATGCTCGCGACTCCGCTGTCGGTCGCCGATGTCTTCGTCGGCCATCTGTTGTGGGTACTCACCAGGGTCGCGATGTCCGCCGCGTTCTACCTGGCCGCGGTGGCCGCTTTCGGTGGTATCCGCAGCGTCTTCGCCGTCGCCGCCGTGCCGATCAGTCTGCTGGTGGGAGCCGCTTTCGCCGCGCCGATCGCCGCGTTCGCGGTGGTGCAAGAACACGACAACGGGTTCTCCGCCCTGCAGCGGTTCGTCATCGTCCCGATGTTCCTCTTCTCCGGCACTTTCTTCGCGGTGAGCCAGCTCCCGAGCTGGATTCGTCCGCTCGCTTATCTCACGCCGCTGTGGCATGGGGTGGCACTCACCCGGGACGCCACCACCGGCATTCTCGAGGACGGCGGATGGCCGATGGTCGTCGTCCATCTCAGCTTCCTCATCGGGTGCGCCGCCGTCGGATCCGTGGTGGCGGCGAGGAATTTCCGGCACAGGTTGGTGGAGTAGCCGTGGCGGCCTTGACCTTGCGGATTTTCCCCTACGGGGCGCTCGGCGGACGACGAGGACTCGTCCTCGTCGAACGAAGCCTCATGGTCTACCGACACACCTGGATCATCATCGTCTCCGGATTCTTCGAGCCGTTGTTCTACCTGCTGGCGGTCGGAGTGGGGATCGGCAAGTTGGTGCCGTCGATTTCCTTCCACGGGCAGGTCATCGACTACACCGCGTTCGTGGCCCCCGCGATGTTGGCGTCGTCCGCGATGAACGGCGCCATCTACGACTCGACGTTCAACGTCTTCTGGAAACTGAAATACGCGAAAATCTATGAGGGCATCCTGGCCACCCCGCTGGGACCCGGGGACGTTGCGGTCGGGGAAATCGTCTGGTCGCTCGGCCGAGGCGTGATCTATTCGGCGGCTTTCCTGGTCGTGTGCGCGGCGATGGGCCTCGTCCACTCCTTCGCCGCGCTGCTCGCCCTGCCTTTTGCCGTCCTGGAAGGGCTGGCGTTCGCGGCCTGCGGCATGGCGGCAACCACGTTCATGCGTAGCTGGCAGGACTTCGAGTGGGTCACCCTGGTCCTGCTCCCGCTCTTCCTTTTCTCCGCGACCTTCTACCCGCTCTCCACCTACCCCGGGGCGTTGGCGCACGTCGTCCGGTGGACACCGCTGTACCAGGCGGTCGACGTCCAGCGGGCCTTGCTCCTCGGCGGGTTGCACCCCGGGCTGCTCGCCGACTGCGGCTACCTCGCCGCCATGGGGTTGATCGGCGGTGCGGTCGCCGTGCGGAGGTTGGCGCGGCTGTTGCTACACTGATCACCCCGCCGGAGCCGGCCGCGCTCGCAGGAAAGCGCAGGAAGGACAGCGGCCGCGGATCGAAGGAAGGAGCGGCGGTGGCGGACGTCGAACGCACCCTCGTCCTGATCAAGCCGGACGCTGTGCGCCGTGGTCTGGTCGGCGAGATCCTGGGGCGAATCGAACGCAAGGGTCTCCGGTTGGTCGCTTTGGAGCTCCGCACGATCGGCGAGGAGACGGCCCGCCGCCACTACGCCGAACACGTGGACAAACCATTCTTCGACGACCTGCTCGCCTTCATCACCTCCGGGCCGCTGGTGGCCGCGGTCGTAGAGGGTCCACGGGCGGTGGCCGCCGTCCGAGCGCTCATGGGACCCACTGATCCGGTCGCAGCCCCGCCCGGAACGATCCGCGGAGATTTCGGCACCCTGGTCACGGAAAATCTCGTCCACGGCTCGGATTCCGTGCCGTCCGCTACTCGCGAGATCCAATTGTTCTTCCCGGGGACCGACTGAGCCTCTTCGGAAACGCCGTTTGTGCTGGGCTTTTTGCCCGAGACCGTCCCGACCCCGTAGCATGGCTGCGCTGCCTGCAAGGGCCAGCTGAAGCGACGTCGCTTCGTTCCATCGGAACGCTCAACGGAAGGCGAGCAGCCCATGCCCAGTTCGATCTTCGGCCGTGACATGGCGGTCGACCTCGGAACCGCCAACACCCTCGTCTACGTCCGCGGCCGCGGCATCGTGCTCAACGAACCCTCTGTGGTTGCCATCAACACCAACACCGGGGGCATTCTCGCGGTCGGCATCGAAGCCAAACGTATGATCGGCCGGACGCCGGGGAACATCGTGGCGATTCGCCCGCTGAAAGACGGCGTCATCGCGGACTTCGACACCACCGAACGGATGCTGCGGTACTTCATCCAGAAGGTGCACCGCCGCCGCCACCTGGCCCGCGGGCCGCGACTGGTGGTCTGCGTCCCGAGCGGCTGCACCGCCGTGGAACAGCGTGCGGTCAAGGACGCCGGCTACGCCGCGGGGGCGCGCAGCGTCTACATCATCGAAGAACCGATGGCGGCCGCGATCGGCGCCGGGCTCCCGGTCCACGAGCCGACCGGGAACATGGTCGTCGACATCGGGGGTGGCACCACCGAAGTCGCCGTGATCAGCCTTGGGGGGATCGTCACCAGCCAGTCGATCCGCGTCGGGGGAGACGAGCTGGACTCGGCGATCATCAACTACATCAAGAAGGAATACTCGCTCATGCTCGGGGAGCGTACGGCGGAGGAAATCAAGATGGCGATCGGCTCCGCGTTCCCCAGCCCCGACGAGCCGCACGCCGAAATCCGAGGCCGCGACCTGGTCTCCGGCCTCCCGAAAACGATCGTGGTGAGCGCCGCGGAAATCCGCAAAGCCATCGACGAGCCGGTGAACGCCATCGTGGACGCCGTCAAGGTCACCCTCGACAAATGCCCACCCGAACTTGCGGGCGACATCATGGATCGCGGAATCGTCTTGACCGGCGGTGGAGCCTTGCTCACCGGGCTGGACGAGCGGCTGCGCCACGAAACCGGCATGCCGATCCACATCACGGAGCGGCCGCTCGATTCGGTCGCACTCGGCGCAGGCAAGTGCGTCGAGGAATTCGAATCCCTCCAACCGGTGCTGATCTCGGAACCTCGCAGCCACTGAGCCGGGCGCGGAGAGTCTGGGGAGATGAGGCGGCGCATGCCGCGGATGGTGTTGGGTCGCGCCGGGCACTCGGCGCCGCGGTCGGACGTCACGTGAAACCGTGAGGGACAATCGGCGCACCCGACTGATCCTCGCGCTGCTGTTGCTCACCGCCTTCACCCTGATCACGCTGGATTACCGGCTTCACGGGGGCGGCTTCTTCGGGTCGGCGCGACGGGTCGGCTCCGCTATCTTCGGCCCGATCGAGCGGGCCGCCGCCGACGTCGTCCGACCCGTGCGCGACGCCATCGACACCCTCGGGTCCGTCGGCTCACAGCGCAAGAAAATCCACGAGCTGGAACGTCAGGTGCAATCCCTGCAGTCTCAGCTTCGCCAGGCGCCGTTCGACCAACACCGGGTGGAAGAACTCGATCGCATCCTCCACGTGGCCTCCGCCGGGCAGTACGAGCTGGTCCCCGCCCAAGTGATCGCGGTCGGGCGTGGCGACGGCTTCGAGTGGACGGCGACCATCGACGCCGGATCCCGCGACGGCATCACGTCGGGCCTCACGGTGCTCAACGGCGACGGGTTGGTCGGGCGGGTGACCGTGGTCTCCGCCGACACCTCGACCGTGGTCTTGGCCATCGATCCGAAGTTCAACGTCGGAGTCCGGCTGCCCAACGGGGCTGTGGGTGTGGTGAGCGGCCGGGGGCGCTCGGCGATGAGCCTCCAACTCATCGACCCGAGTGTGCGGGTGGCCCCGGGCACCGGTCTGGTTACTGCGGGCTCGGTGAACGAGCGGCCGTTCGTGCGGGGCGTTCCGGTGGGCACGGTGACGGCGGTGACCACCCCGCTCGCCGGCGAGGTGCAGACCGGCTCGGTCCGCCCCTTCGTCGATTTCGCCACCCTCGATCTCGTCGGTGTGGTGGTCGGTCCCATCCGGACGGATCCGCGGAGTGCTTTGCTGCCCTCCCCGAGCCCCGCCCCGCAGCCGGCCTCCCAGCCGACCGGACCGGCCTCCCAGCCGAGTGGGCCGGCGTCCCCATCGCTCGGGCCGGTGTCCCAGCCGGCCGGCCCGCTTTCCCGGCCGACCAGCCATGGGTAGGGCGGTGGGGGTCGCAGCGATCGCCGGCCTCGTCGGGCTGGCGATCGTGATCGATGCGACGGTCTTCGGGCCGCTCGCCCTTCCCGGCGCTCCTCCGAACCTGGTCCTCCTCGTCGTCACCTCCTGGGCGTTGGCGAGCGGACCTCTTCCGGGTGCCGTGCTGGGATTCCTTGCGGGTCTCGCGACCGACATCGTGCCCCCCGCCGATCATTTGGTGGGCCGGTACGCCCTCGTCATGTGCATCGCCGGGTACGTGGCCGGGCTCTGGCGCGAAGAAACCCGCGATTCGGTGCCGCTCGCTCTCCTGGTAGTGGCCGTGTCGGTCGGGATCGGGACCGCGCTGTACGTGGGAAGCGGACTCGTCTTCGGCGAACTGCCGGGGAGCGGGGCCTCGGCCTTGTCCGCCGCCCTGCTCTCGGTCGGCTACGACGTGGTGCTGGCGCCGTTCGTCGTTCCGGCGGTGCTGAGGGTCGCCCGCCGGGTGGCCGGCACGCGGAGTCGGCAGGCGGCCTAGCGTCGGGTGAGCGGGAGGAGGACGTCGTGAACGACCGGTCGCGAGTGCGTCTCGTCGTGGTCGCCGTCCTCGTCTTGTCCCTACCGATCACGTTGCTCAGCCGGCTCTGGTATCTGCAGATAATGGCCGGTGATCGATATGCCGCTGCGGCGAACCGCACCTCGACCAGCACCGTGCACACCGTGGCGCCGCGTGGGCTCATCGTGGACGACGTCGGGCGCCCGCTTGCCCGCAACGACAGCGCGCTCGTCGTCAGCGCCTTGGCCACCGCCCTCCCGAAAGACAAGGCAGCGCGGACGGCGGAGCTGCGCCGACTCGGCGCGATTCTGGGGGTCGATCCGGCGAGTCTGGAAGCGAAAGTGACGCTGTGCGATTACCACCGATACGGCGCGAAGGCACCGCAGATGAATCCAGGCTGTTGGACGGGCTCGCCGCTGCAGCCGATTCCGCTGGTCACGCTGGACACCGAGGATTCCGCCGCGCGGGCCACCCAGATCGCCCTGCAGGTGCTGGAGCAGCAGGAACTGTTCCCGGGCATCACCGCTGAAATCCAGCAGGTGCGCGACTATCCGAGCCCGGCCGGAGCGTCGGCGGCGCAAATCCTCGGGCACGTCGGAAAAATCACCGCCGACGACGTCGCCCGCGCCACCAGCGAAGCGGCGGCGCAGCGGCTCCGTCAGGAAGCCGCAGCCGGCGGCATGATCGGGCAGGCCGGATTGGAGGCGGAGTACGACCAGTACCTGCAAGGCACGATGGGGACCAAGGTGGTCTCCGTCGACCCTGCGGGGAATCCCCTTGCCACGGTGAGTGAAATTCCTCCGGTGCCCGGGGACACGCTGGTCACCAGCATCGACGCGAGGGTGCAGGCGATTGCCGAGCAGGCCTTGGCGGACGCCGTCCAGCACGCCCGCACCGTGCCGCAGCTCGCCAACCACCGTATGGTCACCCAGCGGGCGGACGCCGCCGCCGCGGTCGTTGTGGACGCGCGGACCGGACACATCCTCGCCCTCGCCAATTACCCGACGTACGACCCGGGGCTGTGGGACGGCGGAACCATCAGCGACGCGGCGTACAACGCGCTGCTGCACGCCCCCGGGAATCCGCTGTTCTCCCAAGCCGTGCAAGGACAATACGCCCCCGGATCGACCTTCAAGGTCATTACCACTTCCGGCGCGGTGAGCACCCCGTATTACTCCATCAACGGTCGTTACGACTGTCCGACCGTTTTCACCGCGGGGAACCGAACCTTCACCAACTTCGAAGGAGAGACCGGACTCGGCAAGATAAGTTTTGCCGAAGCGCTCACCGTGTCGTGTGACACTTTCTTCTACAAAATCGGGGACACGCTGTGGAAGGCGGATGGGGGGATCGATCCGAAGAATCCCAAGGACGCGCTCATCCATGAAGCGCTCGACTGGGGGCTCGGCCAGCCCACCCACATCGATTTGCCGATCGACGGATCGGGCAACATCGAGACCCGGCAAGACAAAATCGACGCGTGGAACAAGAACAAGGCGCTGTGGTGCTCGGAAGCGAAGACCGAACCGAATCCGCTGTACCGCGAATACGACCGGGAGAATTGCCTCGACGGTTACCAATACCGGGAGGGTGACGCCCTCAACTTCGCCATCGGTCAGGGAACCGTGACGGCCACTCCGCTCCAGCTCGCGATGGCCTACGCGGCGCTGGGGAACGGCGGGACGCTGTTCTCCCCGCGCATAGGCAAAGCTCTGGTAGCTCCCGACGGCCGCGTCGTACAGCGCATCGAGGCCCCGTCGAGGAAATTACCGGTTCCCGCCGATGTGGTGGCCTACCTTCGGCAAGCTCTCACCCAGGTCACCACGAACCCGCTTGGTACGGCCTACAACGCTTTCGCCGGTTTCCCGTTCGACAAATACACCATCGGCGGCAAGACGGGGACCGCCGAAGTGCAGGCCTTGAACCCTGACGGCACGCCGAAGGATTCGACGGCATGGTTCGCGTCCTTCGGCGGCCCGGTGGGGCAGCCTGCGCAATACGCCGTGGTCGTCATGGTTTCTCAAGGTGGCCAGGGTGGGGTGACCGCCGCGCCGGCGGTCCGCGAAATCTACGACGGCATCTTCGGCCTCGACGGAAGCGGTCCGAGTCGGCTCCCGCACGACGCGTTCGCGGCGGCCGGCCCGGCGTTGCCGAACGGCGTTCCGCCGTCCGAAATCCCGATCGTGGTTCCGCAACCGGCGGCTCCGTCGTCACCTGCCCCGCAAACTTCGGCCTCGCCGGCGGCCGCAGGGGCCGACTCCGGTCCTTTCCTTCGGCCGCCCGCGGGAGTGGTAGCCGCCTCCCCGGAGTCGTGGAAAGCACCGCGAGGCCGACGATGGCGCTGACCCGGCCGTCGACGTCCACCCGCGGCGCCTCTCGCCGCTCCGCCGGCGCGTCTCGGTGGCAGCGGTTGTGGTACGGCGACTGGCTGCTGTGGGCGGCGGTGCTCAGCCTCTCGGCGCTCGGAGTGCTCCTCGTCGCAGCCGCAACGAAACCGCTGAACTCGACGCATCCATTCAGCCTCGCCAAGCATCAGCTGGTGTTCCTGGCGGTCGGTGTCGTGCTCGCGGTGGTGGCCGCCGTCATCAACTACCGAGCGATTCGCGCCTCCGCGCCGGTGGTGTATCTGCTGGCCCTGCTCGGATTGGTGGCGACGTTTGTCGTGGGGGTGGAGGTCAACGGCTCACGTGCCTGGCTCAGTCTGGGTGGGGGTTTGACCATCGAGCCGTCGGAGTTCGCGAAACTCGCGGTCATCGTGCTCTCCGCTTTGATCGTGAATGCGCGAGCGGCGCAGCGCACCGGAATCGGGGATCTCGACGTCGCGGCCCTGCTCGGACTTTTCGCCGTCCCCTCGGGCCTGGTGTTGTTGCAGCGCGACCTCGGCACGGTCCTGGTGATCGTCGTCATTTTCTTCGGTGTGCTGGCCGTCGGTGGTGCTGCGGCCCGTTGGTTGACCGGATTGACGGCGCTTACGATCCTGGCCGCCGTCCTCGTGGTCAAACTGCATCTCCTGCACGGCTACCAGCAGGCTCGCCTCACCGCATTTCTCCACCCGGAATCCGGTACCCAGACCTACGCGTACAACGCGATCCAAGCGCGCATTGCGATCGGCTCGGGAGGACTGCACGGGACCGGGCTCTTCCACGGACCGCAGATCAACAACGGTTACGTCTTCGCCGCCCACACCGATTTCATCTTCGCGACGGCGGGCGAGGAACTCGGCTTCATCGGCGCGGGTCTCATCATCGTGCTGCTGGGGGTCGTCCTGTGGCGGGGTCTGCGGATCGCGGCGCATGCTCCCGACCTGTTCGGTCGGGTCACCGCAGCCGGGATCGTGTGTTGGTTGGCCTTCGAATCCTTCGAGAACATTGGGATGAACCTCGGCATCATGCCGATCACCGGTATTCCCCTTCAGTTCGTCTCCTACGGCGGGTCATCGCTTTTCGCGAGCATGCTGGCGATCGGGCTGCTGCAGAACATCGCCATTCAGACGAAAATCGCGGCCCGGATCGCGCGCGAGTGACCGGAGCGGCATTTCGGTCCGCTCAGTTCAAGAGCAAAGCCAGAATGGGAGCCGGTATCGCCCACGCCGTTCCCGTCGTGTCGGCGACGTCCTTCGTGGCGAGGATGCCGCGGCCGTAGCGGTTGGCCAGCGTCAGCGCCGAGCGCCGCCAATTCTTGGAAACCCACTTGACTTCGATCGGTACCGTCGTCGTCCGTTGGCCTTTGACGGCAACCGGCAGGGGAGCGAAATCGATTTCGTTGCCGCTGGTGGTTCTCGTATAGGCGACGGCCCGTTGTTCGATCAGGCGATCCGGCTGAAGGCGGTCGACACAGCGCGCTATTTCGGCCGCGAGCTGGGCCTCCGTGAGTCGCGTCATATCGGGCTCCGCCCACGTTGGTTCTCGCAGATGGGGGAGGTGCGCGAGCAGCGGGTCGATGAGGTAGTACTTCGCCTGACTGCCGACGACCGGACGCCCTGTGTCGTCTACTTGTGCGCATCGGATGGCGGCCATCGCCGCAAGGAGGCGGCGCAGACGCTCTTCCCACTGTGTTCGGCTCATCCGCAGGTGTTCTGCCGTGTTCTTGAGGTTGAGCGGCGAGCCCATCCGTGATTGGAGCAGGTCCAGCATGACGACGGTCGATTCCTCGACTCCCAGCGAGACATCCGAGATCAGCCAGGAAAGCAGATCGAACACGAATTCCGGCGAGATCGAACGTCGCTGATGGAATTCCGCAACCGCGCGGGGGAAGCCACCGCAGGTGAGAAAACGTTGCCAGGCGAGGTCGAGATCGCCGATGAAGAAACTCAACTCGCGGACGGCGGTGTCGGCGGTGCGGCTCTGCAGTTCGCTGGGGGGGAGCAGTGGCGTAGCCGGGAGTTGAACGCCCGTCACGTCGAGGAAAGCGCGGAAGGTCATCGGCAGCAGCAGTCGGAACGGGTCTGAGACGTGCGTGCGGCCCGTTCCGAGGGCTCGACGTGCATCGGCCAGATCCGTCGCCGAGGACCCGGTGAGCACCAGCGCATCGTGAGCGAGCTGCGTATTGTCGCGCAGTTCTTTTATCAGCGGAATCCAGCCGGGGACCGCAGTGATCTCGTCGATGACCCAGATTCGGGGCTTGTCTCCGACCGTGGAGGTCATATCTCGGCCGAGCACGAGGGCCCGCCTCAGATCCTGGAGCGAGAAGCCGTCCACACTCAAAAAGATCAACTGTATCGGGGTGTACCGCTCGTCCCGACAGAATCGCAGCAGGAGGCGTTTAGCCGCGACCGACTTGCCGACCCGTCTGGGTCCACGGAGTACGTAGAGGCCGGGAGGTGCAACATCGTGCAAGATCGGAGGGTCGTAAACGATCCCGGATGCGGCGGCCGCGGCGAGCGAGGGGTCCGCCGCGGCCCAAGAGGTGGGATCTCGGCCGAGTGTGGAGAGCTTCCACCAGGGGTTCCGCTCGCCGAGCAGTCTGCGGAGCTCATCATCGCGCACGAGAACAGAATAGCTGGATCATGAAAGAACCGGGGGGGTTTTTGCACAAAATCATGAAAGAACCGGGGGGGTCTGTGCACAAAATCATGAAAGAACCCCGGGGGTTCTTTCATAGTCACGATCTCACCCGAGCCTACGCCGCGCTTCTGATCACGAGTGGGAACCTCGCCGGAGGCCGCAACAAACGCCGATCATCGGGTGTGGTGGTCCGGCCGGGCTCGCTACTCTGGGAACTCGACATGCCGCACGGAGGGTCCTGATGCCGACTCGCGCGACCGTTCCGCCGTCCGTTTTCCCCCGGCTCGAACCGCTCCTGCTGCAGGTCTCCAAACCGGTGCAGTACATCGGCGGCGAGCTGAACAGCCTGGTCAAGGACTGGGCATCCTGCGACGTTCGTTGGTGCCTCGTCTACCCCGACGCCTACGAGGTCGGGCTGCCCAACCAGGGCATCCAAATCCTCTACGAGGTGCTGGGGGAGATGGACGGCGTCCTCGTCGAACGCAGCTACGCCGTCTGGCCCGACCTCGAAGCGCTCATGCGCTCGCACGGGATACCTCAGTTCACCTGGGAGACCCACCGGCCGCTCAGCGCCTTCGACATCATCGGGGTCACCTTCCCGACCGAACTCGGTTACACGAACCTGCTTGCCATCCTCGACCTCGCCGGTATTCCGATCGAGGCGACGGACCGCAGCGACGATCACCCGCTGGTCATCGCCGGAGGGCACGCGGCTTTCAACCCCGAGCCGATCGCCGACTTCATCGACGCCGCGGTGCTCGGGGACGGCGAAGAGATCGTCGCGGAGATCACCCGCATGGTTCGGGCGTGGAAGCAGGCGGGTCGACCCGGCGGACGAGAAGGAATCCTCGCCGAGCTCGCCGCGACCGGTGGCGTGTACGTCCCACGCTTCTACGACGTGAGCTACCACCCGGACGGGCGGATCGCCGCGGTCACTCCGAACCGTCCGGGGGTACCGCCTCGGGTTCGCAAGCACACGCTGATGAACCTCGACGCCTGGCCGTATCCCAAGCGTCCGCTGGTCCCCCTGGCCGAGACCGTCCACGAGCGATACAGCGTCGAAATCTTCCGGGGCTGCACCCGCGGATGCCGGTTCTGCCAAGCCGGGATGATCACGCGGCCCGTGCGGGAACGGTCGATCGACACGATCGGGGTCATGGTCGACAACGGGCTGCGGGCCAGCGGCTTCTCCGAGGTTGGCCTGCTCTCGCTCAGCAGCGCTGACCACTCCGAGATCGGCCCGATGGCCAAGCAGCTTGCCGACCGCTACGAGGGCACCAACATCTCACTCTCCCTGCCCTCCACCCGGGTCGACGCCTTCAACGTCGATCTCGCCAACGAGTTCTCCCGTAACGGTCGGCGCTCCGGGCTCACCTTCGCCCCCGAAGGCGGAACCGAGCGGATGCGCAAAGTGATCAACAAGATGGTGACCGAGGAAGATCTCATCCGCACGGTCACCACCGCCTACAGCCACGGCTGGCGGCGGGTGAAGCTCTACTTCATGTGTGGACTTCCGACCGAGACGGACGACGATGTCCTGGCCATCGCGGATCTCGCCCGCAAGGTGATCGACGCCGGACGGCAGGCGACCGGGCGTCGGGACATCAGCTGCACGGTCTCCATCGGAGCCTTCGTCCCCAAGCCGCACACCCCGTTCCAGTGGGCGGCGCAACTCGATCACGAGTCGGTGGACGCCCGACTGGCCAAACTCCGCGACAAGATTCGCGCGGACCGGGAGTACGGGCGCTCGATCGGCTTGCGCTACCACGACGGCAAGCCGAGCATCGTCGAAGGCCTGCTCTCCCGAGGTGATCGGCGGGTGGGGCGGATCCTCAAGCAGGTGTGGGCGGACGGCGGACGGTTCGACGGGTGGAGCGAACACTTCTCGTTCGAGCGGTGGATGCGGGCCGCCGACGTCGCGCTCCGCTCCGAGCCGGTGGACGTCGACTGGTACACCACCCGGGAACGTGATCGCGACGAGGTGCTTCCCTGGGATCACCTCGATTCCGGCTTGGACAAGGACTGGCTCTGGCAGGACTGGCAGGACGCCCTCGCCGAGGTCGAGGTCGAGGACTGCCGCTGGTCACCCTGCTTCGACTGCGGGGTCTGCGACACCATGGGCACCGACATCCAGATCGGGCCGACCGGGCGCACGCTGATCCCGCTCACCGACGGGCGTCTCCCCGTGGTGAGCACCGCAGGCAGCGGCCAGCCCCACCCGCTCGGCGGATCGCCGGGCCGCGAACCGGCGGCATGAGCACCGGACCGGGGGAGGCCACACCCGTCGTCCAGCGGCTGCGGGTGCGGTACGCCAAGCGCGGCCGCATGCGCTTCACCAGTCACCGAGATTTCCAACGCGTCCTCGAACGCGCGCTGCGACGAGCCGGACTGCCCGTCGCCTACAGCGGCGGCTTCACCCCCCATCCCCGGATCTCCTACGTCGGCGCCGCACCGACCGGGGCCGCGAGCGAAGCGGAGTATCTCGAGCTCGGGCTCGCCGCGCGGATCGATCCGCGGATGGCGGCACGAGCGCTCGACGCGGCGCTGCCAGAGGGGTTCGCCGTCCTGGACGTCGTGGAGGCGCGGGGAGGCGATCTCGCGAGCAGGATCGACGCGTCGTGGTGGCAACTCCACCTGGGCGGGGTGGACGAAGCGGAGGTCCGGTCGGCGGTCTCCGCGTTCCTCGCCGCCGAGGCGATCCCGGTGGAGCGGCTCATGAAAGACGGGCGGCGGCAGATCGACGTCCGGCCGCCGGTGCAACAGCTCACGGTCACGCCGGACCGCCGAATTCATAACGACTGTGTAATACTCGACCTGGTCGTTCGGCACGTCACTCCGACCGTTCGACCTGACGACGTGATGGCCGGGCTCCGGCAGGTTGCAGGCTTCGCGCCCCCGATGCCCCCACTGGCGACTCGGATGGCGCAGGGTCACCTCGAGGAGACCGGTCGGCTAGCTGATCCGCTTGCGCCCGACAGGGAGCACCCCGAGAGGGAGCACAGTGCCGATGATCGTTGGCGCCTCACCACGGTGGAGGGTTCCTCACCTTCCTCGGTGTGATGTATCGGCTGGCTGCGTCGCCGTCCGCGATCTGCCTTCAACTGAATCGCGCGACATCTCGAGCGAACTGACCTTCCGCTTCCGCGCGGCGCTGCACTGCGGTGCCCGGAAGCCCGACGAAAGATCCGACATCCATGCCCGACAACGAATCGACCGAGGGCGTCGAATTTCCCGATGCTCCACGGCGTTCCCGATCCGTCCGCTCGGCGGCGACGTCCGCCGTCTTCGTCAGCCCAGGCGCCCCTCCTCAGCAGGAGTCCGCAGGTAGCGAGCAGGCTCGACAGCCGACGGTCGCGTCTCCGGCGTCCGCGGAGGTAACCGCTCCGGTGGTGACGGGGCGGCCGATGAGCCCGCCCCCGATGGTGATTTTCCAGCCTCCTCCTCCGCCGGTGGCCTCCCGTTCCGCTGAGGAGGACGCATCCCCGGCTCAGAGTCGGCGTCGGCGTCGCCGCGACGGAGCCGACGAGCGTCCGCCGAGCGGCTCCGAGACCGAATCCCGTCCCGCGGCGGCTGAGGGCTCGCAGCCGGCGGCCCCCCTCCCCCCTCCGGTAGCCGACGAGGCGGACGATCGGGATCAATCCGAGGAGGAGTCGGACGGCGTCACGGCCGGTACCCGCCGACGTCGCCGCCGTCGCCGCCGGTCGTCGGGGGGAGGTGAGGACGAGCGGCTCCTCGGCTCGGAGGACCTCGTCACCGAACCCGCCGAACAAGGCGACGGCGAGCGCAGTGACGACGTCGAAGCCGCGATGGCATTGATCACCGGATCGACCCGGTTGGAGGCCAAGCGGCAACGTCGGCGCGAAGGTCGGGAGATGCTGCGGCGTAACCGCCGCGGCATGATCCTCACCGAGGCCGAGTTCCTGGCCCGCCGGGAATCCGTCGAGCGAGTGATGGTCGTCCGCCAGCGAGGAGACCTCACGCAGATCGGCGTGCTGGAGGACGGAATCCTCGTCGAGCACTACGTGAGCACCACCTCGGCGAACCGCATCGTGGGCAACGTCTACCTAGGCCGCGTGCAGAACGTGCTCCCGGGAATGGAAGCGGCCTTCGTGGACATCGGGAAGCAGCGGAACGCGGTCTTGTATGCAGGCGAAGTGAATTTCGACCTGACCGGGTTGGAAGGCCAGCCCCCGCGGATCGAGGCCGCGCTCAAACCCGGCCAACCGGTCGTCGTCCAGGTCACCAAGGACCCGATCGGGCACAAGGGGGCGCGGCTGACCAGTCAGATCAGTTTGCCGGGACGTTTCCTTGTCTTCGTGCCTGAGGGCTCGATGATGGGCATCAGCCGGAAATTGCCGGACACCGAGCGCAACCGGCTGAAGGCGATTCTCCGCAAAATAATGCCCGAGGGCTCAGGCGTCATCGTGCGCACCGCGGCGGAAGGTGCGACTGAAGAAGAATTGGCTCGGGACATCGCCCGTTTGATGGCACAGTGGGAGGACATCCAGAAAAAGGCGGAATCCGCCACTCCGCCGGCCTTGCTGTATGCCGAACCGGATTTGACGATTCGGGTGGTGCGCGACATCTTCAACGAAGATTTCTCGCAACTCGTCGTCCAAGGCGACACCGAGTGGGACATGGTGGAGGCGTACGTCGCGCACGTCGCCCCCGACCTGCTTCCGCGGATTTCGCACTGGACGTCGGAAGAAGACGTCTTCGCTCATTACCGGATCGACGAGCAACTGGCCAAAGCCTTGGACCGCAGGGTGTGGTTGCCCAGCGGCGGATACCTCATCATCGATCGCACCGAGGCGATGGTCGTCATCGACGTGAACACCGGGCGGTTCGTCGGCAAGGGCGGCAATCTGGAAGAGACCGTCACGCGGACGAATATCGAAGCGGCCGAGGAAATAGTCCGCCAACTGCGGCTGCGTGACATCGGTGGCATCATCGTCATCGATTTCATCGACATGCTGCTCGAAGCCAATCGTGAATTGGTGCTCCGCCGCCTGGTGGAATGTCTCGGCCGGGATCGCACCAAACATCAGGTGGCCGAGGTGACCTCACTCGGGCTGGTGCAGATGACCCGCAAGCGCGTCGGCAGCGGGCTGTTGGAGGCATTCTCCGAGCCGTGCGAACACTGCGGCGGGCGTGGTGTGATCATCCACACGGACCCGGTGACGGCGAACCGGCGTCCCGCCGGGCGCAGCGGAAGGGGGCGCGCCAAGACCGCCGCCGCGACCTCGTCGAGCGAGGGGCATCCGCCGTCCGGCGACGGGTCGGCGTCGGCGGGCGAGGGGCATCCGCCGTCCGGCGAAGGGCACGCGGCTGGGGGCGAGGGCAAGCCGTCGGGCGAAGGGCACAGCGCCGCGGAAGCTTCCTCGGCCGATCGCGGCGTCGAGTCGTGAGAGCCGCCGTGGTACTCTGGCGCCCCGGACCGTCGGTCGGCGTATCCGACGGAACCTCATGATCGAACGAGCGGGAGTCTGCGTGTACGCGATCGTGCGTGGCGGTGGCCGACAGCACAAGGTCACGGTCGGCGACGTCGTCGAGGTGAACGCGGCGGCCAAGGGCCCGACCGCCACCGTGGGGGCGACGGTCGAGTTCCCGGCCCTTCTCATGGTGGACGGCGACCAAGTGATCGCCGAGCCGCAGGCCCTGAGCGAGGCAGCCGTCGTCGGCGAGGTCATCGGTCACACCAAGGGGCCGAAGATTCGGATCCTCAAGTACAAGGCCAAGACTGGTTACCGCAAGCGTCAGGGTCACCGCCAGCGGCTCGCCCTCGTGAAGATCACTCAGATCGCCCCGCGGGGCGACAAGGCCTGAGGCAGCCTCGTCATCGGGCGGGGATGCCGAAAGACCGCCGTTGAGGTCGCGAAGCCAGCCGAGAAGAGAACGCGGAGAAGAAAGCCATGGCTCATAAGAAGGGTGCCTCGTCGAGCCGGAACGGACGGGATTCGACGTCCAAGCGGCTCGGGGTCAAGCGTTTCGGCGGCCAATTCGTCAACGCCGGCGAAATCCTGGTGCGTCAGCGGGGGACGCACTTCCACCCCGGCTGGGGGGTGGGTCGCGGCGGCGACGACACTCTTTTCGCGCTCCGGTCCGGGGTGGTGAATTTCGGCGTGCTCCGCGGACGCCGAGTGGTGCAGGTGCTGCCGACCGAAACCGAGCCCGTGGCCGCGGGCGAACGCTGACTTTTTTTCGGCTCGCGGCTCCCGCGGCGCTCGTGCCGTCGGCGAGAAGGGAGCGAGTCATCACGTTCGTCGATCGGGTCATCGTCCACCTGCGGGCCGGGGACGGCGGCCACGGCTGCGCTTCGATCCGCCGCGAGAAATTCAAGCCACTGGGAGGTCCGGACGGCGGCAACGGAGGACGGGGCGGAGACGTCGTGCTCGTCGTCGACCCGGGGATGACGTCGCTGCTGGACTACCGCCGCAATCCGCACCGTCGCGCCGAGTCGGGGACGGCGGGGCAGGGGAATTTGCGACACGGCGCCGACGGGTCGGATCTCATCCTTCCGGTTCCCGACGGCACCGTGGTCAAGGAACTCGACGGCACGGTCGTCGCCGATCTCGTCGGCGCGGGAACCAAGGTCGTCGTCGCCCGGGGAGGGCGCGGCGGTCTCGGTAACGCCGCCCTCGCATCGAAGCGGCGAAAAGCACCCGGATTTGCGCTCCGCGGCGAGCCGGGGGAAGAAAAACATCTCGTCCTCGAAGTGAAGACGGTCGCCGACATCGCGCTCGTCGGATTCCCGAATGCGGGGAAATCTTCGCTCATCGCCGCTCTTTCCGCGGCTCGACCGAAAATCGCGGATTATCCGTTCACCACCCTGGTCCCGAATCTCGGGGTCGTGGAAGCCGGGGACGTGCGTTTCACCATCGCCGACGTCCCGGGACTCGTCCGCGGCGCGAGCGCCGGCAAGGGTCTGGGTTTCGAATTCCTCCGCCACATCGAGCGGTGCGCGGCCGTCGCCCACGTCGTCGACTGCGCGGCGAGTGAACCGGACCGCGAGCCGTTGGCCGATCTCGCGGCCATTCGCGCCGAACTCGAGGCCTACGGCGCGTCCGACATCGACGGAATCCCGTTGCACGAGCGGCCACAACTCGTCGTCCTCAACAAAATCGATGTGCCGCAGGCCCGCGAACGGGCACTCGAGGCGGCGCCGCGGATCCGCGCCGAGGGGGTGCCGGTTTTCCTGGTCTCCGCTGTCACCCACGAAGGGCTGCGGGAATTGGCGTACGCGATGGCCGACCTCGTCCGGCAGGCCCGCGCGTCGCGACCGCCGACGCAGGCGCCGCGGATCGTGCTTCGCCCGGAGCCGATCGGGGAGACGCCGTTCACCGTGACCCGTAGGGGCGAGGCGTTCGTCGTCGAGGGGGAAAAACCCCGCCGCTGGGTGGCCCAAACGGATTTCGGCAACGAGGAAGCCGTCGGATACCTCGCCGACCGGCTCGCTCGGCTCGGGGTGGAGGAGGAGCTGGCCCGGCTCGGCGCCCGCCCCGGCGACGAGGTGATCATAGGGGATGTGAGTTTCGACTACGAGCCGGCGGTCCCGGCCGGGGTGGGCCACCCGCTCGGTCCGCGGGGCGCCGACCCGCGGCTGCGGGGGCGGTCGCGTCGATCCCGTCCCTCGGACGGCGAGGGCTTCGAGCCGGTCGACGACGGCGATACGGCGGGTGTGGAGATCGACTTCGAGGGGTACGGGAACGACGACCCCGACCCGGAGCGTGCCCGGTGAGCGAGGCGGACGCCCGCGGGGGCCACGGCTCGGACCTGCGCAAGCTGATCGGTGACGCCCGCACCATCGTCGTCAAGATCGGGTCTTCGTCGGTGACCGCGCGGGGCGCCGGGCTGCGCGAGCCCAACATTCAGGCGCTGGCCGACGCGGTCGCCGACCGGATGCGCTCCGGCGCCCGGTGCCTGATCGTCTCCTCGGGGGCGATCGCGGCCGGTCTGGCGCCGCTCGGGCTGACGAGCCGCCCCCGCGACCTGGCCACCCAGCAGGCGGCGGCGAGCGTGGGGCAGAGCCTGCTGGTCCAGGCGTACGCGCGGGCTTTCGCCGTCCACGGTCTTGAGGTGGGGCAGCTGCTCCTCACCTCCGACGACATGATCCGCCGCACCCACTACCGCAACGCCGAACGGACCATCCACCGGCTCTTCGACCTCGGCGTCGTCCCGATCGTCAACGAGAACGACACCGTCGTCACCGACGAGATTCGCTTCGGCGACAACGACCGGCTCGCCGCGCTCGTCGCCCACCTGGTTCGCGCCGATCTGCTGGTGCTCCTCTCCGACGTCGACGCCCTGTACACCGCTCCGCCGAGCCGCCCGGGTGCCCGCCGCATCGACTACGTGGCGGGGGAAGACGACCTTGCGTCGGTCGATCTCGGCGGGGTGGGGACGACCGTGGGTACCGGAGGGATGATCACGAAGATCGAGGCGGCCCGGTTGGCGACGTCCGCCGGAATCCCGGTGGTGCTGGCTGCGGCGAGCGCGGTGCACGAGGTCCTCGCCGGCAAGGACGTCGGCACCTTCTTCGCCCCCACCGGACGCCGCATAGCCTCGCGGCTGCTCTGGCTCGCGCACGCGACCACCGGCCGCGGGCGGCTCACGCTGGACGCCGGAGCGGTGGCGGCCGTTGTCGACCGTCGGCTCTCGCTCCTTCCGGCAGGGGTGATCGGGGTGGAGGGGGATTTCACCGCCGGTGACCCGGTCGATCTCGTCGACGAACGAGGACGGCGGGTGGCCCGCGGTCTCGTCAACTACGACGCGTCCGATCTGCCCGCCCTGATGGGCCGTTCCACCCGCGAGCTTGCCGCCGAGCTCGGACCGGAGTACGAACGCGAAGTGGTCCACCGCGACGATCTCGTGGTGCTCGTGCGGCGCGGCCGCTAGAGGGTGATCGGCCGAGCACCCGGCGGCGCCTACGAGCGCCCGGGCCGCCCCGCCCGGCGGCGTCTGCGAGCGCCCGGGCCGCCCCCCGGCCTGCGGTTTCGGGGAATTTCGAGAATTCCGCTGCGTCGTCCTGCGGGGGCCGGCACGATGTGGATCGAACCCCGCTTCGGGGTGACGGCGAGTAGCACGGCGGTCGTCGGGGATCCGCCTGGTCGAGGGGGTGGAGTTGGCGGTAACCGACCCTGCCGCGGGCCGACTGTGGCATGTGATCCTCACCGTCGGCGGTGATCCCGTTGACCTGTCGTTGGTCCGGTCCGCCCTGGACCGGTTGTCGGCCGAGCGTCCGTTCTGCCTCTCCGGCCGTTACGGGCCCGACCGCGCCGAGGTGCACTACTGGGAGGAGGCGGGAGACTGCGCGGACGCCGCCGCGCTCGCGCTTCGCCTCTGGACCGATCACCGCAGGAGCGCCGACTTGCCGCCGTGGCGGGTGCTCGGCGTCGAGGTGGTCGAGCGCGCGGTCTACCTCCACCGCCGCCGGGAACACCGCATGCCGCTGCTCATCCCCGCCGGCACGTGGCGCCCGTTCCCTTCCGCACGCTGACGCCCCGCCGCCGACGTGGCCCGCGGGCCGGTTCGTCGCCGCCGCGGCCGCCTTGGGCTCCTCGGCCGTATCCTGACGCCGTGACCGCCTCCTCTTCCGCCCCCTCGTCCGCGGACGACGCTGCCGCCGTCCTCGCGGCCGCCCGGCGCGCCAAGGACGCCGCGACGTCGCTTGCCACCGCTACCCGCCGGGTGAAGGACGCCGCGCTGTACGCCATCGCGGATGCGCTCGTCGCCCGGGAGGGTGAGATCCTCCGTGCCAACGCCGACGACGTCGCCCGGGTCGAACGCAGTGGTGCGACGGCTGCGTTCATCGACCGGCTCCGGTTGGACGCCGACCGGCTCGCCGCGATCGCGCGGGACGCCCGCAAGGTAGCCGGGTTGCCCGACCCGGTCGGGGAGATCGTCCGCGGTGGGGTGTTGCCGAACGGCTTGGAACTGCGGCAAATCCGAGTCCCGCTCGGGGTCGTCGGGATCATCTACGAGGGTCGGCCGAACGTCACGGTGGACGCCGCCTCCCTCTGCCTGAAATCGGGGAACGCCGTGCTGCTGCGGGGCTCGTCGTCCGCGGCTTCCTCCAACGCCGCGCTGGTCGACGTGATCCGCGGGGCGCTGGCCGGCACCGAGCTTCCGGTGGACGCCGTCCAGCTCGTGCCGGGGACCGGGCACGACGCGGCCAAGCACCTGACGCGGGCGCGGGGGCTGGTCGACGTCCTCATCCCCCGCGGCGGAGCGGGGCTGATCCGCAGCGTCGTCGAGGAGTCGACCGTCCCGGTGATCGAGACCGGGGTCGGGAATTGCCACGTGTACGTGGACGCCGACGCCGATCTCGATCAGGCGCTGACCGTGCTGCTCAACGCCAAGACGTCCCGCCCGAGTGTGTGCAACGCCGCGGAGACCATGCTGGTGCACGCCGCGGTCGCCGACACCTTCCTGCCGCGGGCGCTCGCCGCGCTGCGGGAGGCGGGGGTGACCGTGCACGGGGACGCGCGGGTCGCGGCCTACGACCCGGCGGTGGTTCCCGCGACCGACGAGGACTGGGATCGCGAATACCTCTCCCTCGACATCGCCGCGGCGGTGGTGGATTCGCTGGACGACGCGATTGCGCACATTCGCACCCACGGCACCGGACACAGCGAGGCGATCATCACGCGGTCGCAGGCCGCGGCGCGCCGGTTCGTCGCCGAGGTGGACGCGGCCGCCGTCCTCGTCAACGCCTCGACCCGGTTCGTGGACGGCGGCGAGTTCGGTTTCGGCGCGGAGATCGGTATCTCGACGCAGAAGCTCCATGCCCGGGGACCCATGGCTTTGCCGGAGCTGACCTCCACCAAGTGGGTGGTGGTCGGAGACGGCCACGTGCGGTAAACCACGGTGTCCGATCGGCGCGCCCGGATCGGGGTGATGGGCGGCACCTTCGACCCGATCCACCACGGCCACTTGGTGGCGGCGAGCGAGGTTGCCAGCCAATTCCACCTGGACGAAGTGATTTTCGTGCCGAGCGGTCAGCCGTGGCAGAAGGCCGACCGTGAGGTCTCGCCGCGCGAGGACCGCTACCTCATGACGGTGATCGCGACGGCGTCGAATCCGCGGTTCAGCGTGAGCCGCGTGGACATCGACCGGCCCGGTCCGACGTACACCATCGACACGCTGCGGGATCTGCGAGCCGAGTTGGCACGACGCGGCGTCGTGGACCCGGAGCTGTTCTTCATCACCGGCGCCGACGCCCTCGCGCAGATCATGAGTTGGAATCACGCGGACGAGCTGCTCACGATGGCCCACTTCGTGGGGGTCACCCGGCCCGGTCACGTCCTGGACGACCCCACCGGGCTGCCCCCCGGCCGGGTCAGTTTGCTGGAGATCCCGGCCCTTGCCATTTCTTCTACCGAATGCCGCGAAAGAGTCCGGCAGAATCGGCCGATCTGGTATCTCGTGCCGGATGGAATCGTGCAGTACATCAGCAAGCGCGGCCTCTACCGCGCGGGCGGCGCGGCGGGGGCGGGGCGATGAGCGGCAAGCATGCCGCTCCGGCGCGGTCGGGGCGTGGTCGGCGTCCGGAGCGGCGGAGCTCCACCCTTGTCGTCGACGTGCGGACGTTCGCGAGCCCCGTCGACGCGTCGCCGACGCCGACGGGTTCGGTCACCGAGCTGACGTCCCCGTCGGTGATCGGGTCGATGCCCACGGGGCCGGTCAGCGAGCCGACGTCCCCCGTCATCGACCTGACCTCGCAGCGCCCGACGATCATTGGTTCGCGATCCGAGCGGCGCCGACTGCGCCGGGAGCGGGCGCGCCGGATGCGGCGCCGGGTCGCCTTGGTCATGGCGCCCGTCCTGCTTGCCGGTGGACTGGTGTCGTGGGCGGTGGTCAACGCTGCACCGCACCACCGGGGCGGCGGGGTCGCGATGAGCCAGGCGGCTCGCACCCAGACGACCTTGCTGCTTCAGCTCAGTGGGGGTCTGCAGTCGGCGGCCGATTCCGCGCTACTGGCTCACGACCCGGCCGCGCACACTGGCGCGGTGGTGCTCATCCCCTCCGGATTGATCACACAGGTGCCGGGGTTCGGCTCGATGCCGTTCGGGCAGGCCTTGTCGATCGGTGATCTTGCGGCTCCGCGGGACGCGCTCGCCGACCTGCTCGGCATCACGGTGGACGGCGCGTGGTCGCTCACGCCGTCCGCTTTCGCCCGGCTGGTGGACGCCGTCGGCGGGCTCACCGTCGACGTCGATCGCGATGTCACGCGCGCAGCTCCCGACGGGACCACGCT
>JAIMAI010000012.1 GCA_023512015.1 Acidothermus sp. | reverse complement strand
CACCACGCCATGGGTCGCTCTACCTCGCCCGACAACCGGAACCATGGCGCTGATTGAAGGGCAAGCCATTCCAGGCCCGGGACGGCGGCAGGCTGCGAGGTTCCATCGGTACGTAACGCGGCGCTACGAACAGCACGCCAGTCCAAGTTGGCCCCAGCCTGCTCAGCGACTCGCTGCCACCCTCGTAAAGCCTGATCGATGAGTCTTCGGTTCGCTGCTACAGTTTCAAGAAGTCCGCGACAAACCTGTCGGCTTGTTTGCTGTCGACTAAGAACGATAAGTGGGGTGACGGCGGCGAAATGGCTATCTGAGAGTGTAGAGATTTGATCGAGAAATCCGCAGAGCCATCGAAGCGCTTGCGGATCTCTTGTCTGTACTAAGTCCCGATACCATTTTATGGCGTCGGCTCGAGAAATCGCCCGCAGCGGATCGAGCGGAACCTTTTCTGAGGCTTCTTCCTTGCGCTTGGCGCGCTCCTCCTTCGAAAGGCGCTCAGGGGGTAGTTCGGCGGGCCCGGCAGCAAACACTCTGCCTTCCCCTAGCAGGCGATTTGCAGCCTCGTGCAAGGCATCCACTAGCTCGTCGAGGGTGTCAAACGGTACCTGCACTACCGCAGGCCCACCTACTCTTTCCCAACCAAGGGCGAGTTCGTCGTCAACAACCTCTGTTTCCGAGCGGAGCACGGTGAGGACACCCAGAGCGGCGAGGAAACCAAGGGGGTCGTCGCTCCTCAGTGCGGGTAGCGTGAGCATGCTCATTTGTAATCCTCCGAGACAGCGATATCGGCCAAGCGGACCACTGCCTCTAATAGGGCTAGCCCCCACCACCCGTATCGCTGACAGAGTGTCGCGAGGCGCCGCGGTCCGGCCCAGTCGATGTGGTCGATCTGTAGGTAATCGTCAGACATCACAGTCGCAAGCTCAGGCATCCCGCTTTGTGCTAGATCCTCTAGCGGCGCCAACTCAACTTGCAACTTGTCTTCAACTGCAGGGAAGAGCGGTCGACCACTGCCATGGTGGGTGGCGACGAGATGCTCAATCAACAGACCGTCCACAACTTCTACCTGTTTGATTTGCTGAAGGACACGCCGAGCAATTGCCAAGGAGACGGCCTCGTGCCGCCAGCGACTAGGGAGGCCTGCGCGGTCACGAGCACGGCGGAATCCCGCCCGATCGCTAGGGTCCATCCCTGATTTTGCCAGTACTTCGCCAGATGCTTCGAACCGATCGGGATCCCCTTGGTGCAGCATCACCTGGAAGCGACGCTCAGCTTTTCCGACGTCATGCAAGTATCCTGCAAGCTCAACCGCCTTAATCAGTTCGGGTGAGAAGCCGAGATGGCTAGCGTACCGACGTGCCGCCTTGCCGACGTCTTCAGCGTGTTGCAGGAGCGAAACTGGCCTTGGCGCGGCACTCGTACTTGCCTCGCTCTCGTCGTCACCCAAGTCTCCCAGCCCGACTCCCCGGGCTTGGACGAGCAAACCGGACTCGGGTTCCTCGAGGCCATCAGGGGCGGTGACGCTTGCTTGACCCTGAGCGAGCGCCCGGAGCATCTTTTCTGCATGCTCGATCCAAAGACTTAGTACAGGGTCTGAATCTTCGCGAGTGCGGGCTTGCTCGAGTGCCTCGGAGAGAAGCTCCTCTGCGAGTTGCCGGGGAGAGGTGTCAGGCTGGCTAAGACGGCCGAGGAATGTCGTGGCCTCCTGCCCCGTCACCCAAGAAAGTATTGCGGGACGCAGTCGCAAGACGGGGCGCCGCCGAGGCACCAAGTCTGCGACATCTGGGACGACCTGCCGCTTTACTCCCGTCCAACCCCAGGCATCGTGTCCACCAAGTGAAGGGTCCACGATCACCGTGTCTCCTGGCCGTAACTTCCCCGCGTCCTTGAGGAACTCAACTGACCCGTCCACGTGTTGGACCACAACATCCCGGGTCACACCATCTTGCTCGCTTGGTTCTCCATTCGTCTCGAGGTCTGCGAGCGGACCCGGATCCTGGCCGAGAAGGAAACGCTTGGCTGCCCACAAAGGCACCTCGACTAGCTCCTCCTCTTGGATCGGCACCGCCTTCAGCTCTGCCCTCCAGGCTTGAATCGACGGGAGCCCCGCTCTCCAGCAAACGGAGACCTCAGGGGAGCCGTGATCCAATCCATGGAGAAACGGTGCCACTGGCTGGTCAGGCTCCGGAGCCGGCGACGTCCGAACCCACGCCTCAAGATGAGGTTGGACAAGCTTAGGGACGAGACCCTCCGCCGTCGCGCATTCTCTGAGCTCCGCGAGTTGATCTGACCTAAAGTACTCGGTAATTGCTCGTAGACTCAGCTCAAGCCGCGATGCTTGGCTTAACGTGGGAGTCCGCGAGTCAAGCGCAGGAGGGGTGTCTCCTACTTGTCTCTGCAGCCACTCCCAAGTCCGCGCAATCCTGTCCCCGTACACGGTGTCATTGTCGTGAAGCTCTTTGACGTATACGTAGAACGCTTCCGCTTGGTTCTGGAGGCCCAACCTATTCAACCTGCCGAGCCGTTGGATCAACGCATCGAGCGGCGCAGCCTCGGTAATCAAAACATCCAAATCAAAATCGGCCCCGACCTCGATCGTCTGGGTGGCGACCAGGACGGCCGGTTTCTCACGGTTAGGCGGAGGGTCTTGGGCGGCGAACGTCTTCTGCACACGTTCGGCGAGACCTAACCGTTCGCGCTCGAAGCTCCGGCAGCGTCCGATCAGAAGCTCGACGTCAGCCCGATCACCGAGTTTTTCCCTAAGAATCTCGAAGGTCTTTCGGGCAACCGCGACCGTGTTCACAACGACCCCCACTCGTGTAACCGGCCTCTTGCTCTCGATGGCTTGGGTAACGACTGGGATGGCGAGTGTCGCGAGCTCCTCAGCAAGCCGCTTGTTAGTCTCTGACTTACTCTTACTTACTTTTACGTCTACGTAGCAGAGAGCGAGTGATCGAGAAGCGTCAAAGCGGCGGCGAGCCTCCTGTGACGTCTCTGCATCCGGATCCGCTCGCAGTACGTCGGCACTTTCGTCCTCCCACAACGTGGCCGAGAGCCGCACAAGTCTCGTCGGCCGGTTAGGCAAGATCGGATTTTCGGCCAGCTCTTCCAGACGGTGTGCTGTTCGCAACGTCTCGGCGAGGGCGCGGGCAAGGTGGGCTTCGTCCAACAGTACTAGCGCGTCGCACCCGCAGAGTGCCGCGTCGATGGGGCGTAGACGTTCTCCAACACCGTAACCGCGGAACAGCAGCCTGCTACCAAACTGATCGACCGTTGCAGTGATCACGGCTGGCTGGGTTGGCGAGGACAACCACCGCCATGACCAGGTAACGCCGCCCCGCATCCGCACCACCTCGAGGGGGCATGGCCCGCCCCCTATTCGACGGAGTCCGTCGGCGACCCGCCGCACGGCTTCATCGGACGACTCCTGCAATGCTCGGGCAATTCGACGAGCCCGCTCGAACGCCTGGTCTACGATCAGCCGTCTATCCACGACCAGGAATGTCCGCGTGGGCGCTGTACGCTCCGTTGGCGGCCGGTCTGCCTGCAGAGCAAGCGCAACCACTGCGACGTCTAGGGCAGCGGTCTTCCCAAAACCCGTGGGTGCCTCCACCACTGCCGGCCATCCCGGGCCGTCGATCACTCGCTCAGCAAGGTTCTTTTGCCAAGCGAAGGGCTCCAGGCCGTGAACGACGTGGAAAAACCGTTCAAAAACTTCAACACCCTCACTCATCGACGCCTCGCTCGTCATCCAACGGCACGCATAGTCCGAGCCCGCTAAACCTGAGATGCCCCAGCAACACAGGGCCCCGTACCGGCTCGATGAAGGAAACCACAACGTGTGTCCACGGTCGATCCGAATCTTCGGGTCTACGTTTGCGGTCCTCGGCCCGCAGGAACGGTGCGCCAGCGACGGCCGCGCCTCGTCGGACCTCAATTTCCGCCGGCTCTGGGTACCCGGCCATTCGCACGCCTTCCGCTATTACTTCTGCAACATCTACCCACCGCTTCGGCCAGCGATCAAGCACGACCGGAAGCGCTGTTGCCCACCTACGAGCCGGGCGGCACCAGCGGTTTGACTCGACTGACCACCGGCCGTCAGGCGCCGACAACGGCAGGGTCACTCCCAACCCGGCGATTCGAAGGTCAGCAAGCCGTGGGCCTTCGTCCCTGTCAAGACCGAAAAGCTGCAGCACGGCACGCCGCAGCCGTACGTCAACGGCGCTTCCAATAGCAATACCCACACCGATCAGCTCACCGGTGGCGTGTGGGTATCCGACGAAGGGGAGAGCAAGAAAGGCACACCGCTGATCCGGCGGCAGCTTCTCCCTGTGCCCATGCATAGGCACAAGCTCTTCCGGTGTGAAACTCTGCCAGGGGTCGTCCTGACGTGGCTTGCCGAGGCGGGATAACACTGCCGCTCGCAGGGCCGCTGCGACCCGAGCGGTATGCCAACCGTCGATCCCCGAACCAGACGGGAACCCAAGCGTGCACAAGCGGGCGTAGGGGCCAGAGACAACAGTTGTCTCAGTAGAGACAGCTGTTTGGGTAGCCGATGCATCCGTAGTATCGGCGTAGGGGTGAGTGCGTGAGGCCTCGTCTGCGAGCCCTCCGGTCTGATACTTCGCAATAAGCGCGTCCAAGTACCCGGGGTAAGGAACCCGCAGAAGATACGGACCGACACCCTTCGGGACCAGCCGTAGAGGCAGCGCCTCCCGGGGCGCTACATCCTTGTGCACCCGCATAAGCACCATCCCCGCTGGTCGGCCCACATAGGAAACTCGGCCTGCCAGCCGGGCGAGATGCTGGAACGCTTCGGGACTGGGGTTGGCCGAGGGCCACACCACGCGGAAGCTGGGTTCTGCTGGTAAGGTGCGCGCCCAGACACGTGAGCCGTTGGTCCGGGCAGGATACACAGCGCTTCCAGGCTTTTGCGTCACCGCATTCGTGGGCACATATCCCCATAGAACACTCGAACTAGCCTCGGGTATCTCCAGCTCCGGCGGATCCTGATTTTCCAACCAGCGAAGCGCTGCGCGTTCCTCTTCCGATTCAGCGTGCGCGACGAGCGCGCAGAAAACGCGAGCGGGATGCGGGGGCCACTCCGCCCGCTCGCCACCGATCCCAGCTTCGTAGGTTCGGGTAAGGAGCTCCACTTCAAGCAAGAGGGCCACTTTCAATCCTCCGGAGACTCGTCAATACCGGCAAAGAACGCTTCATCAATAGCCTGCTGGAGGTTCCGTTGAGGGCGCAGCACGATCGGCTTAGAGTCCCAAGCAAGACCTGCATCCTCAGCGCGCTTAAGCGCGAACGTAAATAGCGCAAGCGCTGCCTCGCGGTCCAGGTCGAGCCGTTGCGTCGAGCCACCCCGCTGCACCCAGCTGACTTCCCCGTCGACCTTAACCAGATCACAGCCAGAACGCAGGAACAAGCCTGGACCGTCGAAGGCCAGTCGATCGCCGAGTAGTGCCAAGGCCGCGAGCACGATCCTGCCAGCGCGCGCAACCGCAGAGTCACTCCCTAGGCGCACCCGAGCGAGAGCGGAGAATGAAAGAGTGGCTAGCCGCTCGATCCCCGCCACCGTGACGCCCCCAGGAACAGGCTCAGGGGGTTTGCCCTCCTTCTTCCGCTTGGTCGACGGTGGAATTGCGCCAAGCCCGAGTTCGGAGAGCTTCTTCTTCTTCCCCTTGGGATTGTCTATTTCCCACGTAGTACCATTCACGACGGTCACCACTTTGCGGCCCGAGGTGATGAGGTCGAACCGGCCTGCAGCGTGTTTGCCTTCTTCTGGATCCCAGCCCACCATCTCCGAGGTGTAAACGCGAGGGAATTTCGCAGCGAGGCGCAGACGGCGATGGGAGTTCAACACCCCGTAGACCAGGTCCGTCGGAGCGTAACGATAGAGGGCTGTGGCATCTTCCGGCGTGCATGCTGCGAGCTCCTGGCCGGGCTGTGTCTTGTCGAACGGCGTCCCTTTCGCATCCTCAGCATCCCGGAAGTAGGCGTCCCGACTTCGATGGGGTGCTGTGAGCGACGTGATCCGCAGGCGTCGGTCATGCGTGGTCACTTCGAGCACAAGATGAGGGATGTAGACCTTACCTTCGTCCACGACTCGCGCGAGCGCCTCCTCACAACGATTCGCCTGCGATTGACGGCTATCCAGCAGCACCGCTTGCCTCGTCCCGTCAGGGAGCCGACGCTCTTCGAACAGGTACGGTGTGCCGCGTTCCTCCACTGGATACGTGGGTGGCGACACCTTCGACCCCGCCCCGGCGGCCGACTCGTAGCTCTCCTGAAAACGGATCGCGGCATCCTCACCCTCAAGGCTCACGGCCGCAGCCAGCCGCTCGTAGAACTCCTTGACGTCCATGCGTACTCCTCTCTGGTTGTGAACCGATCAGTTGGGAAGAGCATGACACCCAGGTATGACAAAACCCGCCTGTACACGCAGCCGACACACCTGGTCTCGGCTGCCGACCCCCTCAGGGGCCGGGTTGGAAACGACACCGAACGTCGCGGGTCTCAGATGAGGTCGGTGGTCAGCTGGCAGCGCGGCGCCGACCCGCCTGAGCAGGCGGCCACCGTCATGACCCGCGTGTCGACTCAGCCCTCACCCGGCCACACAGAGCGACCTCGGCTGATCGAGAAGCAGAGCACGAGTGGCGAGGACACGATCGGCGTACGTGACGGCGACTAAGCTGACCGCTCGTGGGTCTGTCGATCGGGATCGTGGGGTTGCCCAACGTCGGCAAGTCGACGCTGTTCAACGCCCTCACCAAGAACAACGTTCTTGCGGCCAACTACCCCTTCGCCACCATCGAGCCGAACGTCGGCGTAGTCGGCGTCCCCGATCCGCGGCTGGAGGTACTCGCCCGGATGTTCGGCTCGGCGCAGATCGTGCCGGCGACCGTGACGTTCGTCGACATCGCCGGGCTGGTCCGCGGAGCCTCCGAAGGGCAGGGGCTCGGCAACAAGTTCCTCGCCCACATCCGTGAAGTCGACGCCATTTGCCAGGTGGTGCGGGTCTTCGCCGATGGGGACGTCGCCCACGTCGCGGGTCGTATCGACCCGGCGGATGATATCGACACGGTCAACACCGAATTGATCCTCGCCGACCTCCAGACCCTGGAGAAGGTGTTGCCGCGACTGGAAAAAGAGATGCGGCTCGGCGCCGCAAAAGGACGTGCCGAGGTGGTGGACGCCGTCCGGCAGGCGGTGAAGATTCTCGGTTCCGGTCAGACCTTGTTCTCCGCAGGCGTCGACCCCGCGCCGCTCCGAGAATTCCACCTGCTCACGGCCAAACCGTTCCTCTACGTTTTCAACGCCGACGAAACCACGCTGACCGATGAGCGCCGCAAAGAGGAATTACGCGGACTCGTCGCTCCGGCCCCGGCTATCTTCCTCGACGCCAAGCTGGAAGCCGAGCTCGCCGAACTCCCCGACGACGACGCACGCGAATTGCTCGCTTCGATCGGTCAGCAGGAGCCCGGACTTGCGGCACTCGCCCGCGCCGGGTTCGCGGCCCTGGGATTGCAGACCTTCCTCACCGCCGGGCCGAAGGAAGCGCGGGCGTGGACGATCCGACGCGGCGCCACCGCGCCGGAGGCCGCGGGGGTGATCCACTCGGATTTTCAAAGAGGCTTCATCAGAGCCGAGGTCGTCAGTTACGACGACCTCGTCGACGCCGGATCGCTCGCAGAAGCCCGCGCGAGAGGCAAGGTACGCAGCGAAGGCAAGGACTACGTGATGGCCGACGGAGACGTCGTGGAATTCCGTTTCAACGTGTGAACCTAGGTGAATTCCGGACGACGAATCGGCTGCTCAGGGGTGCCAGGAGCGGCTCACCGCGGCGTCCGCCTGAAGAGCGGCGGCCACCGCGGCCACCACCTGCGGGTCGGAGGTGAGGATTCCCAATTCGCGGTTGCGGTCCAGCGAGGTCGCCGAGAAATTCTGCGAGCCGACGAAAACGCGCCCCATCGTCTGGGCATCGACCGCTATCGCCTTGGCGGCGTCGACCACGATCGCCTTGGCGTGGATGTAACGCCAGCTCGGCGCGATCCGCACCCGCACGCCGGCACGGGTCAATTCGGTGAATTCGTCGTACCAGGAGCGCTGCGCGGTCATCACCACCGTCACCTCCACCCCACGGTGTGCCGCGTCACGGAGCGCGTCCACCACAGCCGGGAGGGCCATTTCCTCGTTCTCGACCAGCAGGCTCGACCGCGCGGAGCGGATCAGGTCGAGCAGAATCGGTCGGGCACCCGGACTCCACACCAGGTCGGTGCCCGGCGCGGGTCGGATCGACGTCCCGGCGAAATCGGCGTCGAAAACCGCTTCGGTCGCCGCCACGTCGGCGGGGCCCGCGTCGAAAACCACGAAATCGCGGGTGTGCGCGTAATCCCCGCGGACGAGGTTCATCGTCATCACCAGCGCGACACGACGGTCGACGATGATGGTTTTCTCGTGGGTGGCCGCGTAGCGCCGGTCCGCCCATCGGGCCACCACCCCGGCGGCCCGCAGGTCGTCGTATGCCGCCGCGTTGGCCCGCCGTTCGCGATTGACGTCGAGCAGCACCCGCACTGCCACACCGCGACGCGCGGCGTCCCCGAGCAGCACGATCGTCGTCGGGTCGGTGAGTTCGTACAGTGTCGCGTCGATGCTCACCCGCGCGCGCCGAATCGCCTCGTAGACCGGAGCGAGCCCGGCGTCAGGTTCGGCGAAGACGCGCAGCTGCCCCACCGCGGCCGACGGCACGGGCGTCGGGACCGACGACTCGAAGGGCCCCGAGCACCCCGCGACCGAGGCGGCGACGACGACCAGGACGGCGACGAGCCACCGCCGGGCACGGTTGCGAAGCAAACGGATACGGTTGGGCACGCGCTCACCGTAGGGAGGGCGCCAGCCGTTCTCACCGGCTCGCCAGGCCGTTGTGCGTCGAGGATTTCGGGGTGTGGAGAAAGACGGGCGCGCGTGTGCGGATGAGGTCGCCGTCCCGCACCGATTCGGCGTACCCACCCGGCGACTAGCGCGCCCCCATCGCCTGCGCCAGGTCGTTGATCCGCTTGGCGAGGTCGATGTCCAGCTCGGTCACCCCGCCCTTGGAATGGGTGGCACACGTGAACGTGATCGACGTCCAACGGATATCGATGTCGGGGTGGTGGTCGAGGGATTCCGCCACCTCGGCGACCGCATCGACCAACCGAATTCCGGCGGCAAAATTCTCCGCCTTGACCGTCCGAGTGATCGCTTTGGTGTCGCCGTGCCAACCGTCGAGATCGGCGAGGGCTGCCGCGAGCTGCGCATCATCGAGAACATCTGCCATACGCCCACCGTCGCCGCCCGCCGTCGTCCCGTCAAGGGGCACCCGTCCCTTTAGGTCTCATCCCTCAGACTTGGAGGGTGACCCTCGTCGTCGTGGGCGCAGCCCTGCTCCGTGGCGGACGCCTCCTCGCGGGATGCCGCGCCGATCCCCCCGAGCTCGCCGGGTGGTGGGAATTACCCGGCGGCAAGGTGGAGCCCGGCGAGGACGAAATCACCGCGTTGCGCCGCGAATGCCGCGAGGAGCTCGGCATCGACGTCTGTCCGCTGCGCCGACTGGGAGGCGATTGGCCGATCGCCGACGGCGTGGTGCTGCACGTGTGGACGGCGCAGACCGCGGACGACGTCCCTCCCCAGCCGATTCGTCACCGGGAACTGCGATGGCTCGCCGTCCACGAGCTGTACGACGTGGCGTGGCTGCCACCCGATCTCCCGATCATCGGCGAGATAGCAGCCCACATGCGGCGGACTGCCGTCGGCACGGCAACGTAGTGAGGAATTGTTGGTGGCATGCCGGATGTGAAGGTGACCGCAGTGACGCCCGACACCGCGATCGACGTCGTCGGCTTGGTGAAGCGGTATTCCAACAGCCCGGTCAACGCCGTCGACGGGATTTCCTTCTCGGTTCGGCGCGGCGAATGCTTTGGGCTCCTCGGACCCAACGGTGCGGGCAAATCCACGACGATCGGCGTCCTCACCACCCGCATCCGCCCGACGGGCGGCAGCGCTTTCGTCGACGGGGTGAACGTCGTGGCCGACCCGGTGCGGGCGCGCTCGCGCATCGGTGTCGTACCGCAACGCAACAACCTCGACCGTTCGCTCACCATTCGGCAGAATTTGTTGTTCCACGCCCGCTACCACGGCGTTCCGGCGGGCCAACGGAACGCACGGGCGAACGCTCTCCTCGCCCAATTCGCCCTCACCGACCGTGCCGACGACAAACCCGATCGGCTCTCCGGAGGTCAGGCGCAGCGGGTGATGATTGCCCGCGCCCTCATGCACTCACCGCCGGTGCTCTTCCTGGACGAGCCCTCCACGGGCCTGGATCCCGCGGCGCGGCTGTTCGTGTGGGACCGCATTCGCGAACTCGCGGAATCCGGGGTGACCATCCTGCTCACCACCCACGACATGGACGAAGCTGAAACGCTCGCCGACCGAGTCGGCATCATCGACCACGGGAAACTGCTCGCCCTCGACACCCCACAGGCCCTCACCCACAGCCTCGTCGGCAGCGCCACCCTCGACGTGGTCGTCCATTTCGACGGCGCGTTTCCGTCGTCCGCTCAGGCCTCCGCACGTCCGTCGCCGACAGCCGAAATCTCACCGCGGCCGGACGGCGACGTGCTCGCCGAGCTCGGGCAGCTGGATGGCGTCGTCCGGGTCGAGCGGATAGCCCCGGACGGGCCGGGGCTACGGGCACGGTTGTACCTCACCGGGGATCCGGCCCGCTTGGTCGCTCCGGTAGCGGAATTGGTGGCGACTTGTGGAGGGAAACTGAGCGACGTGCGCTTGGGAACGCCTACCCTGGAGGACGTTTTCATCCACCTCACCGGGCGGGCGCTGCGATGAGCCTCGTCCGGTCTCCGGCCCGCAGCGGTGCCGGCCACGCCTTCTTCGCGATCCTCGGCCGCGACATCGTGGCCACCGGTCGCGAATTACCGATTTTCCTCGCCCAAGTCGGGCTGCAGCCGCTGTTCCTGTTGTTCATATTCGGCAAGATTTTGACCACCCTTGGATACGCCACCGGCGACTACGCGAAGCTGCTGTTCCCAGGCATCGTGGCCCTCACCGCCGCGCTCACCGGGTTGCAGAGCACCGCGCTTCCCTTGGTGGTCGAATTCTCCTGGACCAAGGAAATCGAAGACCGCCTCCTGGCTCCGCTGCCGACGTGGCTCGTGGGCGTGGAAAAGATGGTCTTTGCGGCTCTGCGGGCACTCGTGGCATCGCTGGTCATGTTCCCGGTCGGGATCGGGGTACTCGGTTCCATTCCGTGGCGGCTCGGCGGCCTGGGACTGCTCGTCGCCGTCCTGATCCTCGGTGCGCTCATCGGAGCCGCGATCGGTCTTACCCTCGGCACCCTCGTGCCGCCGAATCGCATCCAAATCATGTTCGCGCTGATCCTCACCCCGCTGTTGTTCACCGGATGCAACCAGTACCCGTGGCCGTCGCTCTCCCACTTGCGGTGGTTCCAGGTCATCACCGCGATGAACCCGATCACGTATGTCAGTGAAGGAATGCGCGCGGCGCTGACGCCTTTCATCCCGCACATAGCGCCCTGGATCTGCTTGGTCGGCCTGCTCGTCTCACTGGCCGTTTTCGCAAGCCTCGGGCTGTGGGGTTTCCTCCGCCGCGCGATCGACTGAGTGCTCGATCGGCTGGGGGCTCGGTCGGCTAAGCGCTCGGTCGGCTAAGACCTCAGGAGTCGGCCGCCGTCTGCCCCTGCCGCTCCGGGGCCGGACGTCGAGGCTGCTCCGGGCTGCGGAATCGGCGAATGAAACGAGTCAAGGGGTCGTAGCGGGTGTCCACGACTCGTTCCTTCATCGGGATGATGGCGTTGTCGGTTATCTTGATGCCCTCCGGGCAGACCTCGGTGCAGCATTTCGTGATATTGCAGAGCCCGAGGCCGTGTTCGTCGCGGAGTTGGCGTTTGCGGTCGAGGGTGTCCAGCGGGTGCATGTCCAGTTCCGCGTAGCGGATGAAGAAACGCGGCCCCGCGAAATGCTGCTTGTTCTCCTCGTGGTCCCGGATGACGTGACAGACGTTCTGGCACAAGAAGCACTCGATGCACTTGCGGAATTCTTGGGACCGCTCGACGTCCACTTGCGCCATCCGGTACTCGCCGAGCGCCAGGCCCTCGGGGGGTGTGAACGGAGGGACCGTCTTGGCTTTCTCGTAGTTGAACGAGACATCGGTAACCAGATCGCGGATGACGGGGAAAGTGCGCAGCGGAGTGACGGTGACCGGCTCGGCGGGATCGAACAGCGACAACCGGGTCATGCACATCAGACGGGGACGGCCGTTGATCTCCGCGCTGCACGAGCCGCATTTGCCTGCTTTGCAATTCCAGCGCACCGCCAGGTCGTGCGCTTGAGTCGCCTGCAGCCGGTGAATGGCGTCGAGCACCACTTCGCCTTCTTCCACCGGAACCGTGAAGTCGACCAAACCTCCGCCGTTCTCGTCGCCGCGCCAGACCCGCAGCTTCAAGTCGTATCCCATCAGTGCTCCTCGAAGAGTTTCTTCAGCTCGTCGGGCATCTCCGGCAACGGCTGCTGGTAAACCGTCACGTGGTCGCCGTCCCAGCGACAACACACGTTGCGCTTCCCCCACTCGGGGTCGGTGCTCGGGTAGTCGTCGCGGGTATGACCGCCCCGGCTCTCCTTGCGTTCCAGGGCCGCGCGGGCGATGGATTCCGAGACGATGAGCATGTTGCGTAGATCGAGGGCCAGATGCCAGCCGGGGTTGTACTGCCGATTCCCCTCGACCGAGACCTTCTCCAACCGCTCCCGATATTCGGCGATCCGCTCCAAAGCCCGCTCCATCTCCTCGGCCACTCGGATGATGCCGACGAGGTTGTGCATCGTTTCTTGCAGATCGCGATGCAGGGAGTAGGGATTCTCCCCGCCGTCCCGCGCGAACGGCGCCAACGCTTCGGCTTCGGCCTGAGCGACGTCGGCCTCGTCGATGCGCGGACGCACCGCCAACCCCGCGGCGTGCGCGGCAGCGTATTCCCCGGCCCGCTTGCCGAAGACCAGCAAGTCGGAAAGCGAATTGCCCCCGAGCCGGTTCGCGCCGTGCATCCCGCCCGCGACTTCTCCGGCCGCGAAGAGGCCCGGGACTTTCGACATCGCCGAGTCGGCGTCCACTTCGACACCGCCCATCACGTAGTGACAGGTGGGCGCGATTTCCATCGGCTCCTTGGTGATGTCGACGTCGGCCAATTCCTTGAACTGGTGGTACATGGACGGCAGCCGCTTCTTGATGAATTCCGGGCTGCGGCGCGAGGCGATGTCGAGGTAGACCCCTCCGTGCGGGGTGCCGCGCCCGGCTTTCACCTCGGCATTGATGGCCCGCGCGACTTCGTCGCGGGGCAGCAGCTCCGGGGGACGCCGATTGTTGATGTGGTCGTCGTACCAGCGATCCGCTTCTTCCTCGGTGTCCGCCGTCTCCGCTTTGAAGTAATCGGAAATGTAGTCGAACATGAAACGTCGGCCTTCGGCGTTGCGCAGCACACCGCCGTCGCCGCGTACGCTCTCCGTGACGAGAATCCCGCGAACCGACGGGGGCCAGAGCATGCCCGTGGGATGGAACTGCACGAATTCCATGTTGATGAGCGGTGCCCCGGCGAGCATCGCCATCGCATGGCCGTCACCGGTGTATTCCCAAGAATTCGAGGTGACCTTGAAGGATTTCCCGATCCCGCCGGTGGCCAGGACCACGGAAGGTGCTTCGAAGACGATGAACCTACCCGACTCCCGCCAGTATCCGAAGGCGCCGGCGATGCGGTCGCCGTCCTTGAGCAGGCGGGTGATGGTGCATTCCATGAAGACGTCGATACCGAGCGCGACCGCGCGCTGCTGCAGGGTTCGGATCATTTCCAGACCGGTGCGGTCGCCGACGTGCGCGAGCCGCGCGTAGCGGTGACCGCCGAAGTCACGTTGTGAAATCTTGCCGTCCGGCGTACGGTCGAAAAGCGCCCCCCAGCTCTCCAGCTCCCAGACCCGTTCGGGTGCTTCCTGGGCATGGAGTTGCGCCATCCGCCAATTGTTGAGCATCTTTCCGCCGCGCATCGTGTCGCGGAAGTGGACCTGCCAATTGTCTTCGGGCCACACGTTCCCCATGGCGGCGGCGATACCACCTTCGGCCATCACGGTGTGTGCCTTGCCGAGCAAGGATTTGCACACGATGGCGGTCCGCGCTCCCGCGTCGTGGGCCGCTATCGCGGCCCGCAGCCCCGCCCCTCCGGCACCGACGACGACGACGTCGTAGGAGTGCCGCTCGATCTCGCTCATCGGTTCATCCGCTCGTCTCTCGTCCGTTCCCGCTCAGTTCCTTCTCTTTTCTTTCTTTTCGGCTGTCGGGTCTTTCTTCATCCGACCGTCGCGAGTCGCCGTCCTCAGAAGAACCGGACGTCGGTGATCCAGCCGGCTGCCACCAGACGCACGTACAAGTCCGCCAGCGCCACCCACACCAGCGAGACCCACGCGATCTGCCCGTGGTAGCGGTTCCACCGCGACACCCACGTCCACAGCCGATACCGGACCGGATGCCGGGAGAAGTGATTCAGCCGGCCGCCGACGATGCCCCGGCAGGAATGACACGACAACGTGTAGGCCCATAGCAACAAGGCGTTCAGGACCAAGACCAAAGTGCCGAGTCCGGCGTGTCCCCAACGGCCCTGGTGGTCGCGGAAAGCAATAACCGCGTCGTAGCTCAGCACGATGTTCAGCAAGAACCCGAGGTAGAAGAAATAGCGGTGCACGTTCTGCAGGATGAGCGGAAAGCGGGTCTCCCCGGTGTACCGGCGATGCGGTTCGGCAACCGCGCACGCCGGAGGCGACAACCAAAACGACCGGTAATACGCCTTGCGGTAGTAGTAGCAGGTGAGCCGGAATCCGAGCGGCACGATGAGAATGATGATCGCCGGAGAGATGATCCACCACGAGCCGAAGATGCCGACGTGCGGCGCGCCCTGCGAGCCGGGAACCAGACCGCAGCGGGTCGCCAGGCACGGCGAGTAGAACGGCGAAAGGTACGGCTCCCAGAAATAGTCACGGTCCACGAAAGCCGCCCAGGTGGAATACACCACGAAACTCGTCAGGACCGCCACGGTAACCGCCGGCTGCGCCCACCACCGGTCGGTCCGCAAGGTCCGGCCCCGCACCGGTGCTCGACGTCCGGTCCGCGGTGCGGCCGGAGCGGGAATCGACGGTACCCGACTCTGCGTCGTCATCGAGGGCTCTCCCCATCGCGAGATCGAACGCCCGGGACCAGCTCACGATCCGGTCACCGTATGGGTCCCGGCGACCACAACTTACGCCGTCCCCCCGTCGCTCCCCCAGATGAGGGCGATGTGCGATCGGTCACGCACGGCCTCCCTGAGAGATGCGTATGATCGGAAACTGCCCACGGCCACAGCCTTTGGAGAGGCAGCGATGAGACGCACCTCTACGCCCCGCTCCCGCGACCGGCGAGGGAAGATTCGCGCCGCGCTCCGACTGGTGACGGCCGGGTTGGCGGCCGCCGCCGTCGTCAAGGAAATACGCAAACCCCGTGCCGAACGGCGGTGGGTCGGCCGGCTCGGCCCCATCCCCTACGATTTCCGCACTCCTACTCCCCGGCGTCTGCTGCGCAGCGTGTGGGCGCCCGACGACCCTCGGGTCTTCGTACCGAGAGCGTTCGGCATCGGCTGGTCGATCAATTTCGCGGCTTTGCGGCGTCCCCGCAGGCGGGGGTGAACCACCGACCTCCGCGACGGCCGGGCTCCGTAGGGTGAGGACATGACCCGCTCCCTGCTCTTGGTCCACGCCCATCCGGACGACGAATCCATCGGCACCGGCGCCACCATGGCGTATTACGCCGCGCAGGGCGTTCACGTCACCCTCGTGACCTGCACCCTCGGCGAGGAAGGCGAGATCCTCGTCCCGGAACTGCGCCTGCTCGGGGCCGACGAAGCAGACCAGCTCGGGGGGTACCGCATCTGGGAGCTGCGGCGGGCCTGCGCTGCCCTGGGGGTCACCGATCAGAGATTTCTCGGCGGAGCCGGCCGTTACCGTGATTCGGGCATGATGGGCACTCCCGCCAATTCCCATCCCCGCTCCTTCTGGCAGGCCGATCTCGACGAGGCCGCGGACCATCTGGTGGAAGTGATCCGCGAAATACGCCCGCAGGTCGTCGTCACCTACGACGAGAACGGCGGATACGGCCATCCCGACCACATCCAAGCTCACCGGGTGACCGTGCGCGCCGTGGAGCGCACCCGCGACATAGTCGCGAAACTGTACGCGACGGCGGTGCCGCGCTCGGCGGTCGAGGAAGGTATCCGCGCGCTGCGGGAGGCCGGGCACCCGAATTTCTTCGGCGTCGACAACGCCGACGAGGTCCCCTTCGCCCGACCGGACGACGTCATCACCGCGACGATCGACGCCCGAGCACACCTCGACCAGAAAATCGCCGCGCTGCGGGCACACGCCACACAAATCGCCGTCGACGGTCCGTTCTTCGCCCTCTCCAACAACATCGGGCAGAAGGCGTTCGGCATCGAGCACTACGTGCTCTTGGAGGGAAAACCCGAGCCCGACACCGACGGTCGCGAACACGATCTGTTCGCCGGGACGTGACGAGCCCGGAAACGAATCAAGAAATCGCCGAAGCAAACGGCGTAACGGCCCGCCGCCGAACGGCCTAGCGGGCTTTCATCCGTCCGAGTGATATGGCCGGTCGGTGGTAGTCACCGGCAGCGACGTCGGGAAGACTGGAAGTACGCACACCAAGCCCATGATTTTTTCGGCATGGCGTGTGGCCGACTGAATCCGCCGAAAGGGTGACGCGATGAGCGACCCGCTTCTCGATATCGCAGAAGGGACCCTGCTCGACGCGAGAAAGGCGGACGTCGGCCGGTCCCGTGAGAAGTCCCGGCGCGCCCGGCTGCGCCGACTGGCCCTCGTGCTGGCCCTTCCCGCCGGATTCCTCTGGTATCGGCTCGCGACCGGTCACCCGTTCAACGTCTTCGCTCTCCCGAACATCCCGTGGCTGCTGTTGCTCTACGTCGCCGTCCCGGTGCTCTTTCTCGTGGGGATGGGAGGGGTGTACTGGGCGTACGGCCGCTCCCCGCACCAACTCATCCGACCCGAGCAGATCGACGTCCGGCTCGCCGACGTGGTCGGCATAGATGTGATCAAAGCCGAGGTGGTTCGTTCCCTCAACCTCTTCCTCGCGCACCGCACCTTCGCCCGCGACATGGGCGGGCGCCCCCGCCGCGGCCTGCTCTTCGAAGGGCCCCCGGGCACCGGAAAAACGTTCCTCGCCAAAGCCATCGCGGCCGAAGCGAACGTGCCTTTTCTCTTCGCCACCGCGACCTCGTTCCAATCCGGATTGCAGGGCGCGACCCAACGCAAGGTACGAGCTTTCTTCCGGAAGTTACGCGCGGTGGCCCGCAAGGAAGGCGGCGCAATCGGGTTCATCGATGAATTCGACGCCCTCGGCGCGGCACGCTCCGCCGTCAGCGCCTTCACCGCCGACGACCTCCTCGCGCCCGGAATGCGCTGCGGCGGCCTCATCGGGCTGCCCACGCTAGGCACCCCGACCTTGGCTCCGGTGACGGCAAACCCTGCGGTGACCGCGCCGTATCTCGGCGGCGGAGACCTCGGCATGGCCGTCCAGGAGTTGCTGGTCCAGTTGCAATCCTTCGACCAACCACCGCCCGGGCAGCGGATCGTCGGCGCCCTCATCGACGCGGTGAATTCCTTCCTGCCCGCAACCCGACAAATACGCAAACCTCCGATAAAGCCGGCCAATATCCTGCTCATCGCCTCCACCAACCGGGCGGATGCGCTCGACCCCGCGCTGCTGCGACCGGGACGTTTCGACCAGCGGCTCAGTTTCGACCGCCCCGACAAAGCCGGCCGCCGCGCCCTCCTCACGCATTTCCTGGCCCGCAAAGCGCACACCGAGGAACTCGACGACCCGGAACGCATCGACGCGCTCGCCGCGGTCACTCCCGGCTACACCCCCGCGATGCTTGAAGGGCTGCTCGACGACGCCCTGGTCCACGCCCTCCAGGACGGCCGGCGGGCCATGACCTGGCGGGACGTCGAACAGGCCCGGCTCGACTCCGAGATCGGACTCGGCCAACCGGTGGGATACACCGACCACGAGAAACGCCTCATCGCCACCCACGAAGCGGGTCACGCGACCGTGGCGTGGCTGGTCGCCCCACACCGCCGGCTGGAAGTGCTCACCATCATCAAACGCCGCAACGCCCTCGGCCTACTCGCCCACAACGACCGCGACGACGTCTACACCCGCTCCCGGTCGGAGATGCTCGGCCTGATCCAGATCGCCATGGGTGGCCAAGCCGCGGAAGAAGTGTTCTTCGGAGACGTCTCGACCGGCCCCGGCGGTGACCTCGCCTATGCGACCACCCTCGCCGCCCAAATGGTCGGCGCCTGCGGGATGACCGACACGCTGATTTCGTACGCGGCGGTGCAGAGCAACGGCCTGAACGACACCAACATCGTCGGTCGGGTATTGGCCGACCAGCAGGGCCGGGCGAAGGTCGACGAGTTGCTCGCGGAACAGAAGCTCCTCGCCGCCTCGCTCATCGAAGCGAACCGGCACCTCGTCGCCGCGCTGCGCGACGCTTTGCTGGAACGCCACGAGCTCATCGGTCACGAAATCACCGACGTCCTCGAAGAAGCGGCGCGCCGAGGAGTGACCCGGCCCGAGTCTCAAACCTCTCGGGTGATCGATCTGACCGACGACGCACTCGCCGCGGCCCGTACGAAGCCGGGTCATACGCTGCGGCAGTGACCGACAGCAGCCCGGTTTCCCCCTCCTCACGCGGCAACCGCACCTGGCCGGGGATCACGGCTGCCGTCGTCCTCGGCTGCGTCGCCGGCCTCCTCACCACCACTCAGGCCACCCGCTGGGTCGACGGCGTCCCGATAGGAGGCGTCGTCGCGTTCGCCGCCAACGCCGGACTCGGCGCTTTCGTCGGGTGGGGGCTTCGGGCCCGCCAGGCGGCCGCGCTTCCCGGACTGGGATGGCTGATCGTTCTCCTGGCCCTGCTCGCCCTTCCCACCCCCGGCGGCGACGTTCTCGTCCCGGGCTCGGGAACCGACGTCACCACCTTCTTGGTCGGGGGTCTCGCGGGAGTCCCCGCCGCGGTCTTCCTGGCCCGCCGCCTCCTGCGGTCGTCGGCGCCGTCCGTGCCCGGCGGCGACCCGCGGCGGACGGTCGGGGAAGCCGGTCCGTCGGCGGAGAACGACGCCGACGTCCCCGAGCGCCGCGGCTGACTACACCCGACCGCGCAGTACGCCGATGAGGACGGCGTGCAGCTCGCCCCCACCGATCACCCGGCCGCGTCGACCGATCCGGAGCGGACCGATCTCCCAGCGGAAAGCGGCTACGTTCTCGCCCGGCTCGGCGGCGGACGGTACGGCATCGGCATGTCCGCCATCGCCGAGGTCGGCCGGATGCCTCGGATCACCCGCATCCCCGGGACACCGCCGTGGCTGGCGGGTGCGGCGAACTGGCGGGGGCGCATCCTCGGCGTCCTCGACCTCCGCCCACTGCTCGGCGTAGAGGCCCCTCCGGTCGGCAGCCTCGGACGGCTCATCGTGATCAGCGATGGGTCGGTGACCGTCGGGATGGTGACCGAGGGGGTTCAAGGCGTGGTGAGCTGCGCTGAACTGGAGCCGGTGCCGCAGACCCTCGAACCCGAGATCGCGGTCCTCCTCCTCGGTCAGTTCACGGTGGACTACGGACCGGTGGCGGTACTCGATCCGGCCGCGGTGCTCAACCTGCGGCACAAGCTCCCCCGCGCCCGCGGCTGAAGCCTCGGGTTTTGCGCTACAGGAGCTTGCCCGCCGTCCCGATGGGTTGACCAGGCAAGCCCGCGAGGCGCCCCTTCGGGCTGCCCGCAGCGGGACCCGTGCAGGGGAGGAAAGGTGGACGTCGTCAAGCGGCTGCAGCAGGTTTCGGCGATCTGCACCTGGTTGATGCTCGCGCTCGGTGTGGCGGGGGTACTGGCTGTCGGGGACGACCTCGGGATCGCCGGCTCGGTGCGCCCCGGGATCGTCGCCGGTTGGCTCGGGCTCACCGCCGTCGGGGCGCTGCTCGTCACCGCGGTGTCCCTCGCGAGGCTCCCGCACCCCGCGCTCTCCCCGACCGGGTCGGTCGCCGACCTCGGTCGGCTGCTCTACCTCGCCGGCGTGACCGGTGCGCTGGTTGCCTCCGACGGTCTGGCGACCCCGCTGTGGGTGCTGTACGTCCCGGTGCTGCTCACCACGGCGGTGACCGACGCGCCGTGGAAGGCCGTCGGGTACGGCGTCCTGGCCAGCATCCTGGCGGCGATCGCAACTGCCGCCGCGCACGCCGTCGGACGGCACACCGCGCTGACCATGCTCCTCGCCTTGCCGGCCCTCCCCGCGGTCGTCTGGTTCACCAGCACCCTCACCCACTCGGTGAGCCGCCTGCGGGAGGCTTGGGAGGAAGAACGCCGCCGCGTCGTCGAGGAGTTGGAACAGACCCGCGCCGAACTCCAGGAACAGGCTCGGCTGGAGCGGGAACGGCTGCAAGACGAGATCCGCCGCGAGCGGGCAGAGCTGAAGACCAAAGTGGACCGCCTCTCCGAGGCGTTGGCAGCCGCCGCCCGAGGCGATCTCTCGGTGGCCCAGCAGGTCGAACTGGGCCAGGTCGAGGGCGAGGACGACGAAGCGCTCGCCGTCCTGCACGCGGCTTTCGTCCACACCCTCGGCAGCCTGCGGCAGCTCGTGGAACAGATTCGGGTCAGTGGGGAGAGCATCTCCGCCGCCGCCGGCCAACTGCTCGCCACCGCCGAAGAGCACGCCGCTTCCGCTACCCAACAGTCGTCGGCGGTCGCCGAGACCACCAGCACCATCGAGGAACTCGCGGCGACCGCAGCGCAAATCGCGGAGACCGCCGAAGCGGTGGCCCGCTACGCGGCCGAAACCCTGCGGTACGCCGAGGAAGGGCGGGAAGCGGTCGCCGCGTCGGTCGCCGCCATGGACACCATCGCCAATCGGGTGGATTCCATCGCGAGCCGGGCGTTGTCGCTCGGGGAGAAATCCCAGGAAATCGGCCGAATTCTCGAAGTCATCGACGACCTCGCAGACCAAACGAATTTGCTCGCCCTCAACGCCGCCATCGAAGCCGCACGGGCCGGCGAACACGGCCGCGGATTCGCCGTCGTCGCCTCCGAAGTCCGCAAACTCGCCGAACGTTCCCAAGAATCGGCGGCGAAAATCCAAGGAATCGTCAGCGAAATCCAAGCGGAGACCAACGCGACCATCATCGCCACCGAAGAGGGGGCGAAGGAAGTCCACGCAGGCACCGAATTGGCCCGCGGCGTAGTGGAGGCGTTGGAGCGCATTTCCGGGATGGTCGACGAGACCACCACCGCCGCGAAGGAGATTTCCATCGCCACCCAGCAGCAGCGTTCGGCGTCCGACCAGGTGGTGACCGCGATGATGCAGGTCTCCGACGTGTCGCGGCAGTACGTCGTCGGATCCAAGCAAGCCGCAGCGTCGGCGGCCCAGCTCAACGTGCTCGCCGCCGAACTCCGCGCCTCCATCGCACAATTCCGCACCAGCTGACGCGCCATGGGCGACTGGGCGAGCGACCCCGAACTCCTCGCGACCTTCCGCGCCGAGGTCGAAGACCGGCTCGCCTCCCTGTCGGCCGGACTGCTCCAACTGGAGGCCGGGAACACCTCCCGTCAGCTCCTCGCCGGCTTGTTCCGCGACGCCCACACCGTGAAGGGCTCAGCCCGGATGATGGGGCTCACCGCTGTGCTGGAAACCGCCCACGCCGCCGAAGACCTGCTGGGGGCGCTGCGGGACGGGCGTTTCGCCGTCCGCCGCGACCTGATCGATCTGCTGCTCGCCACCGTCGACGGGATCGGACGCGCCATCCCCGGCGACCCTTCGCCGGTCGGGGACGACCACCTCGAGGCGCTGCGTTCGGCGCTGCGCAAGGCCCTCGACGGCGAAGAACCGGTGCCGATCCCGCGCGCCCCGGAGCCGATTCCGCCGGTGCCGTCGTCGCCGTCCATCCCTCCCCCGCCGACCGCGCAGCGCACCCTGACCGTCCCACCGCCACCGTCTGCGTCCGTGACGACGACGTCCGGCACGCAGCAGGTCGCCGCTGCTGCGCCGTCCCTTCCCCAGCTGACGGTTCCTCCGCCGCCCGCGCCGCCGTCCGCACCGCCGTCCGCCCCCGCCTCGCCTTCCGTGGACGCCGCCGCATCCCTCCTGCAGGCAATCGCCCCGCCGGCGGCCGTGGCGGTCGCTCCCGGACGGACGGCGGAGATCGAGCGGGGCGTCGACAGCATCCGGGTGACGTCGCAGAGGGTGTACGACCTCCTCGATGTGGTGGGTGAGGCCGAGCTCGACGCCCGCCGGGTGGAACGCAACGCCGTCGAGTTGGAGTCCTTGCTGGCGGAGCAGCAGCGGTGGCTGCGGGCGGTCCGCCAGGCGGTGATGACGACCGCCGCCCAACTGCCCGAAGACGTCGAGCTCGCGCTACACCGCGTCCTCGCCACCGGCGATCAGCTCGCCGGCTGCGGCCACCAACTGCGCGAACAAATCGAGGACGCCCGGGTGCGGCTCGCGCAGGTCCGCGACGGGGCGATGGGGTTGGCGATGGTGCCGATCCGCCGGGCGCTGACCGCCTTCCCCCGGCTGGTGCGGGACGTCGCCAGCGCCGCCGGCAAGGACGTCGGTCTGCGCATCGAGGGTGAGGACGTCGAGCTCGACAAGAAGGTGTTGGACGGCGTCTCCGACGCGCTGCGTCATTTGGTGACCAATGCGGTCGACCACGGTTGTGAGTCCCCCGCCGAGCGGCAGGCCGCCGGGAAGCCGGCTCGGGCCACCGTCACCATTTCGGCGCGGGCCGCCGGCGGCACGGTCGTCTTGGAGGTGGCCGACGACGGGCGGGGTATCGACGAGGACCGTGTCCGGCGGACCGCCATCGACAAGGGCCTCCTCCCGCCGGAGAGCACGCTGAGCGGGCCGCCTCTGCTGCAACTCCTGTTCGTGCCTGCGTTCTCCACCGCCCAGCAGGTGACGGTCACCTCCGGTCGCGGCGTGGGGTTGGACGTCGTCCGCACGGTCGTCGACGAACTCGGCGGGACGATCGATATCGAGACCCAGCGGGGCAAAGGCACGCGGTTCGTCCTCACCCTTCCGGTGACCCTCGGGGTGCTGCGCTGCCTCATCGCGCGGATCGGCTCCGAGCGGTACGCCGTCCCCGTCCCCAACGTGATCGAATCGATCAGCCTGCGGGACGTGCCGGTGGACAACCTGGCCGGGACGCCGGTGGTGGTGCGCCACGACGCCTCGATCCCCCTCCTCGACCTCGGAACCGCGCTGGGAGTCGACGGCCCTCGCGATCCGCGTGCGGCCCTGGTGGTCCGCCGCGGCGGCGGGGATATGATCGCCTGGTCGGTGGACCGGCTCGAGGGGGAGCTGGAGCTCGTCGTGAAGGACCTCGGACCGTTCATCGGCCGACTGCCGCTGGTCACGGGAGCGACGATCGACGGAGACGGCAGCGTCGTCTGTCTCGTCGACCTCCGGGAGATCTCCTCTCGGGCGGGTGCCGCTCCCTCCGCCGCGCCTCCCCCGCCCGCCGCGTCCATCTCGGACGGCGAATCCCGCCCGCTGCGTCGACGCCCCCGCGTCCTAGTGGTCGAGGACTCGGTCGGCGTCCGAGAGCTGGAGCGGGTGATCCTGGAGAGCGCCGGCTACGAGGTGGCGACCGCGGTCGACGGCCTGGACGGCCTGACCCGGCTGCGCACCGAACTCCCCGATGTGGTGGTGACCGATGTCGAGATGCCGGGGATGGACGGCTTCACGTTGACCCGCACCATCCGCCGCACCCGCGGATGGGAGCACATCCCAATAGTGATCATGACGTCTCGGGGTGATGAGGGTGACCGCCGCGCGGGGATGGAAGCCGGCGCCAACGCTTACCTGCTGAAGAGCGAATTCGACCAACGTCAGCTCGTGGAGATGGTCGGCCGACTGCTGGGTACCTGAGGCCCCCTGCGGGCTCTCGGGCTCGCTGTCCGGCGTTTAAGACCACCGGGCTGGGGGCCTAAATGGAGTACGGTTCCGCGCTCGTTCGGCCGATGAAGACGGTGTACCCCGCGGTCGAGATTCCACAAGACATGCCGAGATCATGGGAGGGCAGCCGATGCCGACCGTTGTCATCGCCGACGACAGCCCGACGCTGCGACGCATCGTCACCAGCGTGCTCTCCAAAGAGGGGTACGAGGTCGTGACCGCCGAGGACGGCGTGGAGGCGGTGCAGGCCGTCTTCCGGGTGCGTCCCGACGCGGTCGTGCTCGACGTCCAGATGCCCCGGGTCTCCGGGTATGTCGCCGCGCGGCTGCTGAAGGACGACTGGCAAACCGCGGACATCCCGATCATCCTGCTCACGTCTTTGGACGCCGCCAGCGACCGCTACTGGGGTACGCAGGCCGGCGCCGACTACTACCTGACCAAGGATTTCGAGGCGCCCGAGCTGGTAGAAGCGATCACTTCGGCAATTGCGGCGGCCGAGAAGGCCCGAGGGGGCCGTCCCGCCCTGCGCCCGGACCCCGTCGAGCTCGAACCCGACGATGTCTTCTCCCGGGTCTGCGACCTGCTGGACCGCAAGCTCTTCGAGACCTCGGTGGCCGCCGAGGTCACCGCGGTCGCGTCCACCGCGCACGGATTCGAGGAGACGGTGGCCGGAGTCCTGGCCATCCTGCAGCGATTCGTCGACAACGACTTGGCCGCCGTGCTGCTGGCGGAGGAGCGGACGGCGTACCTCGGGGTGGCGCGGGAAGCCTCCCAAGCGCATTACTCGGAGTTCGTCACCGCCGCGATCGACGCGCTGAACGCCGCCGCGGGTACCAGCCTGGCGGTCACCGACGTGGCGCTGCGGGTGGCGGATCCCGACGGCAACCTGGGTGCGGACGACGAAGGGCGGATGGCAACGTTCCTGTCCATGCCGCTGCGCGGACACGGCGGACGGGTGATCGGCGTCCTGGCCCTCTCCAGCGCGACCAAGAACGCTTTCTCCGAAACGGCGCTCGCCACCCTCAAACTCGTCGAGGATGCGGCGGCGATCGTCATCGACAACGCCCGGCTTTCCGGAGCCCGAGTCGGCTGACCCCTCGGCCGGCACCTCGGCCGACTCCTCGGCTGATTCCGCGAGCGGCCACTGCCGGACGCGGGTTCACCGCGGCGGTTTTCCGGGGTCCGCGTGCTCGTCGGCGAGCCGGTGATATCCGCCGGCGAAGTGCACCAAGGGTCGCGCATCGGGGCGAATCAGCCGGGCTTCGACCACTTCCCCGACCACGATGTCGTGATCCCCGCCGTCGTACCACGCCCAGGTTCGGCAGCCGAGCATCGCGACGGCGTCGTCGAGTACCGGCATCCCGGTGACGGACGACGGATGGTGGCCGACGTCCGCGAACTGCGCCCCGGTCGGACGCCCTTTCGCGGCGAACCAGCGGGCCAAGGGCTCGGCGCCTTCGGGCAGGATCGACAACGCCCACGCGCCGGCGAGTCGGACCGCGCGGTGGAATCGGGCGGTTTTCTCCACACAGATCAACACGAGCAGCGGGTCGAGGGAGACCGAGGCGAAGGCGCTCACCGTCATCGCGTACTCCAGCCCCTCGGCGACGGTCGCCGCCACGCAAATTCCGCTCGCGAAACGCCCGGCGACGCGGCGGAATTCGGTGACTGCGGCGGAATCCGGCTCGCGAAGCGGTTCGACGGCCACGGCTTCGAGCCTATGTGAGCCGAGCGGCGGTGGATCTCGACACGGATCGTGCCGTCGTCCACCGCAGCCAGCACCTAAGCTCGGGGCGTGCCTTTGGATTCCTCCCCCGAATCACCGGTCCCGGTCCGGGTCGTCGCCCTGGAAATCAGCAAATGGATCGGTCGGCTCGGATTCATCTGGGTGGACGGACAACTGGCGCAGGTGTTCAGACGCCCCGGGGCCGCGACGGTGTTCTTCATACTGCGCGACCCGTCGGCAGACGTCTCCCTGCAAGCCACCTGCGCGCGGGAGATCTTCGAATCGATCCAACCTCCGCTGGAGGAAGGCGCGCGGATTGCGGCTTTCGGGCGTCCGACGTTCTACGTGCCGCGCGGGGCGCTGCAGTTCGCGGTCAGCGACATCCGCCCGATCGGGGTGGGGGAGCTGCTGGCCCGCATCGAGCGGCTCAAAGCCCTGCTGCGCGCCGAGGGTCTGTTCGCCCCGGAGCGGAAACGGCCGCTGCCGTTCCTCCCCCGAACGGTCGGGCTGATCTGCGGCCGAGGCTCCGCAGCTGAACGCGACGTGGTGGAGAACGCACGGCGCCGCTGGCCCGCCGTCCGATTCGCCATCGAGAACGTCGCGGTACAGGGGGTCTACGCGGTCGCCGAGGTGGTGGCCGCCCTGCAGCGGCTTGACTCCAATCCCGAGGTCGACGTCATCGTGATTGCTCGGGGTGGCGGCAGCGTCGAGGATCTGCTGCCGTTCTCCGACGAGACGCTGGTGCGCGCGGTGGCCAGGTGCCGTACCCCGGTGGTGAGCGCGATCGGCCACGAAACCGACCAGCCGCTGCTGGATTTCGTCGCCGATGTGGCGGCCTCGACTCCCACGGACGCCGCCCGGCGGATCGTGCCGGACGTCGCTGAGGAAACGGCGCGGATCACCGGTCTGCGGCAGCGCGCCTGGGACGCGGTGATCAGGCGCATCGACGGCGAGCAGCGGCGTCTGCGGGAGCTTCGATCCCGTCCGGTGCTCGCCTTCCCGGAGCGCGACATCGACCGGCGAGCGCGCGAGGTCGAGGTTCTCGTGCGGTCGGGACGGCGTTGTCTGGACGCTGCCCTCTCCGCGGGTCGTGATCACACTGCGCACCTGCTGGCGCGGTTGCGTGCCCTTTCTCCCGCAGCCACGTTGCAGCGCGGCTACGCCATCGTGCAGGACGCCGCCGGGCACGTCGTCCGGGATGCCCTGGAGGTCGGCGACGGCGACCACCTCGGCGTTCGGCTGAGCCGCGGCAGGCTCGGGGTCACCGTCGTCGAACGCGAGGCAGCGGTCGGGACACCCTAGGCTCGGGCGGTGTCGCCGCAGGACAGTCCGTTGGGAGGTTGGGCCGTGGCCGAGGAACCTGATCGCGGAGGTGATTCTCTCCCACCTTCGCCCGACGACGATCCGCTCCCCACTTCCTACGAAGCCGCGCGGGGGGAACTGGAACGGATCGTCCAGGAACTGGAGCGGGGCGGGCTCAGCCTCGAAGATTCCCTCGCCCTGTGGGAGCGCGGGGAGCGGTTGGCTCAGATATGCGAAAGCTGGCTCGCCGGAGCTCGGGCCAGGTTGGAGGCGGTACGCAAGGAGTCCGAGGCGTCCGGGCCCGCGGCCGACATCGCCGGCGACGGTGACTCCTAGGCTGAGGGCAGGTATTCGCGCCGCCCCCGAGACCGAGGAGCACCACCATGAGCGAACTGACGCAGCGGGGCGACGGCATCGACGACGCCCGCACCCGCAGGCAGGAAACCCCCGAGCGCAGCCCGGAGAATCCCGAGCGCAGGCCCGAGACCCCCGACCGCAACCTCGCGTTGGAGTTGGTCCGCGTCACCGAAGCCGCCGCGATGGCCGCCGGGCGCTGGGTCGGACGGGGTGACAAGGACGCCGCCGATGCGGCGGCCGTGGAGGCGATGCGTCGGCTCATCGGCACGGTCGCCATGCGTGGTGTGGTGGTCATCGGCGAGGGCGAAAAAGACCGGGCTCCGATGCTGTTCAACGGCGAACACGTCGGCGACGGCACCGGTCCGGAATGCGACGTCGCAGTCGACCCGATCGACGGCACGCGGTTGACCGCGATGGGAATGAACAATGCCATTTCGGTGCTCGCGGTCGCGGACCGACATTCGATGTACGACCCGTCCGCGGTTTTTTACATGAGCAAACTGGTCACGGGACCGGTCGCCGCTCCTTACGTGGACATCGAAGCGCCGGTGTCAGCGAACATTCGCGCGGTCGCGGCCGCAAAGGGATGCGCGAACCAGGACGTCACGGTCGTCGTCCTGGACCGGCCGCGGCACGCCGAATTGGTCCGCGAGATTCGCGAAACCGGAGCGCGTATCAAATTCATCATGGACGGCGATGTGGCCGGTGCCATCATGGCCGCCCGGGACGATACCGGAGTCGATTTACTCCTCGGAATAGGCGGCACGCCGGAAGGCATCATCGCGGCGTGCGCGGTCAAATGTCTGGGTGGCGTCATCCAAGGGAAATTGTGGCCGCGGGATGAGGAAGAACGCCGTAAGGCCTTGGATGCCGGTCACGACCTCGACAAGGTGCTCACCAACGATGACCTGGTGAAGTCGGACAACGTCTTCTTCGTCGCGACCGGTATCACGGACGGCGAATTGCTCCGCGGAGTGCGATATCGCGGAGGTGGAGCACAGACGAGTTCGCTGGTGATGCGCTCCAAGAGCGGAACGATCCGGACCATCCACAGCGAGCATCGGCTTTCCAAGCTCCGTTCCTACGCGATCGTGGATTACGACCAGCATCCGGTCGCCGCGCCGGATCGCGTGCAACTGCGCTGAGGGGTAAGCACTTCCTCGCTTTTCGGCAACCCCGGGCTTGGGAAGACCGAGCACATGCGCGCAGTCCGCACGCGAAGGAGGAACTCATGCTGACGCTCACGAGTAACGCGGTCACCGTCGTCCGTACCCTCACCGAGCAGACGGCGGGAGGCATGGGTGGACTTCGGTTCAGCCAGGAACCGGGCTCGTCACAGACCCTCACCATCCGGGCGGCCGCGGCGCCCGAGCCCGGCGACCAGGTCGTCGAACAGGACGGAGCTCGGGTCTTCCTCACGGCGGAGGCCGCCGACGTGCTCGACGATCAGATCCTCGACGCCGAGGTGGACGCCGGAGGCGCCGTCCAATTCAGCGTCGTGCCCCAGGCACCACGCTGAGCCGCACTGCTACGCCACGCGCGGCTCTCACGCTGATGGGCGTCGACAAGCTCATCAGCGCCGTTTCTCCACCCTCGATCGCTCGTCTTCTCCACCCTCGATCGCTCATCAGCGGGCGCATTACGCTGGCCGCGTCCGCCGCGGTAGCGCGCGTCCCCGCGTGGCGAGGAGCGCTCGGGTCGATCGAGGAGGATCAGTGGAGGCCGAGTACCGGATCGAGCACGACTCGATGGGCGAGGTGCGGGTTCCGGCGCACGCGAAATGGAGGGCGCAGACCCAGCGGGCCGTGGAGAATTTCCCGATTTCCGGCCTGCGCGTCGATCGGGAGCTGATCGCCGCACTGGCGCAGATCAAGGGCGCGGCTGCGGCGGTGAACGCCGAGCTCGGCATCCTCGACGCTCCGCGGGCGGAGGCGATCCGCTCGGCGGCGGAGGAGGTGGCCCAAGGACGGTGGGAGGACCACTTCCCGATCGACGTCTTCCAGACCGGGTCCGGCACTTCGACCAACATGAACGTCAACGAAGTGATCGCAACCCTCGCAAGTGAGCGACTCGGGCAACCGGTGCACCCGAACGATCACGTGAACGCTTCGCAGTCCTCCAACGACACCTTCCCCTCGGCCATTCACATCGCTGCGACCAAAGGAGTCGTTGGAGCGCTGCTCCCGGCTCTCGACCATCTCGCGACGGCCCTGGAACGCAAATCCGAGGAGTTCCGCGACGTCGTCAAAGCCGGGCGGACCCATCTCATGGACGCCACTCCGGTGACGCTCGGGCAGGAGTTCGGCGGCTACGCCGCGGCGGTCCGCTACGGCCGAGAGCGGTTGCAGGCGGTCTTGGGTCGGCTCGGGGAGCTTCCGTTGGGCGGGACGGCCGTCGGCACCGGGATCAACACCCCACCGGGTTTCGCCGCCCGCGTGATCGAACGACTCGCGACGTCGCTTCAACTGCCGCTGACCGAAGCCCGCAACCATTTCGAAGCACAGGGCGCCCGCGACGCGCTGGTGGAGACGAGCGGCATGCTGCGGGTCGTCGCGATCAGCCTGTACAAGATTGCCAACGATCTGCGCCTCATGGCTTCCGGACCACGGACCGGACTCGCCGAGATCCACTTGCCCGATCTCCAACCCGGATCGTCGATCATGCCGGGGAAGGTGAACCCGGTGATCCCGGAGGCGGTCTGCCAAGTGGTGGCTCAGGTCGTGGGGAACGACGCGACCGTCGCGTTCGGGGGAGCCGCGGGCACGTTGGAGCTCAACGTCATGCTCCCGGTCATCGCCCGCAACCTGCTCGAATCGATCCGGCTGCTCGCCAACGTGAGCCGGCTGTTCGCCGACCGGTGCATCGAGGGAATACGGGCGGACGTCGAGCGGTGCCGCCGATACGCCGAATCCTCACCGTCGATCGTCACGCCCCTCAACCGTTACATCGGGTATGAAGCCGCCGCCAAAGTCGCCAAATACGCGCTCGAACACGACACCACCATCAGGCAGGCGGTCATCGAATGCGGATACGTGGCGAACGGACAAATCACCGAGGAGCAGCTCGACCGGGCTCTCGACGTCACCGCGATGACTCGGCCTGCATCAACAAAAGACACGGCTCGCTAACAAATAGCGGCGAAATACGGTAGAACGCGCGGCAATCGGCCCTCAGTAGAATCCGTGGCGCAGCCAGAATTCCCATGCGGTACACGGGTCACCGTAACGGTTCTCGATATAGTCGAGTCCCCAGGTTATCTGGGTCGCAGGATTGAACCGCCAATCCGCACCGGCGCTCGCCATTTTCGATGCAGGAAGGGCCTGCGGAATCCCGTAAGCGCCGGTGGTCGGATTGGTGGCGGTCGTCTGGTACGCGCTTTCCCGCCGCCACAAGTCGTCCAGACACGTCCATTGCCAGCCGGTCCAACCACGGGCGGCCGCAAGGCTACGGGCCACACTACGCGGATCCGGCGGAGTCGGTGGGGCGGATGCCGTGACGGAGGGAGAACTCTCGACGATCGGGATCCGTGACTCCGCCCGGCTCGCGGCATGGACTCCAGGCGCGCGGACGGCGAGGGAACCGCCGGGAGACGGAACCTCGGTAGCGGACCGTGATGTGGGGGATACACCGGCGGATGGCTGGGTGGTAGCAGCCAGGACGGCGAGCGCCGCGGCAGTGCCGGTGAGCGAGCACACTCCTACTCGTTGAATCCGGCCCATCCGTGCACGAGCCTCTTTGGAGCATGCAGGAAGGGAAAGAAAACGACGCAATGATTCCTCCGGGGCGTTGACCACGGGACGGCGGGCCGCATGCGCGCGGCAACAAACAGTTGTTATCCATTCTGCCGGAGGTTCACACCTCTAGAGCGACGAAATCCGGCCAATTCTGTGAGAGATCTCACATGACACGTGACGTATGTGACCTGTGTGAATTATGAGGACAATGTTCTATCTATTCTCGAAAACTGCGATCAGTAGCCGAACCGGCGTTCGCGTTGGGCGTAGGCCCGCACTGCACGCAAGAAATCCACCCGACGGAAATCCGGCCATAACGCTTCGCAGAAGAACAACTCCGAATGAGCGCTCTGCCAGAGCAGGAATCCGTTGCTCACCCGACGTACGAATCACCAGATCCGGATCGGGTCGGCCCTTGGCGTACAAATGCTCGGCAATGTGTTCGCTGTCGGCCCGTCGATGCTGCTCGACATGTCTGTACAGCCCGCTTCGCCGACCCTGAGACGGCCGTCCGAGCGGAGGTCACCGGGATACGGCTCGTGGGCGGACCGACCGCTCGGATGCCGAGGTCGGCAGACTACCGACCGGCTTGCGCGGGCGAGACACAGGTATGGATGGCCGTGTGTACACCTACCCGAACGCCGTCTTGTAAAGGCGCGAATGGTCGATGATCCTACTATCAGGCCCCGAGACTGGGAGGTAAAGCGTGACGACCACGTCCAAGCCGTACTCGAAAGCGAGCGCTCGCGATCCGTCGGCGCTCCAACTGATCGCGATCACGATCGCAGTCGTCGCCACCGTGGCTGCCGGATTCGTCTTCCCGTTGCTGCCGCTGATCGTTGGGACGGCAATTGGGTTGGCAGCGTACCGTCACGCTCCGACGAAGCGAAACGTCTTCATCGGACTCGGCGTCGCGGTGACGATCCTCTCGATCGCCATGGCGGCTCTGATGCAGGCGCATACGGGTCCTGTCGTTCAGTACGTCGAGACGCCTGTCACCGTCGTACATCACTAGGCACTCGCCGCAGCAGAAGTACCGTGAGGCCCCGCCGGGTGCAGGGCCTCACGCGCTGTCGAGCACCGTCGCGGGTGTTCGCTACCGGCGCCGCGGTGCGATCAGTAGCCGAACCGGCGTTCGCGTTGGGCATAGGCCCGCACTGCACGCAAGAAATCCACCCGACGGAAATCCGGCCATAACGCTTCGCAGAAGAACAACTCCGAATGAGCGCTCTGCCAGAGCAGGAATCCGGAAAGCCGTTGCTCACCCGACGTACGAATCACCAGATCCGGATCGGGCTGACCCTTGGTGTACAAATGCTCGGCAATGTGTTCGACATCGAGCACATTCGCCAAATCCTCGATGCTGGTGCCGCGGCTCGCGTGTTCGTGGAGCAGCGCGCGGACGGCGTCCGCAATCTCGCGACGTCCCCCGTAACCGACGGCCACGTTGACCACCAAGCCGTCGACGTTCGCCGTCGCGTGCTCGGCCTCCTTGAGCGCGCGGGCGGTTTCATCCGGCAGCAGATCGAGCGCCCCCACCGGATGGATCCGCCACCGCTTGGAGGCGGCGAGGTCGCGGACGGTGTCCTCGATGATGCGCAGCAGGGGGACCAGCTCCTCAGCGGGGCGGCCCAGGTTGTCGGTGGACAGCAGCCACAGGGTGACGACTTCGATGCGCAATTCGGCGCACCAGCCGAGGAATTCCTCGATTTTCGCGGCGCCGCGGCGGTGCCCGGTCGAGACCCCCATGCCCATCGCCTTGGCCCACCGCCGGTTGCCGTCGAGGATCACGCCGACGTGGCGGGGAAGGCGATCGGGCGACAGCGATGCGGCGAGCCGCCGCTCGTACAGCCCGTAGATGAGTCGACGCAGCCCCACGGCCAAACCTCCCGACCGGCAGGCTACTCCGGCACCGGTTCAGGCAGGTCCGAGCCAGCGCAGGACGAGCACGGCGACGTCGTCCCCACGCTCCTCGCCGAGCAGCCCGGCGAGGATGTGATCGGCCAGAGTCGCGGGATGCTCGCCGGCGTGAGCCAGCACGATGTCGGAGAGACGGCGCATCCCGTCGTCGATATCGAAGTGCCGATCCTCGACGAGGCCGTCGGTGTAGAAGACGACGAGGGCGCCCGGCCGCAAGACCCCTCGCCAGCTCGACGCCCCACCACCGGGAGTTCCGAAAGGCGGGCTGGGTTCGACCGGGATGAACCAGGAATCCTGACCCTCGACCACCAGCGGCGGCAGGTGCCCGGCCGAGGAGACCCGCAGCAGACCGCTCTCCGGACGTAGTCTCGCGAATACCGCGGTCGCGATGCGTTCCAGACCGAGTTGATCCCACGCCTCGTGCAGGCGACGCACCAGATCGTCGGGTCCGGTGGTCTGGGTACGGATCGCCCGGCACGCCGCGCGGAGCTGAGCCATCACCGCGGCGGCCGCGACGTCGTGTCCCGCGACGTCCCCCACCATGATCGCGACTTCGCCGTCCGGCATCCCGTTGACATCCCAGAAATCTCCCCCTACCTCGGCGTCGCGGGTACCGGGCTGGTAGCACACTGCGTACTCGACTCCCGGGAAGACCGGAAGCTCGTGGGGCAGCAGATTCGCCTGCAGGCCGTGGGAGATCCGCCGCTGCGCTTCGTACCGCCGCTCCTTGGCGACCACCAGCGCCACCCGCCGTCCGAGGTCCTCGGCCAGGGCCACGTCCTCCGGAGTGATCCGGCGATGGTCACCGCAAGTCACCAGGGTGATGGTGCCGAGGACCTGGCCGTCGGCATCGAGGGGAACGGTCATGTATCCGGCGAAGTGCAGCTGCTTGACCAGGGCGAAATGCCGGTCGTCGAACGTGGTCCGCCGCAGGAATTCCTCGTCGAGCTCGGGAGACCAGCGGGTCGCACCGTCGCGGAGCACGTCCGCACTCGGATGATCCCCGGAAGGGTTCGGTGGATAACCGCGCAGCTCGTCGACCAGCGCCTGGCAGGCAGGGTCCGCGTGAACCGCCGCGACGCGCTCGATGCGACGCCGGTCGTCGCTCACCACATCGACCAGGCAGATGTCCCCAAGGGCCGGGACGGCGACCCGTGCGAGCGCCTGCAGCGATTCGGTGAAGCCGCTCACCCGCGCCAGAACAGTGGAGGCGTCCAGCAGGAACCGGTGCGCCCGCTGAGCGGTGGCGAGCTCACGCAGCAGCCGACCCCGCTGGGCTTCCGCCGCGCGCCGCTCGGTGGCGTCGTGGACGTACCACACCCGCCCGAGAAACTGCCCCTCCGCGTCCGTGATGGGTGCGCCGTAGGTCTCGACGATCCTGCCGTCGGCCAGGGTGAGCTCCAGGCGCTGACTGTCCATGGGGTGCTCGCGGGCGCGGCCCAGGGCCTCGGTCAGCCGGGACGGATCGGCGAGTAGCTGCTGGTAGCGGCCGAGCAATTCCGCCACGTTGCCTCCGACCGGAATCGCTTCCGGTGGGAGGCGGCAAATTTCCGTGAATCGCCGGTTGACCGCGAGGATCCGCAGATCCGGCGCCCAGGCGAGGACGCCGTCCGGAGCGGCCTCGACGACCGCCTGCAGATACCGAGAAAGCAGCGCTTCGCGTTCCAATCGCAGCCGCTCGGTGGCCTCCCGCAGTACTCCCACCACCGCGAAACCCTCCGTGCCGGGAGTCCCGATGTGGCCGAACCGGATGTCGACCATGACCTCCGAACCGTCGGCCCGCAGCGCGGACACCTCGATCGGCTGCCCGGGTGGGAGACGACCGTGACCCGCGCGCACGTATCGGTTGAAACCCTCGCAGTGGGCGGCGCGGAAACGAGAGGGGACGAACTCCAGCAATTGACGGCCCTGCAACGCCTCGACGCCGAGTAAGCGGCGCGCCGCCGCGTTCTCCCTCCGAATGATGCCCTCGGCGTCGACCACCACGACCGCGTCGAGCAGGCTTTCCAGAACCTCAGCAGGGTCGAAAGCCACGGACGACCCCTCTGGGGGTGGCCCGGCGCTGGACGGTTCGACCACTCCGCACCTCGTTTTCGGTTTTGCGTGAACCGTAACGCCCCGACCGAGGCCACGCTATCTGCTGGCCGAGGGAAACGGCCGTGGACGACGGTCGTACCGCCGTTCGGCGCCGAGCCACGGAAGGCGTCGCTACCTGTCTAGCAAGGCCTTCAATTCCTCGGGTGTGGCAACCGGGCGTTGACAGACGAAGCCGCGGCAGACGTACGCAGCCGGCCCGCCGTCGATCCCGCTCCGGCCTTCCAACAGCGGCGCCCACGGCTCGCCCCCCAGCGGCATCGCCGCCCGCACCGCTCCGGGTACCTCGACGCTCCACGCCGTCCGCCATAACTCGCCATTCCCGACCACCGCAATCTCGGCTGGCCCGTCGAGGAGCGCAGCGAGTGCGGCGAGACCGTATCCGACCGCGAGCGGATGGCGGCGCGCGAGCAGCACCGCGGGTCGCAGCGCGGGGAGTACCGCATCACGATGCCGCTGCGAACCGGTCAGTGCGGCGTAACTCAACAAAGCGTGGGCCGCCGCGGAATTCCCGCTGGCGCTGGCTTCATCGGCGAGCGCCCGCGGACGGCGGACCAACCGCTCGGCATCGTCGGCGGTGTCGTGAAAACCGCCGTCGTCGGCGCGGAAATGGGTGAGGACGACGTCAAGGAGTCGGCCCGCTTCCTCCAGGTAGCGCGCCGACGACGTCACCTGCGCACACACCAACAGACCCTGTGCCACGTTGGCGTAATCGTCCAGGGAACCATCGTGGGGCGAGACGACCCCGTCCCGCGAACTGCGCCGCAATCTGCCGTCTCGCAGGTGGACGGCGAGCAGGTACTCGGCGGCGGCAAGCGCGGCATCGACGAAATCGCTGCGCTGCAAGACGATTCCCGCCTCCGCGAGGGCGCCGATCGCCAAGCCGTTCCACGATGAGACGACCTTGTCGTCGCGCTCCGGCTGGGGACGCCGGCGGCGGTACTCCAGGAGGCGGCGACGGGTGTCTCGCCAGAAATCCGAATCCGCCGGGTCTTCGGCCAATCGCAGGACCCATCGGCCGTCTTCGGTGTGAGGGGAGCCCGTCACCCCGAAAAGTCTGCGCGCCCGATCCGCTTCTCCGCCCGGCAGCGCCACGTCGAATTCGTCCGGTCGCCACAGGTACGTCTCTCCTTCGACTCCTGCGGCATCCGCATCGAGCGCGGAAGCGAAAGCGCCGGCAGGCGTCCGCATCTCTCGCAGCAGGAATTCCGCCGTCTCCTGCGCGATGCGCAGCCCGATCGGCGCACCGGCGGCCCGCCACCAGTGCACGTAGACCGCGAGCAGGTTGGCGTTGTCGTAGAGCATCTTCTCGAAATGCGGCACGGTCCACGTGGCGTCGACGCTGTAGCGGTGAAAGCCGCCGGCCAACTGGTCGTAGATGCCGCCGCGGGCCATCGCCGCACAGGTGGCACCCACCATTTCCAGGGCGCCGAGTGAGCCGTGGCGGATGAGGAATTCCAGCACCCCAGGCTGCGGGAATTTCGGGGCGGGGCCGAAACCGCCGTGTTCCGGATCGTAGTGGCGGCGCACTTCCGCCACCGCGGCGTCCAGCAGGTCGAGGGTGGGCGCGGGGACGTCGGTGGGGAGGCGGCTGTGCTCCTCCAGGGCCGCGACCACCCGTCGTCCGGCTTCGGCGAGTTCGGATCCTCGGCTGCGCCACGCCGTCCACACCGCTTCCAGGACCTGACGAAAAGACGGCATCCCACCGCGGGGTCGATCGGGAAAATACGTTCCGGCGAAGAAGGGTTCGCCGTCCGGGGTGAGGAAGCAGCTCAACGGCCAACCACCGCGGCCGGTCATGGCCTGCGCTGCCTCCATGTAGACGGCATCGACATCGGGACGTTCCTCCCGGTCCACTTTGACAGAGACGAAATGCTCGTTGAGGAAACGCGCGGTCTCGGGATCCTCGAAGGACTCGTGGGCCATCACGTGGCACCAGTGGCAGGAACTGTATCCGACGGAGAGAAAGACCGGCACGTCACGACGGCGTGCTTCCTCGAACGCCTCCGGGCACCACGGCCACCAATCGACCGGATTGTCCTTGTGCGCGAGGAGGTACGGACTGGTGGCGGTAGCGAGGCGATTGGCCATGACGCGTCCCGGTCAGCCCGGGAGGATGACGCCTTCGCGCGCAAGAAGCCAACGCTTGCGGTCGAGCCCGGCCGCGTAGCCGGTCAGCGATCCGTCCGACCCGATGACCCGATGGCACGGCACGATGACCCCGATCCGATTCCGCCCGACCGCCGCGGCCACCGCGCGGACCTTGCCTCCGTGTCCCGATTTTTCGGCCAGTTCTCGGTAACTCCACGTGGTTCCGTAGGGAATTTCCAGGAGGGTCCGCCAGACCGATTCCTGGAAGGGTGTGCTGTGGAATTCCAGGGGGAGGTCGAAGGAAACTCGCCGTCCTGCGAAGTACTCGTCGAGTTGGGTGGTGACGGAAGCGAAGGCCTCGGGGTCCGGGCACCACCCATCGTCGAGAGCCAGCTCGTGACGTTGACCGATGAAATACGCCCCGGTAAGGGTGAACCGACCGGATTCCCGTGAGCCCACCAAGAGCATGTCTCCCACCGGGGTGGGCATCGTGGTGAACAGTTTCATCCTTCTCACCGTCCATCCGGTCGTGGAGGAGGGGCATCACCGCGCCCGTCACCGTGGTCGTCGTCCCGCAAGCTGGCGGCTTTCTTCAGGTGCTTGTTCATCGAGCGGAACAGGAAATACACGGCGACCGCCAGCAAGAGCACCACCAGGAGGCCCAACCCGCCGTTCGGACTCTTGGTCGGATTGGCCGCGAAAAAGCGTGGGTCGGCGAGCGCGGGGAGCAGGGGGGTGGCACACGTGGTCACCAGGTTGGTCATGCGCGGACCTCCTCACGGATACCGCAGAACAAATCATCTTCGGGAATCGTCGTCGGGACCAAAGAGCGCGCAAGCTCGAAATCCTCCGTCGGCCACACCACGGCTTCCAGGTCGCGGGGGACGGCGAACCACGAACCGTTCGGGTCGATCTGTGTCGCGTGTGCCAGCAGCGCGGCGTCCCGCACCGGGAAATACTCCGCGCAGGCGATCCTGGTGGTGATCGGCCGGTCCTCTTCGGCGAGATGAGCCAACCGATCCTCGTAGGGCGACGGCAATCCGCGTTCGAGCATCGCGTGGTGCAGCGCCAGCGCCCGGTCGCGATGAAACGTGCGGTGGTAGTAGAGCTTGAACGGCTGCCAGGGAACCCCGGCGTCCGGATACCGATCGGGGTCGCCCGCGGCGTCGAAAGCGGCCACACTCACCTGATGGCAGACGACGTGATCGGGATGCGGGTATCCGCCGGTTTCGTCGTAGGTGAGGATCACGTGGGGTCGTTCCTCCCGGACCACCGCCACCAACGTCCGGGTCACCTCGTCGAGGGGCTGCCGAGCCAGGCAGTCCTCAGGGAGCGGAGGCGGAGGATCGCCCTCGGGGAAACCCGAGTCGATGAAGCCGAGCCAACGGTGGCGCACCCCCAGGATGCGCTCGGCTTCGGCCATTTCGCGCCGCCGCACCGCCGCGATGTCGCGTCGGATTTCGGGTCGGTCCATGGCCGGATTGAGGATCGAGCCGCGCTCTCCGCCCGTCAGGGTCACGACGACCACGTCCACACCCTCGGCGACGTAACGCGCCATCGTGGCCGCGCCTTTGCTGGATTCGTCGTCCGGATGGGCATGCACGGCCATCAGACGGAGATCCAAAGCTCTCTTCCTTTCCGCCGGTCGGCGTCTCCCGTCGATCGCCTCGACCGTTCTCGCCTCCCCATTCTGCCGTCGCACCAACACCAGCGGCGTTGGTAGCCTGGCTGATGAATCCTTTGAACGTCCGCATGTGGTCCTGTCATCCCCACGGAGGAGCATGGTGGCCGAGCCAACCACGACGTGGCTGACCCAGGAGGCCTACGACCGGCTGACCGCCGAGTACAACGAATTGATCGGCCCGGTGCGTGCGGAAATCGCGAAGAAGATCGAGGCTGCCCGTGCCGAGGGAGATCTCCGGGAGAACGGCGGATACCACGCGGCGAAAGAAGAACAAGGCAAGATCGAAGCACGTATTCGCCAACTCCGCCAAATCCTGGAGAATGCCAAGGTCGGAGAGCCGCCCGCGGACGACGGCGTCGTCGAACCGGGCATGGTGGTGACGGTCCGCTACGAGGACGGCGAAGAGCTCGCGTTCCTGCTCGGTTCCCGGGAGGAAACCGCAGCCAAAATCGACGTGTATTCGCCGAATTCACCACTCGGAACCGCGCTGCTCGGCAAGAAGGTCGGCGACACCGTGAGCTATTCGCTGCCCACCGGTGCGTCCATGCGGGTCACGGTGGTCGACGCCAAACCCTTCACCGGCTGAGCGCCGAACGGCGACCCCGGATCCTGCACGGCGAACGTTCACGAAGCAGCCGGCCCGGCGCCGTCCGGGAGATACCCCAGTGACGTGAGCGTCGCGAGGACCTCGCGGGAATGCTCCGGTCCGCGGGTCTCCACCTGAAGCGCCACCTCGACCTCGTCGATGGCGAGGCTGGCCCGGGTGCGCTCGTGGACGACGTCCAACACGTTCGCCTCGGCGTCCGCGAGGGTGCGGAGCAAGCCGGCCAGCGCACCCGGACGGTCGGGCAGAGTGACCTCGAAGCTGAGATACCGACCGGCGGCGGCCAAGCCGTGGCGAAGGATTCGGACCAAGAGAATCGGATCGACGTTCCCACCCGAGGCGACGACGACCACGGGCGGCGGGAAAGCTCCGGGATCGTCCAGCATCGCGGCGAGCCCGGCGGCCCCCGCCGGTTCGACGACCAATTTGGCCCGCTCCAGGAATGCCAAGACAGCGTGCGCCAGCGACTCCTCGCTCACCGTGCGGATCTCGTCGACGTAGCGGGAGACCATCGGCACGGTGAGCCGACCGGGGTGACCGACCGCTATCCCATCCGCGATCGTGGCCACATCGGAGAGCTGGACGACGCTCCCGGCCCGCACGGATCGGGCGAGCGCGGCGGCTTTTTCGGCTTGGACCGCGACCACCCTCACCTCGGGCCGCAGCGCTTTGATGACCACGCCGATCCCGGCCGCAAGGCCGCCGCCGCCGGCGCCGACCACGACGGTGCGGACCTGCGGGCATTGCTCGAGGATTTCCAGGCCGATCGTCGCCTGCCCGCAAACGATGTCCGGGTGGTCGAACGGGTGGATGAGCACGGCGCCGGTGTCCCTCGCGAATTCCTCGGCCGCCGCAAGCGCGTCGTCGACCGACGTCCCCACGAGACGGACGTCGGCACCGTAGCCGCGGGTAGCGGCGATTTTCGGCAGCGAGGCGCCGCGAGGCATGAAAACCACGGCGCGGGTGTCCAGCAATTTGGCCGCGAGCGCTACCCCTTGGGCGTGGTTGCCGGCACTCGCGGCGACCACCCCGCGGGCCCGCTCCGCGGCCGACAACCGTGCGATCCGCACGTACGCACCGCGAATCTTGAAGGAGCCACCGCGTTGGAGGTTCTCGCATTTGACGAAGACTTCGTGTCCGACGAGCGCCTCACGGGAACGTTCCACGGGGGTTCGCCTGGCCACCCCGTCCAGGAGCGCGGCGGCATCCCGTGCCGCATGCACCCACCTCTCGGGGGGATCGTCGGGACCCAGCACGGCGCCAGTCTCACACGATCGGCGGGGCCGCAACGACGATCGGGGGTACCCGATTCGACAAGTTGGCGATCTTCATGTTTACTAGTTGCGTGATGCAAGCAACTGATTCGCATCGGATCCGCGATCTGATAACCGCCCTCTACACCGTGGTCCGCAACGCCTATCGGTTACGCCAGACTCGGGTCCGAAGCGCCTGCGACAAATCCGGGTACGTCCTGCTCGGCATGCTCCGCGAGCTGGGGCCCTTACGGCTCTCCGAGCTCGCGGCCGCCGTCCACCTCGACGTCTCCACGGTGAGCAGGCAAGTGCAGCCGCTCATCACCGGCGGCTTCTGCGACGTCCTCAACGACCCCGAGGACCGGCGTGCTCGACGTCTGAGAATCACCCCGGCGGGCGAGGCAGAACTCGACGCCGTCGTCCACCAGCTCGCCGACGCCCTCACCCGCGCCGTGCGCGACTGGTCTCAGCGGGACGTCGACACCCTCGCCGTCCTGTTGCACCGGCTCGGAACCGACCTCGGCGCGGTCCTCGCAGCAGACGGCCCGGTCGGCGGCCGATCTCCGCATCCGCCTGCCGAGCCACCCCCTCCCGCAACCGCACACCTCGCGACAACCCCACGACCCGCTAAGGAGATCCGCTGATGGCCGACACGACCGTGACCGAGGCAACCCCGCCGCCCACTCAGATGAGCCACCGGCAGATCCTCGTCGTCCTTTCCGGACTCATGGTGGGGATGCTGCTCGCGGCCCTCGACCAGACCATCGTCGCGACCGCCCTCCCCCGCATCACCGGGGATCTCGGGGGCCAGCAGCATCTGGCGTGGGTGGTCACCGCCTATCTGCTCACCTCCACCGCGGCTACACCGCTGTACGGGAAGATTTCGGACCTCTACGGCCGCAAGAAGATATTCCAACTGGCCATCGTCATCTTCCTGATCGGCTCGGCCCTGGCCGGAGCAAGCCAGAACATGATCGAGCTGATCGTTACGCGCGCGATCCAAGGAATCGGAGCCGGTGGGCTCATCACCCTCGCGATGGCGATCGTCGGAGACGTCATCCCACCGCGGGAGCGTGGCCGCTACCAGGGTTATTTCGGTGCGGTCTTCGGACTGTCGAGCGTCATCGGTCCCCTGCTCGGAGGATGGTTCACCGACGCGCTGAGCTGGCGGTGGGTTTTCTACATCAACCTGCCGCTGGGTGCGGTGGCGCTGGTGGTGACCAGCGCGGTATTGAACATCCCGTTCCACCGGCGCGACCACAAGGTGGACTACCTCGGGGCCGGTGTTCTCGTACTCGCGACGTCGGCCGTGTTGCTCGCGTTGTCCCTCGGCGGAAAGGCGGGCAACGGCGGTTACGCCTGGGGTTCTCCGCAAATCATCGGGCTTTTCATCATCGGTGCCGTCCTCTTCGCCGCCTTCGTCGCAGTGGAACGCAAGGCAAGCGAACCCATCCTGCCGCTCCGACTCTTCCGCAACCGCACCTTCAACGTCTCCAACGCGGGAGGATTCATCCTCGGCTTCGCCATGTTCGGCTCGGTAGTGTTCCTGCCGGTCTATTTGCAGAACGTGAAAGGCTCCTCCCCGACGGTCTCCGGACTGCAACTGCTGCCGCTCATGGTCGGCGTCCTCGTCACCTCGATCGGCAGCGGACGCATCATTACCGCCACCGGCCGGTACAAGATTTTCCCCATCGTGGGCATGGCACTGGTGGCCGTCGCCTTCGCGCTGCTCAGCTTCATCAAAGTGGGCACCTCCTATCTCCAACTGGCCGGGGAAATCGTGCTCCTCGGCGCCGGAATGGGCTGCATCATGCAGGTCCTGGTACTCGCCATCCAAAACGCCGTCCCCTACTCGGATCTGGGGGTGGCGACCAGTTCGAACGCTTTCTTCCGCAGCATGGGAAGCTCGCTCGGGGTAGCGGTTTTCGGAGCGATCGCGACGAACGCGCTCACCTCCTACGTCCGCGTCCACGCCACACCGGATATCCGCGCCACTCTGATCGCGGCCCTCGACAAGGGAACATCCGCAACCGGTGGGGCACCGATCCCTGCCGCCGTCAAGGGACTGTTCGACCACGCATGGGTACATGCGATCGGCCTCACCTTCGCCGCGGCGATCCCGTTGGCGGTACTCGGCTTCGTGCTGGTCTGCTTCCTCCCCGAAAAGAAGCTGTCCCGCCGCTCCGGTTTGGCACGCGGGGCTGAGATTCCACCCGCTACCGCGGAAGTCGTCGGCGCCGACACCGCGGCCCACTGACGGGCCGGCAGGCGAAGCATTCTCGGCAGCCGGTCGCAAACCAGCTCTCCGGCCGAGGTCAGTCCTCGTCGAAGGCGCCGTCGCTTTCCTCGTACGGGTCGCCGAAGGCCACCATGGACGCCGAGAAGCCGTGCACGTGGTTCGACCCCCCGACCGGGCCGATCTCCCCTGCGGCGAAGAAGCCGCTCACCACGTCGGTGCGGAGAATGTGCCGAAGTGTGGTGACATCGTGGGCAGGGTCCGCGAACATCGCCGAACCTCGGCCGTTGCAGCTGAACAAAAGCACCGAGTGGACGACGGGGAAATCCTCCTGCACCCGTTTCGCGGTCGCCCGCAGGTCGTCGTCCGCACTCGCCGCGTCGCGGACGTGGAACCGCACGGTGCGACCGACCGAGACGATATCGCCGATCACCAGCCCGCTGCGGCCGGCGTCGAGGCCCACGATGCCGCGGACCAAGAAATCCCCCATGTCGTGCTCGTCGGCGTATTCATCCATCGCCACGCCGATCTGCAGACCCGCGGTCGCAAGTGCCTGGTCTTCGGGAGAAAGCGAGGCGAGAACCTGCTCGAGTTTGCGGGCCGCAGGAACGCCGGCGAGTTCGAGCAGCACGTTGCCGGAGGCGTTCGTCACGGTCATCGGCGGCCCGATCGGCCGACAACCCTGGCTCACCGCCGCCCGCGCCCCGACATCACCGCCGAGGACGACGCCCACCGCCCCGCGTTCGATCGGACGCCGGTCCAGCAGCAGCCGCGTCGATCCCGGACCGCGCGGCCCGTGCGCAAGACCTCCCGACAGCGGAAGCCCGAACGCCTCGTTGGACTGCTCCACGAAACCGTCGGCGGGGAAGGAATAGGGATCGGCAAGTAGGATTCCCACGCTGTCGGCGAAATCGAGGGGCGGCAGGCCGAGCACCGCCATTCCCTGCGGGGTGCGAATCACTTCCAGGTGGAAGGCACGGACCCGCACTCTCGGCAGCAGGCCAGCCCACACGCTCACCGCACGTCCTCGTTCGACCGCCCGACCTGCTCCTATGACGCCGCTGGCGCTGCATCCGATCACTGTCCGGGCGTGAACGGCGGCCGCTGCCCGCTGCAACGCCGCCGCGATTTCCTCCGGGTCGTCGCCGGCGACGAACACCATCGCCAGATCGGGATTGTGACTGCCCAAGGGGATGCGGGCCGCAACCGCAGCCGCTTCCGCGGCGCGCACCAGATCGTCGTCCGCCGCCAGTCCTTCGCCGAAACGAGCCACGCTCCCAGTGTGGCCGAATCCCGCCGTCCGAAGCTGCCCGGGATCACGGCGCCGACTGCCCGGGATCACGGCGCCGCATGACCGTTCCCCTCCGGCGATCAAGGTGTCGGACGTAGGGTCGGAGAAGTGACGACGAATCCTCCCAAAGCGACGACACTCGCCGAACTACGTGCGCTCGGTCACCGGTACAAGCCGGTCAAAATCGAGATTCGCGACAACCTGCTGGCCCGCATGCGGGCGGGGGACGTTCGTTTCCCGGGGATCGTGGGATTCGACGACACCGTGCTTCCCCAGGTCGAGCGGGCTCTCCTCGCCTGCCACGATTTCGTCCTGCTCGGTGAGCGTGGACAGGGCAAGACCCGCTTGATTCGCACCCTCGTCGGACTGCTCGACGAATGGACGCCGGTGGTGGCGGGCTGCGATATCAACGACCACCCGTATCGTCCGGTCTGCGCGCGCTGCGTCGCTCTCGCCGCGGAATACGGCGACGAGCTGCCGGTGGCGTGGAAGAACCGCGACGAGCGGTACGGCGAGAAGTTGGCGACGCCGGACACCAGCGTCGGCGACCTGATCGGGGACATCGATCCCATCAAGGTGGCCGAGGGGCGCACCCTCGGCGATCCGCAGACCGTGCACTACGGCCTGCTGCCCCGCTTCAACCGCGGCATCTTCTCGGTCAACGAATTGCCCGACCTTGCCGAACGGATCCAGGTCTCGCTGCTCAACGTGTTGGAGGAAAGGGATATCCAGATTCGGGGATACGCGCTGCGGCTGCCGTTGGACGTTCTGCTCGTCGCCAGCGCGAACCCGGAGGATTACACCAACCGCGGCCGCATCATCACCCCCCTCAAGGACCGGTTCGGGGCGGAAATCCGCACCCATTACCCGCTGAGCCTGAGCGACGAGATCGACCTCGTGGTCCAGGAGGCGGAGCTTGCGGCACCGGTTCCCGGGCATCTGCTCGAAGTGCTGGCTCGCTTCACCCGCCTGGTCCGCGAATCCCCCGCGGTGGACCAACGCTCCGGAATTTCGGCTCGTTTCGCTATTGCCGCGGCGGAAACGGTGGCCGCCTCCGCGCTCCGCCGGGCCGCGCTCACCGGGGAGTCCGATCCGGTCGCCCGCGTCTGCGACCTGCCCGCCGTCGTCGACACGTTGCAGGGCAAGGTGGAATTCGAGGTCAGCGAGGAAGGCCGGGAGCACGAGGTGCTTTCTCACTTGCTGCGCCGCGCCATCGCGGAGACGTTCCGTGCCCGCCTCGGAAACGCCGACCTGTCCGGAATCCTGGACCGTTTCGAGGAGGGAGAGACGGTCGAGAGCGGGGAACTCGTTCCGGCGTCCGAACTGCTGCGCCGCATCGGCCCGGTCAAGGGTCTGGCGAAGATAATGGAACGCCTCGACGTCACCGGAGGTGAGAGCCCCGGGCACGCCGCTGCGGCCCTCGAATTCACCTTGGAAGGCCTGTATCTCATGCGGCGGTTGAGCAAGGACGAACTCCCGGGGAAGACGGTGTACGGAGGCTGAACGTGGCGTACCGGTACGGCCCCTACCACGACGGTCCCGATCCCCTCGCGCCTCCGTACGACGCGGCGGCCGCCCTCGACGAACTCGGCGACGACATTTTGGCCGGATCGAGTCCCGCCGACGCGCTGCGCAGCTTGCTGCGTCACGGCGCACGTGGATTGCGCGGCACCGACGATTTACTGCGTCAGGTACGGGAAAGGCGCCGAGCGCTGCGCGAGCGGGGACGGTTCGGCGGAACCTTGGAACGTGCCCGCGCCCTGCTGGACAAGGCCATCGGGGAGGAACGCGCCGCCCTTTTCCCCGACCCGAGCGATGATGCTCGGCTCCGCGAAGCCGAACTCGACGCCTTACCGTCGGATCCCGCCCGCGCGATCCGCGCCCTCTCCGATTACCAGTGGCGCAGCGCCCAGGCCCGGCAAACCTACGAGGAATTGAAGAATCTGCTCCGCGAAGAGGTGCTCGACACCCAATTCCGCGGAATGCGCGACGCCTTACGGCAACTGCGCGAAGGCTCACCGCAGGCAACCGAGGCGATGCGCGCGGTCAAGGATATGCTCGCCGATTTGAACGAGATGCTCGCCGCCGACGAACGCGGCGAACACACCCAGGAACAGTTCGAGCAGTTCATGGCCAAACACGGGCACTTCTTCCCCGACCATCCCGCAAATCTCGACGAGCTCGTCGATTCACTCGCGCGGCGGGCCGCCGCGATGGAACGCATGCTCGCGTCGATGAGCCGCGAACAACGGGAAGAACTTGCCGCGCTCATGGCCACCGCCATGGAGGACATGGGTCTGGCCGCGGAGATGGCACGGTTGAACGAGGCCCTGCGCCGCCGGCGTCCGGACCTCGACTGGTCGAGCCGCGCGCGACTCCGCGGCAACGATCCGCTGTCCGCACCCGACGCCACCTCCGTGCTGGAGGAAATGGCGGATCTCGAAGAGCTCGAAGCCAGTTTGTCCCAGGACTACCCGGGAGCGAGCCTCGACGACGTCGACGAGGAGGCCGTGCGCCGGGCGCTCGGTCGAGCCGCCGTCGACGACCTCCGACGACTCCGAGAAATCGAGCGGGAACTCGAACGCCAGGGTTACTTGCGCCGCGAAGCCGGGCGACTCGAACTCACCCCGAAAGCCGTGCGACGGCTCGGCGCGACCGCACTGAGACGCATCTTCGCCTCGCTTCAGGCTTCCCGGTACGGCGACCACGACGCGCCTCGGGCCGGTGCCGCTGGGGAACTCACCGGGGCATCACGACCGTGGGAATTCGGCGACGAGCAGCCCATCGACGTGGTCCGAACGGTTCGGAACGCCATCCTGCGCGGGGCGGCCACCCACCGTCCGGCTCGCGGACGACGCTCGGTGCGCCTTGCCGTCGAGGATTTCGAAGTGGTCGAAACCGAACGCCGTACCGCGGCTGCGGTCTGTCTGCTGGTCGACCTCTCCTGGTCGATGACGCTCCGCGGCACCTGGGGTGCGGCGAAGACTACCGCCCTCGCACTTCATTCCCTTGTGACGACGCGTTTCCCGCAAGACGCCCTGCAGATCATAGGATTCTCGAACTACGCTCGGGTGCTCAAACCCACGGACCTTGCCGCCCTGGATGCCGAGATGGTACAGGGGACCAACCTGCAGCACGCGCTGCTCATTGCGGGCCGTTTCCTCGACCGCCATCCCGAATACGAGCCGGTGGTCATGGTGGTGACCGACGGTGAGCCGACCGCCCACCTGCTCCCCGACGGTGATTACGCCTTCGATTGGCCACCGTCCCGGCAGACCATCGCCCTCACGTTGGCCGAGGTGGATAAGATGACCCGCCGCGGAGCCACCCTCAACGTTTTCATGCTGGCCGACGATCCGGGCCTGGTGGAATTCGTGGACCTCCTGGCCAAACGCAACGGGGGACGGGTGTTCGCGCCGTCCGGCGACAAACTCGGGGATTACGTCGTGAGCGATTACCTGCGCAGCCGGCGCGGCAGGCGCGCAGCAAGCTGAGGGATCGGGAGCGTGCGGCGTCGGCTGCTCCGCGGGCCCTTGCTCCGCGATCTGCCCAGGCCGGTCGTCGTCCTCTCGGTGGTCGCTTTTTGGGTGGCCGTGGGCTTCGGCGTCGTCGTGCCGGCGTTGCCGCTCTTCGCCCACGAATTCGGCGCGAGCAAAGCCGAGGTCGGCGCGGTGCTCTCGGCGTTCGCCGGCGTGCGCTTCCTTTCCGCGCTCGGCGTCGGCCGGTGGGTGGACGTCGTCGGTGAGCGGCTGGTCCTGGCGGGCGGAATCGCGGTGGTGGCGGTCAGCTCGGTGCTGGCCGGGTTGGCCCACAGTTACCTGCAACTCCTCGTCCTGCGGGGAATCGGCGGGTTCGGTTCGGCGATGTTCACCGTCGCCGGCCTTGCTCTGCTGCTCCGCGCGGCCGGCCCGGAGCATCGGGCGCGGGCAGCGGGCATGTTCCAGGGCGGTTTCCTGCTGGGTGGAATAGCAGGTCCCGTCCTCGGTGGGCCGCTCATCGCCTGGTCGATTCGCGCGCCGTTCTTCTGCTACGCCGGGACGCTGGTCATCGCTGGCGCGGTCGCGTTGGTCGGCCTTCGTGACGCCGCTTTTGCGATGCCGAAGCGGCGTCCCGCCGAAGGCAGTGGTGATCTTCGCCGTCCCGAGCAGCAGGTGAGCGACTCCCGCATGCGCCTCGCGGAGGCGCTGCGCCGCCGTCCCTACCAGGCCGCGCTGGTCTCCAACGCAGCGATCTCGTGGGCGGCATTGGGAGTCCGCAACTCGCTCGTCCCGCTCTTCGTCGTGGGCGCCTTGCACGCCGGGCCGCTGTGGGTGGGCCTCGGGCTGACCGTGATGGCCGCGGTCAACGGGGTGGTGCTGCTCCCGGGGGGAAGGTTGGCGGATCGCCGCGGCCGGATCGGCGTTCTCGTCCTCGGCTGCCTGATCGCGGCAATTGCCATGGCCCTGCTCGCGACCTGGCATGGATTGGTGGGGTATCTGCTGGCAATGGTCGTCTTCGGGATCGGTTCCGGCCTGCTGGACGTCGCTCCGGCGGCCATCGTCGGAGACATCGCAGGAGGTCGGGGAGGTACGGTCGTCGCCGGCTACCAGATGGCCGGGGACCTCGGATCGGTTACCGGTCCGCTCGTCGCCGGCTGGATCGCGGACGCCGCCGGGGACCGCAGCGCATTCTGGGCCACCTCGGCGGTGCTGGCCGCAGCGGCGCTGGTCGGGGCGACGGCCCGCGAGACACGGCGAACGCCGTCCGGCGAATTAGCGGAGATCGGATGACGATCGGCTAGGGTCGAATCATGTCTGGCACCGACAAGCTCTTGCTGTGGTTCCACGTCGCGTCGGCAATTTTCCTGCTCGGTCCACTCACGATCGCTACCTCGACGACCTCGCGGTACATCCGCGCCGGTGACCTCGCGGTGCTGCGCCATCTGAATCGGACCACCCGGTTGTTCGGCTGGGGAACCCTGCTCGTCGGCATTTTCGGCGCGGCAGTGGGACGTGACGAGCTGTCCAAACCGTGGCTGACCGCCTCGTTCACCCTCTTCATCGTGGCGTTCATCTTGTTGCTCGCGGTCGTGGAACCCGACCAACGTCGCGCGATCAGCGCGCTCGAAGGGGGACAAAGTGCCGAGGTTTTCCGCGGACGCATCGTGGCGTTGTCCTCGGTGGCCGCGTTGATTTGGTTGATCATTCTTGTCCTCATGGTGTGGCGCCCGGGCGGTTCGTGACCGTCCCGCATCGGGAGGCGGCCCATGCGGATGCGCGTCGGAACGTGCGGATGGCAGTACCGGAGTTGGCGCGGCGTCCTGTACCCGGCCGACCTTCCCGCCTCACGGTGGCTCGAACACTACGCAACGATTTTCGACACGGTCGAATGTGATGCGGCTTTTTATCGCCTGCCCGCGAAGGAGACCTTCGCGAAATGGGCGGCGACCGTTCCTGCCGGTTTCACCATGGCGGTGAAGGCGAGCCGTTTCCTCACCCACGTCAAACGGCTCGCCGATCCGGCGGAACCGGTGGCGCGACTGCTCGACGCGGCAAGCGGTCTGCTGGACCGGTTGGGGCCGATCCTGGTGCAGTTACCGCCCAGTCTCGCCGCGGATCTCGATCGCTTGGACGCCTGTTTGGCTTGTTTCCCGCCCTCGGTGAGGGTCGCCGTCGAGCCGCGCCACCCGAGCTGGTGGACGGCGGAGACGCAGGCCTTGCTGCAGCGGCGCGGCGCGACGTTGGTGTGGTCGGATCGCTTGACCATCGCCCAGGCTCCGCTGTGGCGGACGGCGAATTTCGGCTACTTGCGCATGCACCAAGGACGTGCCGATTTTCCCCCGGATTACCACCCTCAGACGCTGCGCAAGTGGCTGCGCCGACTGCATGAAACCTGGCCGGCCGACGACGAAGAAGTCTTCGTCTTCTTCAACAACGACCCCGGTGGCGCCGCCGTCCGGGATGCGATGCGCATGCGGCGGTTAGGGTTTGCGGAGACCGGACCCGACGGGAGAGGAGGCGAGTATGGCCTTGTGGCGAAAGAGAACGGCGGTCACCGCAGCCCTCGCCGAGGCACGTGAGATCGTCGTCCGCCCGCATTTCCGGCGCGCGGTAGCCGCCGCCATCGCGTTCGTGGGGGCCTCTGCCGTGACGGTGGTCCTCGGCGGAGTACATGCCCGCCATCTCGTGGACGGTCGGTCGGAGCCCTGGACCTCACACCGGTTGGGGAGCTGGACCGCGATCGCCGTAGCGGTGGTTTCCGGTGTGGTCTGCATACGGCTGATCGCCGACGAGATCGGGCGGATTCTTCGCCAGCGCGGGAACCCGGCCGCCGCAGGCTCCCTGCACCTGCTGATCCAAATCGTGGGGTATCTCGTCGTCCTCCTGGTGGTCCTCGGGCTGCTCGCGGTTCGGGTGGAGAACGTGCTGCTCTCCGGTGCGATCGGCAGCGTCGTCATCGGTCTGGCCGCCCAGCAAGCCCTCGGCAACGCTTTCGCGGGAATCGTTTTGTTGTTCGCCCGCCCGTTCGTGGTCGGTGATTACATCACGTTGCGGGCCGGCGCGCTCGGAGGGCAATTCGACGGCGAGGTCGTCTCCATCACCCTGATGTTCACCATCCTGCAAACCTCGGAAGGTCCGATCTCACTGCCGAACTCCGCGGTGCTGGCATCGGCGACCGGACGGCGCCAACCGCCGTCCGCCCTGCCACCGGGGTAGGACCGCGCAGTAGCGTGGCGGTATGGGAATCCTGCGACCGCTGCCGACTCCGCAACAAGCTCTCCCGGGCCGCGACCACCGACCGTTCACCTTGAGCGGGCGGCACGCCGTCCTGGGGACGCCGATCGAGCCTCCGTTCCCCGCCGACCACGCGCAGGCAATTTTCGCGCTCGGCTGTTTCTGGGGCGCGGAACGATTGTTCTGGTCCCTCGACGGCGTCTTCACCACCGCTGCGGGATATTGCGGCGGCTACACACCGAATCCGACGTACGAAGAGGTGTGCACGGGCCTGACCGGACACGCGGAGTCGGTGCTCGTCGTCTACGATCCCGCCCGTATCCGCTACGTGGACTTGCTGCGGATTTTCTTCGAGGCGCACGACCCCACGCAGGGTATGCGCCAGGGCAACGATATCGGCACCCAATACCGTTCGGTGATTTTCGTCGCGGACGACGACCAGCGCACGCTCGCCGAGCAAGTGCGCGCCGATTACGATGCGGCTCTGCGGCGAGCCGGTTTTCCGCCGGTCACCACCGAAATCGCTCCCGCCGGTCCTTTCTACTACGCCGAGGACTACCACCAGCAGTATTTGTGGAAGAATCCCGCCGGTTATTGCGGACTGAAGGGAACCGGCGTCGCCTGCCCGATCAGCCTGTAAAAGTTGCACTGGTTGGTACGGAGCGCAGGCACACGAAGCGGCCGCTCTGCTTCACACCGGAGAGAATGGCGGCTCTACCAGACCGTAAGCCGTTCCGAGTTCTCGACCTCGGCGACGGATGGCTCTTGGACCGTCCACCCGAGCTCCCGGAGGACTCGCGCCGCCTCGCCGGGAGAGTCGCGGACGGCGGCTCCGAGTTGGCGGCGCCGCCATCGCTCGCGTCCAGCACGCACTGCTTCTTCCCATTCGGACTTATGGTCGACGCCGCATTCTGTGATGAGGAACTGAAGCACATCCTCTAGGCATGGCCGAAATCGCTCACCCCCGACCGGTAGGTGAAGGCTGGACAGATCATGTGGTCGGGCGACGTGCCCTGTCTTACTTCCATGGGCCCGCGCCAGAAGATGCGAGAACGCACCTCTCTCCGCATGGAACTGCCAGTGAGCAATCGGGGCCGTGTGCATGTCGGTCCGGTATTCTAGTCGGAGAAGAGGTGTCCGGTCGAGCACCGAGTACAGGTGAATCTGCGAGCGAACCGTCTTCAGGTAAGCCCCGGCATGATCCATCGCGAGATAGAAAGCAAAACCTAGATCGGCCGAGTGTTCACTCTCAACGTAAAGAGCGATACGTCGGTCAGTGGGGCGCGGGCCTTCCGGTCGGACTACATAGTGCGGGCTCTTCTCAGCGCGGAGAGAAATAATCTTTCGCGTTCCCGGTAGTACCTTGTCGAGAGTCTGCTGGACCTCGTCGGTGAAATCGGCGGCATGCCCCGCAAGCTTGTCGCTCACGGCAGATCATGCCTCGCCGAGAAGAAACGCTATTTCGTCCAGCTCCTCTAACGCTTCCCACTCTTCACCCGTGAGAGTACGCGTCTCGACCAGAGAGCGGAACTCCTCGAGGGTCAGCCCGAGGGACGCGAGAATTTCGGTTCGGCGTGCCTCGAGCTTCTCACGCGTTTCGGTAACGACACGCGCTGACATGTCCGCCTCCTTCACTGCTCGACGTACTACGACATAGTGAAGCAGGGACCCCTGACAGTTTGACCCATCGGTGGCACCTGCGTTGTCATTCGAAGAGCCGACCATCCGGTATGTGCGACGCCGCGACGGCCGACCCTCGCCGTCCGGGCGCCGAAGGATTCGGTTAGCCGGGCAAGAACATCTCGAGCCGTTCCAGATCGGCGGCCAGCTCGGCCAGCACGTCGGCGAGGGGGCGGCGACCCGCGGGTGTCCAGATCTGCGCAGGGGCGTGGGGGAGGAAACCCGCGAGGTCGTGGGCCAGGACCCGAAGCTGAAATCCGACGACACCGTCGCGCTCGTACGGGAGCCGCCGCCACGCCGGTGGATCGGCTAGGTGGGCATGTTCGACGCCTTGGACCACAACGGCGAGTCGCTCGGCAAGCGCGCGGGCAACGTCGACGCGCCGCTGTGGGAGACCGTCGCGACCCGGGATCCGTCGGCTGAGCTCGCGCGGGGTCATCCGGCTGAGCTTTTGCGCGACTCGGTCCAACGCCGCCGGAAGATCCACGAGGTCAGCGGACGGCATCCCATCCGTCTGCCTCGACGTCTGATCGTCCACCACGACGGGGAGCCTAGCGACCCACGCCGAATCGGTGGGCACTGCGGCCGGCCGGAAAGCCTTGCGGGTGAGGCCGTCGTGCGGCACGCTGCAGTCATGGACCGCTGACGACCGACCAGGGAGGTCATGATGAGCGTGAACCACTCCGAGGAGATCCACCGCAGTCTGATCGAGCGGGTGCCGAAGGTGACCGGCAGACAACTTTCGGAGTGGTTCCACGAGATAGAGCAAGGTCCAAGCTTCTTACGCTTCGACGAACGGGTGAATTGGCTGCGTGACGAACACTCCCTGCCTCACGGCTACGCGTACGCCATCTGTCGGGAACACGAACGCCGCCGAACCACGCACGGCTAACCGCGCGAAGATGATCCGCCTTGGCAGGCCTCCAGGCCTCGGAGCATCGCTCCAGGGGTCATGACCGGACAACTCAACGCGCCCTCGGCTGCCAGAAGCAAGTCACCGGAAACCAAGACGTCCGCCTTTGCGAGGCACGGCGGTTCGTAGCGTAAGTCCGCAAACTGGCTGTCGTGGTTTCTGACCCACCGCCAGGCCAAGAGGCCATCACGGTTGGACGGCGGCAACAAAGACATTCGTGTCGAACACTACACGGCGAGGCCTGCTCACCCCTTGAGCCTCGGCCGGACGGCGGGCTGTCGCCGCTGCCGCCGAACGGCGCGAACCTCGGACACCGCTTGCGCGAGCGCAGTGTCCTCATCGAGGTCGCTTCGCCGCACTGCCCGCGCGACCAATCTTCCGAGTTCGTTACTTGCCGCGCGTCCGTGACCACGTCGAAGATAAGACCGCACTGCGTCTTCGATGAGTGCGCTCTCGGAGCGGTTCGAGGTAAGTGCTGCAGCCTTGGCGGCCATCAAAACATCGGCATCCAGGTAGACAGTGGTTTTCTTCTTCATGTCGAAAATTATAGCTGCCATCATGACGTCGTGACGGCGTCGTATTGATCGATCGTGCCATCGTCTCACTCCTCGCGGCGCGGATCGCGTCTGCCGGCTGCGTGACGAACACTCCCTGCCCCACGGCTACGCGTACGCCATCTGCCGGGAGCACGAACGCCGCCGAACCACGCACGGCTGATCGCCGCAGCACGAACGTCTTGGTGCCCCCGGTCGGATTCGAACCGACACTGTAACCCTTTTAAGGGGTCCGCCTCTGCCGTTGGGCTACGGGGGCGAGATCGCAAGCGGCTCTCCGCTGCCCTCCGCCGTCACGATCACCGATCGGTCGATGACCTTTCTCCGCCGGGTGGACCGACGGCCATCTCGAATTCTTCCCTCGGTGTCTGGAGCGCGCCGAGTGACACTATCTCGCGGGGGAAGAACAGCGCAAGCGTCCAGTCCGCGACCACCCGAGCTTTCCGATTGAGGGTTGGGATGCGCGAAAGATGATAGGTGCGGTGCACGAACCAGGCGGGAAATCCACGCATTCGAATCCCGTAGATTTCCGCGACTCCCTTGTGGAGGCCGAGGCTCGCTACGGATCCGATATACGCATGACGATATTCTCGCGGCGGTCTGCCCCGCAGCGTATCCACGATGTTGGCGGCCATTCGGCGGGCCTGCCGCACGGCGTGCTGGGCGCTCGGGCCACAGAAGGCAGGCTGCGGTTTGGTGAGGTCGGGAACGGCAGCGATGTCACCCGCCGTCCACGCCCCCTCGACACCGTCCACCTGCAGGGTCGCGGTTGCGCGGATGCGGCCTTTGTCGTCCAGCGGCAGATCGGTCAAAGCGGCAAGCGGGTGGGCTTTCACCCCGGCCGTCCACACCAGGGTGTCGGCGTCGAATTCGGTCCCGTCGGAGAGGACGATGTGCCCCCCGACCGCGGAGACCAGCCGTGTTTCCAACCGGACGTCGATCCCCCGGCCCCGCAATTGCCGCACGGTGTACTCCCCCATCGAAAGGCTGACCTCGGGAAGAATTCTGCCCGTCGCTTCGACGAGGACCCAACGCATGTCCTCGGGAGAAATCGTCCGGTACGACCGGCACGCGTCGCGGGCCATGTCCTCCAGTTCGGCAAGAGCCTCCACCCCGGCATACCCTCCGCCTACGAAGACGAAGGTGAGCGCCCGCTGCCGTCGTCGAACATCCGGCGTTGTGGCCGCGATGTCCAGACGCGCGAGTACGTGATTGCGCAGGAAAATCGCTTCGCCGACGGTTTTGAAACCGATGCCGACTTCGGCGAGTCCGGGAATCGGCAAGGTACGGACGACCGAACCCGCTGCCATGACGAGGATGTCGTATCCCAGACTCATCGTCTCCCCGGAATTCGACCGAAACGTCAGCCGCCGGTCACTGTGATGGACCTCGGTCACTCGCCCGTTCAGGACGGTGGTGCGACGCAGCACACGACGGAGCGGGACGACGACGTGCCGCGGCTCGAGGTTCCCGGCCGCCGCTTCCGGCAGGAACGGCTGGTACGTCAGGTACGAATGCGGATCGATGAGGACGATGTCGGCTTCGTCGCGGCGCAGCCGGCGCTCCAAACCCAACGCGACGTTGCTTCCCACGTAACCGCCACCAACGATCGCGATGCGTGGCCCACCGCTCATGAGACGACCCTATCGCCGGTTGGACGGCGGCAGGCCGGCGAGGAGCCTCGCCCGCGTGAAGATTTCGTCGAGCATGGGCTCGGTCAATTTCTTGGTGAAGGTGTTCTGTTGGCTGGGATGGTAGGAGCCGAGGAGCCGAAGGGTGCGCCCCGGTCGGGTGACGGTGATTTCACAGCCGTGCGCGAATCGTGGAAAGGGGCGCGGGACGACGAACCCGAGACTCTCCAGTACCGGCGGCAGGCTCTGCCACGCGAAGCCTCCGAGGACGACAAGAACCCGCACCTGCTCCCCGAGAATTTCCAATTCCCGCGCGAGCCACGGCCGACAGGTGTCGCGCTCTGCCGGCGTCGGCTTGTTGCCGGGCGGCGCGCATCGCACTACGGCGAGGAGCCGCACGCCGTCCAGATGTTGGCCGTCGTCGACCCGCACGCTCGTCGGCCGACTCGCGAAGCCGGCGCGATAAAGGGCGGCGAAAAGCCAATCGCCGCTGCGGTCGCCGGTGAAGATACGGCCGGTGCGATTGCCGCCATGAGCGGCAGGAGCCAGACCGACGACCACGATGCGTGCGGCCGGATCGCCGAAACCGGGAAGGGGACGCCCCCAGTACTCCTCACCGAGAAATGCCCGCCTTTTCTCGCGGGCTACAGCTTCCCGCCACGCCACCAGGCGCGGACACGCTCGGCAGACACTGATCCGTGCGTCGAGAGTGTGGAGATCGGTCGCGGACGACGCAAGCTGCGCGACGTCACGCGCGTCGTGCGCTATTGGGGTTCGGGGATCCGCGGGATCACCCGGCCATATTTTGGACGCGCTCACAGCCCGCCGTCACGGCTCGACAGCACGCAGAACTCGTTGCCCTCCGGATCCGCGAGCACGACCCACGTGGACTGCGGACCCTGACCGACGTCCACGCGGCGCGCCCCCATCGCTTCGAGGCGGGAGACCTCGCGGTCGCGGTCGTCGGGTGCGAGGTCGAGGTGAACCCTGTTCTTCACGATCTTCGGCTCGCCGACCGGAACGAAGATCAGAGCGGGGTAGCTGTCGTCGTCCTTCGCCACGACGACCTCCTCAGCGCCGTCGTGGAGAATTTGCCACCCCAGCGCTTCGGCCCACCAGCGAGCCAGGCCACGCGGATCGGCGGCGTCGATCACGACCGTGTACAGACGGAGCACCACGGATCGAGTATCCCCGTGATCCGCAGGAGCGGGCGGTGCGGGAACGTGACCACGAATCATGTGTCGTGAGCGGGGGCAAGCTGTCCGTTTTTTGACTTTTGCGGAAAAATGCCGTGCTCGGATTGCTCCAAATGGCGGCGCAAACCTGACTGATCAGCGGATGGTGGGCGGTATTGCACTCCGTGACACTGTCACTACAACCAGTCACAGAGTGGGGGTAGATCATGGCAGTGGCAGCAGCGGCCACGGCGCGCGGAGTCACCTGGGGTGACAGTCGATGGCGCCGAACGGTCGCGGCGGTCTCGAGCGCCGTCTCCATCCTCGGTTTCCTGCCCATGGTGGGGTTGGCGGCAACGGGGGCAACGGAGACCGCAACGATCGTCACCAGCACGACCCCTGGTGCAGCGTCGTACATCGTGCGAGCGACGCCAGGACACGTCGCCGAGGCACGGGCCGCGGTGAAGGCGGTCGGCGGCGCGGTAGGAGCCGACCTCTCCATCATCGATGGGTTCCAGGCGACGCTCACCGCCGATCAGGCACGCACCCTCGGCGGCCACAAGGGAATACTGTCGGTCACCCCGGATTTCGGGGCGACTCTGCAAGGGTCGAGTTACGACCCGAACACCGATGCCGGCGGCCCGGTGGGGTTGTCTTCCGACATCGGCTACAACGCGTACTGGAACGCCGGTTTCTCCGGTCAGGGAATCGGAGTGGCGCTCATCGACTCGGGTGTGGTGCCGGTACCGGCTCTCTCGACTAGCGGGAAAATAATTTACGGACCCGATTTCACGCCGACCGGATACTTCACCCAAGTCCGAGGTCTGGACACGTACGGCCACGGAACGTTCATGGCCGGCCTCATCGCGGGCCGTGACCCCGGCGCCACGGCTCCCTACAACGCGAACGCGGGTTACTACCTGGGAGTCGCGCCGGACGCGAAAATCATCAGCGTCAAAGTCGCCGACGCCAGCGGGGCGACGATGGCTTCTGCGGTCATCGCCGCCATTCAGTGGGTCGTAGCCCACCGCGACGACCCCGGGCTGAACATCAAGGTGCTCAACCTCTCGCTCGGCGTTCGCGACGGCCTTCCCTACCAGCAGGATCCGCTGGACGCCGCAGTGGAGGCCGCGTGGAAATCCGGCATCACCGTAGTGGTGGCCGCCGGTAACGACGGCCAGGTGGGGCTGACCGCACCGGCCAACGACCCGTATGTGATCGCGGTCGGTGCGGTGGACACCGGGTCCACACTGTCGGTCTCGGACGACAAAGTCGCGAGTTTCTCCAACGTCGGCGACGGGACCCGTAACCCGGACTTCGCGGTGCTCGGCACGCACATCGTCGGCTTGCGAGCTCCGGGTTCGGCTCTCGATCAGCAGTACGGCAACGGACCCGGCTCCATCAACGCGTCCCTCATCCGGGGGAGCGGGACCTCCGAAGCAGCGGCCATCGCCTCGGGTGCGGTCGCTCTGCTGCTCTCGCAGCGACCCTCCCTCACCCCGGACCAAGTGAAGGCCACCCTCGTCATCCACTCGATGTGGAACCTGCCGCAGCAGCAGGCGGGTGCCGGTGAGCTGAACATGGGGTGGGTCCTCAACGCGGCCACCGAGTACCGCACCCAGAGCTGGCCCAGCGCGACGGTGAGCAACAGCAGCTCGCCGACCTCGAGTGCGGGCTGGAGCACGACGCCGTCGGGTTCCACGTGGACCGGCTCAACCTGGACCTCGGTGAACTGGAGCGGCTCGACCTGGACCGGCTCGACCTGGACCGGTTCGACCTGGACCGGCTCGACGTGGACCGGATGCACCTGGACCGGCTCGACCTGGACCGGCTCGACCTGGACCGGTTCGACCTGGACGGGTTCGACCTGGACCAGCTACTCCTGGTCATGACCTGACGGACATGCCATGAGCGACACGAGCGCGCCGACCCGACCCAGGGGAGTAACGGATTTGCTCCCCCTCAGGGGCTTCGTCGGCGCGCTCGTGTTGCTCGCTGCGGGCGGGTTGGCCCTGCTGTGGCCGCAGACCACCACGCTCGCGGCGTTCCATCTCCCGTGGTACGCGCTCGCCTTACTCTTCTATCTCGCCGAAACCTGCCTCGTTCACCTGCATTTCCGACGTGGGGCGCACTCGTTCTCGATGAGCGAAGTGCCTCTGGTACTCGGGTTACTCTTTGCCACGCCGCGCGAATTGGTGCTCAGCCAATTCATCGGGTGTGCCCTTGCCTTGGCCGTTCAGCGTCGCCAAAGCCTCGTCAAGGTGACCTTCAATTTGGCGAATTTCGCACTTACGTCGGCGGTTGCGGTCGCGGTGGTACACGCCCTGCTGCCGGGCCCCACCCATATTGGTATTAGGGCGTGGGGAGCCGTCGCGGTCGCTACCGTCGCGGGAACGTCACTCGGCTGCCTCAACGTAAGTCTTGCGATTTTCCTCTCCGAACGCCGCATCGACGCGGCGCGACTCACCTACGCCTTCGCGATGTTCTTCGCCTCCGCCCTCACCAACGTGAGCCTGGGCCTCATCGCGGCGACCATCCTCGATTTCCACCCGGCCGCGGCCTGGCTACTCGCCATCCCCACGGCTACCGTGTTCCTGGCGTACCGGGCCTACCTCCGCGAACGCGAGAAGCACGAAATCTTGGAATTCCTGTACTCCGCCAACCGCATCCTCACCCAGAATCCTGAGCTCGAACCGGCCATTCTCGCGTTGCTCGGTGAGGCCCGGACCATGTTCCGGGCCGAAACCGCGGAGGCCATCATCGCTCCGCCGGACGGCGCCCGCCTGCTGCGGATCCGCATCGACAGCCAAGGGGAACCGCGACTCATGGAAGCCGTGTCCGACCCCGTGGTACTCGCCTGGTGGGAACGGATGGCCAACCACAACGGCCCGGTCGTGCTCCAGAACACCCGCGACCACCACCGCCGCTTCCTGGACCGCATGTTCCGCGACGCCCGCGACTCCGGCTCCTCTCTGGAGCGCGAATACCTGGAGCACGAAAACGTGCGAAACGCCCTAGTCGCTTCCCTTCGGGGCGAGACCCGCGCGATCGGCATGCTCATGGTCGGGAACCGGATGGGCGAGGGCAGCAGCTTCGGGCCGCAAGACCTGCGCCTCTTCGAAGCGCTGGCGAACCACGTCAGTGTGGCCCTGGAGAACGGCCGTCTCGAACAATCGCTGGCGCAGCTACGGGAGTTGGAGCAGAAACTCACCCAGCTCGCGTTCCACGATCCGCTCACCGGGCTGGCGAATCGTGCCCTTTTCGCCGAGCGTCTCGACCAGACGTTCGCCGCAGCAAAGGCAGACGGACGCACCTGCGCCGTCCTCTTCATCGACCTCGACGATTTCAAGACGGTCAACGACACTCTCGGCCACGACGCCGGCGACGAATTGCTCCGTATCGTCGGCGAACGCATCACCGGCTGCCTGCGCCCCGCCGACCAACCGGCCCGTCTCGGCGGCGACGAATTCGCCGTCATCATCGAAGACGCCCTCTCCACCCAAGCCGCAGAACGCATCGCGGCCCGAATCACCGACGCCCTTCGCGCCCCCATCCACGTCCACGGGCGTGAGCTGCACATCCGAGCCAGCGTCGGCATCGCCACCAGTCAAGGCGTCCGGGACGCCGACGAACTGCTGCGCAATGCCGACCTCGCCATGTACATGGCGAAGGCGGACGGCAAAGGCCGCTACCGCTGGTTCCGTCCCAGCATGAGGGCCGCCCTGGTGAACCGCCACCAACTCAAAGCGGACCTCGAACGTGCCGCGGAAAACGGTGAATTCCAGGTGCACTACCAGCCGATCGTGGATCTGCGCACCGGCCAGCCGGTGGCGGCGGAAGCATTGGTGCGCTGGGTGCACCCGGAGCGGGGTCTCATGTTTCCCGAGACGTTCATCGCCGAGGCCGAACATTCCGGTCTCATCAACGAGATCGGCCGTTTCGTGCTGCGACATGCCTGTGCGCAGGTCGGGGCGTGGCAGCAGCACATCGAACGGCGCCCCGGCGAGCCGCCGTTCGCAGTCGCGGTCAATCTCTCCCCCGCACAATTCGCCCAGCCCGATCTCGTCACCCAAATCGACGAAGCGGTCGAGGCAGCCGGCATCGACCCGAATTCCCTCATCCTGGAAATCACCGAGAGCATGATGCTGCAGGCCTCCGAGCGCGTCCTGCGAACCCTCGACCTGCTCAGCGGTTTCGGCGTCCGGCTCGCGATGGACGATTTCGGCACCGGCTACGCGTCACTCGCCTCCCTGCGCAAACTCCCCATCGACATCATCAAAATCGCGAAAACGTTCACCGACGACATCACCGGTAACGAGGAGAAGTCCCCCTTCGTCCGGGCGATGATCGAACTTGGTGAATCCCTCGGGCTCGTCACCCTCGCCGAGGGCATCGAAACCGCCCAGCAGGCGAGGGAACTCGAACGGCTGGGATGCCGACTCGGTCAGGGCTACCACTTCGCCCGCCCCGTCCCGGGCGCGGGGATCGAATTGCTCCTGCAGCGCTACACCGAACAGCAGGCCGGGCTCGCGAAAGTCATCGCTTTCCCCGCCTAACGCTGATCTATTTCGTCCACCATCGCCCGCACGATTCCGTCGAGGATGTCGTGCTCGCTGACCACCACCGCGTCGGCTCGCGCCCGCTGGAGAACTTCGTCCAGGACCAGGGCCCCCGCCGCGATGACGTCGACCCGGCCCGGGTGGATGACCGGCTGCGCGGCCCGCTCTTCGTGGCTCATGGCAAGCAGTTTCTCGGCGATTGCATGGACGCGTGTGGCGGGAATCCGGGTGTGGTGGATGCGGCTCGGGTCGTATTCGGCCAATCCCAGGTCGAGAGCCGCGACCGTGGTAACCGATCCGGCGAGCCCGACGACGGTTGCGGCGTCGGTGAGCGGGAGCCGAGCCGAGACCGTATCGAGGGCACGTCGGATATCCGCGCGCAGTGCCTCGATTTCCGAAGCGGACGGCGGATCCGAACGGATGTGCCGCTCGGTGAGGCGCACGCATCCGATATCCACCGATGTCATGGCCTGTGGGCGGTCGACGCCGAGCACGAATTCCGTCGACCCGCCACCGATATCCACGACGAGGTACGGGGTAGGGAATTCGGCCCGCCCGCGCAATTCGTAGGTCGCGCCGAGAAAGGAGAATGCGGCTTCGTCTTCTCCGGAAATGACCTCGGGCTCGACCCCGAGAATGTCACGTACCCCCGAGACGAATTCATCACGGTTGGTTGCGTCGCGGGTGGCGGACGTCGCTACGAACCGCAGCCGTTCGACGTCCAATTCGGCAAGGAGTGCGCCGTATTCGCGGCACACCGCGAAGGTGCGCTGGAGGGCTCGCGGGTCGAACCTGCGGGTGCGGTCGACGCCTTCGCCGAGCCGAACGATGCGCATCGTTCGGACGACGTCGCAGATCGCCCCGTCGGCGACGTCCGCGACCAGGAGGCGCAGCGAATTGGTGCCGCAGTCGATAGCGGCGACCCTACGCATGCACCCTCCCGACGTCCACACACGGGCCTCGACGTCCCCAATCGTCCAGCATCGCCAGCGCTTCGTCCCCGAAGGGGTTGACCCCCGGCCCCACCGCGAGGGAATGCGCGACGAGCGCATGAAGGCATTTCACCCGACCCGGCATCCCCCCGACGCCGGGATCGCCCGGGATGCGGCCCAGCCGATTCCGCCGCGCGAGGTAGTCCTCGTGCGCCGCACGGTACGCCGCCGCGAGCGCCTCATCGCGGCGGAGGCGTTCGGTCATCTCGCGCATGACCCCGCTCGCTTCCAACCGACCGATCGCCGCGGCCGCACGCGGACAGGTGAGGTAGTACAGCGTCGGGAACGGCGTCCCGTCCGCGAGAAACGGAGCGGTCTCCACCACGTCCGGCAGGCCGCATCGGCACCGATGAGCGATCCCGCGGGCGCCGCGCGGATGGCGACCCAGCTGCGCCGCGACGACGGCGAGATCCTCAGCGGTGATGGGCTCGACGTTCACGGATCACGGAGCGGACGGTCGCGGAACCGGGGCGGGTGTGAGTGTCGGCGGGGACGGCGTGGGCGAGGGATGAGGCGGCGCGGTCGCACCGTGCGTAGCCGTGCCGGCGGCTTGGATCGACCCCCAGAGCTGGGCATACCACGGCGCCGTGGCGTCGTCCGACCTCGGCGAAGGAACCGCACTCGGGCTCGGCGTCGGCCCGATCGTGATGTACGGGATTTCACCGGGCCGCACGTAATGCAGCCGGGTGCGGGCCTGATCGGCGACGTAACTCGGGTCCGCCCATCGCTGACGCGCGCTCTGCAGAGCCGCGACCTGACGCTTGGTCGCCTCCACCTGTTGACGCGCCTCGGCGATCTGGTTTCGCTGCGCCAACCACTGGCGCATCGGCTCGGCAAGAGCGATCGCAAGCGCGGCGAGGACGACGGCCAGCACAGCTGCTCTGCCGGTGAAGGAGATCCGACCGAAGCGACGGCGCATCACACCACGCAGGGTCTCACGGGGTGGTCGGGCAAACGGCCTGCGACCCGCCCGACCGGCGGATGGCTTCAGGCACGCGGGGTGAACCGGGGGAAGGAGGCGGCACCCGGGTAGCGGGCCGCGTCGTCCAACTCCTCTTCGATACGCAGCAGCTGGTTGTACTTGGCGACTCGCTCGGATCGCGCCGGCGCGCCGGTTTTGATCTGGCCGGCGTTGGTCGCCACCGCGACGTCCGCGATCGTGGTGTCCTCGGTCTC
>JAIMAI010000011.1 GCA_023512015.1 Acidothermus sp. | reverse complement strand
AGATCCAGCGGACGGTGTACGTGGATGAGCCAGCGCAGGACAGCGCAGCCGCCCCGCAACTCGCCTTCATCCTTGATTCAAGCGTGGGTATAATGGCCCGGAACCACCCCGTGGCACCCGAGCCTTTGTCCGGGTGGGGAATACACCATGCCAGACAGCCGCAACGACTATGGGCCTGTGCATCGCATCGAGGCAGAGGCGTTCGGCGAGCCGGGACAGCGCACATTTCGGGTGTTCACGGCGAACGAGATCGAAGCAGCGTCGCTGTGGATGGAGAAACAGCAGCTTGCCGCGCTCGGCCGGGCGATCGAGGAACAACTCGGCCGGCTGCGGGCGCTCCGGGCGGCGCAGCCGGCGCCCACCCCAGACCCTGCCCTCGCCTACCAGGGCGCGCCCACACTCGAGTTTCGGGTGGGCCAGATGGCGCTCGGCTTCGATGAGCGCCAGGGGATGTTCCTGCTGCTCGTTTACGCGATCGAGGATGAGGATGAGAACCGGCCGACGTTTAGCTGTCAGGCGACGCCCGACCAGCTCCGGGCGCTGGCCGAGCAGATCGAGGCGGTGGTAGCAGCCGGCCGGCCGATCTGTCCCCTCTGCGGTCTGCCGATCGACCCCGGCGGCCACGCCTGCGTCCGCAGCAACGGCCACTTAAATCAGCCGGTGCCCCCGCTTACGGACGAGGAGAGGCAGTAGGGAGTAGGTAGTCGGCGGTGGTGAAGCCGATCCGCCGTTGCCCATCGTCTCCTGCCTCCTGCCTACGACTTACTGCCCGTCTTCACCTGGATGCGGCGCGCGCGCTCGGTCTCCGCCTTCTGGAGGCGCACAGTCAGCACACCGTTGTCCAGCGTTGCCTCAGCGCTCGCGGCATCGACGGTATACGGCAGCTCGATCGTGCGGCGGTACGGGCCGTAGCGCCACTCGTGCCGCAGGTAGCGCTTGCCGGACTCCGGCTTGAGGTCGGTGCGCTCGCGTCCCTCGACCGTGAGGCTGTTGCCACGGACCGTGATGTCAACATCCTCCTCCTGCAGTCCGGGCATCGGCGCGATGATCATCAGGATATCGTCAGCCTCGAAGATGTTGACGGGGATGGTCTGCACCGCCTCCCCGGTTTCACCGCGGCCGGCGAAGACCAGGCTCTGGTCGATCAGCCGGCTCATCGCGTCCCGCAGGCTGGTAAAGTTGTCGAAGTCCCAACGGCTGGACATAGCAGTTGCTCCTCATCGGTCGTGCTGCGTCGAGGCGCACGAGTCGTCAGGGGTCTCGTATCCTAGTGTACACAGAACGTTTCGGGTGTTTCACTCTCCGGTAGGAGTAGACGGTTGGCGGGTTCGACGATGGGTAGGGATGGCGATGCCCGATACTTCGCCCGAAGCCGATGCGATCCGCGCCGAGGACCGGGCGGCGATCCTGCGGCTGGCGCGTGAGGTCGCGGGACGAGCAGCGCGTGCCGCCGGCTTCCGCGACGCCGCCGAGGTCTCGGAGGACTTCATCAGCATGGTGCTGGCCGAGGCATTCGCCGCTCGCGATGCGGAGCTGCGTCGCGAGCGGGAGGAGTGAGGCGGAGGCAGGCCCGCACCGGCGGAGCTCCCCAATGCCCCGTTCCCGTGCGGGAAGCGCGGACGTCGGAGGTGCACCTTTCTGGCATGGCGCAGTCTGTGGGGTTGATGCCTCGGTCGGCAGGCGAGCAGCGGTCCCGGTCGTGGGAGTGGTAGGCTGATGGAACGGACGACAGCACGCTGGTGACGGAATCGCGACAGGCACACGCCGCGGGCCTGACTGTGCCGGCCGGATGAACGATTGCGCAGGAGGGTGCCCATGAGCACGATGGTTCGGGTCAGCACGCTGACGGTGGCGATCGGGCTGGCGCTCGGCCTCCTCGCTGGCCGGGCGGTGGCCGATGGGGCCTGGCTGGATCAGAGGCTCGCGCAGTGGAACAGCGCCGGCATGGCGATTCCAGCACCAGACCCTGACGAGTGGAGCGTGGACCCGTTCTGTTCCCCCTTCGGCGTCGAGCCGGTCGCGACTGAGGAGTGGAAGGTCGCCAACGCGGGCTGGCTGATCGACTCGGTCGACCGCTACGCTGGCGGCCTCACCATCATTCGCGGGTATACAGGAACTGATGGCATGTGCCGGAGCATGAACTATAACGACTTCGTCTTCGTTGATGGCTGGTTTGCCGGCTCGATCTCTCCTGTGCCGATGTTCGCCCGCACGGACGGCTCCGGCTATGTGACGAACGTATCGAACGATGGCACGCGCCTGATCGCCGAGTTCGCTCGGCTGGCCAGCGGCCCGCAGGCACCGCTCAAGGAACGGATCGGTGACCTCACCGAACGCGAGACCGAGGTGCTCGCGCTCATCGCACAGGGTCTGTCCAATGCGGAGATCGCCGAACACCTCGTGGTGGCCGAGCAGACCGTGAAGACCCACGTCAGCCGGATACTCGCCAAGCTCGATCTCCGCGATCGCACGCAGGCGGCGGTCTTCGCGTACGAGACCGGCCTCGTCCGCCCCAGCGGCGCCTCGGCGCGACCACGGCCGCGACGCGCCGGACGTCGTCGGCGGTGGCGCTATCCGCGAGGACCGGACGTAACGTCTCCAGGTCGATGCGCACCACGCCGGGGAGGGCTGCGACGTCCGGATCGACGTCGTGGGGGAGGGCGATGTCGAGAATGCCGAGCGGGCGGGTGGGGCGTTTGGTCATCGCCGTTTCGACGGTGGCGGCGGGGACGACGGTCCCGGCCGCACCCGTGCACGAGACGACGACGTCGACGTCGGAGAGAATTCCCGCCAAGCCGGCCAATTCGATACCGGTCCCGGAATATCGCGCGGCGAGTCTCGTCGCGCGGCTCATGGTCCGGCTCGTGACGAAGAGGGCTCCTACCCCGGCTCCGCGCAGCGCGGCGGCGGCGACCGACGCCATCGCCCCGGCTCCGATGACGAGAGCGGATTTCCCCGACAGTTCCCCGATTCGTTCGCTCAGCAGCCGCAATCCGCGATCGACGAGAGCGTTGCCTGCGGCGTCGATGCGGGTCTCGGCGTGGACTCGTTTGGCCGCGTGCAGGGCGTCTTCGACGATGGCATGCAATTCGCGCCCGGCGTGGCCCCGTTCTTGGGCGAACCGGAACGCGTCCCGTACCTGGCCGAGAATTTGGTGCTCGCCGACCAGCATCGAATCCAGACTTGCTGCCACCGTGAACAAATGCTGGACCGCCCGCTCGTCGTAATGCACGTAGACGTGGCCGGCCAAATCCTCGAAGGGAACCCCGGTGTGGCGGGAGAGCAGTTCGGAAGTGAGCGCGAGGCCAGGGTGGAATTTCTCCACGCAGGCGTATATCTCGACCCGGTTGCAGGTGGAGAGCACCATCGCCTCACTCACCAGCGAAGCAGCGACCAGATCGTCGAGCAGCTTCTGGGTCTGGTCGCGCCCGAGCACCACGCGTTCCAGCAGCGGCAAGGGGGTGTCGCGGTGCGAGAGTCCGAGGCACAGCAGGCTCATCTCGACACTCCGGCGACCCTTCGTGGACGGTCGGGGGGTTCGTCCGCTCGGGACACCGCGCGCGGGTCGAGCCGCTCGATGTCGGGGTAGTCGATGACGTCGAGGGCTTCGAGCTCGCTGAGGGCGCGGCGTTGAGCGTGGAAAGCCAGGATTTGCAACTCGGTCGAGAGATCGACCTTGCGGACTTCGACCGTCGGGGGGACGGAGAGCACGGTGGGGGCGAAGTTCAGGATGCTGCGGATCCCGGCGGCGACCAGGCGGTCGCAGACCTGCTGCGCGGCGGCCGCGGGGGTGGCGATGACGCCGATCGCCACCCGTTTCTCGACGACGATTCGTTCGAGATCGGCGATGTCGTGGACGACGTGGTGGCCGACCCGGGTACCGATTTGACGCGGGTCGGCGTCGAAGAGGCAGGCGATCTGGAATCCCCGGCTGGCGAAACCCCCGTAGTTGGCCAGTGCGCGACCGAGGTTTCCCACTCCGACGATGGCGACCGCCCAGTCCTGGGTGAGCCCGAGTTCGCGGGAAATCTGGTAGATCAAGTAGTCGACTTCGTAGCCGACTCCGCGGGTCCCGTAGGAGCCGAGATGGGAGAGATCTTTTCGGAGTTTGGCGGGGTTCACTCCCGCGGCGATCGCCAGCTGATGGGAGGAGACCGTCGTCACTCCTTGATCGGCGAGACTCTGCAGGGCTCTCAGGTACACCGGGAGCCGTGCGATCGACGCTTCGGGGATGCCGTCTGTCGTGTTGCGGGGACGCACTATCGCTCCGAATGATCCAGGCTTTCCCGCTTCGTGGCGGGGAGGTCCGGCCGCCTCCGGCGGCGTCGGGACAAGCCTACGACTTTGTGAATGCGTGCACAAAATCGGGCGATCTTGGTCGGGTGGGGAGCCCCTGCCGGTGTTACGTCACCCCGTGGTGATCACTTCGTGGGCGCCGTGTCCGCTCGCGAGGTTCCCTCGGACGGCGCCGGCTGCGGCGAGCCGTCCGACGACGCCGGTTGGGGCGGAGCGTCGTCCGGCGGGCCGTTCGGCGACGGCGGGACCGGCGGCACCGCCGAGCCGGACGGTGCAGGCGAGCCGGCCGCCGTCTTTTCCCCGAGATAGCGGGGGTCGACGGCCACGATCGGGATCGGCTCGCTGCCGGCGTCGGTGGCGAAGAACCATGCGGGAACGAGGATCGGGCGTGGAAGCGAGCCCGACTGGTCCCAGGCGAGCAGTAGTCCAAGTCGGACGGCGGTGATGGTCGGCGGTTGCGTTCGGCATGGGCCGGGAGGCATCGGCTCGGGGGCTCCGACCAAGGGGCAGGCGATCGCCGGCTGTGGCAGCGTGCTCAGATCCCGGGCCGCTTGCGCTGCCGAACGTAGCGGGTAGCGGGCTCCGGCCGTGGGGGCGGCGAGCCATCCCGCCGCGTCTCGGATTCCCCGAGCATCGACGTCCACGGTCGTGTCGAGACCCAGCGTCGGCCACCCATCGACCGTCGGGCGGAACCGGACGGCGGCCGTGTCGTCGTAGCGCTCGACTACCGGCGTGCCCGCCAGGATGCCGCCGCCCAACGTGCGCACTACGTCGATCACGGGGGTGGCGAGCTCCCGGGCGGTGGCGTCCGCCGGCGCTGGGGTGGGAGGCGGCGGAGTCGCTCCGGGTGTGACCGGGCTTGCGACCGCACATCCGACGGTGCCCTCCAGCGGGTCGGCTTGGTCCACGTCGAGCATGCGAGGGGGGCAGCTCAGGCGATCGGCACGGGTGTAGACCCATTCGCCGGTGTCCGCCCGTACCCGCAGTTCGCCTGCGGACGACGACACCACCCAGCCGTGGGCGTGCTCCCGCACGGCGGGCTCGAGGTGCAGGGCCCGTGCCAGGCGCACGACCGCGTCGGTGTCGAGCGCGGTCCCCGGCACTCGCCACACCTGCGCGGACGTCGGGGTGGAGGGGAAGGCCGTGGGGAACCGGTATCCCGGGGCGACGTCGGAGCCGGCGGCCTTGGCGATCGCCCCGGTCAGTTCACCCAGCACGAGGGTGGGAGGTGCGGCGGACGGGGGAGCCGGGGCGGCGCAGGCCGCGAGCACCGCGCCGACCGCGAGGACCGCCCCGACCGCGGGCGCGGCGCCCGAGGGTCGAATACGCATGTCTCTTGGACGTCGCGACCGCCCTTTCGGTTTCGGTCCTCCTCATCGGGACAAGGCCCGGCTCATCGGGACAGGGCCCTGCGCAGATCCTCGGTACGGATGCGCAACCTGCCGATTTCCACGCCGTCCACTACGACCACCGGAATCCATTCGCCGTATTCGCGCAAATCCTCGGGGTCGTCTCGGATGTCGCGTTCGGTGAATTCTTCGCCGAATTCCGCGGCTACCGCGGCGACGATCAGTCTGGCTTCGTCGCACAGGTGGCATCCGGGCTTGCCGTAGAGGACGATCCGAGGTCCGATCCGCTGTTCCACCCCGCCATTGTCCGGTTCCGGTGCTTGCTTTCCGCCCGTCGTTCCTCAAGACCCCCCGATCGCCGGCCGAGGCATCCGATGTCGCCCTGCTTGGAGGGCGGGAGAGGACTCGAGCGATGGCGTTCGGTGCGGTACGCCGCCGGTTGGCCCGCACGGTGGTCGGGATCGTCGTCCCGCTCGCGGCGGTTGCCTCCGGAGCGGTGACCACCGCCGTCCCGGCGTGGGCGAGTCCCGCCTCCGATCTCGCTGCTGCGACCAACGCCGCGCGTGCCGCGGCGGGCCTTCCCCCGCTCCGAGTGGACGCCGGCATGTCCGCGGTGGCGCAGGATTGGGCGAATCACCTGGCGGCCACCAGGGTATTGGCCCACAATCCGAATCTGCAGGATCAGATTTCGAATTGGACTTTGCTCGGGGAGAACGTCGGAATGGCCGTCGATATCCCGAGCGTGCAGCAAGCCTTCATGAACAGTGCGCCGCATCGCGCGAATATCCTCGATCCTCGCTTCACCCAAATGGGCGTCGGTGCGGCGAGTTCGATCTACCCGAGCTGCGGTTGTCCCATTCTTTGGGTGGTGGTCGATTTCCGCCGTCCGATGTCGGCCCCGCAGCAAATTTCCCAGCCCTCGGCTAGTGCCGCTCCGCGGACCGGCGCGGCCGCGACGTCGCCCCCGTCCGCACCGCCGTCGCAGGTCGTGGCCCCGCGGAGGGCCTCCTCGAACTCCGGGTCCGGCAAACCCTCGGCGAATCCCGAGGTTCCGCAGCACCCGACGGCTCCCGCCGCTCCCGCGCCCGGCTCCACGGCCTCCGCCGCGCCTCCCACGTCGCGCCCCACGCCCGCCCCGAGCGAGACGGAATTCGGCACGAGCCTGGCGGCATTGGCGGCCAGTCCGGCTCCGCCGCTCGCCGGGGCTACCGACCCGGTTTCCCGGCTGCTCAGTTTCGCGTCGCTGGTGGCAAAAATCCCCGTTTGATGCTCACAAAACCTTCGCCGTCTCCGGCGGAAGGAGGAGCGACGAATCGTCGCGGACCGCTATTTCTTGTTGCGACGCTGGACACGCGTACGCTTGAGAAGCTTGCGGTGCTTCTTCTTCGCCATGCGCTTGCGTCGTTTCTTGATAACCGATCCCACGACTCACTCGCCTTCCTGGTGCACGCTCCTTCGAGCCGCGCCCGGGCATGCCGGACGCGACGCAAAGCCCAAGGTTACCTGCCGAGAACGGCGACGGCACGGGCGGGCCGGGTCACCCGGCTTCGATGAAGGCCTTTCGCAGGTAGTCGTGTACCGCCTGCTCCGGCACTCGGTACGACCGTCCCACCCGTGCGGCGGGGAGTTCGCCCCCGTGGATGAGGCGGTAGACGGTCATCTTGGAGACCCGCATCATGGCCGCTACTTCAGCGACGGTGAGGAAACGTATCTCGGCGAGACCCCGATCGCCGGCACGCCCCCCGCGGGTGCGTCCACGTCCCGGATCGTGTCCGGGCCGCTGCGCTGTGCTCATGTCACACCAGACCTTCGGCACGTGACCGACGCCGGCTTCCCCTCCGGCGAGACGATCAGCACGTGTGTTACCGAGGGTAGCGTTCTTGGGGCTGGTGGGGAAGTGGTTATCTCACGTGGCGAACAACACGTACCCGGGTGGGGGAATCACGCCTCATCGACGGGGAGGGTGGGGCGCACCTCCCGCGCCGTCCGTCGTCCCGCCGTCAGCCTGCGGTCGTGGCCACACACCGGCGCAGCCACCCGGAGAGCGGATCGTACAAATGCGGCGCCACGTTGTCGTCCAGCGGCACACAGACCCTGATGAGTCCTTCCTCCTCGCCGACGAACAGCGCCGGATCGTTGGAATCTGCGAAGGCGACAGTCGGGATTCCCGCCGCGCCGGCGGCACCGGCGCACCCGTGGTCGCCGACCACGAGGTCCGGCACATCTTCACCGCTTTCTTCCAAGACCGCGAGCGCCCGGCGGACCGGCTCTGGCGAATGCGTGTGAAGCAGGTTGGCTCCCCGAGCCACCACTCCCACTCCACGGATGAAGCGGAGATGGCGTTCGCGGCTGCGGCCCGAGGATTCCCTCTCTTCCCAGCGGGTTTCCGGGTGGAGCAGGATCGCTCCGGCTTCCCGCAGCAACTGGGCGATTTCCAGGTGGACGGCGAGAAGCCCGGTGGGATGCCCCGTCGCGATGAGCACCCGGGTGCCGGGGCGCGCGAAGGTGCGGAGCACCTCGGCCATCGCTTCGAGTCGTTCGATCGTCCGTTCGACCGCGATGGTGTCCTCGCCGCTGTCGTATGCCGGGTCCGGGTCCACCCCGACCCGGTGGGCCATCAACGCGAGGATGTCGGCAAATTCCCACTTCCCTTCGGGATCCAAGCCGAAGAGGTAATCGGGATCGCGGTCCGCGAGCAGCCGGTAATTGGCCAGATTGTGTTCGCGGGGGGTGCGGACCGGACCGGAAATTCGGGTCTGCACCAGGTAATGGGCGAGCTCGTCCCGACTGGAAATGGTAGGCGGATCACCGGCCGGGGACAGCCGATCATCGGGCACCGGGAAACTCCTTTGCACTCGATATTCTTATCCGAAAGAGGTCTCCCTATGGGATCGGTATTCCCTGTTCGGGAAAGACGGCCCGCATCGTCGCGAGGATCGCTCGGTCCACCGGATCCGCCGGGTTCAGCCCTGCTGCGACGTCCGTCCACTGCGGCGTGGTGCCGTCCGTCATGGACGGCGGCGGGTTCGCGTCCACCGCGGCCGCGCGCTCCCGCCACTGCGGCGGTGTCGCGGTGTGCGGCGCGAGCGGGTGGCCTGCGGCTTCGGCGATCAGGTGGGTCCAACTCCGCGGAACCACCTGCGCCAGCGCGTAACCCCCGCCACCGGTGGCGACCCACCGCCCGTCGGTGACCTCGTGCGCCAGCGTGTGCAGCGCGGCGTGCGCGGCACGCTGCCCGTCGACGCTGAGTCGAAGCTGGGCCAGCGGGTCGAGAGCGTGGGTATCGCAGCCGTGCTGGGTGACCAGGATTTCCGGCTGGAAGGCGCGCAGCAGCGGCGGCACGATCGCGTGGAAAGCCCGCAGCCATCCGGCGTCCCCGGTGCCCGGCGGAAGGGCCACGTTGACCGCGGTTCCGCGCCCGTGCGGTCCTCCGGTTTCGTTCGGGGCGCCGGTTCCGGGGAAGAGCGTGCGGCCATCCTGGTGCAACGAAATGGTGAGTACCCGGGGGTCGTCGTAGAAAATCGCCTGGACGCCGTCGCCGTGGTGCACGTCGATGTCGACGTAGCCGATGCGGGAAACGCCGCGATCGAGCAGCCAACGGATCGCCGCCGCCGGGTCGTTGTACACGCAAAATCCGGACGCCGCGCGCGGCATCGCGTGATGCAGTCCTCCGGCGATGTTGATCGCGTGACGAGCTTCCCCCTCGAATACCACGCGGGCGGCGGTCACCGACGCGGCTACTACGCGGGCGGCCGCCTGGTGCATGCCCGCGAATACCGGGACATCCACCGTTCCCAGCCCGAAACGCAGATCCGGCTGCTCGGCCCGCACGGCCTCGATGTATTCGGGGTCGTGGACGGCGGCCACGAACGCCTCGTCGGGAGCGTCGGGCTCCATCACCCGCACCGACGGCAGGTCCAGAATCCCGAGGTCGCGGGCAAGCGCAATCGTGAGCGCGACCCGGATCGGGGCGAGCGGATGGGTGGGACCGAAATCGTAGCCCAGCAGGGTGTCGGACCACACGAGCACGGTGGCGTGCTCGGATTCAGCGCGTGGGGAGGGCGAAGCCGTCGATTCCGCCGTGAAAACCACCGATGCTTACCGTCCCCTAATGGCCGCCGGCCAATTGCCGAGACCGGTCACGAGCGGCTTCCAGGGCGGCGAGCAGAGCCGCACGCACCCCGTGACGTTCGAGTTCCCGAATCGCTGCGATCGTCGTCCCCCCCGGCGAGGTCACGGCTTCCCGCAACGCCACCGGATGTTCTCCCGATTCCCGGAGCATCACCGCCGATCCGTAAATGGTCTGGACGATGAGGTCGTGGGCCACCGCGCGCGGCAGACCGAGGAGGATTCCGGCGTCGGTCATCGCCTCGACCAAATAGAACACATACGCCGGTCCGCTGCCGGACAGCGCGGTGACGGCGTCGAGTTGCGACTCCGGGAGGCGCAGGACCTTGCCGACCGGCCGGAAAATCGCCTCAGCCCGCGCCAGGTGTTCCTCGGTGGCATACGACCCGGCGGCGATAACGCTCATCGCCTCTCCGACCAGTGCCGGGGTATTCGGCATCACCCGCACCACCGGGACGCCGTCCACCAGCCGTTTCTCGATGGCGGCGGTGGTGATGCCTGCCGCGATGGTGACGACGAGGCGATCCGGGGTGACCACGGAGGAGAGTTCGGCGAGCAGGTCGTCCATGTCCTGCGGTTTGACCGCGAGCACCAACGTGTCGGCCGTTTTCGCCGCCTCGACGTTGTCGACCGCGCGCACGCGATAGTGCTCGGTCATTTCCTGAGCGCGTTTCGGGTACCGCTCGGTGATCAAAAGTTTTTCTACCGGCAACCCGGCCCGGAGCAGCCCGGATATCAGGGCTTCCCCCATCTTCCCGGCACCGAGGACGGCGATCGTATCAGAATGGTCACGCATGTCGGTTCCTGCTCCGCTCATTTCCGTCCTCCGAGGGCACGCGCGAAGAACAGCATGTTGGCCGGGCGTTCGGCGAGTCGGCGTACCAGATACGGATACCACTCGCTGCCGTAGGGGACGTACACCCGCACCCGTTCCCCGCGTGCCCGCAACCTCCGCTGCTCGTCGGGACGCACCCCGTACAGCATCTGGAATTCGTACCGATCCTTGGCGCGACCTGCCTGGACCGCCATCACCGACGCGATGGCTATCAGTCTCGGATCGTGAGTCGCCACCATCGGATAACCGTTGCCCCGCATCAACACCCGCAAGCAGCGGACGAAATTGCGGTCCACCTCGTGGCGGTCGGTGAAGGCTACCGACGCCGGTTCCCGATACGCCCCCTTGCAGAGCCGCACTCGTGCTCCGGCTTCCGCGAGCGTGCGGCAATCCTGCAGAGAGCGACGCAAATACGCTTGGATCACGCATCCGACGTCCGGGAAATCGGCGCGGAGGGTGGAGACCGCAGCCAACGTGGCGTCGGTGGTGGTGTGGTCCTCCATGTCGACGGTCACCGTCGTGCCGGCTTCTTTCGCCGCCGCGCAGACTTCGCGAGCCAATTCGACGGACAGGTCGTGGTCGCCGTCCGACAGACCCTGGCCGAGCGAGGAGAGCTTGAGGGAAATTTCCACGGACGACGCTAATCCGGCGGCGGCGATGGCCTGGGCGAGCTCCCGGTATGCCTGCGCGGTGACCCGCGCTTGGTCGGCGTCGTGGACCTGCTCACCGAGACGATCGAGGCTGACGAGAAGTCCGTCGGCGACGAGGTTCCCGGCGACCCGGAGCGCGTCGTCCACCGTGCGGCCCGCGACGAAACGGTCGACCACGGCCCGGGTCGGAGCCGCGTGGGTCAGCGCCCGCTCGATGGAGCGGTTCTGCGCCGCCGCGAGCACGAGTCTCCGGAGCACGGGTCCTCCTTGCCTCACCCAGACCGTCGCGCTCAGGCTATCCGTCACCGGTGTCGAGTGCGGCTCGACTCGGCGACAGAGCGGCCCGCGCGAATCGCAACGTCTCGGCGAGCGCTTCCCTCCGCTCGGCGTGGGACCGGGCGCGTGTGGTGTTCACTTCCGCGGTCACCGTCAGGTCGAATTCCCGCCCGGCGAGGAAACCCAATACCGCCGCGCACGGCTGTCGCCCGGCCCCGGGAACGAGGTGCTCGTCGCCGCGTGACCCGGTGCCGTCGGCGAGATGGACGTGGACGACGCGGTCGGCGAGCGCCCGCGCGAGCACCAGAGCATCCTGCCCGGCCGCGGCGGCGTGGGAGATGTCCAGCGTGACGAGCGGATAGTCGAAATCCAGCGGTGACCACGAAGGCGCGTATGCGGAAACCGAAATCCCGAGCGGCCCGCGTTGCGGGAACATGTTCTCGACCGCGACGATCACGCCGGATTCGCCGGTCATACGGCGCAGCCCGGTGAGGAAATTGCGGGCGTATCCGCGTTGCCAGAGAAAAGGCGGGTGGGTGACCACCACGCGGGCCCCGAGCCGTTCGGCCAAATTCTGCGCCCGGTTCAATTTCGCCCACGGTTCGGTCCCCCAGATGTGTTGGGTGATGAGCAGACAGGGCGAGTGGACGGCGAGCACCGGAATTCCGTGGTAATCGACGAGTCGCTGCAGCGCGGTCGAATCCTGGCTGACCGGATCGGCGCTCACCATCACCTCGATCCCGTCGTAGCCGAGGGAAGCCGCTGCGGCGAAGGCGATCGCGGTGGACTCGGGCCAGACCGACGACGTGGAGAGCGCGACGCGGACGGTCATGAGCCCGAGCCTAGGCGTTGCGGAAGGCGTCGGGCGTCCCGCTAGGGTCGAATGGTGACCAAGACCGTTGTCCACCTGGTGCGCCACGGAGAGGTCGCCAATCCGCGGCACATCCTCTACGGGCGACTTCCCGGCTTCCACCTTTCCGATGCCGGTGTCCTGATGGCCAAACGAGCCGCCGACGCGTTGGCCGGACACGACGTCGTCCTGGTCGTCTCTTCCCCCCTGGAGCGCGCCCGGGAGACCGCGGAACCGATCGCGGAACGATTCGGGCTGCCGATCGAGATCGACGAGCGGCTGATCGAGCCGGAGAACGCCTTCGAGGGTCGGCGGTTCGGGGTCGGGGACGGTGCGCTGCGCCATCCCCGTACTTGGTGGCTGGTACGCAACCCCTTTCGGCCATCCTGGGGTGAGCCCTATCGCCGCATCGCAGACCGGATGTGGGCGGCGGTGCATGCGGCTCGTGAGGCCGCGGTGGGGCACGAGGCCGTCTGTGTGAGTCACCAACTCCCGATCTGGACACTGCGACGTTCGATCGAACGTCGGCCGCTTTGGCATCATCCGCGCCACCGCCAGTGCGCCCTCGGCAGTATCACGAGTTTGGTGTTCGACGACGACGCTGTGATCGACGTCGTCTACTGCGAACCGTCGGGATCCGTGGGGGTGGGCGACGTCGGCGGGGCGTGAAGAGATCGTCGCTTCCGCGGAATCCGGAGGCCCGCGCTCCCTGCTGCGGGTCGATCGGTTCCGCCGTCCGAGAATGGACCCGCGGTTCGACGAGGGGAATTCGGTGATCCTTCGGCTCTCGATGCGACGGAGCGCATCATCACGCCGCGCGGGGTTGCGCCCTGCGCGCCGGCGGTGGGTGGCTGCGCTGTCGGTCGGTATGGCTCTTCTCACCGGGTGCGCCGCGTCACGCGCCGCCGACGGCGTGACGACGACGGCGGCCGGCAAGGCCGTGGTGACCCGATACGCGGTCGACGCCCGCCGGGTCGCGCCCGAGGTGAGCGGCATCGATCTACACGGAGCGCCTCTCGATCTTCAGCGATTCCGGGGGAAAGTGATCGTCTTGAATTTCTGGGCTTCCTGGTGTCCGCCCTGTCGTTCGGAAGCCCCGGTACTGGAAGAGGTTTTCCAAGAGACCGCGCCCCTCGGCGTCCAATTCGTCGGAGTCGACATCCGCGAGAACGGGCCGTCGGACGGCCCCGCGTTCGTCGCGACCCACCACATCACGTACCCGAGCTTCGCCGACACCTCCGCCGCCATTGCGTTGCAATTCCGCGGCGAGGGGATAAATCCAGCCGTCCCCCCCAGCACATTGATCATCGACCGTGCCGGTCGGATCGCGGTCCGGGTGCTCGGTGAGCTCACCTACAACACTCTGAAACCGTTGGTCGTTTCGGTGGCGAAGGAGACGTCGTGACGGGCATTGCGACGACGTTCCAGCACACCGTTCTCTCCGGTTCGCTGCTCCTTGCGATCCCCATCGCCGCACTCGCCGGCCTCATCTCTTTTCTCTCCCCATGCGTGGTTCCGCTCGTTCCCGGCTATCTCGCCTACGTCACCGGTATTTCCGGCGCGGATCTGAACTCCGTGACGGGGCACCGACGGGGGCGGGTGGTCCTTGGTGCCGTGCTTTTCGTGCTCGGCTTCTCGGTGGCCCTGACCTTGGGCGGAGCGCTGTTCGGGTATATCGGGTCGACCCTCGGGGCCCATCGCGACGTGGTGTACCGGATTCTCGGCGTCCTCGTCATCGCGCTCGGGTTCGCATTCCTCGGGATGTTCCCGGGGTTGCAACGTGAGTGGCGGATCCACCGGCTGCCGGCGGCCGGGCTGGCGGCGGCTCCGGTCGTCGGATTCGCGTTCGGAGTGGGGTGGACTCCCTGTCTCGGGCCGACGCTCGGTGCCGTGCAGGCCCTGGCGCTCAGCGGGTCCAGCGCCACCCAGGGCGCGCTGCTCACTTTCGCGTACTGCTTGGGATTGGGGGTGCCGTTCGTGGCGGTCGCGGTGGCGCTGCGGCGCGGGCTCGCTGCTTTGGACGTCGTCCGGCGCCACCAACATGTGGTAGGCGTGGTGGGCGGAGTCCTCCTGATCGGGGTCGGCGTACTGCTGGTGAGCGGATTGTGGAACCTGCTCATCGGAAACATTCAGCAACTTCTCAACGGATATTCGACTCCCCTATGAGCACCTTATGACGAGCACCTCACGTCCGGACCTCCAAGCGCTGGAGGCAGAAGTCGACGAACTCGGGACGCGGCAACGGGTTCGACGCCCGACGCTGGCCTCGGCACTCGGCTGGGTGCGGTGGGCGTGGTATTCGCTGACGTCGATGCGGACCGCGCTGATCCTGCTTTTCTTGCTGGCGTTGGCGGCTATCCCCGGTTCGATCATTCCGCAGCGTGGGAGCGCGAACCCCTCCGCCGTCCGGGATTTCGTGGTACGCCACCCGACTCTCGCTCCGGTCCTGGACCATTTGGGATTCTTCAACGTCTACGGATCACCGTGGTTCGCAGCGGTGTACCTGCTGTTGTTCATTTCGCTGGCCGGTTGCGTGGTACCGCGCGCTCGCCGGCACTGGGAAATGCTGCGCGCAGCGCCTCCCGCCACGCCCCGCAACCTGTATCGGCTCCCGGCTCACCAGAAATGGACGACGGAGCTTCCCCCGCAGCAGGCGGTGCGGGAGGCAGCGGTTTTCCTGCGCACCCGACGTTTTCGGATCGCCCAGCACTCTTCCTCGGTGGCCGCGGAACGTGGTTATCTGCGGGAGACCGGAAATCTGCTCTTCCATTCAGCGCTGCTCGTCGTCCTCCTCGGAATCGCGGTCACGTCGGGTTTCGGTTTCACCGGGACCGTGCTGCTCAAGGAGCACGACAGCTTCGCCGACACCCAGATCGCCTACGACAGCTTCTCGCCGGGCCGCATGGTGGACGTCGGGGCGTTGCCGCCGTTCACCTTCCGGCTCGACGATTTCCACGCGAGTTTCGTGCGGTCCGGTCCGACCCGCGGTGCGGCTGCCGGCTACCAGGCCGAGGTGACCTACACCGCCCGCCCCGGCGTGCGGCCGAAGGTTACGACCGTCACGGTCAACCATCCGCTGTCCGTCGATGGTGTCAACGTGTACCTGACCGGGCACGGATACGCGCCGCATTTCCTGGTCCGAGACGGCAGCGGCCGCAGCTTCGACGAAACCGTCCCGTTCTTGCCCCGGGACGGGGTTTTCACCTCCCAGGGCGTGGTCAAACTGCCCGATGCCCGGCCGCACCAATTGGGGATCAGCGGCTTCTTCTTGCCGACCGCCGCGGCGGATCCGTTTACCGGGCAACCCATTTCGGTTTTTCCGGCCCCGGATAATCCGGCCGTCGTCCTCGGGGTCTTCTCCGGGGATCTCGGCCTCGATTCCGGGGTGCCGCAGTCGGTTTACACCCTGGACACCTCCCGCATGAAGCTGCTCGCCAAGGGAGTGCTGCGACCGGGCCAGACATTGACGTTGCCGGGCGGCCAAGGTTCGGTGACCTTCCTCGGGTTTTCGCAATTCGCGGAGTTCCAGCTCACCAAGGATCCGGGGAAGCCGATCGTGCTCGGGGCGATTTGTGCCGCGATAGCCGGCCTGCTCGCGTCGCTCGGGATCCGGCGCTGGCGGGTCTGGGTGCGTGCGGAGCCGGATGACACCGGACGTACCGTGGTGGAGGTCGGTGGCCTGCCCCGGACCGACGCGAGCGGTGGTTTCGCCGAGGCGTTCGATCGGCTGGTCGCGGCGCTTCGCACGCGGATTCCCCCGGAACCCGCCGGGCCGGCGCCTTTTCCGGAGCGGGCGGGTTCGCCGTCCCTGCAGGTCACCTCGGATCAGGAGGGTTGAGTAGTGCCCGTCGATGTCGGTCTCGCGACGACCTCCAATCAGTTGATCACCGGGGGTTTGGTGGCGTACTCGCTGGCGTTCGTCGGTTACGCGGTTCGGGCTGCGTTCGGGGTCCGAGTCCCGGACGCCGACGCCGCGCCGACTCCGGCCCGCGTGCTGGTCGGGGCGACTTCGCCGGCCGGTTCGGCGACGGCTGGGGCGCCGACGTCCGTCGCCCTCTCCGCGGGTGCGCCGCCGAGCGGATCCGCGGAGGGGACGGTCCTGGACGGCGACGCGGCCCGTGCGAGGAGAGGTCGCGAAGCGGTCGGCCCGCGCGACCCCGCGACGCGCTTCGGTGAGGTCGTCGGGAAGGTGGCCGTCGTCCTCACGGTGATCGGCTGGGTGGCCCACGGCGCGGCGATCGCGACGCGTGGACTCGCGGTGCACCGGCTGCCGTGGGGCAACATGTACGAATTCACACTTGCCTTGACTTTCGCGGCGGTGGCGGCGTTTCTCGGGGTGTTGGCCCGCCATCGCCGTCAGTCCCTCGGGCTCCTCGGCGTCTTCGTGATGATTCCCGTGCTGCTCGCCCTCGGGCTCGCCATCCTCGTGCTGTACGTGGCGCCCGCGCCGCTGGTGCCGGCGTTGCATTCGTATTGGCTGGGTATCCACGTCACCGCTGCGATCATCGCGACCGGCGTCTTCACCGTGGCGACTGCTTCGACCGTGATGTTCCTCGTCGCAGATCATTACGCCGCGGCGGTGTCTCGCGGCCGTTCGGTGCGCTTCGCGGCGATCGCCCGCATGATGCCGGACCCCGGGGTGCTCGACCGGGTCGCCTACCGCGCTTACGCGCTCGCCTTCCCGATCTGGACGTTCGCGGTGGTGGCCGGCGCTATCTGGGCTCAGTACGCCTGGGGTCACTACTGGCAGTGGGATCCGAAGGAGACGTGGTCGTTCATCACGTGGGTGATCTACGCGGGGTACCTCCACGCGAGGGCGACGGCGGGGTGGCGGGGTCGGAAGGCCGCGTACATCGCGCTGCTCGGGTTCGCCACCGTGCTCTTCAATTTCTTCGTCGTCAACATCTTCATCACCGGCATGCACTCGTACGCCGGGGTGTGAGACACCCCTGTCGTGAGCCCCCGCTTCGAGCCGTGGCCGCCTAGTTGGCCACGAGGCGGGTGATGGTAGGGCCGACCAACCAGATGGTGCCGTCGGAGGCATCAAGGTTGGGCAGGCTCTCATATCTGGTTTGGGTCGGGATCGCTGTCCAGGACGCGGCGTCGGTGCTGCGATAGATGGTCGCGGAGTTACCCTGCCTGGTCATCGCCACGAAGATGTCGCGGCCAATTACCGCCACGGATGCCACTTCGGCATCGTTCAGCTGGTGCTGGACCCAGCTTCGGCCTTGATCTCGGGATATCAGGAAAAGCGCGCCCGAGGGCACCCCATGGACCAGCTTGTTGGCAGCTACGATAAGTAGCCCCTCCCCCACCGCGACGCCGCGGATGTCGACACCGACGGCGCTGCCGACGGTCTGTCTGCGCCACTGCTGTCCGTTCCCGAAGACTATGTCAATGCCGCTGGCGGAGATCACGGCTGCCAAGAACTCCTCGTCGGCGGCCGCAAACGCGATCGGCGCACCGGGCAGCTCACCGATCTTCGTGGTCTGAGAACCGTTATCGCGCAGCAGTACGTTGGCCTGGCCGAGTTTAGCCGTGGTAACAACCCCGGCCGACGTCGCGACCGCGAGCCCGATCCCGTCCACCCCCGGCGGCAGAGTCACCTTCGACCGCATCCCGCTCGTGAACCGCAGCAGCACCGGCGAGTTTCCGGTTGTCCCAGACACCCAGATCGTGTCTCCGACCCCCGCCACGGATATGGCTTCATCCAACCCGTCGAGCGGGTCGAGCCGGATGAAACCGCCCGCTGCGGTCACCGCTGCGAGCCCGTCCGGCGACGCGACAAGCACTCGGCAGTCGTCGACCGCCGTGGAGGCGGTGACGACCGGATTTGGTAAGACGACGGCAGGGGGCGCGCTCGGATCACAATTGGCGGCCTCGAAGTACGCCGCCCAGCTGTTGACGGTCGACGTCGCCGTCGGGGCTGCTTGACTGGACACGCGAGGGGAGCTGGGTGACTGCGGCGGTAGCGTCTGAATCCCCGTGCATGCCGAGAGCAGCACGGCAACGAGGAGCGAACCGGCTGCCGCGAGACCCTCGGAGATGCCGGGTGCCGAGTGCTTCGCGAGGGTGTCCATCAAGACCAGCTCAAGCTCGACACGTCGAACGCATGCTTCGCGCCGTGGGCATCCACGATCGTCAGTGTCGTACCGTTGGCAGACGTGATGCGCAGCGCGCCTGATCCTGGTAGATCGACGAAATCCGACGAATCAATGCTCATGTCGGGCGCTGCTGTTACGACCATCAGGCGTCCCGTGGCGAGGTTGCCACCGGCACGGCCGGCGTAAACTGCGACGCTGCGACCTGCCACCGTACCGACCCAGCGGTTGGTGCAGAGGAACACCGTGCCAGGCGCCGGCGCCTCACTGTCGGCGAAGATGCCTTCGGGCCACTTCGGTGCGATCGGCTCGGCCGGTTCAGCGGCCATGCGAGCTGCCTCTGCCTTTTTCGCAGCGATGATGGCGGCTTTCTTGGTCGGATCAGCGGCGTCCGCCTCCAGCCGTTGCTGCCACTGCTGTTCGAGGGCTAAGGATTGGGCCTTCTCGGGTGGTAGGCCCGACACGTCGGTTGATGTAGTTGAGCTGTCGGCTACCGCACTGTGGAGTCCACCGCCGACGATGGTAGCCAGCAGCACTGGAGCCATTAACTTTCGACCCCGCATAACGTCCTCACTTCCATCTGATGTCTGAGGGTGGGCCGGGGTCTTGCGTTGTCCGGGAGTCGGAATCCAGCTGCGCGTTCAGCTGGTCCCATCCTGCCGACGGGCTGTTGTTGGTGCCGCTACAACCGCCGACCTGTTGACATGCGCCATACTGTGTCATCAATCCTTGGCTAAAGTTGAGCTTTCCGCCGTGGTAGGTATAGGAGTACAGCGACAAATATTTCCATTGCTTGGCCTGACTTCCTGACGTCGTGTAGATCTCGGGCAACGGCCACGCGACTCCAGACCATGACACGTACCAGATCGTCTCCGCTGGCAGGCCGGGATTACAGCTCGTTGCTGACGGAATGGACGAGGTGGGGCAACCGTCCGCCGACCCGTAGTTTACGAAGAACACTTTGTTCGAGTAGCTGTTGTAGCCGTCGATCCAGTTCTTCGATGCCGTCGAGAGGCTTGAGTCCTTTCCCCAGGACTCGAAGTCGTTGGCGCCGATGCCGTGCGACTGGGGCCAATTGCCGTCCATGGTGTCCCACGCTATTCGTGCCTCTCTGGCGAGCGCGACGCCCGCGTCTGAATTGACAGTCCCGGCGGAGTTGTTCGTGCCCAGTCCGACGTAGACCGTCGACGTGAGGTCCGACCCCGTGCACACCCAGTAGCCGTGGCCGAACTCCTGGACCATTGCTCTCGCTGACGCGAGCGTCATGTCGGGGCCACTGAAGGCGGTCACCATCCAGCCGCTCGATGACGAGTACCACATGGCGCCAAAGTCGAGCACGGCGACGCTGCGCTGGGTGCCCGGCCGACCCAGGTCGAGTTGGCCGAGGCTACAACCAGCGTTGTACGCCCAGGATGTGCTGTAGCCCGTCACGTAGTAGCTGACGGAATTGGGTGGCGCGGCGGCGAACGCGGGCTGCGCCACCCCGAGAAATCCGAGCGGAGCAGCTACGAGGCTCAGTCCCGTAGCGAGCCTAATGTGCTGTCGCCGGTTTGGTGGTGATGATCGAGTCACTTCTCTTATGCCCCCGTCTTTAGGTTTCATTGTAGGTTTAGATTCAAGATCAATACGCTAGCCTAATACCTAACTGTCGTCAAGGCGAACCAGAGGCGCTTACTGGCCTGCCCAGCTTGCGACCCTGTCCCAGATGCAGGTTTTCCTCATGTACTGCAGGTCGTCCACATCACCAGGAGTGCACGATCAAGGACAAGACCACCCGCGAAACGACGTACCTGACGATCTCGCTGCCGTCGAGAAGGCCCGAAGGCTCGCGGGCCGTAGCTCGAGAGACGTGATCAATGTCTTTTGACGAAGACCGCTCCTCGCTCATGCAGATTTAACGCAATAGCGGCCTCCCGAAATGTTGTCGTAACAGTCGTCGGCGAGGCTACCGCCCGTGCCTGGTGACATCAATGGGGCGGACACCGCCTGGGTACTGATCAGCGCGGCCCTCGTCATGCTCATGATCCCTGGGCTGGCGCTCTTCTACGGCGGCATGGTCCGGGTGAAGAACGTGCTGAACATGCTCATGATGAGCCTGAGCTGCCTGGCCGTCGTCACGGTCGTCTGGGTCGCCTACGGGTATTCGCTGGCGTTCGGGCCCGACGCATTCGGCGGACTGATCGGGACGCTCCGGTATGCCGGGATGGCCGGTGTGGGGGTCACAGACGTGACCGGCACCATTCCAACCCCCGTTTTCGCCGCTTTTCAGCTGATGTTCGCGGCTATCACCGCAGCGCTGCTCAGTGGATCGATCGCCGATCGCGCGCGATTCAGCGGGTGGATCGTATTCGTCGTCATCTGGTCGAGTCTGGTGTATTTCCCGGTCGCACATTGGGTCTTCTATTCCGCACACGGCCACGGCGGGTGGATCGTGGATCGGCTTCACGCCATCGACCTGGCCGGAGGTACGGTCGTCGAGTTGAATTCCGGCGTCTCCGGGCTCGCGCTCGCCTTGGTCTTGGGCCCCCGGGTCGGTTTTCGGCGGGATCCGATGCGTCCCCACAATCTGCCCCTCGTCGTACTCGGAGCCGGACTGCTGTGGTTCGGCTGGTTCGGGTTCAACGCCGGATCGGCGCTTGCCAGCGGTGGCCTCGCCGGTGTGGCCTTCCTGAACACCCAAGTGGCGGCCTCCACGGCGGTGCTCGGCTGGCTCGCCGTCGAGAAACGCCGCGACGGCCACGCCACGACGTTGGGTGCGGTTTCCGGCGCGGTGGCCGGCCTCGTGGCCATCACACCCTCGTGCGGTTCGGTGAATCCCCTGGGGGCTTTGGTCATCGGTCTGGTCGCCGGCGTGGTGTGCAGCTACGCGGTGGGGTGGAAATTTCGCTTCGGCTACGACGATTCCCTCGACGTCGCAGGGTTGCACGGGGTCGGCGGGGTCGTCGGGATGCTGCTCATCGGTTTCTTGGCAACCGCAGCGGTGACCGGGAGCGCCCGCGGCCTGCTCTACGGAGGGGGATTCGGCCAATTGGGCCGGCAGACGGTTGCGGTGCTCGCGGTCGGGAGCTACTCGTTCGCCCTCACCTGGCTGATCGCCAAAGCGGTGGACCGATTCGTCGGATTCCGGGTAGCACGGGACGACGAATTGGCCGGCCTCGACCTCTTGGTACATGGTGAGACGGCCTACGACCTCGGACTCCAGACCGCGGGGGTGGGGCATCGGCTACCGGGTCGGCATGAAAGCGGGACCCCGACGCGACCAGCGGACCGGCCCATTGCCGAACAGCCGCACTGATCGATCGCCTATTCTCGTGCGGAGTCGTCACGCGAAGCCGAGGAGCAATAGGTGAAACTCGTCACCGCTGTGATCAAGCCGTTCAAGCTGGACGACGTCAAGCAGGCGTTGGAGGCATTCGGCGTCCACGGACTCACGGTCACCGAGGCCAGCGGGTACGGACGTCAGCGCGGCCACGTCGAGGTGTACCGCGGCGCGGAGTACGAAATCGACCTCGTGCCGAAGCTGCGGGTCGAGGTGCTCTGCGACGACGCGGACGCAGCCGACATCGTCGACGCGATCGTCACGGCGGCTCGCACGGGCACCATCGGGGACGGCAAGGTCTGGGTGGTGCCGGTGGAGGCCGTCGTCCGGGTGCGAACAGGAGAGCGGGGGCTGGCCGCGTTGTGACGGACGGCGATACTGAACCCATGCCGTTCGCCGATCTGCCGGAATTCCTCGACGCGTTGGAGCGGGACGGCGAGCTGGTCCGCGTTCGCGCCCCGGTCGATCCGTACCTGGAAATCACCGAGATCGTGGATCGAGTGGTCCGGGCCGGCGGCCCGGCGCTCCTCTTCGAGAACGTCACCGGCTACGACCTTCCGGTCGCGATGAACGTTTTCGGTACCGAACGCCGGATGGCGAAGGTCTTCGGGGCGCAGACGCTGGACGACGTCGGACGGCGGATCGCCGAGCTGCTGCGACCGGAAGTCCCGCACGGTTGGGCTGGTCTGAAGGATGCTCTGGGCAGACTCGCCCAGCTCCGCACCGCCCCGCCGAAGGTGGTGCGTTCCGGTTCCTGCCAGGACGTCGTGTGGCGCGGCGACCAGGTCGACCTCCTGCGCCTGCCGGCGCTCCACACCTGGCCGAAAGACGGCGGGCCGTATTTCACCCTCGGTCTCACCCACACCCGCCATCCGGTGAGCGGGCAACGCAACGTGGGCTTGTATCGCCTGCAGCGGTTCGACCGGACCACGATCGGCATGCATTGGCAGATCCACAAGGATTCCACCGCGCATTACGCGGCCGCCGAGAATGCGGGAGAACCGCTGCCGGTGGCGGTGGCGTTCGGCTGCGATCCGGTGCTCACCTACGTTGCCTCCGCTCCGCTCCCCGCAGACGTCGACGAGTACTTGTTCGCCGGATTCCTGCGGGGCGAGCGGGTTGAATTGGTGGATTGTGTGAGCGTGCCGCTGCAAGTCCCGGCGTCCGCCCAGGTCGTCTTGGAGGGATGGGTCGACCCGAACGAACGCCGCCCGGAAGGGCCGTTCGGGGACCACACCGGTTTCTACACTCCGGTGGAGCCTTTCCCAGTGCTCCGGGTACAAACCGTGACGATGCGTCGCAACCCGATATTCCAAGCCATCGTGGTGGGTCGTCCTCCGGCCGAGGATGCTTTTCTCGGGAAAGCGACCGAGCGTATCTTCCTCCCTCTGGTGAAATTGCTCATCCCGGATATCGTCGACCTCGACATGCCGATAGAGGGCGTCTTTCACAACTGTGTCATCGTGAGTATCGCCAAGCGGTACCCCAAGCACGCACACAAGGTGATGCACGCCATCTGGGGTGCGGGGTTGCTCTCCCTTGCCAAGCTGGTCGTCGTCGTCGACGCGGACTGCGACGTGCACGATTACCGCGAGGTGGCGTGGCGGGCGTTCGGAAACGTTGATTACGCCCACGACGTGGTGCACACCCTGGGACCGGTCGACCATCTCGACCACGCGAGCTACCAACAATTCTGGGGCGGCAAGCTCGGTATCGACGCAACCGCCAAACTTCCCGAAGAGGGGTACACCCGCGGGTGGCCGGAAATCATCACCCAGGATCCGGAGGTCGTCGAGCGGGTGAGCAAACGCTGGCCCGAGTTCGGAATCTCACTGTCGGACGCTCCTTCTTCCCAACGGGGACGGCGATGAGCGGGCCCGCCGTCGATACCCCCCGCACCCACGCCGTCCCGCGGAGCAAGCTGCGGTCGTTTCTCTCGCTGGTGCAGTTCGAGCATTCGGTTTTCGCACTGCCGTTCGCCTACATCGCCGGGCTCACCGCGATGTGGCAGGTGGATCGTCACATCCATTGGCGGCAGTTGCTGCTCATCACGGTGGCGATGGTGGCAGCCCGCACTTTTGCCATGGCGGTGAATCGGATCGTCGACCGGGCCATCGATGCCCGCAATCCCCGCACTCGTCACCGGGAATTGGTCACCGGCGTCTTGTCGGTCCGATTCGCGCTGCTCGGAGCATTGGCGGCGCTCGCCGTTCTCGTCGGTGCCGCCGCGGCGCTGAACCCCTTGTGCCTCATGCTCTCGCCGGTCGCCGCCGCGATACCCGCCGGTTATCCCTACGCGAAGCGGCTCACCTGGGCGCCGCACGCCGTCCTGGGCTTGGCGCAGAGCATCGGTCCGATCGGTGCGTGGATCGCCGTCACGGGGCGTTGGTCGTGGACGGCGGTGCTTCTCGGCCTGGCGGTCGGTTGTTGGATCGGGGGATTCGACATCATCTACGCTTTGCAGGACTACGAATTCGACCGCACGGTGGGAGTGAAATCACTGCCCGCGCGGTTCGGGCCGTACGTGGCGCTCGCGTGGTCACGAGTGGCACATTTCGCGACAGTCGGGCTGCTGCTCTGGTTCGGCTCGGCTGCGGGGCTCGGGTGGTTGTGGCTGGTCGGCGTGCTCGCGGCGGCGGGCGCCCTCGCGTACGAGCACCATCTGGTCACGCCGACGGATTTGTCGAAGGTGAATCGGGCCTTTTTCACGGTCAACGGCTATATCGGGGTGGGGTTGTTCGCCTTCGGGCTTGCTGATCTTCTTGTGGGAGGTCTGCGGCCGTGACCGAGGAGGCTGCGCGGCGGCGTCCGTGGATCGTCGGCGTGACCGGCGCGAGCGGGACGCCGTACGCGGCCGCCGTGTTGCGCGGGTTGCTGTGCGCCGGTGAACCCGTCGATCTGATCGTGTCGCGTGCGGCCCGCCTCACGCTGCGCGACGAAGTCGGTCTGACCTGGCACGACGACCTGGAGGTGCTGCGGACGTGGCTGCGGGAACCGACGGATCCGGGTGCGCCTGCGCCCGAGCTCCCCGCCACCCTCGACGTACGAATCTGGGCCGCAACCGATCTCGCCGCCGCTCCTTCCAGCGGGTCGTATCTGACCCGCGGGATGGTCGTCATCCCGGCGAGCACTGCCTCCGTGGCGGGAATCGCCCTCGGCCTTTCCAAGGACCTGCTGCAACGGGCCGCAGACGTCACGCTGAAGGAGCGTCGACGGCTGGTGGTCGTTCCCCGGGAGACTCCGCTGACCGGCACGACCCTTCGTCACCTGGTCCGACTCGACGAAGCGGGAGCGGTCGTCCTCCCGGCGGCACCGGCCTTCTACGGCAAACCCAAGAACATCCAGCAACTCGTGGACTTCGTGGCAGGCAAGGTGTTGGACGTTCTCGGGGTCGAACACGACCTGTTGACTCGGTGGACCGGCCGTCTCGGCACCTGACGTCGGTCAACGACCCGAGGTGTCGAAGATGACCGGTCCGAAGCCGTCCAGATCGTTGTCGCCGCGCAGCAGGGCCCGCACCTCGGACTCCCGAAAACGGCGATGCCCTCCCGGCGTGCGGATGCTGCCGATACGTCCGGACGCCGCCCATCTCGTCACCGTCTTCGGATCCACTCGGAAGAGGTTGGCTACCTCACCCGGAGTGAGTAGACGGTCTCGCGTTGCTTCCATCGGGTCCCCTCTCCACGGAGCGCCGCGCCCCTGAGGTGGGGCACCGGCACCCGGCTCGTTTCCTCGTGATTGTGCCGACACATTCCGTGACGAACTGGTTGGGTCGGGTTGCGACTCTTCAGGCTGCGCGGGGCCTGTCTCCTGTTTCGACATGGTGTGTTTCGAGTCCGTTCTGGTGGTGCTTGTCGTTCCTGCGGTCCCCCATGAGATGTGTACACGGCGGTGTCCGTTCTCGTCTTGCTTTGTTGCCGGAATGTCGAGCCGTGGCGAAAAAAATCCGGGCAGTCGTCACGCCGCGGCTACGCATCGTGACAAGGAATCGGATTTCGGGGGAACGTGCCCACTTTTGGTCATGTGAGTGTGACCCTCGGTAGTAATTTTCGATCTAGCGAGAAGTATCGGCGGGACGTCGAGGCGGCGTTCGGAGCGCGACGCCTCGGGGCCGCGGTCCGGGCGCCACTCGGGAGTGGCCGATGATCGGCAACCGCGGGTCGGGCATGCTGGGAACGAGCCGTCGCCGCTACCGCGCCGATGGCCCGGAGCTGGAGGGATCATGGACGCCGTCCTGAAGCGGGAGATCGAGGAGAAGGTCGACGCCGGCGAACGGCTCGATTTCGCCGACGGGGTCGCGCTGTACGAGTGTGACGACCTCGCCTGGCTCGGCGAGCTGGCCCACCGGGTCCGGACGCGGTGGAACGGCGATCACGTGTACTTCAACGTCAATCGACATCTCAATCTCACGAACGTCTGCGCGGCGTCGTGCGCGTACTGCAGTTTCCAGCGCAAACCCGGTGAGGCGGATGCCTACACCATGCGGGTGGAGCAAGCGGTTGAGCTGGCCCGGCAGATGGAGCCCGAGGGCATCACGGAGCTGCACATCGTCAACGGCCTGCACCCGACCCTGCCGTGGCGCTACTACCCTCGAGTGCTGCGTGAGCTGAAGAAAGCGTTGCCGCACGTAGCCCTGAAAGCTTTCACCGCCACTGAGATTCACTGGTTCGAGAAGATTTCCGGCCTTTCGGCCGAGGAAATCCTGGACGAGCTCATCGACGCCGGTCTGGAATCACTGACCGGGGGCGGCGCCGAAATCTTCGCCTGGGAAGTCCGCAGCCAGATCGTCGACCACGATACCCATTGGGAAGACTGGTCTCGCATCCATCGCATCGCTCACGCCAAGGGCCTCCGCACCCCGTGCACGATGTTGTACGGGCACATCGAAGAGCCCCGGCATCGCGTCGATCACGTGCTCCGGCTGCGGGAATTGCAGGACGAGACCGGAGGATTCATCGTCTTCATCCCACTCCGCTACCAGCACGACCCCACGGGAGATCCGCGAAATCGGCTGGCGACTCGGCCGATGGCCACAGGTGCCGAGGCGCTCAAGACCTTCGCGGTTTCCCGACTGTTGTTCGACAACGTGCCGCACGTGAAAGCGTTCTGGGTGATGCACGGGCTCACGACATCACAACTGGCGTTGTCCTACGGCGCCGACGACCTCGACGGCTCGGTCGTCGAATACAAAATCACACATGACGCCGACCATTTCGGGACGCCGAATGTGCTGCATCGCGACGACCTGATCGAATTGATCCGCGACGCAGGTTTCGTACCTGTGGAACGGGACACCCGCTACAACGTGCTGCGCATCTATCCCGGACCGGATCCGCATCGCCGTGACGTCCCCCAACCCATGTCGCTCGCCGGCTGACGACGAGCGGCCCGGTGTCGTTGCCGACGCTGCGGCCGTGCCATCGTCGCCGCTTCGTGCGATTCTCCGTTACACCGCCGCCCGCGTCGCCCTCTTCGTCCTTGCGGCCGGTCTGGTCTGGTTGGTGCGCGTGCGCGGCGTGCTGCTGGTGCTCCTCGCGCTGCTGATCTCAGGTTTGGCGAGCTTCGTCTTGCTCCGTCGGCAACGTCAGGAGATGGCCGACGCGTTGCGCCGAACCCGACTGTTTTCTCGAGACCGCGCGGCCTCTCGGTTCGACGAGGCCGCCTGCGACGACGTCCTCCGTTCGTACGCACCCTCCCCCGACGGAGCACCACGGCGCTCCGAGGACGAGCACTTTGGGAACCAGTCGGGGTCGTGAACGGCGAGATTCCAGCCATGCGCGCCGATTAGGCGCGGCCGGGTCCCTCCAGGTGTCAGAATATGGATGATCATGTTACCAAGGGAGGGATACCGATGACCGTGGAGACTGGCACCGTCGAGTCGCAGGTCGAGACCAGGGGTCATGAAGCGTCACCAACGTCTGCCGGCACGCCGCGGGCATCTAGGGCTCGGTCCGCTCCGAAATGGGAAACGGAGACCAGGGAGCGCATCAAAGCCGCCATCAAGAAGTTCCATCACCCTCTTACTGAGCTTCTCGCTCGTGACGCGAACGAAGGCGATACGCGGCTGCTGGTTACCGACTTCCTGTGCGAGGCTTTGGGATACGACAAGTACGAGAATTTGACGACCGAGTACCAAGTCAAAGGGGAGTTTGCCGATTACGGAGTTCGGATCGACAAGCAGTTGGTTGCCTTCATCGAGGTCAAGCGGTGTACCACGAAGCTTGGCGTCAAACATCTACGCCAAGTCCAGATGTACGCGGTCAACGAGGGCGTCGAGTGGATCATCCTGACGAATGGGGCCGTATGGCAGGTCTGGCATCTCACTGGCGGCCTTCCGGTCGCGTTGGATCTGGCCCTCGAAGTAGATCTCATGAGTGACCAGAGCACATCGACGAAAGCGGGCTCCCTTTTCTATTTGTCACGCGAAAGCATGAAGCGACGTCAAATCGATGAACTGTGGCGGGCGAAGGCGGCGACCGCTCCTAAGACCGTGGCTCGCGCACTAGTGAGCGATGCAGTGTTGGAAGCGCTCCGCAAAGAGCTCCGGCGTCGAACGGGACAGAACGTCGATCAAGGTGAAATTCTTAGCGTGCTCACCAATGAAGTGATCCGCGCCGAGACGCTGACCTGACCATTCTGTGCAGTGCCAGCACCGTCGTCCGGGGCCGGCGAGCAGATGAATCGACGCGGGCTTAGGGTGAATCCATGGGTTGGATCGCTCGGCGAGGACGACGATGAGCGTGCCGCGGCCGAGGGTGGGACACATCCAATTCCTCAACTGCTTGCCGCTTTATTGGGGCCTAGTCCATTCGAACGCCTTGTTGGACGTGGAGCTGTTCCGCGACACCCCGGACCGGTTGAGCGATCGTCTGGTTGCCGGGGATCTCGATATCGCACCGATCAGCGTGGTCGAGTACCTCCGCCACGCCGACGATCTCTTGATCCTGCCTGATCTCGCGGTCGGTGCCGACGGCGCGGTGATGTCGTGTGTGCTCGTCAGCCAGCTGCCGTTGGAGGAACTCGACGACCGGCTGGTCGCCTTGGGATCGACGAGCCGAACGACGGTGGAATTAGCCCGAATGATCTTGGAGGATCGGGTCGGTGTTCGCCCGCGCTACCTGACCTGCCCGCCGGACCTCACGGCGATGATGCTGGAGGCGTCGGCTGCGGTGCTCATTGGTGACATCGCGCTTCGGACCACGCTCCGAGACGGGGCACGACTCGGGCTCACCGTCCACGACATGGCGGCGGCATGGCGGAGCTGGACCGGTCTGCCGATGGTGTTCGCGGTATGGGCTGCGCGACGTGACTTCGCCGAGGCACATCCCGGGCTGGTCAAAGACGTCCACACGGCCTTTCTCCACTCGCGCGAGTTGTCGCTGGCGCGGGTGGAAGAGGTAGCCGCTTCTGCGGCCCGTTGGGAGGATTTCGACGTCCAGACCCTTGTGCGGTATTTCACCACCCTGGATTTCTCCCTCGGGCCAAGGCAGCTTGCCGGGCTTGCCGAGTTCGCCCGCCGAGTCGGTCCCCGGCTCGGGCTAGTCCGGCCATGGCACCCCGAATTCGTGGCGGTCTAATCCCTGCAGCGTGGGGGAAACGCTCCCACATCACCCGTTGGGATCAGCTTGTCGATTTCGCCTCAGGACGGCGACGAAAGCTGCGATTATCGAGCAGTGTTGCCCATCACGTCCTTCGAACGACTGGACGACGCTCCGCTGGAGGGTGCCGTCGGAGACTCCGCCGTGGCGCCGTGCCGAGTAGTGATCGCTGACGATGCGGCGGGAATGCGGGCACTCCTCCAGACCCTGCTCTCCCTGGAGCCCGATTTCGACGTGGTGGGGGTAGCGCGAGACGGCGCCGAAGCGGTAGAAATCGTGGAGCGAGAGCTCCCCGACCTCGTTGTGATCGACGTCACGATGCCCGTCATGTCGGGACTCGAAGCGATTCAGCGAATCCGGGCCATCGCGCCACGTACGAAGATCGCGGTGCTCTCCGGCGAGCGTCGCTCGCTCCCACCGGGCGCAGACGCCATCATCGAGAAGGGAACCCTCAACGAGGCTCTGATCGCCGCTCTGCGCGAGCTCTGCCCTTCTTCTCCCTCGGCCCCGGTCGAAGAGCCTGGAAGCGCTGGCTAGTCTGGTCGGGTGGCCACCGATCTCCCGAACAGCGGCAGCCATCCCGCGGACGTCGCCCGTGCCGCGGCACTCGACGTGGCCGCCGTGCTCGACAAGGCCGAGCAGGGCGAGCGGATCGACGCCACCGAGGCCCTTGCGCTGTACACCAGGGCACCTTTCCACGCCCTCGGTCGCGTCGCCGATACCCTGCGGCGGCGGCGTTTCGGGGAAACCGCCCAGATCGCGACCTACCTCATCGATCGGAACATCAATTACACCAACGTCTGCGTGACGGCGTGCCGTTTCTGCGCCTTCTACCGCCCTCCGAAACACGCCGAAGCCTGGACCCATTCGCTCGACGAAATCCTGCGTCGCTGCCGGGAGGCCGTCGAGCTCGGGGCGACGCAAATCATGCTGCAGGGCGGGCACAACCCAGAGCTGGGAATCGAGTGGTACGAGCAAGTCTTCGCGGCCATCAAACGCGAATTCCCGCAACTCGCGCTCCACTCGCTCGGTGGCTCGGAGGTGGTCCACATCGCGCGGACCTCGGGCCTCACCTTCGAGGAGGTCATCCGTCGGCTCCACGCGGCCGGGCTGGATTCCTTTGCCGGCGCGGGAGCCGAGATCCTGGTCGAGCGACCACGCCGCCTCATCGCTCCGCTCAAAGAAACCGGCTCGACGTGGCTCGAAGTGATGGAGACCGCTCACCGGCTCGGTGTGGAGTCCACCGCAACCTTCATGATGGGTACCGGCGAGACGAACGCCGAGCGTATCGAGCACCTCCGCCTCATCCGCGACGTGCAGGATCGGACCGGCGGTTTTCGTGCCTTTATTCCTTGGACGTATCAACCCGAGAACAACCATCTCCGCGGTCGCACGCTCGCGAGCGCGATCGAATACCTGCGACTCCTTGCGGTCGCCCGCATCTTTCTCGACAACATCGACCATCTCCAGGTATCGCAGCTCACCCTCGGCAAGGAGGTCGGTCAACTTGGACTGCACTTCGGCGCCGACGACCTCGGCTCGGTGATGCTGGAGGAGAACGTCGTCTCCTCCGCCGGCGCGCGCCACCGGTGGAATCTCGCGGAGATGATTCACCTGATTCGCGCCGCGGGCCGAATTCCCGCACAACGTGACACCCTCTACCGCCACCTCCGGGTGCATTGGACGCCGGACGACGACCCGCCCTTCGACCCCCGCCTGCGCTCCCATCTCTCCTCGACCGCGTTGCGTCCCGAGAACGTACCCAGCGGCTCGGCGGCCTGATCCCACCGACGTATCCGGATGTCCGCCGCTTCGTTCCCCAAAATCGAACTTCACGTCCACCTCGAAGGAACGGTCGGCGCTACGACACTCCTGGAGATGGCGAAACGCAACGCGGTGAGGCTTCCCTTCGACACCGCGACGGAAATGCAGGCGCTGTACGACTTCCGTGATTTCCGCGACTTCGTGCGCGTCTGGATCCTCACCACCAACGTGATGCGCCGCGCCGGCGACTTCACCCAAGTCGTGGAGGAATACGCGGCGCGCGTCGCGAGCTTCGGTGCCGTCTACATCGAAGCCTGTTTTTCCCCCGTCGAACGCGTGATGCGCGGCCTGTCGTGGGAGGAGGTCTTCGAGGGGTACTGCGACGGAGTGGCTGCGGCCTCCGAGCGGTACGGGATCGTCGTCCGCCTTACTCCCGAGGCCTACCGCGGCGTGGACCCGCAGCTGGTGGGGGAGATGGTGCGGTACGCCGGACGTTATCGGGATCGCGGGGTGGTCGGCGTCGGGCTCGGGGGTGACGAACGCGCGTGCCCCGCCGCCCGCTACGCGGCGGCGTTCGCTGCCGCCCGGGAATTGGGTCTCGGGGTCGTCCCCCACGCCGGAGAATTCCCGCGATTTCCCGACGGCTCGTCGGGAGCGGACTCACTGCGCGAGACCCTGGTCGCTCTCCAACCCGTGCGGGTGCGGCACGGCATCGCGGCGGCCGACGACCCGGCGCTCCTCGACCTGATGCGAGATCGGGGGATCGTCCTCGACGTGTGCCCGACGTCCAACCTCCGTACTCGCGCGATCGCGAGCCTCGCCGAGCACCCGCTCCCGAAGCTGTTGCGAGCCGGTATTCCTTGCACCGTCGGAACCGACGATCCGGCGATTTTCGACACCGATCTCGCTCGCGAATACGAGCTCGCCGTGACGCTCGGCGCAGATCCTCGCGGACTCTACGAAGCCGGGGTGCGTGGCGCCCTGTGCGACGATGGCCTGAAATCCCGTCTTCTCGCGATCGGAGAATCGACGCCGTGGCCGTCCCACCCGTCCGAGCCGACTTGAGCAAGCAGCCATCCGCAGTCGCGGCGATGTTCGACAGCGTCGCCCGCCGCTACGACCTCGTCAACGATGTCCTGTCCGTCGGCCAGGATCGCCTCTGGCGGCGTGCCGTGGCCCGAGCGGTCGACGCGTTGCCGGGTGAACGCGTTCTCGACCTGGCGGCCGGCACCGGGACGTCGTCCATCACCTTCGCGCGCCGGGGGGCTTTCTGTGTCGCCTGCGATTTCTCCCTCGGGATGCTGCAGGAAGGCCGCAGGCGCTACCGGGATCACGTGGTCTTCGTCGCTGGCGACGGACTTTCCCTGCCGTTCGCCGACGGCGTCTTCGACGTCGTCACCTGCTCTTTCGGACTGCGCAACGTCGCGGACGTCGACCAAGCGCTTCGCGAATGCCTGCGGGTCACCCGGCGTGGGGGACGGTTGGTGATTTGTGAGTTCAGCACGCCGCCGTCTCCGCTGCTGCGTCGCTGCTACGACCTGTACCTGCGCCTCATCCCCGCAATCGGCTCGCGGATCGGCTCCAACCCGGGCTCCTACCGCTACCTCGCCGAGTCGATCCGCGGCTGGCCGGACCAGCGCGAGCTGGCCGAGCGCATCCAGGCCGCCGGGTGGTCGGCCGTCGCCTGGCGGAACCTCAGTGGGGGCGTGGTGAGCATCCACCGCGCCGTCCGCCCGTGAGGGCGTCGGCCTAGACTGCATCTCGGAGCTCGTGAAGAATTTCACAAGCTCGCATGCTCGGTGGAATCGCCCGTTTCGCGCTCTGTGAGAGCCCTCAGGAGGGCCTGATGGCACGACCAGCCGGCTCCGTCGCCGCCGACCGAGCGGCTCCGCGACTGGTCACGACGGCCCGTCTCCCTGCAGGCGCGACGGTACGCGACACCGACGTCGTGGTCGTCGGTGCCGGACCCGCCGGTTCGACCACCGCGGCTTATCTCGCGCAGGCCGGGCTGGACGTCGTCCTGCTGGAGAAGAGTGCCTTCCCCCGGGAAAAGGTGTGCGGCGACGGGCTGACGCCCCGCGCAGTCCGGCAATTGATCAGGCTGGGTATCGACACCTCTCCGGAAGCGGGATGGCTCCGCAATCACGGGCTGCGCATCCTCGGGGGAGGCATGCGCCTCGAACTGCCGTGGCCCGAATTGGCGACCTTCCCCGATTACGGCCTGGTCCGGCCCCGCTCCGAATTCGACCAACTGCTCGCCCGTCACGCGGTCAAGCTCGGCGCTGCTCTCCTGGAACGCACACCGGTCGGCGCGCCGCTCGTCGATGATCGCACTTCCCGGGTGGTCGGGGTGGTGGCGACCACGGACGGCGGCAACCGCACGCTCGTCGTCCGCGCCCCCGTCGTCGTCGCCGCCGACGGCAACTCCAGTCGGCTGGCGCTCGCGCTGGGGCGCCATCAGCTCGCGACCCGGCCCATGGGGGTGGCGTACCGGCGCTACTACGCCTCGACCCGATCCGACGACACGTGGCTGGAGTCGTGGCTGGAGCTGCGCGATCACAGCGGAGGTCGTGACCGGCTGCTGCCCGGGTACGGCTGGATTTTCGGGATGGGCGACGGTACTAGCAACGTCGGCGTCGGAATCCTCAACACCTCTGCGGCCTTTCGAGCCATCGATTACCGGGCGTTGCTGCGGCGCTGGGTGGCGACGATGCCGGAGGAGTGGGGGATCTGCGAGGAGACCGCCCGCGGACCGATTCGCGGCGCCGCGCTGCCGATGGGCTTCACCCGCAAACCGCACTACTCCGACGGTCTCCTGCTGGTCGGCGACGCCGGTGGGATGATCAACCCTTGTAACGGCGAGGGCATTGCCTACGCGATGGAATCGGGGGAACTGGCAGCCGAGATCATCGCGCAGGCATTGGCCCGTCGTACCCCGGCGGCCCGCGAACGGGTGCTCCGCTCCTACCCGGCGGCGCTTGCAGATCGCTACGGCGGCTACTACACGCTGGCCCGCTGGTTCGTCTCCCTCATCGGCAAGCCGGGGGTGATGCAATTCCTGACCCGACACGGACTGCCTCACCCGACCCTCATGCGCTTCACCTTGAAATTCCTCGCGAATCTCACGGATCCGAAGGATGGCGATGCGATGGACCGAATCATCAACGCTGTGAGCCGTTGGGCACCGGCGGCATGACGATGAAGCGGGTTCTAGACTGCACCGCGGTGCAGGAGCCCATCGGCGGGTCCGCGGCTGGGAGGTGACGCGTGTTCAGTTACGTTCCGATCTTCGCGCTCTTCCTCCTCGCAGGAGGCTTCGCCGTCTTCTCGATCATCGCGGGTTCGCTGACCGGACCGAAGCGTTACAACCGAGCCAAGTACGACGCCTACGAGTGCGGAATCGAGCCGACCCCGCAACCGGTCGGCGGCGGGCGTTTCCCGGTGAAGTATTACCTCACGGCGATGTTGTTCATCGTCTTCGACATAGAGATCATCTTCCTTTATCCGTGGGCCGTCGCCTATGCCGACATGGGGGTTTTCGGGCTCGTCGAGATGGTGCTGTTCATCGTGACCGTCTTCATCGCGTACGTGTACGTCTGGCGGCGCGGCGGACTGGAGTGGGACTGAACGATATGGGCATCGAAGAGAAATTGCCGAGTGGTTTCCTCCTCACCACCGTGGAGAAGGCCGTCGGCTGGGTGCAGAAGAGTTCACTCTGGCCGGCTACTTTCGGCCTTGCCTGCTGCGCCATCGAGATGATGGCGACCGGCGCTGGCCGCTACGACCTGGCACGTTTCGGGATGGAGGTCTTCCGCGCCTCTCCCCGCCAGGCCGACCTGATGATCGTCGCCGGTCGGGTGAGCCAGAAAATGGCTCCCGTACTGCGTCAGATCTACGACCAGATGCCCGAGCCGAAATGGGTGCTGGCCATGGGGGTGTGCGCGTCGTCGGGAGGGATGTTCAACAATTACGCGATCGTCCAGGGCGTGGATCACGTCGTCCCGGTGGACATGTACCTTCCCGGCTGTCCACCCCGACCGGAAATGCTCATGCACGCGATCCTCGAACTCCACGAGAAGATCAAAGCCCGAAAACTCGGTGTCCACGCGGAAAGGGAAGCCGAAGCGCGCGAAGCAGAAGCGCTCGCCGCTTTGCCGACACACCAGATGAAGGGATTGCTGCGATGAGCGAGCCGGTACTCCGCGGCTTGCCCTCCTCGCCGCGACCGTTCGGGGGGTATTTCGACCAGGTAGTCGACACCCTCGAAGCGGCTTATCCGCGGCTCCCCGAGGCCATCGAACGCAGCGTTGTGGACCGCGGCGAACTCACCCTGCACGTGCGCCGGGAGCACCTCCACGACGTCGCGCTCACCCTCCGGGACGACGAGCGTCTGCGGTTCGAACTGCTCAACTCGCTGTCCGGGGTGCACTATCCGACGGACGTCGGACGCGAGCTGCACGTGGTGTACGAACTCACGTCGATGACGTACCGCCGGCACATCCGGCTGGAGGTCTCGGTCCCGGACGCCGACCCGCACCTGCCGTCGGTGGTCGATGTCTGGCCGACCGCGGATTTCCAGGAACGCGAGGCCTGGGACATGTTCGGGATCATTTTCGACGGCCATCCGGCCCTCACCAGGATTCTCATGCCCGACGATTGGCCGGGGCATCCGCAGCGCAAGGACTATCCACTCGGAGGGATTCCCGTGGAGTACAAGGGCGCCACGGTGCCTCCGCCCGACGAACGGCGGCAGTACGCGTGAGACGACGGAAAGACACGGCCACGAGAAAGGAGGTGCGCTGGTGACGGCTACCACGGATCCGTACGACGTCCTCGACCCGTCCGCTCCGGTGTACACGCTGAGCGGTGGCGACTGGCAGGACATCGTGCAGGACGTCGCCGATCGCCACCCGGATCGGATCGTGGTGAACATGGGTCCGCAGCACCCCTCCACGCACGGCGTCCTCCGGCTGGTCCTGGAACTCGAAGGCGAGACCGTCACACAGGCGCGGGTCGTCGTAGGCTATTTGCACACCGGCATCGAGAAGAACTGCGAATACCGCACGTTCACCCAGGCGGTTACCTTTCTCACCCGCGCCGACTACCTCTCCCCGTTCTTCAACGAAACCGCTTACTGCCTCGCGGTGGAGAAACTTCTCGGTATCACCGACCAAATCCCCGAGCGGGCGAACGTGATCCGAGTTTTGATGATGGAACTGAACCGAATCTCCTCGCACCTGGTCTGGCTCGCCACCGGAGGCATGGAGATCGGGGCGCTGTCGGCCATGCTCTACGGCTTCCGGGAACGTGAACTCATCCTGGACATCTTCGAGATGATCACCGGTTTGCGGATGAACCACGAATACATCCGTCCCGGTGGAGTGGCGCAGGATCTGCCACCCGGTGCGGTGGAGAAAATCCGCGAGTTTCTCGAGGTGATGCCCGCGCGCATCGACGAGTATCACGATTTGCTCACCGGACAACCGATCTGGATCAAACGTCTGAAGGACGTCGGCTATCTCGACCTCACCGGTGCGGTCGCCCTCGGTGCTACGGGTCCTATCATGCGGGCCGCCGGCTACCCGTGGGACCTCCGCAAAGTGGCGCCCTATTGCGGCTACGAAACCTACGAATTCGACGTACCGACGCAGACCGACGGAGACTGTTTCGCCCGATACCTCGTGCGTATGGACGAGATGCGGGAATCGCTGAAAATCATCGAGCAGTGTCTCGACCGGTTGCGGCCCGGCCCGGTGATGGTGGAGGACAAGAAAATCGCCTGGCCGGCCAAGTTGGCCATCGGGCCCGATGGTTTGGGGAATTCCCTCGACCACATCCGCCACATCATGGCCACCTCGATGGAGGCCCTCATTCACCACTTCAAGCTGGTCACCGAGGGTTTCCACGTGCCGCCGGGGCAGGTGTACACCGCGGTGGAAGCCCCGCGTGGGGAACTCGGGGTTCACCTGGTCAGCGACGGCGGGACCCGGCCGTACCGCGTGCACTTCCGAGATCCGTCGTTCGTTAACCTGCAGTCCGTGGCTGCAGTTTGTGAGGGCGGGATGGTGGCCGACGTCATCGCCGCGGTAGCCAGCCTCGACCCCGTCATGGGCGGGTGCGATCGATGAGCGGCGCGACCGACGGTCTTCCCTCCACCCCCGGCGCGCAGCAGGGTTCGGCGCCGTTGGTGGTGTTCGACCCGCGGCTCGGCCCCGCGACGGCCGCGGAGGATCCGCTTTCCCCCGATGCCCGCCAACGGGTCCGTGAGCGGGCCGCCGAAGTCATCGCACGGTATCCGCGCCCGCGTTCGGCGCTGATGCCGCTGCTGTACCTGGTACAGGCCGAGCAAGGGTATGTCTCGGCAGACGGCATCCGACTTGTCGCGGAGATTCTCGGCCTCACCACCGCCGAGGTCGCGGCGGTCGTGACTTTCTACACCATGTACCGCCGTCGGCCGTGCGGAGCCTACGTCGTGGGGGTGTGCACCAACACGCTGTGCGCCATCCTTGGCGGAGACGCTATTTTCCAGGCACTGCAGGATCACCTCGGCATCGGGAATGGTGAGACCACCGAGGACGGCATGGTGACCCTCGAACACATCGAATGCAATGCCGCGTGCGACTACGCCCCGGTGGTCATGGTGAACTGGGAGTTCTTCGACAACCAAACCGTCGAAAGCGCGCGCGAGTTGGTCGACCGTTTGCGGGCCGGCGATCCGCCGATGCCGACGCGGGGCGCCCCATTGAAGACCCACACCGAGGTCTCGCGCATTCTGGCGGGATTCCCCGACGATCTCGCCGACGTCGGCCCATCCGCCGGGCCCGCCTCGCTCGCCGGTTTGGAACTGGCCCGTCGGCGCGGCGAATCGGCTCCTCCTCGTCCGGGAGCGTCCTCATGAGTTTTCGACTCACTCCCGTGCTGACCGCGTCGTGGGGGAGCGAGCGGTCGTGGACGCTCGCCGCATACGAGGCGACCGGCGGGTACCAGGCGTTGCGTACCGCGCTCGGGATGAGCCCGGACGCCGTCTTGCAGTTGGTGAAGGATTCCGGTCTGCGCGGTCGTGGCGGAGCCGGATTCCCTACCGGGGCGAAGTGGGGTTTCATCCCGCAGGGCGACGGCAAGCCGCATTACCTGGTGGTGAACGCCGACGAGAGCGAACCGGGAACCTGCAAGGACATCCCGCTCCTCATGGCGACCCCGCACACCCTCATCGAAGGCGCGATCATTGCCGCGTACGCGATTCGCGCTCATTATGCTTTCATCTACGTACGCGGCGAGGTCTTGCACGTCATACGCCGCCTGCTTCGAGCGGTGGAGGAAGCCCGCGGTGCGGGGTACATCGGTCGGAACATCCTCGATTCGGGCTTCGATTTGGAACTCACCGTGCACATCGGCGCCGGTGCGTACATCTGCGGCGAGGAGACCGCGCTGCTGGAATCCCTCGAAGGCTATCGCGGCCAGCCCCGTCTGCGACCGCCGTTTCCGGCCATTTCCGGCCTGTACGGTTGCCCCACGGTCATCAACAACGTGGAGACGATTGCCAGTGTGCCGGCCATCGTCTCGGGTGGGGTCGAGTGGTACCGCTCGATGGGGACGGAGAAATCTCCCGGCTTCAAGATTTATTCCCTCTCCGGCCACGTAGCCCGGCCCGGCCAGTACGAAGCGCCGCTCGGCATCACCTTGCGCGAACTGTTGGACGCTGCCGGAGGTATGCGCGAAGGCCACGAATTGAAATTCTGGACGCCGGGTGGCTCATCGACGCCCCTTTTCACTGCCGCCCATCTCGACGTCCCGCTCGATTTCGAAGGCCCACCGGCTCACGGGTCGATGCTCGGGACCACCGCGTTGCAGATTTTCGACGAGACGACGTGCGTGGTCCGTGCGGTCAAGAGATGGTGCGAGTTCTACGCCCACGAATCGTGCGGCAAATGCACTCCGTGCCGAGAGGGCACGTTCTGGTACGTCCAGATATTCGATCGGCTGGAACGCGGCCTCGGCACCGCGGAGGACATCGAGACGCTGCTCGACCTCTCCGACAACATCCTCGGGCGCGCATTCTGCGCTCTCGGTGACGGAGCGACCAGCCCGGTGACCTCGTCCATCCAGTACTTCCGCGACGAATACATCGCCCACTACGAGCAAGGTGGGTGTCCGTTCGATCCGGTGGCTTCGACCGTCTTCGCAGGAGCGGGAGTGTCATGACCGTCACGAACGAGCGATCCACCGCGGCCGCCTCCACGCCTCCCGATCTGGTGAGCCTCACCATCGACGGCTTCCAGATCTCGGTTCCCAAGGGCACCTTGGTGATCCGTGCCGCCGAGATGCTCGGAATCCAGATTCCGCGGTTCTGTGAGCATCCGTATCTCGATCCGGTCGGGGCGTGTCGGCAGTGCCTTGTGGAAATCGAGGGTCAGCGCAAGCCGATGGCGTCGTGCACCACCACCGTCACCGAAGGAATGGTGGTCCGCACCCAATACACCTCTCCGATGGCCGAGAAGGCGCAGAACGGCATCATCGAGCTCCTACTCATCAACCACCCGTTGGACTGCCCGGTTTGCGACAAAGGGGGGGAGTGCCCGCTCCAGAACCAGACGATGACCAACGGGTACGCCGAGTCGCGTTTCCATGACGTGAAGCGCACCTATCCGAAGCCGATTGCAATCTCGGCTCAAGTCCTCCTCGATCGCGAGCGCTGCGTTCTGTGCACCCGTTGCACCCGATTCGCGCAACAAATCGCGGGGGACCCGTTCATCGAGATGCTGGAACGCTCCGCGCTGGAACAGGTGGCCATCTTCGAAGACCAGCCGTTCCAGTCGTATTTCTCCGGCAACACGATCCAAATCTGCCCGGTCGGTGCGCTGACCGGTACCCAGTACCGATTCCGTGCGCGGCCGTTCGACCTCGTGTCTACGCCGAGTATCTGCGAGCACTGCGCCTCCGGATGTGCGCAACGTAACGACCACCGTCGCGGGAAGATGCTGCGTCGACTGGCGGGGTCGGATCCGCTGGTCAACGAGGAATGGAACTGCGACAAGGGACGGTGGGGTTACACCTACGCGTCGGCGGCGGACCGGCTGGACACGCCGCTGATCCGTGACGCCGATGGCGTGCTGGTGCCGACCTCCTGGACCGAGGCGTTGCGCGCCGCTGCAGACGGTTTGGCAGCCGCGCGGGGCCGTGCGGGGGTCCTGGTCGGTGGACGGGTCAGCACCGAAGATGCCTACGCATACGCGAAATTCGCGCGGGTCGCACTCGGGACCAACGACGTCGACTTCCGCGCGCGGACACATTCCGCGGAAGAAGCCGACTTTCTCGCCCACGTCGTCGCCGGGCGCTACCTCGACGTCACGTACGCCGACTTGGAGGCGGCTCCCGCCGTGCTGTTGGCCGGATTCGAAGCCGAAGAGGAATCGCCGATGGTCTTCCTCCGGCTCCGCAAGGCGGCGATGAAGAAGGGAACTGCGGTGTTCTCCCTTGCCCCATTGGCAACCCACGGCCTGCGCAAGATGGCGGGCCGACTCCTCGGGTGCGTGCCGGGTGGGGAGGCCGCGTTGTTGCGGGCTCTCGTCGACGGTATGCCGCCGTCCGTGCCGTCGGGAGTGGACGCCGAGGAGTTCACCACTGCTTTTGCCGCCGCCGGGGAAGGTCTGCGTCGTCCGGGTTCCGTCATCATCCTCGGAGAACGTCTCGCCGAGGTGCGGGGAGCTTTTTCCGCGGCCGTCGCGCTGAGCGAGGCCACCGGAGCACGGCTTGCGTGGATTCCACGGCGGGCAGGCGAGCGCGGTGCACTCGAGGCCGGGGCACTTCCCAACCTCCTCGTCGGCGGACGCCGGATCGACGACGCGGAAGCGGTTGCGCCGGTCGCGTTGCGCTGGGCCACCACCATCCCGTCGCAGCCGGGGCGTGATACCGCCGGTATCCTCGCGGCGGCGCGGTCGGGGGACATCGCAGCGTTGCTCGTCGGAGGGGTCGATCTCGACGATCTGCCCGATCCGCACGGCGCGCGCGCCGCACTCCAAGCCGTCGATTTCGTGGTGAGTCTGGAATTGCGGCGCAGCTCGGTCACCGAATTCGCCGATGTGGTCTTCCCGGTGGCATCCGTGATGGAAAAGGCCGGCACTTTCCTCGACTGGGAAGGCCGGTCACGTCCGTTCGAGGCCTCCTTCACCGACGCGGGCCAGCTCGCGGATTACGAAGTACTCCATGCCCTTGCGGATGCCCTCGACGTCCACCTGGGCTTGCCCGACCTTCCGACGGTGCGGGCGGAACTGGCCGCTTTGACGAGTGGCTACGCCAAGGGCCGGACGTCGATGTCGTCCGTCGAGCCGGCCGAACCCCCGCAACCGGGAGAGGGCCAAGCCATCCTGGCGACCTGGCACGAATTGTTGGACCGTGGTCGGTTACTCGACGGAAATCCGTATCTTGCGGCGACGGCCAAGCCGGTGCGCGCGCAAATCTCTCCGGCGACCGCGGCACGTCTGGGTGTTCGTGCCGGTGAGAAGGTGACGATTTCGACGTCCCATGGATCCCTGACCGTGCCGCTTCACGTCGAGCCGATGGTCGACGACGTCGTCTGGCTTCCGACTCGGTCGACCGACTGCGAGGTGTACTCCATGCTGGGTGTGGGCGCCGGCGCGGTGGTCTCGGTGCGGCCTGCCGACGGTGTGACGCAGACGCAGGGAGGTGGGCGATGACCGGGCTCGGCTACGCAATGACGCCGGTACTGGCCGCGGCGCCGCTATCACCGCCTACCCACCGCGATATCTGGTGGCTCATCATCATCAAGACCCTTGCCATCTTCGCATTTCTCGTGCTGGCCACCCTCTTCATGATTTGGGCGGAGCGGCGGGTCGTCGCACGAATGCAGCAACGAATCGGCCCCAATCGGGTGGGGCCTTTCGGATTGCTGCAAAGCCTGGCCGACGGCCTCAAACTGGCGCTCAAGGAAGACATCGTCCCGGCCATGGCCGACAAGGCCGTGTACATCTTGGCTCCAGTCATCTCCGCGATCCCCGCTTTCATGGCTTTCGCCGTCATCCCCTTCGGGCCGACCGTCTCCATCGCGGGGCATCACACGAATCTTCAGCTCACCGACCTGCCGGTCGCCGTCCTCTTCGTCTTGGCCATGAGTTCGCTCGGGGTCTACGGCATCGTGCTGGCCGGTTGGTCCTCGGGCTCGCCGTACCCGCTGCTCGGCGGAGTGCGATCCGCCGCGCAGGTGGTGAGCTACGAAATTGCGATGGGACTTTCCTTCGTCGGCGTCTTCCTCTACGCCGGATCGCTGTCCACGTCGCAAATCGTCGCGGCTCAAGCGCACCGGTGGGGCATCCTATGGGCGGCCATCTCGTTCGCCGTCTACGCGATCGCCATGGTAGGGGAGACCAACCGAGCCCCGTTCGACCTGCCCGAAGGGGAGACCGAAATCGTCGGTGGGTTCCACACCGAATACACCTCGCTCAAGTTCGCGCTCTTCTATCTCGCCGAATACATCAACATGGTTACGGTTTCGGCTCTCATGACGACGCTTTTTCTCGGCGGATGGCGGGCTCCGTGGCCGATTTCGTTGTGGTCCGAGGCCAATGTCGGCTGGTGGCCGCTGCTGTGGTTCCTCATCAAGCTGGGCATCGTGCTCTTCGTCTTCATCTGGCTACGCGGAACTCTGCCGCGGTTCCGCTACGACCAGTTCATGCAGCTCGGCTGGAAGGTCCTCATCCCGGTTAATTTGCTGTGGATCCTCGCCGAAGCGGCGATCCGGGTGGTGAACGTGAGCAACTGGCGTACGTGGGTTATCCCGATCGTCGTCCTCGCCGCCTTGCTCATCCTCGGCTCCTTCATCGCGGACGTCGTCCAACGTCGCTCGGAGGAACGCATGCAGATGCCGCGCGTCGGCCCGGCGCTGGTCCCGAACCCGGATAGTCCCTATCCCGTACCGGCGCTCGGTCCCGCGACGCACCCGCCGCTCGCCGCGACCGTCGCCGCCCGGGAAGGCGCCTCGGGAGAGTCCCACTCCGACGTCAGGACGGAGGGTGATGGTCGTGCGTAATTTGCTTCCCAAGCCGCTTCGCGGTTTCGCTGTGACCTTCGGGACGATGTTCCGACGGGTCAACACCGAGCAGTACCCGGACGAGAAGAAGCCGACCATGCCGCGCTACCACGGTCGGCACGTGCTGAACCGTCATCCCGACGGCCTGGAGAAATGCATCGGCTGCGAGTTGTGTGCTTGGGCTTGCCCTGCCGACGCCATATACGTGGAAGGGGCGGACAACACCGAAGAAGAGCGGTACTCGCCGGGCGAACGTTACGGCCGGGTCTACCAGATCAATTATCTGCGCTGCATCTTCTGCGGCCTGTGCATCGAGGCCTGCCCGACCCGGGCCCTGACGATGAGCAACGAGTACGAACTCGCGGACGACAACCGGGCCGACCTCATTTACACCAAGGAGCAACTGCTCGCACCGCTCGCTCCCGGCATGGAACCACCTCCGCACCCGATGCGGCTGGGTGACACCAAGGACTACTACCGCGGGACTCCCGCTGCTCACATGCTCAGCGGTGACCTCGAGGCGGCGGCACCCGACGCCATCATTGCCCGCGAAAGGGAGCACTCCGTCGTCCAGGAGAGGGCGGAGGGCCGATGAGCCCGACGATTCTCGCAGCGATGCACACCTCCGGCACCGAGGCCGCGTTGTTCTGGATTTTCGGCCCGATCGCGGTGCTTGCGGCGCTGGGCGTGGTGTTCGCCCGCAACACCGTCCACGCCGCGTTGATGCTCGGCGGAGTCATGCTGATCCTCGCCCTCTTCTACGCCGCGCAGGACGCGCCGTTCCTTGCCTTCGTCCAAGTCATCGTTTACACCGGCGCCGTCATGATGCTGTTCCTCTTCGTGTTGATGCTGGTCGGCGTCGACACCAAAGAGCGGCTGGTCGAAACGCTCCGCGGCCAACGGCTGGCCACCGTCGTGGCCGGTCTGGGATTCCTGCTGTTGCTTATCGCGGGAATCGGAAATGCTGCGATTCGCACCAGCGAGGGCTTGGCGAATGCCAACTACCCCACCAACGCGGCGGGACAAATCCAGTCGGGCGGCAACATCTACCAGGTCGCCAAGCTCATCTTCACCCGCTACGTCTTCGCCTTCGAGGTCACCAGCGCCCTGCTCATCACGGCGGCGCTCGGAGCGATGGTGTTGGCGCATCGTCAGCGCGTCATGCCGCGCCGCACCCAGTACGAGCTGATGCGGGAACGTTTCGTACGCGGAGCTCATCCCACCCCGCTTCCCGGCCCGGGGGTCTACGCGCGGCACAACGCCGTCGACACTCCCGCTCTGCTCCCGGACGGCTCGTTCTCCGAGCTCAGCGTCCCGACCCGCATCCGCGAGCTCTCCGCGGAGCAGGGACGGCGACCCGTTCCCTCCTCGCTCGGAAGCGCCGCAGGGTCGGATCGGTCATCCGCTGAGGGAGACGAACGATGAGCCCGATGTTCTACCTGTACCTCTCCGCCGTGCTTTTCACCCTCGGCGCGGTCGGCGTCCTGCTGCGTCGAAACGCCATCGTCGTCTTCATGTGCATCGAATTGATGCTCAACGCCGCGAACCTGGCGCTGGTCACGTTCTCGCGAATCAACGGAAATCTCGATGGGCAGATCATCGCGTTCTTCGTCATGGTGGTTGCGGCAGCCGAAGTCGTCGTCGGATTGGCCGTCATCGTCGCGGTGTTCCGAACCAGACGGTCCGCGTCGGTGGACGACGTCAATCTCCTGAAGTACTGAGCGGTTGAAGTACTGAGCGGTCGGACTCAGAGGATCACGAGAGGCGGGATGCGGTGCTCACCACTCACGCGGCGAGCGGGGTATTCTCGGTCACCTGGCTGATCATCGCCATTCCGTTGGCGAGCGCCGCAGTTCTCATCCTCGGGGGACGGCGCACCGACCGCTGGGGTCACCTGCTCGGAGTGGCCGCCCCACTTGCCTCCTTCGTGCTGGGCCTCGTCGAATTCGCCACCCTCGTGGGCAAGCCGGAGGTGGAGCGGAGTATAGACAACCACGTCTTCGGCTGGACGATCGTCGAAGGCTTCCACGCCGACATCGGGTTGCAGGTCGACGCATTGTCCATTTCCTTCGTCCTGCTCATCACCGGAGTCGGCTCCCTCATCCACATTTACTCGATCGGCTACATGGCGCACGACCCCAAGCGTCGGCTCTTCTTCGGCTATTTCAACCTGTTCGTCGCCGCGATGCTTCTGTTGGTGCTCGGGGACAACTACCTCGCGCTGTACATCGGCTGGGAAGGTGTCGGTCTGGCGTCGTACTTACTCATCGGGTTCTGGTCGTACAAACCCTCGGCAGCCACGGCCGCGAAGAAAGCGTTCGTCGTCAACCGGGTCGGAGACTTCGGTCTCTCCGTGGCCATCATGGTGATGTTCGCGACGTTCGGTACCTTCAGCTTCACCGGCGTTTTCTCCGCCGTCCACGGGGCCGATCCCGCGACCCTCAACGCCATCGGCTTGTTGCTGCTGCTCGGCGCATGTGGGAAATCCGCCCAGGTGCCCCTGCAGTCGTGGTTGCTCGATGCGATGGAAGGCCCCACGCCGGTCTCCGCCCTTATCCACGCAGCCACGATGGTCACGGCGGGGGTCTATCTCGTCGCCCGATCCGCACCCATCTTCGACCTCGCTCCGACCGCGCAGCTCGCCGTCACCGTGGTGGGCGCGGTCACTCTCCTCTTCGGTGCGATCATCGGGTGTGCCAAGGACGACATCAAGAAGGCGCTCGCCGCATCGACGATGAGCCAGATCGGGTACATGATTCTCGCGGTGGGTCTCGGCCCTGCCGGCTACGCCTTCGGAATCGCGCATCTTCTCACCCACGGTTTCTTCAAGGCCGGACTCTTCCTCGGTGCCGGATCGGTGATGCACGCCACCAAGGACGAAGTCGACATGCGGCGATTCGGGGGATTGGCCAAGCCGATGCCGCTCACCTTCGCCACTTTCGGATTGGCCTACCTCGCCATCATCGGATTCCCAGGGTTGTCCGGATGGTTCACCAAGGACGCCATCATCGACGCTGCGTATCACAAGGGCGGTACGTCGGGATTCGTCCTCGGCAGTGCCGCGCTGATCGGTGCGGGCATCACCGCTTTCTACATGAGCCGGGTCGTCTTCATGACCTTCCTCGGCCGTCCCCGGTGGGAGGCCGACGTCCATCCCCACGAGTCCCCGAAGGTGATGACCTGGCCGATGATCCTGCTTGCGGTCGGATCGATCGGAGCCGGATATGTGCTCATGCTGGGCGGGCGTTTCGCGAATTTCCTCGCACCGGTCGTCGGCCACTCCGAGGAGCCGTCCGTGCAGCCTGCCAGCACGGCCGGGCTGGTCACCTTGGCTGCCATGGTGGTCGGCGTCGGGATTGCCGCGCTGATGTACCTGCGTCGTCCGGTGCCCGCGGTCGCGCCGGCCGGAAGTTTTGCGACTGTCGCTGCTCGCCGCGATCTGTACGGTGACGCTTTCAACGAATCGGTTTTCATGCGTCCGGGGCAGTACCTCACCCGCCTGCTCGTCTTCTTCGACAACCGGGTCGTCGACGGTGCGGTGAACGGTATAGCCGCTTTCTTCGGTGGTTTCTCCGGCCGACTGCGCTACGTGCAGACCGGCTTCGTCCGCTCCTACGCCCTTTCGATGCTGGGCGGGGTGGCGATTCTCGTCGCCGCCCTGCTCATGGTGAGGGGTTGATCGCATGCCTTGGTTGACCGTTCTCGGCGTCATCCCGCTGGTGGGTACCGCCGTCATCGCCGCGCTTCCGCGGGAACGCCCGGTTTGGGCCAAGTGGACGGCGCTCGCGACGACCGTCGTCGTCCTGGCCCTCACCTGCGTGATAGCGGCTCGCTTCGACGTTCACGGGCCGCGGTTCCAATTCACCGAGGACGTGTCCTGGATTCCGGCCTTTGGTATCCACTACGCCCTCGGAGTGGACGGCGTCGCCGTTGTCCTGCTGCTGCTGACGGCCGTGCTGTGGCCGGTCGTCATCCTCGCGTCGTGGCACGAGTGCGAGCAGACGCGAAGGAGCGTCAAGACCTACCTCGGCCTGTTCGTGTCGATGGAAACCGTCCTGATCGGGACGTTCGTGTCGACCGATTTGTTCCTCTTCTACGCGCTGTTCGAAACCATGCTGATCCCGATGTATTTCATCATCGGCAGCTCGGGAACGCCTCGCGCGTCGTATGCGGCGATGAAATTCCTGCTCTACAGCCTGGCCGGTGGCCTCCTCATGCTCGCAGCGGTCATCGCTTTGTACGTCGTGGGCCCGAAGAGTTTCCTCTACTCGGATTTGCAGAACCTGCACCTCCCGACCGCCGACGCACGGTGGTTGTTCTTGGGTTTCTTCGCCGCCTTCGCCGTCAAAGCTCCGCTCTGGCCGCTGCACACGTGGCTGCCCGATGCGGTCGCCGAGGGGCCGGTGGGGGGAAGTGTGCTTCTCGTCGGGGTGCTCGACAAGGTGGGAACCTTCGGCTTCCTCCGTTACTGCCTCGGCCTTTTCCCCGAAGCGGCGCACTGGTTCACCCCGGTCGTCCTTGTGCTGGCCGTGATAGCAGTGCTGTACGGGGCGCTCCAAGCGATCGGACAGCGCGATCTGCTACGGCTCATGGCTTATGTGTCGGTGTCGCACTTCGGCCTCATCACGCTCGGCGTCTTCGCTTTCACCAGCCAAGGGCAGGCCGGTGCCACGCTCTACATGGTCAACCACGGTTTCTCCACCGGTGCCTTGCTGCTCATCATCGGATTCCTCATCGCGCGTCGCGGTACCCGCGGTATCCACGATTTCGGTGGGGTTCAGCAGGTGGCGCCGATACTCGCGGGTGTTTTCCTGCTGGCCAGTCTCTCCGGCCTTGCCCTGCCGGGCTTGAACACGTTCGTCAGTGAATTCCTCGTCCTGGTGGGCACGTTCACCCGCTACGAAGTCGCCGCAGGCTTTGCCACGGCAGGAATCATCCTCGCGTCCATCTACATGCTCGTGATGTATCAACGCACCATGACCGGCCCGGTTCGTCCCCACGTCGAACACGTCCGCGACCTTTCGCTGCGCGAGCGGGTGGTCATCGCGCCGATGGTGGCGGTCATCGTGGCCCTTGGTTTCTACCCGGGACCGATCCTCGACATCATTAAGCCCGGTGTCGCCGCGACTCTCCAGCAGACGCATGACACCGACCCGCAGCCTGCCGTCCAGCCGGCGGCCGTCGCACCGAGCGGAGGATCGTCGTGAGGTTGCTCGCAGCTTTCCATGCCGCAGCGAATCCCAACGCCATCCCGGCGCCGCACATCGAATATCGGGCCATTCTCCCCATGCTCATCGTGTTCGGGGTGGCCTGCGTGGGGGTGCTCGTCGAAGCGTTCGTGCCGCGCGTGCATCGTGCCGTCACGCAGACCGTTCTCGCATTGGCCGGTTTGGTCGCCGCTCTGGTCGCCGTCGTGGCGAACACCGGTCTCCCGCGTCGTCTCGTCGTCCAAAGCGCGGTGGCCGCGGACGGCCCGACACTGTTCATCCAGGGCACGATCCTGGCCCTCTCCATCGGAGCACTGCTGCTGATCGCCGACCGGAGCATTGGGGCCGACAGCGATTTCGTCGCCCAGGCCGCCGACCTCCCCGGCACCGAACAAGAGCGCGCCAGCGTCCGTGCAGGTCTGCGGCAGACGGAGGTTTTTCCCCTCGCGATGTTCGCCGTCGCGGGGATGATGCTCTTCCCGGCTGCGAACGATCTCGTGCTGGCGTTCGTAGCGCTGGAGGTGCTCTCGCTCCCGCTGTACCTCCTCGCCGGCATGGCCCGGCGACGCCGTCTGCTGTCCCAAGAGGCGGCGGTCAAGTATTTCCTGCTCGGAGCTTTTTCCTCGGCTTTCTTCGTCTACGGCCTCGCCTTGGTCTACGGATACGCGAAGTCCGTGGAATACGGCGACATCGCGACATCGCTCACGTCGTCCGATCGCGGTGATTCGCTGGTCATCGTCGGGCTTGCGCTCATCGGCATCTCGCTGCTTTTCAAGCTCTCCGGGGTGCCGTTCCACTGGTGGACCCCCGACGTCTACCAGGGTGCCCCCACCCCGATCACAGCGTTCATGGCGGCCGGGACGAAAGTCGCGGCGTTCGGAGCGTTGCTTCGCGTCTTTTTCGTGGCCTTCGGAGGTCTGGCGTGGGATTGGCGCCCGGTGGTCTGGGGTGTTGCCATCGCGACGATGGTGGTCGGCGCGATCCTCGGGGTGACGCAGACCGACGTGAAGCGCTTGCTCGCCTATTCGTCGATCGCGCACGCCGGGTTCATCCTCACAGCTTTCGCCGCCACCACACGGGCGAGTGAGTCCAGCGTGCTCTTCTACCTTGTCGCGTACGGTTTCATGAACATTGGCGCCTTCGCCATCGTCATGCTGGTGCGTGACGCGGACGGCGAAGCCAATCACCTGTCGCGGTGGGTGGGACTCGGCCGCCGCTCCCCCTTGATGGCAGGCATCTTCGCGCTGTTCTTGCTCGCGATGGCCGGCTTGCCGCCGACCAGTGGGTTGTGGGCCAAGGTCGCGGTGTTCCAAGCCGCGTACCAGGGAGGCGCGGGGCCGCTCGTCATCGTGGGCGTGTTAGCGAGCGCCGTCACGGCCTACTACTACCTGCGGATCATCGTTTTGATGTTCTCCCAGGAGCCGGCGGTGGAAGGTCCGACCGTCGTGATGCCGGGAGCATTGAGCGCGGCTGCGATCGCCCTCGGCGTGGCGGTCACCATCGTGCTCGGGGTGGTGCCGCAGACCGTACTCGATCTCGCCGACAAGGCGGTGCCCTTCCTGCGGTGAGCGGTTACCTCCCAACAGCCCGAGCAGTGGCCGAGCTTGCGGCCCCGACTGGAGAACTCGGACCACCTGACGCAGAGTGTCGGCATGGCGGGTATCGGTAGCGGCGCCGAGGCTGGTGTCGTGGAGCCGGGTCTCAACCTCGTGATCCACGACCTGGAGCTCCGACGTCGATTGCGCGCCGGCCTGGACGCCGTAGAGGCGATGTTGCGCCGAGCCGTGGTGAGTGAGGGATATCCATTTCTCACCGAGACCTCGCGTCACCTGGTCGAGGCCGGCGGGAAGCGATTCCGGCCGCTGCTGGTGTTGCTGGCGGCGGAGTACGGCAACCCGACGGCACCCGGGGTGGTGCCCGCCGCCGCGGTGGTCGAGCTGACTCACCTCGCCACCCTCTACCACGACGACGTCATGGACGAAGCCGTGGTGCGCCGGGGCACGGTGAGCGCGAATGCTCGATGGTCGAACACCATTGCCATCCTCACCGGGGATTTTCTCTTCTCGCGGGCTTCCGATATTCTCGCCGATCTCGGCCCGGAGGCGGTCCGTATCCAAGCCCGGACCTTCGAACGCCTGGTGCAGGGCCAAATCCGGGAAACCCGCGGCCCGGAACCCGGTGAGGATCCTTTGGAGCATTACCTCGGCGTCGTCGCGGACAAAACCGGTTCGCTCATCGCGACGGCGGCCAGATTCGGCGCGATGTTCGCGGGAGCTCCCGAGTGGATCACTGAGATCATGATTTCGTACGGCGAGCGTATCGGCATGGCCTTCCAGCTCTCCGACGATCTTCTCGATGTGATGGGCGACGAAGCCGAATCCGGGAAGATGCCGGGCACCGATTTGCGGGAAGGCGTCCTCACCCTTCCGGTGCTTCATGCCCTTCGTTCCACGGCGCCTGCGGATCGGCGTCTGCGCGAACTGCTGGACGGAGATCTCACGGACGACGATCGACACCGCGAGACGCTTGCGTTGCTGCGAGCCCACCCGGCGATCGAGCGGGCCCGCGCCGATTTACGGCGCTGGGTAGCCGATGCCCGCTCCGTCCTGAGCCCGCTGCCGGACGTCCCCGCCACCCACGCCCTGCACGCCCTCTGCGATTTCGTCCTGGCTCGTACCGGTTGAGGAACCCATCCCTCGATCGGCCCCGGAGTGTCGTCGACCGGCGTCGCGTCGGGCGAATAATGGACGCCACCATGAGCCGCAATTCTCCGGTGACCATTCGAGACGTCGCCCGCGTCGCGGGAGTCTCCACGGCGACGGTTTCCCGGGCACTGCGCGGATTGCCGAACGTGGACCCGACTACCCGCGACCACGTGTTGCGGGTCGCCGAACGGCTGGACTACGTCGTCTCACCGGCCGCCTCACGCCTTGCGAGCGGCCGGGCCGGCGGCATCGCGGTCATAGCGCCTTTCATCGCGCGTTGGTATTTCGGGCATGTGCTCGCAGGGGCCGAGCGCGTCATCCAGAGCTCGGATTTCGACCTGCTGGTTTTCACGACCGGCGACCCGAGCGAACCACATCGTGTCCCCTCCATTCGCCGGTTGCGGCGGCGGGTCGACGGTTTGCTGCTCATCGGCTTGCCACCCGAAATTCCGGACGTCGAGCCCCTGCTCCAAATAGGACTGCCGGTCACGCTCATCGGTTCTCGGAGGGCCGGGCTCAGCGGAGTGTTCATCGATGACGTAGAGGGAGCGCGACTGGCGACCCAGCACCTGATAAATCTCGGCCACCGTCGGATCGGTCTCATCGCTGGGCGCCCCGCCCCCAATCCGTTCGTCGCCGAGAACGACCGGCTCACCGGGTATCGGGAGGCGCTGCGTTCGGCCGGCTTGCGCCCCGACCCACAACTTCAGGTTCCCGGATTTTTCACGGTGGACGGCGGAGAGCGAGCGATGGGCACGCTGTTGGCGCGGCGCTCACCGCCGTCCGCCGTCTTCGCGATGTCGGACGAGATGGCGTTCGGCGCTCTGCGCGCCCTGCGACGCCACGGCCTGCGGCCGGGGGAGGACGTCGCTGTGGTCGGGTTCGACGGTCACGAGATGGCCGAAGTTCTGGATCTCACGACCGTCGCTCAGCCGGTGGAGCACATGGGCGAGCTCGGGGCGAGGTTGCTGCTCGACCAGCTCCGCGGCGGGGGGCGCGGAGAGTCGCACCGGCTGGATGTCGCGCTCTGCATCCGTGGCTCTTCGAGCCGCGCCTCGGCTCAAGGACGCTCCGCACGTCGCCCTGCGATCTCTTCGGCGGGTGCAAACCGTGACGTTCCTCGGTCGGCGCGTTTGAAGGTTGATCGATAGGGGCAGGCTGCCGAGCGTGGAGCCGATCAGGCTGGCGATCTACCCCAAAACGTAACCGAGTACATCGAGAATTCTCTGAGAGATTGCTTGAAGCTGAGCAGCAATCGTGCTCATGATGACAGCGTTTACAGGCCTTGAGGTGAGGAGGGGACCATGGCAGTCGTGCTATCTCGCCGTCGCGGTTCGCGAGGCCTCCGGCGGGGGTGGCTCGTCGGAGTGGCGGCAACCGGGGTTCTGATCGCTGCCTGTGGGAGCGGGGGTGGCGGCTCCTCGGGAGGAACACCGACAGGTCAGGCCAGCGGCGGAGCATCAGGCGGCTCGAGCGGCGGTGAGAACCTCAAGGGCCAGACGGTGACCGTCATCGGGACGTGGGGTGGCGACGAGGAGAAGGCCTTCCTCCAGATGGTCAAGCCGTGGGAGGACCAAACCGGAGCCAAGGTCCAGTACACCGGTACCCGGGACATCAACACGGTGCTGACGACGGGTGTGGCATCCGGCGTGCTGCCGGACCTTGCCGGGCTTCCCGGCCCCGGACAGATGGCCGAGTACGTCGCGGCGGGGCGCCTCAAGCCCCTGGACGACGTATTGGATATCGCGAAGTACAAGCAAGAGACCGCGCCGGCACTGGTGAAGTTGGGCGAGGTCAACGGCAAGACGTACGGAGTCTTCATCAAGGCCGCGATCAAAGGTCTCATCTGGTACAACCCGCACCAACACGACTACAGCTCTGCTCCCCCCAAGACGTGGGATGAGTTGATGAGCCAGGCCAAAGCGAACCAGGGCAACGCGAAAGCGATTTGGTGTCTGGGTCTGGAATCGGGGGCCGCCTCGGGATGGCCGGGTACCGACTGGATCGAGGATCTCGTGCTGCGAACCGCGGGGCCCGACGTGTACACGCAGTGGTACGAGGGCAAGATCAAATGGACGGACCCGCGCATCAAGAAAGCCTTCCAGATATACATGAACGACGTGGTGGCGCACACCTATGGCGGCGGTAAGACCGCGGTGGCGACCAATTTCGGTAACGCGGGCGACCCGCTCTTCGCGAACCCTCCGGGATGCGAATTCCTGCACCAAGCGAGTTTCATCACCGGATTCAGTCAATTCAAGACGCACCAGGCGGGGACCGACTACAACTTCTTCCCCTTCCCGGACATCGACCCGCAGTTCGCGGGTGCGGTGGAGGGAGCAGGCGACCTCTTCGGCATGTTCCACGACACTCCCGCCGCCAAGTCCTTGATGCGCTACCTGGTGACGGCGAAAGCACAGGACATCTGGGTGAAGATCGGAGGTGCGCTCTCGGCCAACAAGAACGCGACGGATTACCCCGACGAGATCAGCAAGCGTTCGGCGGAAATCCTCCACAACGCGAAGATTTTCGTGTTCGACGCCTCCGACCTGATGCCGACGGCGATGAACGACGCGTTCTGGAAGGCGATGGTCGCACTGACCAACGGCAGCCAATCCTTGGATCAAGCGTTGTCGAGCCTGGACAAGGTGCAACAAGATGCGTACCAATCATCGTGAATTCGTGCGGGGGAGCGGTTCGAGCCGCTCCCCCGCCGACGATGTGCCGTGTTGCATCGAGGGCAGGGTCATCGAGCGCTCGGCCCCACGGAGGTAGCTCGGCTCGATCTGGCGACGGGAGGGTCATGTGGATTCACGGTTCCTAACGGCGCTCGAAGTCGTCATCGGGGTACCCGCCGTTCTCGTTATTTACATCTGGGGGACGGAACGCGTCATCGGCATCCTGGGTGAGCGGTGGAAGCGTCGGATTCGACCCTGGCTCTGGTTGCTGCCGGCGATCGGATTCCTCGGATTCTTCCTCGTCTATCCCACGATCCAGACCATCATTCGCAGTTTCCAAGGGCGCAACGAATTGCACCCGCGCTGGGTCGGCTTGGCGAATTACAAGTGGTTCTTCACGAGTTCCAGTGCCCTCGGCGCGCTGCTCAACAACGTGCTCTGGATCGTCTGTCTGACCTTCTTCACCGTCGGTCTCGGACTGTTGATCGCGGTGCTGGTGGATCGCGTGCGGTACGAGTCCGTCGCCAAGAGCATCATTTTCTTGCCGCTCGCCATCAGCATGGTGGCCGCAAGCGTCATCTGGAAATTCATGTACGACTACAAGCCTCCCGGCACCCCCCAGACCGGCACCCTCAACGGCCTGCTCCAAGTGGTGAGGGCCGGGCCCGTGGCCTGGCTGCAGACCCCGACGTGGCGGCTGGCCACGTTCGCGCTGATCGCGGTCGGGGTGTGGATGTGGACCGGTTTCGCCATGGTCATCATTTCCGCGGCGCTCAAAGGCATCGATCCACAGTTGCTGGAAGCCGCTCGGGTGGACGGTGCGAACGAATGGCAGGTGTTCTGGCGGGTCACTTTTCCGATGCTCGGCCCGACCCTGGCGGTGGTCGCGACCACCATCATCATTACCGCGCTCAAGACCTTCGACATCGTTTACACCCTCACGAACGGCAATTACGACACCGAGGTCATCGCGAATCTCATGATCAAGGAGATGTTCGTCTTCGGTGATTTCGGTCGGGCCAGCGCCGTCGCCGTCGTCCTGCTGCTCGCGATCGTCCCCATCATGGCGTTCAACATTCGTCGGTTCAAGGCGCAGGAGGCCGTGCGATGATGCGTCGCATCCTCAGACCCGTAGTCGTCGCAGCGGGGGATCGAACACCATCCTCCGGTGCTGCCGTTCTCGCGCCCCCGGCGCCGATCCGTGTCGCCCTCCGACCGCGACGCTCGTTGCGGTCGCGCCGCGCCCGCCTCCTCTTGCACTGCGCGGTAAGTCTCATCATGGTCGTCTGGATCGTTCCCACCATCGGGCTGCTGGTGAGCTCCTTTCGTCCCTCGTCGGAGCTCTCCCGTTCAGGGTGGTGGACGGCGCTCGCTCCGCCGTTCCACTTCACCATGTCCAACTACGAGAACGTCCTGAGCCAGCAGGGGATGGGCCGTGCCTTCGTCAACAGTCTCTTCATCGCGATCCCGGCGACGGTCATCCCTCTCTTCGTCGCCGCATTCGCGGCGTATGCGTTCAGCTGGATGGAATTCCCCGGCCGGGATCTGCTCTTCGTGGTCGTGGTCGGCCTGCTGGTGGTACCGCTGCAGACCACGCTCATCCCGATTCTGAAGATCTTCGCTGATTGGGGGCTCACCGGAAAGTTCCTCGCCGTCTGGCTCGCGCACACCGGGTACGGTCTCCCGTTTGCGGTTTATCTCCTCAGGAATTTCATCGGATCGCTGCCCCGATCGGTCTTCGAATCGGCGTTCATCGACGGCGCGTCCCACGTCACCGCCTTCTTTCGACTCGCAGTGCCGATGAGCGTGCCGGCATTCGCGGCGCTCGCCATATTCCAGTTCCTTTTCGTCTGGAACGACTTGCTCGTTGCGTTGATCTACATCGGCCTCTCGAATTCACAAAACCTCCCGATGACGGCTGCTATCGCCAACCTGGTGAACTCTCTGGGCGGAGGGTGGTACTTGCTGAGCGCCGCCGCCTTTCTCTCCATGGCGTTGCCCCTCGTCGTCTTCTTCGCTCTTCAGCGCTACTTCGTCCGAGGCATAGTCGGCGGTGCGGTCAAGGGTTGACCGTGGGTCGAGCCGCGAACGGCGGCTTCAGACTTGGGAGCCTGGTCCTGCGGGGCTGGTCGGTGACGGGTTGAGGATCGTTCCGCCTCCGGTCCCCGGCTTGCCGGCTGCGGCTTCCCGGAGCAATCCGGCGGCTTTCGCCCCGAGTTGCGCGGCGAATCGTTGCACCGCCTGCGGATCCGCGCCGTACACGTAGACCCCCGCGAAGAAATCCCCATCGAACTGGTAGACCGCTGCGGTCCACAGGGTGAAAGGGCCGCCCAGGTCGGAATAACTTACCGCGAAGACCAGCATCACCGAATCCGTGACGAGGCCGGGGGTGTTGCGAATCACCTGGATGTGGCCGACGGTCTGGTCGCCGTCCCGGTAACTCGACGGACAACGAGAGATGGCCGTGCGCAGCTCCCCGAAAGCCTTGGCGGCACCCCCGGGCTTGTAGCGCACGAATTCCTCGCTCACGGCCTGTGGGCCACCCTCGTATCGCACCTGCACACGGGTCAAGCGGTCGCGTTCGCTGGTGTAGGTGAAGGTGCAGAAATCGAGGGTGGGTTCGGTGACGGCGTCCCGACCTCCGGAGATCAGAACGATCCGCACTCCCGAGCCGATCGCCGAAGCGGGGAGCAGGTAGCCGTCGAGCGGCCCGGTGCTGGTCGTGGGAGTGGTTTCCGGAGACGGTGAAGCCGCGGAAGGACTGGGGTGAGGCGCAGGGGTCGTCGCCGCGCCGGAGGGTTGGGCGGACGGTCCCGGTTGCGGGGATCGAGTCGTGACGTACGCGATGACCGCGCCGGCGATGACGGCCACCGCCGCGATCGCGGCGAGGACGACGACCCACGGGCGTCGTCCCTGGTTGGCGGAAATTGTGTCGGAGGTGTAAGCGCCTTCGTACCGGTCGCCCCCGTCGTATCGGCCGTACGGTGCGACCCAGCCGGTTCCGTACCCCTCGTACGGTCGCGGTGCCTCGAACGCGGCGGGGAAGGTCGATCGTTCCGGCGACGGGGGAGGTACGTCGTCGTGCGCGGTCTCTCGCCACGGCGGCGACGGCGAGGCCCACGTCGGTTTCGACCAGCCTGCTTGTTCGTCGTCCCGGCTCGGTCGGTCGCCGCCGGTCAGCGAATCGTCCATGTGTCTCCGCTGGCCAGCAGGGCCGCCAAGTCGCCGCGTCCTTGGCGGGCGACCGCCTGCTCGATCTGGTCGGCGAGCATGTCCTCGTAGACCGGCCGGTCGACGTCACGGAAAATCCCGATCGGTGTCATCGCCAGGTCCGGTTGGGCTAGCCGGGACAAGGCGAAGGCCAGTGTGGGGTCGGGGTGGTGGGCGTCGTGGACGACCACCGACGGGTCGTCACCAGAGCAGACCTCCAAGGTGCCGGACGCCGTCCACCGCACGCCCTTCTCCCGGTTCTTCCCAAAAGTGATCGGCTGGCCGTGTTCCAAACGGATCAGGTAATCGTCGCGGGTGGTAGGCGATTTCAGGACCTCGAAGGCGTTGTCGTTGAAGATGTTGCAGTTTTGGTAAATCTCCACGAACGACGCTCCGCGGTGCGCGACCGCAGCCCGGAGCACCTCGGTGAGATGTTTGCGGTCGGAGTCGATCGTGCGTGCGACGAAGGTGGCTTCCGCACCGAGGGCCAGGGAGACCGGGTTGAACGGCTGGTCGAGAGAGCCCATCGGGGTGGACTTCGTTATCTTCCCGAGTTCCGACGTCGGTGAGTACTGACCCTTCGTCAAGCCGTAGATGCGGTTGTTGAACAGCAGGATCGTCAGGTTGATGTTGCGGCGCAGGGCGTGGATCAGGTGGTTGCCCCCGATCGAGAGGGCATCGCCGTCCCCCGTCACGACGAAGACCGCGAGGTCCGGGCGGGTCACCGCCAGGCCGGTCGCGATCGCCGGTGCGCGCCCGTGGATCGAATGCATCCCGTACGTCTCCACGTAGTACGGGAAACGCGAAGAGCAGCCGATCCCCGAGATGAAAACGATGTTCTCGCGGGGTACTCCGAGCTCGGGGAGGAAGCCTTGAACCGCAGCCAGGATCGCGTAATCCCCGCATCCGGGGCACCAGCGGACTTCTTGGTCCGACTTGAAATCCTTCGCGGCAAGAGCGGTCGAGCCCTGCGGTACGGACATCAAGCCCGCGGGCCGTCCGTTGCCGTACGCAGCGCGTCCGGCCAACGAGGCGGCGAGGCCGGCCCGGTGTTGTCCGTTGGAGGAACCGTCGTTCGTCATCGTGACTGTCTCGCTCGGGTCGTCATTCCTGGATGCTTTCGATGGTCGCGGTGATGACGTCGGCCAGTTCGGCCGCTTTGAACGGCAGGCCGCGCACCCGGTCGTAGGAGATCGCGTCGACCAGGTATTTCGCGCGGATCAGCAAGGCGAGTTGGCCGAGGTTCATCTCCGGGATGAGCACCTTGCGGTACCGGCGCACCACTTCCCCAGTGTTGGCGGGGAAGGGGTTGAGGTAACGCAGATGGGCTTGTGCCACCGGAAGTCCGCGCGCCCGCACCCGTCGGCAAGCGGCTCCGATCGGTCCGTACGTCGAGCCCCATCCGAGGACCAGCAGCTCCGCGTTCCCGTCCGGATCCTCGACCTCGAGGGGCGGGATGTCGCGGGCGATTCCGTCGATCTTCGCCTGCCGCAGCCGCACCATTCGGTCGTGGTTCTCCGGATCGTAGGAGATGGCTCCCGAGCCGTCGGATTTCTCCAGACCGCCGATGCGGTGTTCGAGTCCCGGTGTCCCGGGGAGGGCCCAGGCACGCGCCAAGGTCTCGGGATCGCGGACGTACGGCCAGAACTGGCGGCTGCCGTCGTCTGCGACGTGGTTGGGCTCGGTGGCGAAATCCACCCGCAGATCCGGCAACGCGGAAACGTCGGGGAGCAGCCACGGCTCCGAGCCGTTCGCGAGATAGCCGTCGGAGAGCAAGAAGACCGGCGTCCGGTATTTCGTCGCGATCCGCGCCGCCTCGATGGCCATCGCGAAGCAGTCGGACGGCGACCGCGGCGCAACGATGGCGACCGGCGCTTCGCCGTTGCGTCCGAACATCGCTTGAAGTAGGTCGGCTTGCTCGGTTTTGGTCGGCAGTCCGGTGGACGGGCCGCCGCGTTGGATGTCGCAGATGACGAGGGGGAGCTCGAGCATCACGGCCAACCCGATCGCCTCGCTCTTGAGGGCGACCCCCGGGCCGGACGTCGTCGTCACCCCGAGCGAACCACCGAAGGACGCGCCGATCGCCGCGGTCACTCCGGCGATTTCGTCTTCGGCCTGGAACGTGCGCACCCCGAAATTCTTGTGCTTGGCGAGCTCGTGGAGGATATCCGACGCCGGGGTGATGGGGTAGGAGCCGAGGAAGAGCGGCAGACCGGTGGCCTGTGACGCCGCGATGAGGCCGTAAGCGAGCGCGAGATTACCGGAGATGTTCCGGTAGGTACCGGGTTGTAGTGCAGCCGGCTTCACCTCGTAGGAAACCGCGAACACCTCGGTGGTCTCCCCGAAGTGGTAGCCGGCGCGGAAAGCGGCGATATTCGCCTTCGCGATTTCCGGGTTCTTGGCGAATTTCTTCTCCAGAAAAGCGATGGTCGACTCGATCGGCCGGTGGTACATCCACGAGAGCAGACCGAGGGCGAACATGTTCTTCGCTCGTTCGGCGTCCTTCTTGGATATGTCGAAATCCTTGAGGGCTTCGACTGTCATCGAGGTCAGCGGCACGGCCGTCACCCGGTAATCCGCGAGCGAGCCGTCTTCCAGCGGATTGGAGGAGTAGCCGACCCGTTGCCAGGCGCGGGGAGTGAATTCGTCGGAGTTGACGATGATTTCCGCTCCGCGGGGCAGATCGGCAAGGTTCGCTTTGAGGGCAGCGGGATTCATCGCGACGAGCACGTTCGGCGCGTCGCCGGGCGTCATGATGTCGTGGTCGGCGAAATGGAGTTGGAACGACGACACCCCCGGAAGGGTGCCCGCGGGCGCGCGAATCTCGGCGGGGAAATTCGGCAGGGTCGACAGGTCATTGCCGAATTCTGCGGTCTCCGAGGTGAAGCGGTCACCGGTGAGCTGCATCCCGTCGCCGGAGTCCCCGGCCAAGCGGATGATCACGCGATCGAGTTGACGAACTTCTTTGGTGGGCACCCGGTTCCTGACCTCCTCGTCGCCGTCACCCCCGACGGCGTCGTCCGCCGTCCATCGTACGGCGCGCTCACCGTGCGGGTTGATCGGCTGTCTCGGGCGCGGGCATCGCCGTCCTGTCCAGCGCCAAGGCGACGGCGCTGCCGACGGTCACCACGAACCCGAGCGCCGTTGGGACCAGGAAACCGGCGCGGGTCTGGTCTCCCAGGAGGGCCAGGCCGACGGCCGAAGCCGTCGAGGTCTCGACGGCGAAGACGATCGCGTTCGCCAACGTCACGCTGGTGCGTTCGAGGGATGCGGCGAAAAGCAGCATGCCGGTGACGCCGCAGAGTGCCAGTGCGTACGTCGCGGGAGAGCGAAGGGCATCTTCCAGCGAGTGCACGGCGGACAAGATGCGGGCCCCGACGCCGGTCCCCGCGAAGGCCAAGCCTGCGAGGACCGCCTGCACGCTCCCGAGACGGCGCGCCCTCAGGCTGATCACGCCGAGGATTGCGAGGATCCCGGCTCCGGCCAGCAAAGCCCCCTGAACGACACCCGGCGTCTGCGGCGCCGAACCCGGTCGGGCACCTGAGGCGAGGAGCACGAGTCCGGCGAGCATGCTGACCAGCGCCCACCGGCTGCTGCGGTGCAAGGAGGTGCCGAGCACTCGCCGTCCGATCGCGGCGGTGACCGCGACGCTGGCGGTCGCCGCGCACTGCACGAGGAACAGCGGCAGCCAGCGCAGCGCGCCGACCATGCAGGCGAAACCGACCACGTCGAGTCCGGTGCCGGCGAGGTACAGCGGCTGGACGACGGCCCGCGAAGCGCTGCGTGCCGTACGCCGGTCGCCCTGGGACATCTGGTGGCGGACGGCGACCGCCTGGAGAACCGACGCCACCCCGGTCGCTCCCGCCGTGGCGAATGCCAGCACGAGCCCGACGACTTGTTGGATCACACTGGCCTACCTCGATGGAGCCGCGCCGATCGCGGCACGTCGATCGAACGAAGCGCCCGCCGTGCGCGGTTTCGCCCCTGAGCGCCGATTTCCCCCGACGGTCGGTTACCCACCAAACCGCCTAGCGGTAGTTGGTGAACTGCAAGGCGACGTCGAGGTCCTTGGTTTTGAGCAGGGCTATGACCGCCTGCAAGTCATCCTTCTTCTTTCCGGAGACGCGAAGCTGATCGCCTTGGATCTGGGCTTGAACCCCCTTGGGGCCCTCATCCTTTATGATCTTCACGAGCTTCTTGGCGACCTCGGGGCCGATCCCTTGCTTGATCGTGACGTCCACGCGGAATTCCTTGCCCGAGGCCTTGGGCTCCGCGGCGTCCACCGCTTTCAGCGAGACCCCACGTTTGATCAATTTCTCCTTGAAGACGTCGAGGACGGCGAGGGCGCGTTCGGCGCTGTTCGCCCGGATCTCCACCCCCAACTCCCCGGACCAGCGGATCGACGCTCCGACCCCTTTGAAATCGAACCGCTGTGCGATCTCCTTGGCGGCCTGGTTGAGGGCGTTGTCGACCTCCTGGCGGTCCACCTTGCTGACGACGTCGAACGAGAAATCCGCCACAGTCTGCCGTCCTCCATCGGTTTCGCGTCCGTTGTGAGGCTGCGCTATTCTCGCACTCCGAGGACGGCGCGCAGCGTCCGTCGTCGGAGGATCTGGCGGGTTGCCCGAGTGGCCAAAGGGAGCGGTCTGTAAAACCGTCGGCTCAGCCTACCCAGGTTCGAATCCTGGACCCGCCACTGCGAACGTGGGTTGTGTGCAACCCGCGGCCGTCTTCGGGTCTTGGCGATCAGGTAGGGTAAAGAGCTTGCCAGCGCCCCCTTAGCTCAGTCGGCAGAGCGTCTCCATGGTAAGGAGAAGGTCTACGGTTCGATTCCGTAAGGGGGCTCCACGGATCGCGGCGGAGTAGCTCAGCCTGGTAGAGCAAGCGGCTCATAATCGCTGTGTCACGGGTTCAAATCCCGTCTCCGCTACGCTCGGGGGCGACGATCCCCCGCACGGTTACGCCGCAGAGCGCGTCATCGTCGTCCGCTATCCTGGAGCGGCTCGATGGCGACGATTCCGATGCGGGCGGCGCGTGCCGTGAGAGCGACGGCTCGGCTGAAAGTGGATCGATCAGGAGAAGGGCGCGCAGGTGGCTGCCAAGACCGATATCCGACCAAAGATCACTTTGGCCTGTCAGGAGTGCAAGCACCGCAACTACATCACGCGGAAGAACCGGCGCAACGATCCGGACCGCCTGGAGCTCAAGAAGTACTGCCCCCACTGCAACAAGCACCAAGTGCATCGCGAGACCCGCTGATCGATCCACGCAGGCTGGGCCCGACTCCGCGATGACCACCGGTACCGTCAGCGATTTCGTGGGCCGGAGCTATCGCCCGGCGGTTCCCTTCGACGTCAACCGCACGATCATTCGGCATTTCGCCTCGGGGATCGGGGAACATCATCCCGCTTGTCACGACGTCGACGCTGCCCGCGCTCTCGGTTATCCCGATCTGGTCGCACCCCCCACGTTCGGCATCGTCGCGACGCTTCCCGCCGCCGAGGCTCTGGTGCGAGAACTCGGGCTCGACTTCTCGCGGGTGGTCCACGGTGAACAGCGTTTCGTCCTACGCCGACCGATCATCGCCGGCGACTCGCTGGACGTCGTGGTGACGGTGGAACGCGTGCGGGCCGTGGCGGGGAGCCAGATCCTCACCACCCGCGCCGATATCGCGGACGCCGACGGTGCGCCGATCGGGACGGCGACCACGACCCTGATCGTGCGGGGTGAGGCGTGACCGACCAGGCCCACCGACCTCGCTACGACGCCCTCACCGTCGGCGATCGTGTCGTGGCACGACAGTTCACGATCCGGCGCGCCGATCTCATCCGGTATGCGGGGGTCTCCGGCGACGAGAACCCCATTCACTGGAGCGATCGCATCGCCCGTGCCGTCGGGCTTCCCGGGGTCATCGCCCACGGCATGCTCACCATGGCGCTCGCCGGCCGGGCCGTGACCGAGTGGGCCGATGATCCGGGAGCGGTGGAGGAGTTCGCCGTCCGTTTCACCCAACCCGTCGTGGTGCCCGACGACGACGGCGGCGTGACATTGGACGTCGAAGCGACGGTGGCCGAGAAGTTACCCGCACCGCGGGTCAGACTCGATCTCACGGTGCGCTGCGAAGGGGAGAAGGTGTTGGGAGCGGCGCGTGCCGTCGTCCGGCTGGGCCCTCCCACGACGTTTGACGCGGTTGTGAGTGACCACTAACTTGCTGGCATGACGCCGGCGGCCCGCAAACTTCGTGCCACCCGCATGAGCGCCGAGGAGCGGCGCGAGCAGGTGCTGGTCGCCGCGGTGGCGGAATTCGCCAAGCGCGGATTGGCCGGCACCTCCACCGAGGCGATCGCCGCTCGGGCCGGTATCTCTCAGCCGTACCTGTTCCGGCTCTTCGGCAGCAAACGGGAGCTTTTCCTCGCGACGGTCCGCCGCTGTTTCGAGAACGTCGCGGCGGCCTTCGCCGCGGCAGCCGAGGGTCGCACCGGTGACGATGCGTTGGCGGCCATCGGTGCGAGCTACGAGAAGCTGATCGCCGATCGGGAGAACCTGCTCGTCCAGCTCCACATGTATGCGGCGTGCGACGATCCGGTGGTTCGCGACTGCGTCCGGGAGGGATTCCGCCGCTTGTACCGACAGGTCGAGGAGATCAGCGGAGTGCCGCCGTCCCGGCTCGCCGCGTTCTTCGCTGCCGGCATGCTCTGCAACCTCGCGGCCGCTCTGGAGCTCGAGGAGGTCGACGAGCCGTGGGCGCACGCGCTCCGCGATCGCCGATCCCTCTTCGGTTAGGCCGCTTCGCGGGTGTCGGGTCGCGAACCGGATACTCTGCGCGCGTGCCCGCGATTCCCGGTCGTGTCCGCCTTGCCGACCACACCACGCTGCGCCTCGGAGGATGGGCCGACCGATTCGTCGAGGCCTGCGACGAAGGGGAGTTGCTCGACGAACTCCGTCGCGCGGACGACGCCCAGGAAAGGGTTCTCGTGATCGGCTCCGGTAGCAATCTCGTGGTGGGGGACGACGGGTTCCCGGGAACGGTGCTGCGGGTGTCGCACCGCGGTTTGCGCCGACAGCAGGACGGCGACCACGTCCTACTCGACGTCGCGGCCGGCGAGATCTTCGATGAGATCGTCGCCGGCTGCGTGGCAGAAGGGCTGGCCGGCTTGGAATGCCTTTCCGGGATACCCGGGCGAATCGGCGCAACGCCGATCCAAAACGTGGGGGCGTACGGCGCGGAAATTTCCGACACGCTGGTGGCGGTCCGGGTCTTCGATCGCGACCGGCAGCGGGTGCGGTGGTTGTCGGCTGCGGAATGCGGTTTCGGATATCGCACCAGTGTGCTGCGTCGTCGGGACCGTCTGGTCGTGCTCGGGGTCAGACTGCGTCTGCGCCGCAGTCGCTTTTCCGCTCCCATTCGTTACCGACAATTGGCCGATGCGCTCGGAATTTCGGTGGGTGAGGGTGCACCTCTCGACGCCGTGCGGCAAACCGTGCTCGAACTTCGTGCGGCGAAAGGAATGCTGCTCGACGCCTCCGATCCCGATACCGTGAGCGCTGGCTCGTTCTTCACCAATCCGATCGTGCCCCTCGAACGGGTGCCGGTCGGCGCGCCGGCTTGGCCGGTCGGAGAGGATTCGGCGAAACTGTCGGCGGCATGGCTCATCGAGCACGCCGGTTTTTCCAAGGGACACCGCTACGGCGGCGTCGGAATTTCCGGCAAACACGCGTTGGCCCTGGTCAATTACGGCGGCACCACGAAGGAACTGCTTTCCCTCGCGCGGGACATCCGAGACGCCGTCCGCGCCACCTTCGGCATCACCTTGGAAGTGGAACCGGTCCTCGTCGGGGCGAGCCTGGATTGACGCCGCTCACTCCGCCTCGGCGAGCACCTTGCTTATCCGCGTGATGCCCTCCACCAAGTCGTCGTCGCCGAGTGCATACGACAACCGCAGGTATCCCGGCGTCCCGAACGCCTCCCCCGGGACGACGGCCACTTCCGCTTCCTCCAGCAGCAGCTCGGCGAGTTCGGCGGAGCTGGTGGGACGGCGTCCCCGGATCGTGCGGCCCAGCAGCGCTTTGACCGACGGATAGGCGTAGAACGCGCCGGTCGGTTCGGGGCAGACGACGCCCGGGATCTCCCGCAGCATCCGGACCATGGTCTGGCGTCGCCGGTCGAACGCGGCCCGCATGCGCGCGACCGCATCGAGGTCACCGCTGACCGCAGCGAGCGCGGCGCGTTGGGCGACGTTGGCCACGTTCGACGTCAGGTGCGATTGGAGATTCGTCGCCGCCGCCACTACGTCGTCCGGACCGATGAGCCAGCCGACCCGCCATCCGGTCATGGCATACGTCTTGGCGACTCCGTTGAGCACGATGCACGTCTCGGCGAGTTCGGGGACGACGACCGGCATCGAGGTGAACACCGCGTCGGCGTAGACGAGATGTTCGTAGATCTCGTCGGTGACGACCCAGATTCCGTGTTCGGCGGCCCAGCGGCCGATCGCCTCGACCTGCTCCGGTGGGTACACCGCGCCGGTGGGGTTGGACGGCGAACAAAACAGCAGGGCCTTGGTGCGCGCCGTCCGTCGCGCTTCGAGATCCTCGACCGTGGCGCGATATCCGCCGTTCTCGTCGGTCGGGACTTCGACGACGACGCCTCCCGCCAACTTGATCGCTTCGGGATAGGTCGTCCAGTAAGGGGTCGGGAGCAGCACCTCGTCGCCGACGTCCACGATCGTGGCAAATGCTTCGTACACCGCCTGCTTGCCGCCGTTCGTGACGAGGACCTGCGTGGGCCGCACTTCGAAGCCGCTGTCGCGACGGGTCTTTGCGGCGATTGCTTCTCGAAGCTCGGGGAGCCCCGCCGTCGGGCTGTACTTGTGGTTACGCGGATCGCGGGCGGCGGCGATCGCGGCCTCGACGATGTGTTCGGGGGTGGGGAAGTCCGGCTCACCCGCGCCGAACCCGATCACAGGCCGTCCGGCGGCGCGGAGCGCTTTGGCCTTGGCGTCGACCGCGAGGGTGGCCGATTCGGTGATGGCGTCGATCCGTCGGGAAATTCGGCTGGGCATGGGCTCATCGTCGCACGATGCTGGAGACGCGAAGGGCGGGGCCTTGACGCGAAAGTCACCTTGATGCCAGACCGCGCCCGTCCGTACAGCCCCGCTCTCTGCATAACCCCGCCGTCCGCGAGGCCGGGCTCTGCGGACCAGCGACGCCCCGAGCAGTCGCCGGGCTGCGCCATCCCCCGGCGCCCGGATGCGGACTCGCTCTTCGCGCTGCTCCCACGTACACTGTCCACGCCGACCGTTTCCCTCGGGCGCTGTCGGCGGTAGGGCAGTAGCTCAATTGGCAGAGTCCCGGTCTCCAAAACCGGTGGTTGGGGGTTCGAGTCCCTCCTGCCCTGCGGACGCGACGGCACGACGTGTCGGCGACCAATGGGCTGCGGCGGCCCGTGGCGCCGCGTCGCGTAGCGGAGAGCTCCCTTCGGACGGAGGCCAGATCGTGGCGGAGACGACATCGTCGGCGGCTGCCCGCCGTCCGGGCGACCGCCGCGCCGAGCGGCGCAATGTGATCGAACGCATCGGGGTGTGGTACCGCCAGATCGTTGCGGAGATGCGCAAGGTGATCTGGCCCACCCGCAGAGAACTGGTCACCTATACGATCGTCACGTTGGTCTTCGCTCTGGTGATGATCGCGATCGTAGCCGGACTCGATTATGGAGCCAACTGGGCCGTCCTGAAGATCTTCGGCTGATCGTGCCGTGACTCGGCAGAATGGAGACCGGCGGCCCCTGCCGCCCGCACGCTTCAGGCCCTCGAAGGAGAAGGTTCCGTGAGCCGCTCGAAATCGTCTCGTTCCGACGCCGCGCTCGACTCACCCTCGACGGACGTCGACCTCACGACCGAGGCGGCCGCCGAGGAGGATCCGGTCGAGGCGCTTCGGCGCAAACTCCGCGACGCACCGGGTCAGTGGTACGTCGTCCACACCTATGCCGGCTACGAGAATCGGGCAAAGGCCAATCTGGAGAACCGCATCCAGTCGTTGAACATGGAGGACTTCATCTACCAGATCGAGGTCCCCCAAGAAGAAGTCGTTGAGATCAAAAACGGCAAGCGTCAGGTCGTCAAACGCAACATCTTCCCCGGCTATCTGCTGGTGCGGATGGAGATGACCGACGAATCCTGGGCCGCCGTGCGTTACACGCCCGCGGTCACCGGCTTCGTCGGCCCGAGCGTCTCCAAGCCGGTCCCGCTCACCCTCGACGAAGTCCTGCGTTTCCTTGCTCCGACCGTCAAGAGCCGCAAGGAGACCGCCGCCGCGGCTGCGCCGAAGATCGTCGATTTCGAAGTCGGGGAGTCTGTGACCGTCATGGATGGTCCGTTCGCTACGCTCCCCGCCACGATCAGTGAGATCAACGCCGATCAGCAGAAGCTCAAGGTGCTCGTCTCGATCTTCGGTCGTGAGACGCCGGTCGAGCTCTCCTTCAACCAGGTGGCGAAGATCTAGCCGGACTGCTCTATCCTTGGAGCGCCCAGCCGCTCCCGGTCATCACAGCGAGGAATGTCATGCCCCCGAGGAAAAAGATCGCCGCTGTCATCAAGCTGCAGATCAATGCCGGGCAAGCGACCCCTGCCCCTCCGATCGGTCCGGCGCTGGGTCAGCACGGCGTCAACATCATGGAGTTCTGCAAGCAGTACAACGCCGCGACCGAATCCCAGCGGGGCAATGTCATCCCGGTCGAGATAACCGTCTACGAAGACCGGTCTTTTACCTTCGTCACCAAGACGCCCCCGGCCGCCGAGTTGATCAAAAAGGCTGCGGGGATCGAGAAGGGCTCCGCCGTCCCCCACCGGACGAAGGTCGCGACCCTCAGCCGGGAACAGCT
>JAIMAI010000010.1 GCA_023512015.1 Acidothermus sp. | reverse complement strand
TCGAGGGGGGGGGGGGGGGGGCGCCCCCCCCCCCCCCCCCCCCCCCGCGGGGGGGGGGGGGGGGGGGCGCCCCCCCCCCCCCCCCCCCCCCCCCCCCCCCCCCCGCTTCGGGGAGGGCGGTGAACGTGTCGGAACCTCACCCCTCCGCGGAGACGCTCCACCACCCGGTCATGGTCCACCGGGTGGTGGAGCTCCTCACCCCGAGCCTCCTCGACCCTGGGTCGGTGGTGGTCGACGCCACGATCGGGCTGGGCGGCCATGCGGAAGCGCTGCTCCGGGCCGCGCCGCATGCGGTGCTCGTCGGACTAGATCACGACACCCGAGCGCTGGCCCACGCCGAGGCGCGGCTGGCCGGATTCGGCAACCGAGTCCACCTCGCCGATCTTCCCTTCGACCGGCTCGGCGAAGTGCTCGCCGACCTCGGCATCGAAGCCGTCGCCGCCGTGCTTTTCGATCTCGGCCTGAGCTCTTTGCAGATCGACGATCCCGAGCGTGGCTTCAGCTATGCCCACGACGTGCCGCTCGACATGCGCATGGATCCTCGAGCGACGCGGAATGCCGCAGAGATCCTCAACACCTACTCGGTGTCGGAGCTGGCCCGAGTGTTGCGGGTCTACGGCGAGGAGCGGTTCGCCGTCCGCATCGCCGAGGAAATCGTCCACCGCCGCTCCCGCCGTCCCCTCACCACGACCGGCGAGCTCGCCGAGCTCGTCCGCGCCGCCATCCCGGCCCCCGCCCGCCGCTCCGGCGGTCATCCCGCCAAACGCACCTTCCAGGCGCTGCGGATCGAGGTGAACGACGAACTCGGCCGCCTCGAGCGAACCCTCCCGGTCGCCCTCGCCCTGCTGCGGCTTCGCGGGCGCATCGTCGTCCTCTCCTACCACTCCCTGGAGGACCGGATCGTCAAGCGGTTCTTCCAGCACCACGCGCGGCGCGCCGAGCTCCCCGATCTCCCGGTCCCCGTGGGCGAACCCGTCCTGCGGCTGCTCACCCGCGGCGCCGAAAGGCCCGATCCGGAGGAGGTCGCCGCCAATCCTCGCGCGGCATCCGCTCGGCTGCGGGCGGCCGAGCGGATCCGGTGGGACGAGCGGAGGGCCGCATGAGTGCGGCTCGTCCCGCGCCCACCGCCTCCGAGGAGCCCGTCGGGGGCTTGCGGGCCGCGCCCCGGTACGCCGCCCTGCGGGCCGCTCCGCGGCCGGCTCCCGCGCCGCCGCGTCCCCGACTGCGGGTGGTGTCCCAACCCCGAAGGGCTCCGCGCGCGCCGTTCGTCCTCCTGGTCTGCGCCTTGCTCGTCGGCGGTCTCGTCGCGGTCCTCGTACTCAACACCTGGCTGGCTCAGGGCTCGTTCACCCTCCGTCACCTGCAGCGTGAGCAGCAGCAGCTGGCCGACCAGGCCCAAGCCTTGAACCGCGAGCTTCAAGCTTTGGAGGCTCCCGAGGCGTTGGCCGCGCGGGCGTCTGCGCTCGGCTTGGTCCCGGCCCCGAACCCGGTCTTCCGCAACGCCGCGACCGGTGCCGTGCTCGGTGTCCCGAATCCGGCGAGCCCTCCACCGTCGCCCGCCGCTTCACCGGCCGCATCCACCACCCCGACTCCCACACCGGCCACGCCCGCCCGCAGCCCTTCGCCGTCCCCGCATCCGACCGGACCGACGCCTGCTGCCTCCCCACACGCGGCCGGTCCGACGGCTCCTCGCTCGCCGCATGCCGGCACGCCGACGCCGTCCCAGGCCGCTGGCGTCCGACGCAGCCCGGCGCCGTCCCCTCAGCCGTCGGGACGGCGGTGAGCGCGCGTGGTGACAACCACCGCCCGTCCGCGGCCGCGATCCGCCTCGCCCGGGAGGGTGCCGCGCCGGATCCCCGCCGCGCGCCCGCAGCGCCCCCCGCGGCTGCCGCTGCCCCGCGGCAGCCGCTTACGTCTCGCAGCGCCGCATCGGCGGCTTCATGCCATCTTGCTCGCCGTCACCTTCGTCGTGATCATTTTCGCGGTTCGCCTCGTCGAACTGCAGGGGATCGACGGTCGGGCCTACGCGCGTCAAGCGACGGCGCAGTATCTGCACACCCAAACCCTTCCGGCCCCCCGAGGTGAGATCGTCGATCGGGACGGCGCCGTGCTCGCCGCCTCGGTCGACGCCCGCGACATCGTGGTCGACCCGTCGATCACCAAGGACTCCACCGACCCCACTCCGCAGGCAATCGCCGCGAAGTTGGCCCGGGTGCTGCACGTCCCGGCTTCCCGCCTCCTCGGCCCGCTCACCGGGTCCGGGCGGTTCGCCTATCTCGCCCGCGGGGTTACCCCGCAGATCGCCGCCGCCGTGCTGGCGCTCGATCTCCCCGGGGTGGCTGCCCAGCCGGTGATGGAGCGGGTCTACCCCAACGGCGATCTCGGGGCGCAGGTCATCGGGTTCGTCGGCACGGATGGAAACGGGCTCGGAGGGCTGGAGTACGCCTACAACCGCCAGCTCGTCGGCAAGCCGGGGAAGCGCACGGTCGAAACCGGCTCCAATGGGACGGTGCTTCCCGACGGGACGACTGCGCTTGTCGAACCCATCCCCGGGGTGGGTTTGCAGCTCACGTTGGACCGCGACATCCAGTGGAAGGCCGAGCAGGCGCTGGCCGCTCAGGTCGCCGCCACCGGGGCCGAGGGAGGCACGGTGATCGTGATGCGGCCTTCAACGGGGGAGATCCTCGCCATGGCGTCGGTGCCGACGTTCGACCCGGCCCATCCCGAGTCGGCGCCCCCGGGGGTGCTCGGCAACCCGGCGGTCTCGGATGTCTTCGAGCCGGGGAGCACCGCCAAAGTGATCACGATGGCGGCGGCGATCGACTCCGGAATCCTCACCCCGACCTCGCCGATCGACGTCCCTCCGACCCTGCAACGGGTCGGCCGTACCTTCCACGACGCCGAGCCGCACGGCGAGGAGCACCTCACCCTCACCGGAGTGCTCGCGGAGTCCAGCAACATCGGGGCGATTCTCGCGTCCGAGAAGATCGGTACCGATCGGCTCTACCACTACCTGCGCGCGTTCGGGCTGGGGGAGCCGACCGGCCTGCACTTTCCCGGGGAGAGCGCCGGCATGGTCGGCACTCCGGCGACCTGGTCGGCGTCCCAGCGGTACACCATCCCCTACGGACAGGGAATCGCGGTGACTGCACTGCAGGTCGCCGACGTCTACGCCACGATCGCCAACGGCGGGGTGCGGGTGACTCCCCGGCTCGTCAAGGGTTTCCTCCAGCCCGACGGGACGATCGACCCTGCCCCACCTCCCGACCGCACCCGAGTGATCTCAGCGGCGACCGCCGCCGCGTTGGAGCAGATGTTGGAAGCCGTGACCACCGACCAGGGCACCGCGCCCGAAGCCCGCATCCCCGGCTATCGGGTCGCCGGCAAGACGGGCACGGCTCAGCGGGTCGAGCCGAGCTGTGGCTGCTACCGCGGTTACACCGCGTCGTTCGTCGGTTTCGCTCCCGCCGATGATCCCCAATTGCTCGCCCTCGTCGTCCTCGACAACCCGGTCAACGGCCACTTCGGCGGCGCGGTGGCAGCCCCGGTGTTCCGCGACGTGATGTCGTTCGCCCTGGAAACCTTGAAGATCCCGCCGACGGGAACCACGCCGCCGTCCCTGCCGCTGCGGGTGTCCCCCGACGGCCGACCGGTAGGGTGAGCGCCCGTGCAGGACACCGTCGAGGCCGGCTTCCCTCGCCCCAGTCGGGTCGTACCGGTGCCGCTCGACCGACTCGCGGCGATCGCGAACGCCGAGCTGCGCGGCCCGGCGGTGGAGGTCACCGGCGTCACCCACGACTCGCGCGCCGTCCGACCCGGGGATCTCTTCGCGGCCCTGCCCGGCTTCCACACCCACGGCGCCGACTTCGCCCGGGCGGCACTGGACGCCGGAGCGCTTGCCGTCCTCACCGATCGAGAGGGGGCGTCGCGCCTTCCCTCTTCGGTGCCGACGCTGATCTGCGTCGATCCCCGCGGCGTCCTCGGCCCGATCTCCGCCGAAATATTCGGGCATCCCTCGGAAGCGATGCTCACCCTCGGGGTGACCGGCACCAACGGCAAGACCACGACGGTGTTCCTCCTCGACGCCGGGCTGCGCGCCGCCGGGTACCGCACCGCCCTGTTGGGCACGATCCTCACCCGCATCGGTGACAGCACCCTCCCGAGCGTCCGCACCACCCCGGAAGCCCCGCAGATCCAGGCGCTGCTCGCCGCCGGCCGCGAAGCCGGGGCGAAAGCCGCAGCGATGGAGGTCTCCAGCCACGCCCTCGCGTTGCACCGGGCGGACGGCACCCGTTTCGCCTGCGTCGGCTTCACCAACCTCTCCCACGATCACCTCGATTTCCACGGAACGCTCGAGGCGTACTTCGCGGCCAAGGCCCGGCTCTTCACCCCGTTCTTCGCCGACCAGGCTGTGATCATGGTGGACGACGATCACGGCTGTCGGCTCGCCGACGACGCTCCGATCCCGGTGCAGACTGCCACCACGCGCCCCGACCGGCAGGCCGACTGGACGGTGATCTCCGCCGACCACACCTCCGACGGAATCCAAGCGATCGTGCGGGGCCCGCATGGAGACATCAGCCTCCGGATGCGGCTGCACGGCAGGTTCAACCTCGCCAACGGCGTCCTCGCGCTCGCCATGCTTGCCAACGTCGGCATCGACCCGGCAGTTGCGGCAGCGGGGATCGGTGACCTCGCCGGTGTACCCGGGCGGCTCGAACCGGTGAACGTCGGCCAACCTTTCGCCGTCCTCGTCGACTACGCGCACACCCCGGAGGCGGTGTCCACCGTCGCCAACGCCGTCCGCCCGACGCAGGGAAAGTTGATCATCGTGCTGGGATGTGGGGGAGACCGGGATCCGACCAAGCGGCCCGCCATGGGTGCGGCTGCGGCTCGCCTCGCCGAGCTCACAGTGATCACGAGTGACAATCCGCGAAGTGAAGATCCCAAGATGATCGCCGAAGCGATGATGGCGGGCGTGGCCGAAGTGGCGGTGGAGGAGCGCGGCGAGGTGGTCGTCGAACTGGACCGGACGGCGGCCATCCAGTTCGCGATCGACCACGCGGGCCCGGGGGACGTGGTACTTCTCGCGGGCAAAGGCCACGAGACCGGTCAGGAGATCGCCGGCGTGACGTTTCCGTTCGACGACCGTGAGGTCGCCCGACGTGCCCTCGCCGTCCGGGGGTGGACGGCGTGATCCCACTGCCGCTGCGGACCCTGGCCGACCTCGCCGGGGGCTACCTCGACGCCGTCCCGGACGTCGATCGGCTGGTCGTCGGACCGGTGGTAGCCGACTCCCGGCAGGTCGAGCCGGGAGCCCTCTTCGTGGCGATCAGGGGAGCGCGGGTCGACGGCCACGACTTCGCGTCCGCGGCGCTGGACGCCGGAGCGGTCGCCGTCCTCGCCGATCACCCGGTGGGTCTCCCGGCGATCGTGGTGGAGGACACGGTCGCCGCGCTCGGCCGCCTCGCCCGCGGCTACCTCGACCTCCTCGACCACCCGACGGTGATCGGGATTACCGGGTCGAGCGGCAAGACGTCGACCAAGGACCTCGCGGCCTCGGTGGTGGCCCGGCTCGGCCCCACCCTCGCACCCGCCGGGTCGCTCAACACGGAGGTCGGGCTGCCGCTCACCGTGCTGCGGGCCGATCGGTCCACCCGCTACCTGGTGCTGGAGAAGAGCGCTCGCGGGATCGGGCACATCGCCTATCTCTGCCGAATAGCCCCACCCCAGATCGGGATCGTGCTCAACGTGGGGTCGGCGCACCTGGGTGAGTTCGGCAGCCGCGAAGCGATCGCCCGGGCAAAGGGAGAGCTCGTCGAAGCGCTTCCAGCCGATGGCACCGCCGTGCTCAACGCCGATGATCCGCTCGTCGCGGGCATGCGGTCGCGCACGCGGGCTCGGGTCGTCACCTTCGGCGTCCACCGATCCGCCGACGTGCGCGCTCTCGACGTCACCCTCGACGCCACCGCCCGGCCCTCGTTCCGGCTCCACCTGCCCGGGTTCTTCCCCGATACCGCACCGGCGCCCGTGACACTGAACCTGACCGGGGTCCACCACGTCTCCAACGCCCTCGCGGTGGCCGCAGCAAGCGCGGTCCTCGGCATGCATCCCGAGGAGATCGCCTCAGCGCTCGCGGCCGCCGGGCCGGCCAGTCGCTGGCGGATGGAGGTGCGGACCCGCCCCGACGGCGTCACTGTGATCAACGATGCGTACAACGCCAACCCCGAATCGATGCGGGCCGCCCTCGACGCTCTTGCGGCTATTGCCGCCCGGCGACGCATCGCCGTCCTCGGGGGAATGGCGGAACTGGGGGAAGCTTCCGCGATCGCCCACCGTGAGCTCGGAGCGGTGGTGGCACGAAGCAGCGTCCACCGGCTGGTCGCGGTCGGTGACGACGGCAAGCTGATCGCGGAGGGGGCTCTCGAGGCCGGGATGGACTCCGTCGATCACGTGACCGACGCCGAGACCGCGGCCGCGCTCCTCGCCCCCGACCTCGCCGACGGGGACGTCGTCCTCGTCAAGGCGTCCCGAGCCTTCGGTCTGGAGCGGGTCGCGGCACGGTTGCTCGGAGAGCCGGCCTTCGGTGAGGGGTCGGCGTGAAAGTGATCCTCGTCGCCGCCTCCATCGCGCTCATCGTGTCGCTCTTCGGGACGCCGCTGGCAATCCGCTTCTTCCGCAGTCGGGGCTACGGCCAGCTCATCCGGGACGACGGCCCCACCACCCACCACACCAAGCGCGGAACTCCGACGATGGGCGGCACGGTGATCCTTGCCGCGGCGATCCTCGGCTACCTCGCTGCAAACGGATCGGTCGGCTCCGGGCCCACCGCTTCTGGGGTCCTCGTCCTCGCCCTTGCCACCGGCCTGGGACTGGTCGGCTTCCTCGACGACATGATCAAAATCAGGATGCAGCGGAACCTCGGTCTACGGGCTCGTACCAAGCTCGCCGGACAGATCATCGTCGCCGTGGTTTTCGGGATCCTCGCCGTGCAGTTCCCCAATCACGCGGGGTTGCGGCCGGCGTCCACGCACGTGTCGTTCGTACGGGACACCACGGTGACCCTCGGCACCATCGGCTTCGTGATCTGGGCGTTGATCCTGGTGGCCTCGACCTCCAACGGCGTCAACCTCACCGACGGCTTGGACGGCCTGGCCACCGGCACCGCGACGATGGTCTTCGCCGCTTTTGTGATCATCACGTTCTGGCAGGCTCGTAATGCTTGCCTCACCAAGATGGCCCCCGGCTGTTATGAGGTCCGCGACCCGTTCGACCTTGCGATCGTGGCGGCGGCGTTCGCCGGGGCATGCGCGGGATTCCTCTGGTGGAACGCCGCCCCCGCGCGGATCTTCATGGGAGACACGGGCTCGCTCGCCCTCGGGGGTGGTCTGGCGGGGTTGGCGGTGATGGCCCACACCGAACTGCTGCTGGCGATCCTCGGGGGACTTTTCGTCTTGATCACCATGTCGAGCATCGTGCAGATCGCCTCGTTCAAGCTCACCCGCCGCCGAGTGTTCAAGATGGCTCCGCTGCAACACCATTTCGAGCTCAAGGGCTGGGCGGAGGTCACGATCGTCATCAGATTCTGGATCATCGCCGGTCTGGCGGTTGCCCTCGGCCTCGGTGTCTTCTACGGGGAGTGGATCACGTGGCAGGGATGACTGTCCCTTCGAGCCCCCGCTGGCTTGCGGACGCCGGCCACGACGCACCGTGGCACGAGCTCACCGTGTGCGTCGCCGGTGTCGGGATCGCCGGCCGCGCGGCGGCGCGGGTGCTCGCCGCCAGGGGAGCGCGGGTCATCGCCGTGGACGACCGCGACGGTCCGGCGGAGCAGGCCGTGGCCGCGGAGCTTCGCGACGCGGGGGTGCAGGTCCGCCTCGGTGACGGCGCGAGCTGGCCGGACGGCGTCCAACTCGTCGTCACCTCCCCAGGTTGGCGACGGGAGGCTCCGCTGTTCGCGGCCGCCGCCGCCCACGGCGTCCCGGTCTGGGGAGAACCGGAGCTTGCCTGGCGGCTACGTCCCCCGGGGGCTGCGGAATGGCTGGTGGTGACGGGTACCGACGGCAAGACCACGACGACCCTCATGCTCGAAGCGATCCTTCGTGCGGCCGGGCTGCGGACGCTCGCCGCCGGAAACATCGGCGTGGCCTTGGTCGATCTCGTCGATGGCCCCTACGATGTGCTGGCCGTTGAACTCGGGAGCTTCCAACTGCATTGGTCACGCTCGGTTGCGCCGCTCGCGGCGGCCGTGCTCAACGTCGCGCCCGATCACCTGGACTGGTGGGGTGGGTCGTTCGCCGATTACGCCGCGTCGAAGGGCCTGGCCTTCGCGCACGCCCGCACCTGTGCGGTCGGCAACCTCGACGATCCGCAGACGGTCCGGCTGCTCGCCCGAGCCCCCGGCAGGCGGGTCGGGTTCACCTTGTCCTCGCCGCGCCCCGGCCAGCTCGGCATCTACGACGGGTGGCTGGTGGACCGGGCGTTCGTCGGGGATCCCGAGCACGACGCCGTCCGGCTGGCCGCCCTCGGAGACATCCCGGTCCCCGGTGCGCACAATGTCGCCAACGCCCTCGCCGCGGCGGCGCTCGCCCGTGCCTACGGGGTGGACGCCGATGCGGTGCGCGACGGGTTGCGGGCTTTCACGCCCGCTCCTCACCGCCTCGCCACAATCGCCGAGGCCGGGGGCGTACGCTGGGTCGACGATTCCAAGGCCACCAGCCCGCACGCCGCGGCTGCCGCCCTCACATCCTTCGAGCGGATCGTGTGGGTTGCCGGGGGGCTCGGCAAGGACGTCTCCTTCGACGAGCTCGTCGCCCAGGTCGCCGACCGGCTCCGCGGGGTGGTGCTCCTCGGCCAGTGCCGCAAAGAGATCGCCGAGGCGTTGCGTCGACACGCCCCCGAGGTGCCGGTCGTCGACGTCGGGGGAGCCGAGACTGGGGACGTGTCCGCCGTCCTGGATACCGCCGTACGCGCCGCAGCCGACCTCGCGGCCCCTGGGGACACCGTCGTGCTCTCCCCGGCCGCGGCGTCGTACGACATGTTCCGCGACTACCGGCAGCGCGGGGAGGCGTTCGCGGAGGCCGTCCGGCGGTTCCTCGGCATCGCGCGACACGACGAGCGGGGCGAGTCGGACGGCGGAGGGGAGCCCAGGTGAGCGTCTCTTCGATCACGGGGGGTCGGCCGGTCGGCAGGGTCGGTGCCCGCTCGGCTCAGCGGCACGGCCGGATCGCCGCGGGGCGGCTGCCGTTGCTTGGGCGACCGCTTGCCTCCTTCTATCTGGTGCTTGCCTGCAGTTGTCTGCTCACCGGTTTCGGCCTGGTCATGGTCTGGTCCGCCTCTTACGTAGAGGGCACCCGGGTTTCCCTTGCGATCGCCGAGAAGCAAGCTCTGTGGGTCGGCATCGGGCTCCCACTGATGATCGCGGCAGCGGTGACGCCGCTTCGCGTCCTGCGGTGGACGGCGTACCCGCTGCTGATCGTCACGACCGTCGCCTTGCTTGCCGTCCTGGTCCCGGGCCTCGGTGTGTCGATCAACGGTGCGCGTCGGTGGCTGGCCTTCGGAGGACTGTCGTTGCAGCCGTCGGAGCTCGCGAAGCTCGCATTGGTGATCTTCGGGGCGGATCTGCTCGCCCGCAAGCAGGCGTACGGCACGCTGGACGCCTACCGCCACCTCCTGATCCCGTTGGCTCCGATCAGCGCAGTGCTGATCGGCTTGGTGTTGAAGGAGCGGGATCTCGGTACCTCGCTGGTGCTCATGGCGATCGTCTTGGTGCTGCTCTGGGTGGTCGGTACGCCGCTGCGCCTCTTCGTCCTTCTGGTGGGCTTGGCCGCAACCGCCGTCGCATACCTCGCGATCAGTGAGCCGTACCGGCTGCAGCGGCTGTTGAGTTTCGGCGACCCGTTCTCCGACCTCCACAACACCGGCTGGCAGGCGGGCCAGGGAATCTACGCCCTCGGCTCGGGCGGCTGGTGGGGGTTGGGCTTGGGTAACAGCCGAGAGAAGTGGGGGTATCTTCCCCAAGCGCACAACGACTTCATCTTCGCGATCATTGGGGAGGAACTGGGTTTGGTCGGGTCGCTCGCGGTGCTGGCCGTCTTCGCCGTTCTGGCCTACGCGGGAATTCGGGTGGCCCAACGCAGCCGCGACAGCTTCGCCCGGCTCGCAGCCTGCGGCATCACGGCGTGGATCACCGTGCAGGCCCTGGTGAACATCGGAGCGGTCATCGGCTTGCTTCCGATCACGGGTATTCCGCTCCCGCTCATCTCCGCAGGAGGGTCCTCGCTGATCCCGACGATGGTGGCGTTGGGGGTGCTCATGTCGTTGGCCCGCCACGAGCCGGCCGCACTGCGGGCCCGTGCGGCCCGCGGACCCGGTCGGATCAGCCGGGTTCTCCGCCGCTTCGCGCCGAGCCCTGCGGGTCACGACCGTCCGGGTGGGGCTCGGCCCCGGATGGCCGGGTAGGGGCCGTGCACGTCGTCCTCGCCGGCGGGGGGACCGCCGGTCACATCGAGCCCGCGCTCGCCTTGGCCGAAGCGCTGCGGCGGCGAGACCCCGGGATCGGGGTGACGATGCTCGGTACGAGCCGTGGTCTGGAAACCCGCCTGGTGCCGGCCCGCGGATTCGAGCTGGCCCTCATTCCGGCGGTGCCGCTGCCGCGTCGCCTCACGCCCGCCCTGCTCGCCGTGCCCGGGCGGCTGCGCGAAGCGGTCACCAGCGTGGAGAAGATCCTCGCCGACGTCGGAGCCTCCGTCGTGGTGGGGTTCGGCGGGTACGTCGCCCTGCCCGCGTACCTGGCTGCCCGCCGGATGCGACTTCCGTACGTCGTCCACGAAGCGAACGCCCGGCCCGGCCTGGCGAACCGGTGGGGGGCTCGGTTCACCCGCTTCGTGGCCGTGGCCGATCCCTCGATCCGTCTGCCCCACGCGGTGACGGTCGGTATCCCCCTCCGGACGGCGATCACGACTCTGGACCGGGCGAAGCTGCGAGCCGAGGCCCGGGAGCACTTCGGCTTACTCCCCGACGCCCCGACCCTTGCGGTGACCGGCGGCTCCCAGGGAGCTCGCTCGATCAACCAAGCGGTGATCGATGCGCTTCCCGAGCTGGCCACCGCCGGAGTCCAGGTGGTCCACGTCGCCGGTCCCAAGCAGTTCGCCGAAGTCCAGCCGGCGGCGGACGCCGCCCGCGCCGGCCTTCCCTCCGACGCGCCGCCGTACGTGCTGCTCGCCTACGCCGATCGCATGGAGCTGGTCTATGCGGCGGCGGACCTCCTGCTGTGTCGCGCAGGCGCGCTCACCTGCGCGGAGTTGGCGGCAGTCGGGTTGCCGGCGGTGTACGTGCCGTTGCCTCACGGCAACGGGGAACAGCGGCTCAACGCCCGTCCGGTGGTGCGGGCCGGGGGAGGCGTGCTGATCTCGGATGCGGAGCTGCGGCGCGGAGCGATCCGCTCGGTCGTGCTTCCTTTGGTCACGGATCGGGAGCGGCTGGCGCAGATGGCGCAGCGGGCCGCGGCTCACGGCCGTCGGGACGCCGATGAGCGGCTCGCCGACTTGGTGCTGCAGGCGGCGGAGAGTCGGCGCATCGGGGGCACGCGATGACCGTGCCCGGCCTGGAAGAGCTCGGCCGCATCCACATGATCGGTATCGGGGGTGGGGGGATGTCCGGCATCGCGCGTATCCTGCTCGCCCGCGGCGCTGCGGTCTCCGGCTGCGATGCACGCGACGCCCGAGTGCTCGCCGCGCTGCGGGCCGTAGGCGCGAGTGTGGACGTCGGCCACGACCCCGCCCACGTCGCCGCCCTCGGTCCGGGGGACACCGTGGTGGTCTCCACCGCCGTCCCGCCGTCCAACCCCGAAGTCAAGGCGGCTCGCGAGCGCGGATGCCGGGTGCTGCCCCGCGCGGCGGCCCTCGCGGCGGTGATGGCCGGGAGCCGCGGCATCGCGGTGGCGGGCACCCACGGCAAGACCACGACCACGTCGATGATCGTGCGGATGTTGCAGAGGTGCGGGGCGGATCCGTCGTTTGCGATCGGCGCGGACCTGGGGGAACCAGGCTCCAACGGGCACGCCGGGACAGGGCCGTTCTTCGTCGCTGAAGCCGACGAGAGCGACGCGTCCTTCCTGCTGCTGCCGTTCGAGGTGGCCGTGGTCACCAACATCGAAGCCGATCATCTCAACCACTTCCCGGATCTCGACGCGATCCGTGACGCTTTCGATCACTTCGCCGCGAAGATTCCGGTCGACGGCTTCCTGGTCGCGTGCGCCGACGATCCCGGAGCCGCCTGGCTCGCGCAGCGTGCGCGGGAGCGCGGCACCGCCGTGCGCTGCTACGGCAGCAGCGAGCATGCCGACGTCCGCATCGAGGAGGTGGAGGTCGCGGGACTCGGGAGCCGATTCCGGGTCGCCGCGGACGGCGAGTCTCTTGGGGAGGTGCGGCTGCGCGTCCCGGGGACGCACAACGTGCAGAATGCGGCTGCTGCGATTGCGGTCGGCCTCGGCCTGGGTCTCCCGCTTGCGGAGATCGTCGCCGGTCTGGGGGAGTTCACCGGAGCGCGTCGGCGGTTCGAGCCCCAGGGAGAAGTGGGCGGAATCCGGGTCTTCGACGACTACGCCCACCACCCCACGGAGATCGCGGCAACGTTGCGGGCCGCCCGGGTGGTCGCGGACGGCGGTCGGCTGGTCGTCGCTTTCCAGCCGCACCACTACTACCGGACGGCGGCGTTCCGCCGTGAGTTCGGCGAGGCGTTGGCGTTGGCGGACGAGGTCGTCGTCATGGAGGTGTATGCGCCGGGGGAGACCCCGCTGCCGGACGGTACGGGGACGGCGCTTGCCGCGGCAGTGCCTCTCCCGTCGTCCCGGGTGGTCTTCGAACCTTCGTGGTCCGCCGTCCCAGCGCAGTTGGTGGACCGCGCCCGACCGGGAGATCTCATCGTGACGATGGGCGCCGGAGGGGACGTCGCCCTGCTGCCGCCGCTCGTTCTCGATGCTCTTCGGCAACGGTGGGGCTGAGGGCAGCGGTAAGGCTGCGCGCTGGGGTTGCGCGCAGCACTGCGGGCGCCCGTGGGGCTGAGCGCGACGGTGGCATGACACACGGCCGATCGGCGACACGCCGAACGGCATCGTTGACCGGTCGGCCGTCCGCTGCGTAGGGTCATGCCAGGTTGACATAACTATAAGCCTCTACTTGAGGGTGAGGGTACGCGACACGCCGAGAGCAGAGGCAGTCCGGACTCGACGGAAGGCAACGCAGAAATGGCAGCTCCCCAGAACTACCTGGCTGTGATCAAGGTTGTGGGGATCGGCGGAGGCGGCGTGAACGCCGTCAACCGCATGATCGAGGTAGGGCTCAAGGGGGTCGAGTTCATCGCCATCAACACCGACGCCCAGGCGCTGCTCATGAGCGACGCCGACGTCAAGCTCGACATCGGTCGGGAGCTCACCCGCGGCCTCGGCGCGGGGGCCGATCCGGAGGTCGGACGGCGGGCCGCCGAAGACCACGTCGAGGACATCGAAGAGGTCCTCAAGGGCGCCGACATGGTCTTCGTCACCGCCGGCGAAGGAGGCGGGACCGGGACCGGGGGAGCTCCCGTCGTCGCCCGGGTGGCGCGCTCCCTCGGTGCCCTCACCATCGGCGTCGTCACCCGTCCGTTCGGTTTCGAAGGCCGCCGCCGCGCCGAGCAGGCGGAACGCGGAATCGAGGCTCTGCGCGGCGAGGTCGACACCCTCATCGTGATCCCTAACGACCGGCTACTCTCGATCAGCGACCGCAAGATCAGCGTGCTGGACGCGTTCCGTTCCGCGGATCAAGTCCTGCTTCAAGGTGTTTCGGGGATCACAGAGCTGATCACGACCCCCGGGTTGATCAATCTCGATTTCGCCGACGTCAAGTCGATCATGTCGAACGCCGGCTCGGCGCTCATGGGGATCGGGTCCGCCCGCGGCGAGGACCGTGCCGTCGCGGCGGCCGAGATGGCCATCTCCAGCCCGCTGTTGGAAGCGTCCATTGACGGGGCTCGCGGCGTCCTCCTCTCGGTGGCGGGAGGCTCCGACCTCGGCCTATTCGAGATCAACGAGGCGGCGCGGCTGGTCGCGGAGGCCGCCCACCCCGAAGCCAACATCATCTTCGGCGCTGTGATCGACGACGCGTTGGGAGACGAGGTACGGGTCACAGTGATCGCTGCCGGCTTCGACGGCGGGGTGCTGCCGCCGTCCCGTGCGCGTCTGACCGCCCGCGAGAAGGCCGAGCAGGGCTCTCCTGCCGACCGCCCCACCCCTGCTGCGCCGCAGCCCTCGGTGACCCTGTCTCCGCCGACGCCGGCTGCGGCGCCGGAGCCCACCGCGCCGCTCGCTCCGGTGGGCGCGGCTGCCGGTGAGCGGTCGGCGGCGGACGACGGACGCTTCGAGCCGCCGTCCTTCCCGACTCCGCCGCGACCCCGACGCACGATCGTCTTCGACGATCAGGCGGATGAGCTCGACGTCCCCGACTTCCTCAAGTAAGGCGGGCTCGGCCGCTCAGCGTTCCGGGTTGCTCCTCGGCTCGCTGGGGGCGGCGGTCCGGTTCGCGGTGACGACCCGCGCGGGGGGAGTGAGCCGCGCCCCCTACGACACCCTCAACCTCAGCACCGCCGTAGGCGACGATCCGATCGCCGTCGCCGAGAATCGCCGCCGCGTGAAGGCCTCCTGCGGCCTGCGAAGCGTCTGCTTCCAGTACGCCGAACACGGTGCCCACATCGAGGAGATCGATTTTCCCCGCGCTTCAGCCGCCGCCGACCCGGTCGCCGACGGCATGGTGACGACCGTGCCCGGTGTGGGGCTGGCGGCGCTTGCCGGCGACTGCGTTCCGTTCGCAGTGACGGACGTAGGCGGCGGAGTCGTGGCCGTCGGGCACTGCGGCTGGCGGGGGCTGCTCGCCGGTGTGGTCGAAGCGGTCGTCGACGCCGTCCGCGTCCGCGCGAAGGGTCCGCTGCTCGCCGCGATCGGACCGGCGATCTGCTCCGCCTGCTATCCGGTCGGGGAGGACGTCGCCGCGCGGGTCGTAGCGAAGGTTCCGGCCGCTGCCGTCCGCACTCCCGAGGGACGCCCCGCGCTCGACCTGCGGGCCGGGGTGGACGCGGAGCTTGGCCTGCGGGGAGTCGAGGTCACCCGAGTCGTCGCGGGTTGCACCTACGAGGACCCCCGCTTCTTCTCCCATCGCCGCGACGGCCGCACCGGGCGGCACGCCCTGCTGGCATGGTTGGAGGCGTGACGACGGACGGCGACCAGGGCCCGGTCCCGCCGTCTTCCGCGGAACGCCGCGCCGTCCTCGCCGAGAACCTGCGCCGTTTGCGGGAAAGGATCGGTCGCGCCTGCCAGGCTGCTGGACGCGACCCTGCCCAGATCACCGTGATCGCGGTGACGAAGACGTTCCCCGCCTCCGACATCCGCTTGCTGCATGAGCTCGGAATCCGCGACATCGGAGAGAACCGGGATCAGGAGGCCCGAGCCAAACGGGCGGCGCTCGCGGCCAAGGGCATGGATCCGGACGTCCTGCGGTGGCACTTCGTCGGGGCCCTGCAGACCAACAAGTGCCGGTCCGTCGCGCGGTATGCGGCGCTGGTTCACTCCGTGGACCGCCCGGAGCAGCTCCCCAGACTCGCCGCCGGAGCCCGCGACGTCGGCCGGGTCCTGCCGTGCCTCATCCAGGTGAACCTGGACCCGCCTGCGGTGACCGGTTCGCGTCGCGGCGTGCCGCCGGCGGAGGCGCTCGGGCTCGCCGACCTGCTCACCGATGTCCCCGAGCTGGCGCTGCGCGGGGTGATGGGCATCGCTCCGGTGGACGGCGATCCACGCCTCGCTTTCGAGACCTTGGCCGAGGTCGCCCACCGACTGCACGAACGCTACCCAGATGCGACGATCATGTCGGCCGGAATGAGCGGCGATCTGGAAGCCGCGATCGCCGCCGGCGCGACGCACGTGCGTGTCGGCGCGGCATTGCTGGGCCCGCGGCCTGCTGCTGGATAAGCTCGCTGCTGCGGTGTGCCTGTCTCGGTCACGCCGGTCGTCCTAGTGGTTCGGAGGGAAGAGCCGATGGCCTTCATGCGCAAGGCGGCCGTCTACCTCGGCCTGGTCGAAGACGACGAGGAGCGTTACGACGACTACGACGACTACCAGGAGCCGGAACCTGAGCCGCGCCGGGTCTCGCACGCGAGTGACGCCGCCGCGACCCGCCGTCCCGCTCCGTTGCGGCGGGCCGAGCTCCGCGACGACGCTGACCGGGAGGTGACACCGCGCGCACTCGAGGAGCGGCCTGCGGCAGCGCCGTTGCGGGTCACCACATTGCACCCGCGTACCTACAACGAGGCGCGCGCGATCGGCGAGCACTTCCGCGAAGGCATCCCTGTGATCATGAATCTGACGGAGATGGACGACGCCGACGCCAAGCGTCTCGTCGACTTCGCCGCCGGCCTGATCTTCGGTCTTCGGGGGAGCATCGAGCGGATCACGAATAAGGTCTTCTTGCTGTCGCCGCAGAACGTCGAGGTCACCGCCGAGGACAAGCGCCGCATGGCCGAAGGCGGATTCTTCAACCAGTCGTGAGCCGACATCTCCGGCGGTGGGGCGTGACGTCCATCCCTGCCGACTCTTCCGTTCATCCGGGCTGCTCGCGCCGCTCTTCCCGGCACTGACGATCGGGGTGTGCGCTGTGTCGGGCGGCGGAAAACTGCCCCGATCGGGCTAAGCTCGGGGTACGCAGACGGAGCCGATCAGCGAAGGACGGCGGAGACCCTCCCGTGACCCCGCTATGGACGCTCATCGAGGTCATCCTCTGGATCTTCTTGATCCTTCTGATAGTCCGTCTCGTCTTCGATTGGGTTCAGGTCTTCGCAACCGAGTGGCGACCCCGCGGAGCCGTGCTCGTCGTCCTGGAAATCTGCTATTCGATCACCGATCCGCCGCTTCGGGCGCTGCGCAGGCTGGTGCCGCCCTTGCGCATCGGCCGGTTCGGCCTCGACATCGCCTGGATCGGGCTGTTCATCGGTGTCGTCATTCTCCAGTCGGTGGTCGCATCCCTATGATCTCGTCCAAGCTCAACCCCTGTGAGGTGATCCGATGCCGCTGACCGCAGAGGACGTCCGCAACAAGCAGTTCACCCGCTCCCGGCTGCGTGGGGGGTACGACGAAGCTGAGGTCGACGACTTCCTGGACCAAGTCGAAGCCGAGCTCGGCCGGCTGCACCGGGAGAACGCCGACCTGCGGGCGCGGCTCGCCGCAGCAGAACAAGCGCTCAAACAGGCGGAAGCCCGCCCGTCGGCGCCGTCCGCACCGGCACCGGGCGGGGAGAACCCGCAGGAAGCGGCGATTCGGGTCCTAGCCGCCGCGCAGCGCACCGCCGACGAGATGATCGCTGAAGCCAAGCGGGAAGCCGACCGGCTTATGGGGGAGGCCCGCAGCCGGATCGAACAGCTCGAACGCGAGACCCAGGAGAAACATCGGGCGGTGGTCGGCAACCTGGACGCCGAACGGGAACGATTGGAACGGAAGGTCGAGGAGCTCCGCGCTTTCGAACGGGAGTACCGGGCGCGTCTCAAGGCCTACTTGGAGAACCAGCTTCGCGATCTGGAAGGCCGCGGGGCCGACACCCCGGTCCGTCCTTCCGCACCTTCCGTCGGCGCTCCTCCCGGCCCGGGCGCGTCGTCCGGAGCCCCTCCGGTGCCGCCGCTCGCCCCACCCGCTCAACCGCGTCCGCCGTCCGGCCCCTTCGCCCCGGCCGCGCCACCGGGGGCCGGACCTTCTCCGACGCCGCCTGGAGTGAGTCCCTCTCCCGGTTCGGGCGCTGCGGCCGCGCCGCCTTCACCAGGGATCGGCGGGCATCCGGAGGGTCCGGGGGGTCCGGTCCGCCAAGCGCCGCCAAGCGGTTTCGAGGTTGAGGAGGGTCCCGAAATCCCTCCCACGCACGGCTGAGCGGAGACGTCCGTGCTGGTCATCAAATTGAGTGGGGCGGCCGTCTTCATCGCAGCCGTGTGCGTTGGCCTCGGGGTGCTGCTGACCCGACCCGTGCTGTACTACGCGGCCATCGCCCTCAGCCTCGCGGCGTTCCTCACCATCGTGGCGAGCGCGTTTCCCTGGCGGCGTCGTCCGCGCCGATACCCGTGACGCGGCTCACTGGGCGGTGAGGTCCACCACGTTCGGCCAACGGGAGCGTTGACGGAACGGGTCGCGTGCCGGAGGTGCCGGCATCGTAAGCCGCGTTCCGTCGACCGACAGCCCGGTGAGAGCGAGGACCCGCCCGAGGATCGACGCGGTCGTCTCCCCCCGCGCGACCCCTTCCGCGGTCACCATCGCTCGGTAAATCGTGGCGTAGTGCTTGACCGGGGTGTTGTAGCTCCAGTCCACGGATCCGAGATGGACGGCGGAGCCCCGGGTACCGCCGGGGCCGTCGAACGGGCCGCTCCACACCTGAATCCCGGCCGGTCCGGCGGCGAAGCACCCGCCGTTGCCGACGTCGTGGAGCCGGGCTTGTGCGATCAGCTCTCGGGTCTCCCGTTCGGGCAGGACGAGAGCGGGACGAATTTGACTGGCGAGCGCTGGAACAGCCACCGCACCGGGGCGTAACGACACGGCCGGAGGAGGGGGCTGACCGATGTGGGGTGCCACCGCCACTGTCGACCTCCCGTCGCGCGCTGGCTTGCGCGGGCGGCGGCCCGGGCGACTCGCGTCGCCGAGGGCGCCAGCCGACCAGGCCACCGATCCCCGTGTCCTTCACATCGGCACCCGAAGGTGGGCGTCTTGACTGCGCCGAATGGGTGTTTCGCTCGTGGGTCGATCGGGGGATGCAGCGGCGTCCGGGCTCAACCCCCAGCGGCCCGCAGCCACGCCGTGAGGGTGAGGTCGTCGTCGCGGTGGGGCCGGATGTCCGCGTTCGGTCGACCCTCGGTGAAGGCGACCGCCAGCACCTCGGAGGCGATCGTGGCGGCGTGGTCGCGGATCGCGGCGGCGACGTCGTCCCGATCGGCGCGCCACCAGAGCTCGATCCGGTCGGTGATCTCCAGACCGGAGTTCTTGCGGGCTTCCTGAAGAAATCGGATGACCTCGCGGGCGAGGCCGGCCGAGACGAGTTCGGGGGTGAGGGTGGTGTCCAAGGCGACGAACGTCTCTCCGTCGCTTGCGACCACCCATCCCTCAGCGGGGCTCTCCGCGACGATCACGTCGTCCGCGGTGAGCTCCACCTCCTCACCGTCGACGGCGACGCGGACGACCCCTTTGGAAGCAAGTTCGCGGCTGAAGGCTCCCGGTTCGACGGCGCCGATCGCGGCCGCAACCTGGGGGGTGCGTTTGCCGAACCGTTTACCGAGCGCGCGAAAGTTCGGCTTCACCGTCTTAGTGATCACTTCGATGTCGCTGGTCGCGGCGTCGACGACGGCACGGACGTTGAGCTCGTCGGCGACTTGGGCCGCGAGCTCGGGGGGGACGGCGGCCCATCCGCGGGCGCGGACCAGCGCCCGCTGCAGCGGCTGACGGGTTCGCAGCTTGCACTCCGCCCGTGCCGCTCTCCCCAGCTCGACGACCCGTCGGACGACGGCCACCTGCTCGTCCAACACAGGGTCGACCAGCGTGAGCTCGGCGGCGGGCCAATCCCGCAGGTGAACGGAGTCCGGGGCGCTCGGGTCCATCTCGCTCACCAGGCAGCGGTGGACGGCGTCGGTGATGAACGGCACGAACGGCGCGAGCAGCCGGGTCAGCACCTCCACGCACTCGTACAACGTCGCCAAGGCGGCGGGGTCGCCGTCCCAGAACCGGCGCCGCGAACGGCGCACGTACCAGTTCGACAGATCGTCGATGAACTGCGCCAGCCGACGCCCGGCCCCTGCCGAGTCGAACACCTCCAGACCGGCGTCGACGTCCCGGACGGTGGCGTGCAACTGGCTGAGTACCCACCGGTCGAGCAGCGGCCTGTCGGCGACCTGCGGCGCTTGGTCGGACGGCGTCCAGTCGCTCGCGTTGGCGTACAGCACGAGGAACGAGGCGGTGTTCCAGTACGTGAGAAGCACCTTGCGGACGACTTCGTCGAGGGCGTCGTGTCCGACCCGGCGGGCGACCCACGGGGAACCGGAGGCGAGCATGAACCAGCGCAGCGCGTCCGCGCCGTGGCGTTCCATGAGGGGAATCGGCTCGATGATGTTGCCGAGGTGCTTGCTCATCTTGCGGCCGTCCTCGGCGAGGATGTGCCCGAGGCAGACCACGTTGCGGTAGCTGGAGCGGCCGAAGACCAGGGTGCCGACCGCCATCAGGGTGTAGAACCAGCCGCGGGTCTGGTCGATCGCTTCGCAGATGAAATCCGCCGGGTAGGAGCGTTCGAACTCCTCCCTGCCCTGGTACGGGTAACCGAATTGGGCGAACGGCATCGCCCCGGAGTCGTACCAACCGTCGATCACTTCGGGGACCCGCGTTGCCGTCGCCCCGCACTGCGGGCAGCCAAACGTGATCTCGTCGACGAAGGGCCGGTGCGGATCGAGGTCGGTGAGGTCCCGGCCGGCCAGCTCCCCGAGTTCCCTGCGGGATCCCACACAGGTCAGGTGCCCTTCGGCGCACCGCCAGAGCGGAAGCGGGGTGCCCCAGTAGCGGTTGCGGGACAGCGCCCAGTCGACGTTGTTGCGCAGCCAATCGCCGTACCGGCCGTGCTTGATCGTCTCGGGGTACCAGTTGGTTTTCTCGTTCTCCTCCAGCAACTTCTCTTTGATCGCCGTGGTGCGGATGTACCAGGTGGGGAGCGCGTAGTACAGCAGCGGCGTGTCGCAGCGCCAGCAGTGTGGGTAGCTGTGCTCGTAGGGCGCGAGCCGGTGGAGGAGGCCGCGGGAACGCAGGTCTTCGACGAGGACGTGGTCGGCGTCCTTGAAGAACATGCCGCCCACCAGCGGCACCGCCGGGTCGAAGGTGCCGTCGGGGCGTACCGGGTTGACCACCGGCAGGTCGTAGACCCGGCTCACCGCCAGGTCGTCGGCGCCGAAAGCGGGCGCCTGGTGGACGAGGCCCGTGCCGTCGTCCGTGGTGACGTATTCCGCGAGGACGACATAGTGCGCTGCTTCGTCGAAGCGCACCAGGTCGAAGGGACGGCGGTAGCTCCACCGCTCCATGGCTCGCCCGGGGAAGCGATTCCGGATGGTTGCGCTGCCCAGTGCGGATTCCACCAGCGGAGCCGCCACGATCACCGGGGTGCCGCCGTCACCGGGATCGGCGAGGACGTACTCGACGTCGGGGTGGACGGCGACCGCGGTGTTGGAGACCAGGGTCCAGGGGGTCGTCGTCCACACCAGGAGGTCGGCCCGGTCGGCGAAGGGCCCGGAGGTGAGGGGAAATCGGACGTAGACGCTCGGGTCGGTGACCGTGAGGTACCCCTGCGCGACCTCATGGTCCGACAGCGGCGTGCCGCAGCGGGGGCAGTAGGGCGCGACCCGATGGTCTTGGACGAGGAGGCCGGCTTCGAAGATTTTCTTGAGCGACCACCAGACCGAGTCGATGTAGGTCGGGTCCATGGTCCAGTAGGCCTGCGACATGTCGACCCAGTAGCCCATCCGCTCGGTCATCCGGGCGAAGGCGTCGACGTGCCGCTGCACGGATTCCCGGCAGCGGGCATTGAACTCCGCGATCCCGTACTTCTCGATGTCCTGCTTGCCGGAGAACCCGAGTTCCCGCTCCACCTGCAGTTCCACCGGCAGGCCGTGACAGTCCCACCCGGCCTTCCGCGGAACGTGGAAGCCTTTCATCGTGCGGTAACGGGGGAAGAGGTCCTTGAAGACCCGGGCTTCGACGTGGTGGGTTCCGGGGGTTCCGTTCGCCGTGGGGGGCCCCTCGTAGAAGGTCCACTGCGGCCGTCCGGCGCTGGCCTCCAGCGACCGTTCGAAGACTCGGGTGTCGCGCCACCGTTGCAGCACCTCATGTTCGAGGGCAGGCAGATCGACTTGCGCGGGGAGGGGAGAGAATCTGCGCTTACGGGACACCCTGTCGCCTCCGGCCTCTTTCGACACGAACCCCGAGCTTCCTTCGCGGTGGGAAGTCTATGTGGGGGTTGTGCGCGGCTTGGACTACTGCCGGGCGGCCGGTGGCGGGAGGTGCTCGGTCCGCGTACGCTGCGGGCAGCGGCGCAGCCGCCCGCGTTTCGGCGATCGGCGTGGCGCGTTGCGCCGGGAGAAGCGGTCGGCATATTCTCCGCTGACCGGATCCTCGATCGAGATCGAAGAGGTTCGAGGGGGCCTCGATGCCAGCACAGCGGCGCACCACCCAAGCTCGATCAGCAAGCCGGGCGGGGACGGCGAAAACGACGGCCGCGAGCTCTCCCGCGGCGGCCAGGCGGACATCCTCTCCCCGTTCCGGCGGTTCCGCGCGCACCGCGGCCGGCCGCGGGTCGTCACCGGCCAAGCGCACCGCCGCCACCACGCCGTCCAAGTCGACGACGCGTGGCAAGGCGGCCGTTCGGGCGAGTGCGCGAGGGTCGGCGTCCACCTCGGCGGCGCGGGCCACGAGCCGGACGACGAAGGTGACGGCCACGAAGACCACGGCCGCCAAGACCACGGCAACGAAGGCATCTGCGGCCAAGGCGCCGGCGAAGAAGGCGGCAACCAAGGCCGCTGCCGCCGCTGGGACGAAGAGGGCGACGGCTTCCAAGAAAACCGCCGTGGCGAAGAAGGCGTCCGCCCCGGCGAAGGCCGCCGCGAACGCGAAGGCAACGGCCACCAAGGCAAAGGCAACGGCCACAAGGGCCACTGCGACGAAGACGCCCGCGAAAGCGACGACGAAGGCGCCTGCCAAGGCAACGACGAAGGCCACCGCGAAGGCAACGGGCCGAGCCCCTGCGAAGAAGGCTGCTTCCTCCCAGGCCTCGATGAAGAAGACTGCTTCCTCCCAGCCCCCGGCGAAGAAGGCCGCCGCTACCCCGGCGAAGAAGACCGGCACCACCCCTGCGAAGAAGGCCGGCGCTACCACGCGGCGCACGGCGTCCCAGCCTCGGACGGCTGCGTCGGCCCCGCCGCAGCCGACCGTCATCCGCGAGGAGGAGCAGCCGACCGCGGTCCGCGAGGAGCCGGAAACTCCCGCCGCGGCCGAACTCCCCGGCGCCGAGCCACAGCCGCCGTCCGGTCCCGCCGCCTCGACCGACGCGTCGGACGCCGCTCCCGCGCAACCGGCAGTCGCGACCACGGACGGTGGCGGCGACGCGCCGCATCCGCCCGCCGCCGCTCCCGACGCCTCCGCGGTGACGGTCGACGACGACGAGTTCACCTGGACCGAGCAGGAGCTCGACGACATCCGCGCCGAGCTCGAAGCGGAGATCGTTCGACTGCGCCGGGAAATCGAGATCACTGAATCGGAGCTGGCGGAACGGATGCGTGACGGCGGTGACGGCGCGGGTGATGACCAGGCGGACGCCGGCACCAAGACGTTCGAGCGCGAGCACGAGATGTCGTTGGCCAACAACGCGCGCGATCTTCTGGTGCAGACCGAGCATGCGCTGGCTCGCATAGCCGACGGCACCTACGGACGATGCGAGAACTGCGGCAAACCGATCAACAAGTTGCGCCTGCAGGCCAATCCGCGTGCGACGCTGTGTGTGTCATGCAAGCAACGGGAGGAACGCCGCTGACTTCCCCCTCCACCCCTGCGCCTCGGCGGCGGCTCGGTATCTTCATCGGCGTTGCGGCGGCGGTGCTGACCCTCGACGTCATCTCGAAGATCATCGTGGTGGCGACGCTCTCCGATCATCCGCCGATTCGCTTGCTGGGCGGCCTGCTCACCTTGGAGGAGACCCGCAACGCCGGAGCCGCGTTCAGCATCGGGACGGGGGCGACCGCCCTCTTCGCGCTCGTCGCAATCGGAGTGATCATCGTGATCGTCCGGACGGCGCGGCGGCTCTCCAGCGTGGCCTGGGCGTGGGTGCTCGGGCTGCTCCTTGGGGGGGCGACCGGCAACCTCATCGACCGGCTGGTCCGCTCCCCGGGGGTGCTCCGGGGTGAAGTGGTCGACTGGATTCGCCTGCCCCACTTCGCCGTCTTCAACATCGCGGATGCGGCGATCACGATCGGGGGTGTGCTCGCCGTCCTGCTCGCACTCAGCGGCCGACAGATCGACGGAACCCGGGCAGCCCCCCGCCATGCTCAGGGTGCGCAGGAGGATGGCCGACGCGAGTTCCCCGTCCCCCAGACCCCCGGACGTTCGGAAGATCGAGATTGGTGACGGCGAGTGGCTTCGAGGAGCGTCACCTCCCCGTGCCGGAAGGCTTGCACGGGGAGCGGGTCGACGTCGGCGTGGCGCGGCTGCTCGGGCTCTCCCGCACCCGGGTGGATCAGCTCATCGCGCAGGAACTGATCCGCATCGATGGGCAGGTGCCGACGAAATCCACCCGACTGAAGGCGGGTGCGTGGCTGGAGGTGCACCTTCCGGTGGCCGCACCCCGCGAGCCCGCCGTCGTCCCGACCCCGGTGGCCGACATGGCCGTGGTCTACGACGACCCCGACATCGTGGTGGTCGACAAGCCCCCGGGTGTGGCGGCGCATCCGAGCCCGGGCTGGGAGGGACCGACGGTGGTCGGCGCGCTTGCGGCCGCAGGTTTCCGGATCGCGACGTCGGGGGCGGCCGAGCGCCAAGGCGTGGTGCACCGACTGGACGTCGGCACCAGCGGGCTCATGGTGGTGGCAAAGAGCGAGCGGGCGTATTCGGCGTTGAAGCGGGCTTTCCGCGAACGGAGCGTTCGCAAGATCTACCACGCGTTGGTGCAGGGACACCCCGACCCGGTACGCGGCACGATCGACGCCCCGATCGATCGGCACCCGGTGCACGACTACCGCTTCGCCGTGGTCGCGGGCGGCAAACCGAGCGTGACCCACTACACCACGTTGGAAGCGCTCCCCGCCGCCAGTCTCCTGGAGATCGAGCTGGAGACCGGGCGAACCCACCAGATTCGGGTGCACATGGCCGCGATCCGCCACCCGTGCGTGGGCGATCTCACCTACGGTGCCGATCCCACGCTGGCCGCTCGTCTCGGAGTGCAGCGCCAGTGGTTGCACGCCGTGCGCCTCAGCTTCGATCACCCGATCCTGGGGGATCCGCTCGATCTCACCTCGCCGTATCCGGGCGATCTTGCCGCGGCTCTGGATCGCGCCCGACGGGCGGCGTGAGCGCCCGCGGCGGCCTATCGTCGTCAGGTATCCGCGGACGACGGCAGGTTGCCGCCGTCGGGCCACCGGGGCGGATCGGCGCCGGGGCGGACCCGGGCGCGACCGCCGGAGCCGACACGAAGGAGGGTGCGCGATGGCTGAGGTGCGCAGGGTGGATTACTTCTACGTAACGGTTCCCGATGCGCCCGGAGAAGGGCGTCGGGTCTTCCAGGCTCTTGCCGATCAAGGGGTGAACTTGCTGGCGGTATTGGCTTTCCCCACCGGCGACGGTCGATCCCAGATCGACCTCGTGCCTGAGGATGCGGAGGTTCTCCAGCAGGCGGCGTCACGAGCCGGCCTGAGCACGAGCCCCCGCAAGCAGGCGTTCCTGGTGCAAGGCGAGGACCGCGTGGGGGCGATGGCCGAGGTGGCCGCCACCCTTGCCGACGCGCAGGTCAACGTCACGGCGGCGGCTGCGGTTGCCGCCGGCGGAGGCCGCTACGGGATGTTGCTGTGGGTGGCTCCCGCCGATTACGAGAAGGCGGCCGCTGCGCTCGGAGTGTGAGCACCGCCGAGCCGACTCTCACCGGTCGAAAGCCGGGCCGCATGCTGGGCGCATGGAAACGACTGAGATCGCGGTTGCGACCGGCTCGCGGCTGGTGACCGACGTCACCGAGGAGGTGGCGCGGTTCTGCCACGGCCGCGGGGACGGCTTGGTCAACATCTTCGTCCCGCACGCGACCTGCGGGGTCGCCCTGATGGAGACCGGCTCGGGCAGCGAGGAGGACCTGGCCGCGACGCTTGAGCGGCTGTGGCCGCGGGACGGGCGGTATCGGCACGCCCACGGCTCACCGGGACACGGCCGGGACCACGTCATCCCGGTTTTCGTGCCGCCGTCCATTACTCTCCCGGTGGTGGCCGGACGGGTCACCCTGGGCACCTGGCAGAGCATCGTCGTGGTCGACCCGAACGTCGACAACACCCGGCGGAGGCTGCGCTTGTCGTTCCTCCCCGGCTGATGCTTCGAACCGGCGCCCGCAGACGAGGCGACACGATCAGGGAGGCCGAGGTGGACGACGTCCTTGCGCGCGCCGAGCGGGTGGTCGACGAGGGGATCGGGCTGACCGAGTCGGACCTGCGGGCCCTGCTCGAGGTCGGTGACGACGACCTTCCTGCGCTGCTGGACATCGCTCACCGGGTGCGGCTGCGCTGGTGCGGGCCCGGGGTCGAGGTCGAGGGGATCGTCTCGGTGAAGACCGGAGGCTGTCCGGAGGACTGCCATTTCTGCTCGCAATCCGGGCGGTTCGATTCCCCGGTGCGCAGCGCGTGGCTCGACGTCCCGGCTTTGGTGGCCGCGGCCGAACAGACCGCGGCGACCGGAGCGACCGAATTCTGCATCGTCGCGGCGGTGCGCGGTCCGGACGAAAAACTCATGCGGCAGGTCCGCGCTGCGGTGCGGGCGATCCGCGAAACGGTCGACATCAATATCGCGTGCTCGTTGGGCATCCTGCATCCGGACCAGGTGGCGGAATTGGCCGAACTCGGGGTGCATCGCTACAACCACAATCTGGAGACCGCGCGGTCGTATTTTCCCCGGGTGGTGACGACGCACACGTGGGAAGAGCGGTGGGAGACGCTGCAACTCGTGCGGTCGGCCGGAATGGAAGTGTGTTGCGGCGGAATTCTCGGAATGGGTGAATCTCTCGACCAACGGGCGGAATTCGCCGCGCAATTAGCCGAATTGGCGCCCGATGAAGTGCCGCTCAATTTCTTGAACCCGCGTCCGGGAACGCCTTTCGCGACGCTGCCGGTGATGCCCGTTGGTGAGGCGTTGCGGGCTGCGGCGATGTTTCGCCTCGCGCTGCCGCGGACGATCCTGCGTTTCGCGGGAGGACGGGAGCTCACGCTCGGGGACGACGGCATCCGCGAGGCGTTGCGGGGTGGAGGAAACGGCTTGATCGTCGGGAATTACCTGACGACGCTGGGCCGGGCCCCGCAGGCGGATCTGGCGCTCTTGGAGGAACTCGGGGAGCCGATCCGCTCCGCCGAGCTGTCGGCCTTGTCGAAGGCGTTGTGATCTGCGCGGCGGTGGCCGGGGTGTTCTGCGAGCGGTGCGGGTCCCCGCAGGCCGAGGGCGACCACGGCGCGTGCGGGGTGGTGCGGGTCTGGGAACCCCCGCGGTACTGCGCGCAGTGCGGGAGGCGGCTCGTCGTCCAGGTTCTCCCCGTCGGCTGGACGGCGCGTTGCCCGCAGCACGGGGAGGTGGCATGAGGGTGCCTTCGTTGCGGACGACGACGCCAACCACCGTCCGCCCGTCCCCAGGCTCGCAAGTCGCTGCGGACCCCCTGCTCGCCTTCGATCGGGCGCACCTGTGGCATCCCTACGACTCAGCGACCACCCCCGGACCGGTTTGGCGGGTGGAGAGCGCATCCGGCGTGCGGTTGCGGCTCGCCGACGGCACCGAGGTGATCGACGGCATGTCGTCGTGGTGGTGCGCGATCCACGGCTACCGCCATCCGGTCCTCGACGCCGCGGCCCGTGACCAACTCGCGCGGATGAGCCACGTCATGTTCGGCGGTCTCACCCACGAGTCGGCCATCATGCTCGCCGCGGATCTGCTGGAACTGGTCACCGATCGGGCGGGCCGACCCGCGTTCGACCACGTCTTCTTCGCCGATTCCGGGTCGGTGGCGGTCGAAGTGGCCCTGAAGATGGCGATCCAGTACCAAGCCGGACGCGGCCGCCCGCGTTCGCGCATCCTGGCGCTCCGCGGCGGCTACCACGGCGACACCCTCGGGGCGATGAGCGTCTGCGATCCGGTGGAGGGAATGCACCGGCTCTTCGCCGGCGGCCTCCCGCAGCAGGTGTTCGCGCCGTGTCCGCCGTCCGGGCTGGGCGCGGATATCGCCGAATGGACGGCGGTCACCTCGCGTCTCGTCGCGGAACACGCCGACCAACTTGCCGCCATCATCGTGGAGCCGGTGCTGCAAGGCGCCGGGGGAATGCACGTCTACCCGCCGGCCTGTTTGCGGGTGCTGCGAGAACTCGCGGATGCGTTCGGCCTGCTGCTCGTATTCGACGAAATCGCGACCGGGTTCGGGCGGACCGGGGAATTCTTTGCGCTCCACCACGCCGACGTGGTCCCGGATATTTGCTGCGTCGGCAAAGCGTTGACCGGTGGCTACCTCACCCTCGCCGCCGTGCTCTGCAGCGCCGAGGTCGCCGCAGGGGTGTCTGCGAGCGAAGCCGAGGTCCTCATGCACGGCCCGACGTTCATGGCGAATCCGCTGGCCTGCGCGATCGCCCGGGCGAACCTGGGATTGTTGCGCGAAGGCAAGTGGCGGGAACAGGTCGCCGGTATCCAACAGCGTTTGGCGTGCGGCTTGGAACCGTGCCGCGGGCTGCCGGGGGTTCGTGACGTGCGGGTGCTCGGCGCGGTGGGAGTCGTGCAGCTCACGAAACCGGTGGACGTACCGGCGGTGACCCGTGCGGTGCTGCGCCGCGGGGTGTGGCTGCGCCCCTTCCGCGATCTGGTCTACACGATGCCGCCGTACATCTGCACCGACGACGACATCGACGCCATCACGGCGGCGATCCGCGCGGCCGTCGCGGAAGTCGCGCAAGTCGCGGAGGTCGGGGAGTGAGCGCCGTCCCCGTCGAGGAGGGTGTCGCGCGGCTGCTGTACCGCGACTGGTATGCGGCCGACGCCCCGGTGCAGCAGGTGGGGCGCCACTGGCTTGTGTCGTCACGGGATTTGGTCCGCCGCGTTCTGCTCGATCAGGAAACGTTCGCCGCGGAGAACGCGTTGGACGCCGAGACGCCGATGGAGGTCGCGGCACTGCGGACCCTGGCCGGCCACGGATTCCGGCTCCCGCACACCCTGGCGAACAATTCGGGGCCGACGCATCCGGGCATCCGGGCGTTGCTTGCTCCCTATTTCAGTCCCGCGGTGATTGCCACCCATCGCCCGTTCATCGAACGGCTTGCCCGACGTCTCGTCGCCGAAGCCGCGCAGCGGCTGGAGCGGGACGGAATCGTCGACCTGCACGCGACGATTGCCCGACCGCTTCCGCTCCTCGTCCTCGACCGCATCATCGGACTTCCCCCCGATGACATCGAGGTGGTCAAGAGTTTCGCGGTCGCGGCCCTGGAATTGTTCTGGGCGCCGCTCACCCCCGCACGGCAATGGGAATTGGCCGATCAGGTGGGCGCGTACCATGCGCGGCTGCGGCGTTTCGCCCGAACCGGGGACGGCTTGGCCGCGACCCTGCGCGACAATGCTTCCCTGCTCGGCCTCGACGAAGACGACATCGTCGGTGTGCTGTTCTTCTTAGCGGTAGCGGGCCAGGAAACGACGTCCCAATTCCTCACCGCTCTGTTCGCGCGACTGATGCGCGAGCGGCAGGTGCTGGACGCCGTGCGCACCGGGCGGGCCTCGACTGCCGATGTCGTAGCCGAAGGGCTGCGACTGGAGACTCCGGTGGTGACCTGGCGGCGGGTCACTACCCGCGACGTCGTCCTTGCGGGGACACCGATCCCGCGGGGAGCTTCGGTGGTGCTCCGATTGGCCGCGGCGGGTCGAGATCCCGACGAGGTCGAATATCCGGAGGCATTCCTGCCCGGACAGCGTGGATCGCGCCGCCATCTGGCGTTTGGTGCGGGGCCACACCGGTGTCTTGGGGCGTTGTTAGCGACGATGGAGGCGGAGACCACTGTTGCTGCGGCCGCCGATCTGCTCGGCCGCTGTCGGATCGTCCGCTGGCCGCACTACCCACCGAATCTGTCGTTTCGTATTCCTGACGCGTTGGTGGTGAGTGAGTACGGCGCGGCGTAACAGCCTCGTTCGGCGGTCCGCCATAATGGTGGTTTGCTATGCGGACGGCGCCCAGCTCACGCAGCGGGAGGAATGATGCGTTCGGCCCGCAGGAGCTGGAACAAGTCGCGGAAGGATTCAAGGCTGTCTTGATACTCCAAGAATCCTGACGCGCGACTCTTGTTCATGCTCGCGAAAGCTTCGATCGGACGACCCAAGTCAGCATCCGTGTGCCACCATGACGCAAGTTCCGATGCCCTGTAAGGCTTGAGATCATACTGCCGGACGATACGACTCCAGACGTCATCTGCCTCCGCCATTTGTTCTTCCAACGGAGACGGATGGCCGGGGTATTCTGCTGGTTCAACACCTAATTCGTAGGCAATCTGCTTCCACATCCAACGCCATCGAAAGACGTCTCCATTCACACTGTTGAATGCTTGGTTTCTTGCGCTGGGAGTGGCAAACGCCCACACCACCTGGCGCCCGAGTAGTCGGGAATCCGTGATATCGGTGACGCCCTGCCACTGCTGTGGGCTTCCCGGAAAGACGAAGGGCCTACCGGTGAATCGGCAAATAGACCCATACAGGCTGAGGGTCACACCCATGTTCATTACGTTACCCAAGGCGTACCCAATGAGGGTATGAGGTCTCAGTACCGTCCAGGAGAAGCCGTATCTTGATCCAAGATCTGCAAGGAGGTCTTCTTGTACGTAGTAGAAGTTTTCATACGGAAGGCGCCCCTGTTCTTCGCGGAATGGCGTTTCTGGTGCACTCTTCGCGTATGCTTCGAAGGGGCCCAGATAGTACTTTAGGCCTGTGATCAGGGCGACGTGGCTGAGTTCACCACTGCGGACTGCTGTCTCGATTGCGTTTTTCAACATGGTACTGTTGACGGCGCAGTTCTCTGCCTCCGTCTGACGTCGCTGCCAAGCGGTGAAGACTAGGTGAGTGACCTTGTGTGCCGCAAGCGCCTTTTCAAGGGAGTCAGGATCGAAGAGATCAGCGTAAACCTGCTCGACGCCCTTGATTTCATAGCGTGGCGTTCGCGAGAGGCCGAGTACCCGATAACCAGCGTTCAACAGGGCGTTAGAGCACGCATACCCGGCGATGCCCGTTGCACCGATCACTAACGCCGTTGGAGTCACGGTACCCTCCCGTATCTTGTTCCGAGGTCCGGCTGTCTTGGAGCAGGGATGTTCTCAGGGATGTATCTGGCTGATGATATCTGCGTGATCACCGTGAAGGCTGAGCTGATGTAGCGACGTCGGCACTCTTGACGCCTGCAGATGGCGAGCTACCGCGTCCGACTGCGGTGTTGCGATGCGACTCGGGCTCGCGAAGGGTGGGCAGCGGTTGGTTGATCGTCCAGTAGCGACGCCCGGCGACCAAGAGTTCCTCGGCGGGGAACTTGGTGATCACCTCGCATCCGTCCGCCGTCACCACGACTTCTTCCTCGATTCGTGCAGCGGACCAGCCGTCGGACGCCGGCCAGTAGGTCTCGAGAGCGAAGACCATTCCTTCTTCGATTACTTCTGGGTGTTCGAGTGAGACCAGCCGACTGAAGATGGGCTTCTCCCAGATCGAGAGTCCGACACCGTGGCCGTACTGAAGGGCGAACGCCGCTTCCTCGTCCGGGAAGCCGAACTCCTGAGCCTTTGGCCACAACTCGACGATGTCCGCGGTGGTCACACCGGGCTTGACCATGGCAATCGCAGCGTCCATGTATTCGCGGCATCGCTTGTAGGCATCGCGCATTGCGACGGAGGCACTGCCGACGGCGAAGGTGCGGTAATAGCACGTTCTGTACCCGAGGTGGCTATGCAGGATATCAAAAAACGCTGGGTCGCCCGGGCGAATGATGCGGTCACTGTAGACGTGCGGATGGGGTGAGCATCGTTCGCCGGAAATAGCGTTTACTCCCTCTACGAACTCGCTACCCAGGTCGTAGAGCGTTTTACTGACCAGTCCGACACACTCATTTTCCCGAACGCCGGGTCGCAAGAAGGCATAGAGCTCTTCATAAGCGGCATCGACCATTGCGCAAGCGTGAGTAAGGAGAGCGATTTCGTCTGGCGTCTTGATACGGCGGGCCTCGAGAAAGACCTGTTGACCGTCGACGACGCGGATGCCTCGGGCTTCGAGGGCCGAGAGCACCGGCATCTCGACGACGTCGACGCCGAGCGGAGCGTCGGCGAGACCATGTTCACGCAACTCAAACTCGATCTTGCGCGCAAGCTCGGAGGCAATGCCCGCATCCGGATGGAAGGCGCCGCGCAGAGTCGAAATGCCCGCGCGAGCGCGTCGTGGTCCGTCGAGCCAGGGATTGAACAATTGATGGTGTCGAGCCGCGGAACCGAAGTCCCAGACGATCGGTTCGGCTCCGCGCATGAGCAGAGCGAATCGGATGAATTTATCGATGGCCCAGGTGCCTATGTGAGTCGCAGTCATGTAGCGAATGTTGGAAAAGTCGAACGCCAGCAGGGCCCCTAGCTCGGTCCTCTCCATTGTGTCGCGTAAACGGGCGAGTCGATCGTGTCGCAGGCGTTCAAGGTCGATCCGGAGCTCCCAATCCACTGCGTTTGGCCCGTAGGTACGAATGGTCACTGTTGCCGCCCTCCTTGCGTTGTCCCTGCTACTCTATTGACGGCGCTGAAACAGTGTCAAGTAGTACTGGACACACAGCGTCGTAACGCACTGCCCTCGAGGCGGTGCTGAGGCGGACCGAGGAGGTCAGGTGATCGTCGCTCAGCTGCCGCAGGTCGGCGCGCGCCTGCGACGTGCGCGGTTGCGGAAGGGCATTAGTTTGAGAAGTCTTGCTCGCGATCTCGGAGTCTCGGCGAGTCTGCTTTCTCAAATCGAGACAGGGAAGAGTCAACCATCGGTGAGTACGCTCTACGCGATTACCACGGCGTTGGGTCTGCCGATGGAGGAGGTCTTCGAGCAGCCGTCCAAGGAGCTACTTGCGAGGCCCAGGCCGTCGCGAGATTCTGTCGAGATGGATCTCTCGCCGCCGGCTCGCGCCGCTCGGGACGAGCGACACGAGCGGCTGGGCCCGGTGGTCACTCCAGAGGATCGCAAGGTGCTTCACCTTGATTCCGGAGTGACGTGGGAGTGGCTCGGCCGTTTGCCCCACAGCCACGTCGAGTTCCTACTGATCACCTATCACCCGGGTGGTACGTCCTCGAGCAACGGTGGCCTCATGCGACATCACGGCGCAGAGTACGGCTATTTGATCAGTGGTGAGTTGATCCTCACATTGGGCTTCGACGAGTATCGGCTCCGGCCCGGCGACGCTGTATCGTTCAACTCCACTACACCTCATCGGCTGCGGAACGATGGGAAGCAGCCGGCCGTCGGCGTTTGGTTTGTGACCGAGCAGAATTAGGGCTCGTCTGCGAGCTGCTTGCTGTGTTTTCGCAGATAGACGGCCAGCGTAGACATGTCGCGGTCGCCCATCTGTTCACAGGCTCTTTGTGCGACTCTGAGGTTGGTGTCTAGCTGAGGTAACAGTACTCCGGTCTGTTCTGCAAACTCGCGGATCAGCCTCAGATCCTTGCAGACCAAGGCCAAGCGGAAGTCCACGCTGGCGTTATCGGGATCTTCGAAGTTGCGACGTTTGTAGTGGACAAATGGCGCTCCCACGGCACTCTTCGCGAGGATGTCATATGCAAGAGAGCGGGGTATCCCGGCACTTTCAGCAAGCACGAGTCCCTCTGCCAGAGCTTCGTTGAGCCCGTGGAGAACTGTGTTCACAGCCAGCTTCATCGCAGCGCCACTCCCGACGGGGCCGACATGGAAAAGTTGCCGACCCAGGAGTTCCAAGACAGGCCGTGCTCGAGCGATGGCTTCATCGTCACCACCGATCATGATGGTCAACTCCCCGCGACGTGCGAGCACGGTGCTTCCCGAGATCGGGGTATCGATGACGTCCGCGCCTTTCGCACGAAGGACTGGCGCCAGACTTCGAGAGACGGATGGCTCTACTGTGCTGAGGTCGCAGACGACGAGGCCCGGATGCGCTCCCGCCAGAATGCCGTCCGCACCCGAGAAGACGGCTTCGCAGGCGGCGCGGTCGGCGAGAGCTGTGAGGGCTATCGCCGTGTCGGCGACAGCATGTGCTGGCGTGTCTGCCACAGACACCCCCAGGCGTGCGCCGATCTGCGTGGCACGATCGCGGGTGCGGTTCCATATGGTCAGCTCTGCGCCTTCCGCGTGTAGGCGCTCAGTGATCGCGCTTCCGATGGCGCCCAGGCCTAAGATCGCTACTCGCACGTGGAAGGCTCCTTTCCGGGATCATCTACGCGCAGCTGCCATGAAGGGTGCCTCGCGGTTGCTTGCGAAGTCTTGACAAGTGTTAGCCTGTTCGCCAACACTGTACACCTAGTCCTCGGTCGAGACTGTACAACCGTAACGGAGGTTGATATTGCTTCTTCCTACCGATCTTGGATTGCCATCGCGGCCCGCGTTCAAGGGAGAGATTAATGGTCATGAGCTCGCACTCTTCGAACTCATGGTGCGACTACGCCTCTTCGAGCGACGCGCTTACGACCTGTTCTTGCAAGGGTTGGTGAAGGGAACTTCGCATCTGTCTCTCGGGCAAGAAGCGGTTGCCGCCGGTTTCGCCCGGGCGATGGAACCGACTGATCTCACATTCGCCACGTACCGTGGTCACGCTCACACTCTTGCCCGTGGGGTACCGATGAGTGCGGTTATGGGCGAGCTGATGGGCCGCGCCACAGGATTGATGGCTGGGAAGGGCGGCTCCATGCACTTGACCAGTGTTGAGCACGGGATGATGGGTTCGTATGCGATTGTCGGAGCCCATCTTCCGGTTGCCGTCGGTGCCGCCTGGGCAGCTCGGTCGCGCGGCACCAAGCAGGTGGTTGTTTGCTTCTTTGGTGACGGCACAACCAACATTGGTGCCTTCCACGAAGCCCTGAGCCTTGCATCAGTATGGCGCGTACCCGTCGTGTTCGTGTGCGAGAACAATTTGTACATGGAATACACGGCAATCTCGGCCGTCACGCCTGTGCGCCATCCACTCGCCGATCGCGCTTCAGCATACGGGCTTTCTGCGACGATGGTGGACGGCAATGACGTCGCCGAGGTGTTCGACGTCGCACGACGGTCGCTTGCCGAATGTCGAGAGGGCGGCGGACCCGTTCTGATCGAAGCTCTGACGTATCGTCAGAGCGGACACTCGCGCACCGACCCAGGCACTTACCGTCCCAAGGAAGAGGTCGAGGCGTGGCTGGCGCGTGATCCGCTCGCGTGCTACGCCGATTACCTAGTCTCGAGCGGCTTCTCTAGGGCCGAGCTGGATGAGATAGAGGCCAAGGCTACCGCCGAGGTGGACGGCGCCGTGGAAGCGGCGCGAAGCGCTCCGCCGCCAGAGATCAGCCTCGTCGAGACGAACCTCTGGGCAGACGGGAGTGCATCATGGCGATCTTGAGTTATCGAGAGGCAGTTGCTCGTGCTCTTGCCCAAGAGATGAGCCGTGATCCTAAAGTGGTCCTCATTGGTGAGGATGTGGCGGCCGCTGGCGGCGTCTTCAAGGCCACCGCAGGCCTGTTGGACCAGTTCGGGTCGTCGCGCGTTCTCGATACTCCTATCGCGGAGCAGGCCATTATTGGTGCCGCGTTGGGCGCTGCGATGAATGGCCTCCGACCGGTAGCGGAGATCATGTTTGCTGACTTCTTCGCTGTTTGTTGGGATCAGATCGCTAATCAAGTGGCCAAGACGCGCTACATGACGAACGGACAGATATCGGTCCCGTTGGTCATTCGGACGGCGAACGGTGGGGGAGTTCGTTTCGGAGCGCAACATTCACAGAGCGTCGAGAACTGGGTCATGATGATTCCAGGACTCAAGGTGGTAGCGCCGTCGACCCCGCGTGACGTCGTAGGCTTGACCGCCGCGGCGATCCGTGATCCAGATCCGGTCGTCGTTTTGGAACACAAGGCCCTGTACGCCGTCCGAGAGGAGGTGCCTGAGGGAGAGCTCGTCGACGAGTTGGGCAAAGCGGTTGTGCGAAGAGAGGGCGAGGACGCCACGGTCCTCTCCCTGGGGGCGATGGTTCCACGGTCGCTTGCAGCCGCCGACCGACTCGCTCGTGAGCGTGGCATCGAGTTGACGGTTGTCGATGTGAGGTCGCTCGTCCCTCTGGATGTCACTACCTTACTGGACAGCGTGCGTGCAACTGGTCGGTTGTTCACGGTTGAGGAGAACCCACGTCTCTGTGGCTGGGGAGCTGAAATCCTCTCGATTGTCGTCGAAGAAGCGTGGGACGACCTCAAGGCCGCGCCCATCCGAATCACGACTCCGCATGTTCCATTGCCGGCTGCGGACGTGCTCGAGGACGCGGCCCTTCCCAGTGTCGAACGCATCGTGGACACGGTCGAGAAGCACCTGGCGTCCTGAGGATTGGGCTGCTTAGACGGTGATGAATGGACGATGGAGGGACCTGTGTTCGAGGTGAAGATGCCACAGCTCGGCGAGACCGTTCAAACCGGAACCATCAAGGCATGGCTCAAAGCGGTTGGTGATCACGTACATGCCGATGAGCCGCTCCTCGAGGTTTCCAGCGACAAGGTGGATGTCGAGGTCCCAGCACAAGCAACAGGCGTGCTGAAAGAAGTCCGATTTGAGGCGGGTGAAGAAGTAGCGGTGGGTACTGTCATAGCACTGATCGAGTGAAGGCCGAGGGTACGTCGGCAGAGCGCCGAGGGTACGTCGGCGGAGCTGAGGGTGGCGGCCAGTGGCGAGTTGGCTCGCTTACTACGCGTTCTGTTGTGTGTCATCTAATGACGAGAAGAGCGGGTATGGAGAGTACGAAGGTTCTCCCAACGGTCGGAGGCTACGATGGTCGACAGACTTGCAGGGCTTGGCATTGTCGTCACAGGAGCGGGGCAAGGTATCGGCCGCGCTATTGCGCAAGGGCTGGCACGTGAAGGTGCATATGTGGGCCTTGCTGATCGGGATCAAGAGGCTCTTCAAGCTACTCTCGCGTTGATCGAGGCAGACGGTGGTCGTGCCCTACCGCTCGTCGTGGATGTCAGTGAGCGCAGAGAGGTCTCCCGAGCATTGGATGCCTTTGTCTCCGACGTCGGGCGATTGGATGTGGTGTTCAACAATGCCGGCGTGAACAAGCCCATGCCGTTTCTGGAGGTGACCGAGGAGAATTGGAACATGATCATGCGTGTGAATGCGCTCGGTACCCTCATTGGGATCCAGGAGGCGGCGAAACGCATGATTCCCTCTCGTCGTGGTAAGATCATCAATACCTCGTCAATCGCGGGACGACAAGGCTATCCGAGCTTTGCTCCGTATTCGGCGAGCAAGTTCGCCGTCAACGCGTTGACGCAGGCGGCGGCACGCGCATTGGCGCCATACGGTATCACCTGTAATGCGTTCGCTCCCGGCGCGGTCGACACACCGCTGTGGAAGCAGCTCGATACGGATTTCGTCGAGATCGGTGAGAGTGAGCAGCCAGGTACAGCGCTGAAGAATTTCGCGGGTGGGAGCTTGCTTGGGCGTCCGGTTCAGCCGGAGGAACTCGTCGGTATCGCAACGTTCCTGGCTTCCTCGGAGTCCGATTGTGTGACAGGGCAGGTCTTCATGGTTGACGGAGGGATGGTACTCGTATGACACGGCGCTCTCGGACTCCACTCGGTATGGTGACTTCGTGGCATGACGCTGCCGCCGATGCGCCGTTGACTAGTCGCGTCGGCCCGTTCGAGCTCTGACTTGTAGGTGGGTGCGATGTTGGCATTGCGTTTCGTAAACCCCGGTCGTTGCGAGGTAGACGAGATCCCAATCCCGTCCATAGCGGACGATGAGGTCCTGGTGGCGACGCGAGCGGTCGGTATCTGTCACTCCGACCTCGAGCTGCTGGCGGGCCGCTACATCATCCCGATCGAATTCCCGATCATTCCAGGTCACGAATGGAGTGGCGTGATCGTGGCAACCGGTCGCAACGTGAGGAGTCTTCGAGAAGGTGACCGGGTAGTGGGCGAATGCGTGATAGGTCGGGATCATTTCGGCTTCAGCATCAGTGGTGCTGCAGCCGAGTTCTTTGTTGCCAAGGAAGCATGGCTGCACAAGCTGCCGGAGAGTCTGGACTGGACTCAGGGTGCGCTTGTCGAGCCGTTCAGCTGTGGGTATTACGCCACGCTCAGAGCAGATCACCCCGACGCGAGCGATACCGTCGTGGTTTTCGGCGCGGGTCCGATCGGCTTGGGCGTCGTCGCCGCTTGCCGGGCACGAGGATGTCGCGTGTTGGTGGTCGAGCCGGACCCCAAGCGTGGCGAGTTGGCGACACGATTGGGGGCCGAAACGGTCCTGGATCCGGAGGCACGTGAGCTGACCGAGGCAGTTCTCGACCTGACCCACGGAGCGGGCGCCACGGTGGTATTCGAGGCGAGTGGCAAGGCAGGGGCGCTCACCCAAGCGTTCGAAGTGGCGGCCTACGGAGGCCGTGTCGTATGCATCGGCATCAACATCGGCGAGCGGATACCCGCTCGCCTGGGACTCATCCAGGCCAAAGAACTGCAAATACGAGGAATCGTCGGATCACCAGGCGTGTGGGAGCGTACCTTGCGATTCCTTGAGCAGAGTGGACTGGACCTACGCCCCATTGTCACCAGTCAATTCCCATTGGCGGATGCTACGAGGGCAATCGACGCTGTGCAGAACGATCGCTCGCAGGTCAAGGTGCATATCGTTTCGTCGGCGTCCCTCTGATACTTGTGGAGGCGGATTCACCAATGCGCGCTGCGGTTCTCTACGCGCCAAAGGATCTTCGTATCGAAGATGTGCCGAGCCCGGCTCTCGGGAACGGCGACGTCCTGGTGAAGGTAGCCCTCAACGGCCTTTGCGGCACTGACTTCTCCGAATATGATCATGGCCCACTGATGGTTCCGCTACGGGATAGGCATCCTGTGACGGGGCATCACGGCCCGATCATCCTAGGGCACGAATTCATAGGCACCGTGGTCGACGCCGGTCCTGCGGCGCGGAAATGGATTGGGCTACGCGTGGCGAGCGGTGCTGGTGTCTCGTGTGGCCGATGTCGCTGGTGCAATGCAGGGCGCACCAACCTGTGCGATCGCTACTATACGATCGGCCTGTCTACCCACGGTGCGCTGGCTGAATACGTTGCCGTTCCTCAGTCGACCTTGATCGAGATTCCTGCGGCTTGTCCAGACGAGGAAGCGGTCTTGGCTCAACCTCTCGCTGTTGGTCTTCATGCGATCGACCGTGCCGAGTTACGGGGCGACGAACACGTTGCCGTGCTGGGTATAGGGGCGATCGGTGCGTTCATCCTGACGGGTCTGGCAAGGCACCGAGGTCCGGTTACGGCCGTCGATGTCAGTGAGGAGCGCCTCCGCGTGGCACGGGCCTTGGGAGCGACTCGTTCCTGTCTCGTGTCTCCAGAGGCTGCTCCGGACGAGATTCGGGAACTCGTCGGTAGCACGCCCGAGGTCGTGATCGAGTGCTCCGGCTCGTTCGGCAGCCTTGGTCGTGCCGCCGGCCTTGTCGAGCGCGGCGGACGCGTCCTCCTCGTGGGGCTACAAAAGGCTCCGCAGCCGCTCGACGCGGCAAAGCTGGTACTCAGCGAGGTTGAAATCAGGACCAGTGTCGCGCACGTCTGTTCGAGAAATCTTCCCGATGCGCTCTCGTTGTTGTGTGCAAAACGGATCGCTTCGATAATCGGGGTTCATGTCGTCCCTCTCACAACGGTCTTGTCCGACGCCTTCGCTCCTACCGCCCGGATCGGCGCATCGAAGAAGTTCGTTGTGGACGTCACTCGCTAGTGTCGCCAAGATCGGCAGATCAGAAGATCTCTTCGGTGAGCGGAATCGAGCAGGAATCTGCATCAGTAGCAGATGATCATATGATCCTTGGCCGAATGAAGGTTGCGCCCGTTATTCGGATCGCTTGCCTTGCGCGGCAATCATGACCTCTCTGGGCAATCATGACCTCTCTCGGCAATCATGACCTCTCTGAAGGGTCACAGTGTGGTCACAGCCGGAACGGACTTGTGTTCGAGCCTTGTGAACATAGATGGCTAACCGTATAGTGTCGTCAAACGCAGGCGCCCGAGCCTGACACCTTTGCCGGAGTAGAGGACCAGCCAGTGAAGGGAGGGCCAGTGGCGGAAGAACAGCTCCCTCTCCGAGCTATCCGTGCAAGGGTGCGAGCCTCACGCGGCCTCACCACGATGATCATCGCGCTCGCTGCGGTCTTGCTGGCAGGGCTGCTGTTCGCTCCCAGCAGCGTGAGCTGGGGAGCACTTCAGGGCGCTCTTCCATTCGCTGCGGTGCTTGCGATTGTTGCGTTAGGCCAAACACTCGTGGTCATGCAAGGCGGTATCGACCTCTCCGTTGCGGGTGCCATCTCCCTCGGGGTAGTGATCGTCTCTCATGAGGCCTACGGCGACAACGCACGGCTCCTACCTGCAATTGCGCTTGCCCTTCTCGCTGCAGTACTTGCGGGAGTCCTGAATGGCATTCTAGTAGCTCTGCTGCGGATGAATGCAATCGTCGCGACTCTCGGGACCAACGCATTGCTGTATGCCGTAGTTCTCGGGATCTCTGGGGGCACACCACGCCAAACGACCAGCTTGATGGCACATATTGCCGGGGGTACCTTGCTCGGAGTCCCCAATTCGATCTACGTCGCTGTCGTCGTTCTTGTAGTCGTGACTCTCATCGTCAAGCGGACCGTATCAGGGCGCCGATTCGAAGCAGTCGGAGCGAATCCCCGTGCCGCTCGGATCGTCAACATCAATGTGCAGCGGCATGTAGCAATGGCGTATGTCGGTGCCCAAGTGCTCTATTGGGTAGGAGCGGTACTGCTTGCCGGTATCATCAACAAGCCATCCGCATTTCAAGGTGATACCTATCTGCTGTCATCAGTCGCCGCCGTTGTGCTCGGTGGTACGTCCCTGCTGGGTGGTAGGGGGTATCTTGTCGAGTCCGCGCTTGCCGCGCTCTTTCTCACCCAGCTCGAGCAGCTCGTTCTGGCACTCGGGGCAAGTTATGCGGTCCAGACTTTGACGCAAGCCGTAGCGTTCGCGGTAGGCGTGGCGCTGTACACCATTCCCTGGTCAGAGCTGAGAGCCCTGGTCCGAAGAAGGCGAACGAGGTCGGCAGAAACCTAACGACGACTAGATCGCCGATTGTCAGGCAGCCATGTCAGAAAAAGGAGGCTAGAGAGTGATGGCAAGACTCGTACATCGACTGCGACCGGTCCTGGTGGGCGTCAGCCTAGCTGCAGTCATAGCTGGATGCAGTAGTGGCACTTCGTCGTCCGGGACGTCGTCCACAGCTGCCGGTAACGGGCAGTCTGGGGGACCAGCCGCGTCGGCGGGCACAAGCGGTGGTGCTCAAGCAAGTAGTGGCGGCGCATCCGGTGTGCCGAGCTGGTGCGGCCCGAAGAAGATCAAGCTAGCGTTGACCGATGGCTTCGGGGATAACAGCTGGCGAATCGTGACGCGTGCCTCCGCGCAGGATGAGGCGTCCAAGTGCCCGAGTGTCGAGGCGTATTACTACGCCGACGGGCAGGGGAACACACAGAAAGCGATCTCCGACATTCAGGCCATGGTGGCGAAGGGTGTCAACGCGCTTGTGGTCTTCCCCGATGCAGGTAAGGCGATCCTGCCGGCTCTTCAGAGTGCATACAAGGCTGGCGTGGTGACGGTGCCGTATCGCGTCTTTCCCGGCGGGACCGACGGCAAGGATTACAACGTCTTCATCGGTACCGACTTTGTAGCTGATGGGGTTCACTGGGCGCAGTGGCTTACCCAGGTGCTCCCCCAGGGCGGCAACATCTTGTTCCTCTCCGGTCCCGCAGGTAACAGCCAGGGCCTTGATGAACTGAAAGGTATGAAGTCGGTACTCGATCCAAGCAAATTCAAGTTCATCGGTCAGCAACCGTTCGAGGTCACGAACTGGGATCCGGCCTTGACGCAGCGGGTCTTGAGTGCCGCCATTGCGAAATACCCGAAGATCGATGCGATCGTCTCGGACTTCGGTCCGTCTCTGGTTGGTGCTCTTCCCGAGTTCGAGAAGCAGGGTCGTTCGATACCGGCACTCGCGACTTCAGACGGCAACGCGCTGGCGTGCTTCTATGAGGATCACAAGGCAAAGAATCCTGACTTCAAACTCTTCACGATTTCCACCGAGAATGACAATGTACGCCTTGCCATCGACTGGGCCGTCGCCCTGGCCTCGGGCGGAAAGACTCCGACACAGAAGAACTTCGTGGGGCCGATCTTCGAGAATTCGGTAACGGGTAAGCCGCATCCCGTTACATGCAGAAGAGATCTACCCCCCGATGTCTATCTGTCGGCTGAATTGCCCGGTGACGAGCAGGCCAAGTTACTGAAGTAATTCCTTCCGAGCCTTGAGGAAGGATGATGGACCACGAAGTGGGTCGGTTGGCCTCCAAAGGGCGGACAAGGCCAACCGGCCCGCTCCGTGGGACCGAGAACATCAATGATTCCCGGGAGCAGGAGACCTATCGGCATGAGTGATGAGGTCACGACGGTCGCAGTCGAACCGCTACTGCGGCTCGAGGGCATCACGAAGACCTTCGGTGGCGTGACGGCGCTGTCGGATGTCACGCTCGATATCCGACCTGGCGAGGTTCACGCCCTTCTCGGTGAGAATGGCGCCGGCAAATCGACCTTGGTGAATATAGCGGGCGGTATTCTGCAGCCATCGATGGGCCGTATCCTTTATGACGGGAAAGAGGTCCCCCATCTCACGCCGAGTCATGCCTCTGCTCTCGGCATCGCCGTCGTACATCAGCATCCCGCGTTGCTTCCCGACCTGACCGTCGAGGAGAATCTTCGGGTCGCACTCCCCGCACTCTTCGACGATGGGACGCGCACAGGGTCCAAAGCTCGCGAGCTCCTGAGTGTCGTCGGCGCGACATGCCATCCGAAGGACAGAGTCGGCGCTCTTGATCTCGCAGAACGGCATCTCATCGAACTCGCGAAGGCCTTCGCCGTCAAGCCAGCGCTGCTGATATTGGACGAGCCGACAGCTCCACTGGGTCCTGACGCCACCGAGCGGTTGTTCGCCTTGGTGCGCGAGGCGGCGGCTCGTGGGACTGCGGTGGTCTACATAACGCATCGACTCGCAGAGGTACGGGAGATTGCCGATGTTGTGACCGTCCTTCGTGACGGACGTCTGCGCGGAACTTTCGCGGTCGACCGAATTACCGACGCTCAGCTGCTATCGCTCATTGTCGGACGAGACTTCGCGTCGACGTTCCCACCCAAGCGTGCAGCAATCGCAGACGAGAGCACGGAGACGGCCTTATCCGTTGAAGCGCTCTCGGGACCGCGCTTCTCGAACGTGTCCTTTTCAATGGCACGGGGCGAGATTGTCGGTCTCTTCGGGATAGTGGGCAACGGACAGAGTGAGATCCTCAGGGCGCTTGCCGGCATTGGTCCGTCTCGCGGCACGGTCGTCATCAACGGTGAGCGCTGCTCCGCCCGGAGGCGTCGTCAGCTGTGTGCCTTCATACCACCGGATCGAAAGGCCGAGGGTGTCTTCAACGGACTTTCTGTTCGCGAGAACGTCACACTTGCGGCGTTAGGGCGGATCGAGAGCCGGGGTTTGGTCTCGAGACGGCAAGAGCGGGAAGCTCTGCTCGAAGTCATGAGTGTGCTGGCGATCCGTGCTCCCTCGACCGACGCGCCCATCGAGGCGCTCTCGGGTGGGAACCAGCAGAAGGCCGTCTTCGCGCGTGCGTTGCTCGCAAAGCCGGCGATGCTGGTTGCGGATGAGCCAACACAAGGTGTGGACGTCGGCGCTCGCGCCGAGATCTACCAGCTTCTGCGCCAGCTAGCCGACGAGGGCGTCCTAGTCGTGGTGGCATCGTCAGATGCAAAGGAGATCGAGGGTCTTTGCGATACGGTTATGGTGATCTCTCGAGGCTCGGTAATAGACGTCCTGCGCGGTGACGATGTTACCGAGGAGCGCATCGTGACGTCTGCGCTTCGGGCGACCGGGCACGCTGCGACAAGCAGCGCGCGCGGCCGAGCTTCCGGCGCGACTCGGCTGCGGCGATTCCTAGAAGGCGACTACGCGCCGGTCTTCGTCCTAAGTCTCGCGATCGTGGTACTTGGAGCCGTTGTCTTCGGGAGGAATCATCGTTTCCTAGAACCCTTCAATCTCACCTCACTCTTGATGTCGCTGGCAGCACTCGGATTCATTGCGGCAGGCCAGACGGCGGTGCTCATGACCGGCGGTATCGATCTATCCGTTGGTCCGTTGGCCGGGTTCGTAGTGGTAGTCGGATCCTTCTTCCTGACGGAAGGCTTCTCCGTAGGCTCTGTGATACTCGGCTTCGTTCTAATGGTCGTAGCAGCGGCGGGTACGGGCCTAGTGAATGGTGGCCTGATCAGGGGTGCACGTTTCACACCTGTGGCTGCGACGCTGGGGACCTACATTGCGCTCCAAGGACTGGGATTCCTCCTGAGGAGCTCACCAGGGGGTTACATCGCGAGTTCGATCACCGGACCGATCAAGCATACCGTGGGCGCGGTTCCTGTCGTGTTTATCGTGCTGCTCGTCTTGACCATCGTGATGGAGCTCGCACTTCGTGGAAGCAGGCTCGGAATGGTGCTCAGAGGTGTCGGTTCGGACATCGAATCGACGAGGCGCCTGGGTGTGCGAGTAGGCGCCACGGTCGTGAGCGCTTACGTGTTCGGTTCCCTACTCGTTCTCCTGGGCGGCGTCGTCCTCCTTGCTCAGCTCGGAGTAGGCGACGCGTCGCAAGGTGTCGGCTACACCCTTAGCAGCATCAGTGCGGTCGTTCTCGGAGGGACGTCCCTTTTAGGAGGGCGCGGCACCTTCGTCGGAAGCTTGCTGGGAGCGGCGCTCATTGTTGAGATGCTCAATAGCACGGTGTTTCTCAACCTGAGCCAGACGTGGCAGTATCTGTTCCAAGGTCTAGTGATCTTAGTTGCTGCGGCCGTGTACAGTCAAGCGCGGCGAAGAGTCTAAGGCTTGTGGAAAGTGAGGGAATGATGCTGGCGGCGCGATATTACGGGAAACGGGATCTCCGGATCGAGGACGTTACCGAACCGAGCATCGGTGCACCCGACGATGTCTTGATCGAGGTCTCGTGGTGCGGCATCTGCGGTACGGATCTCCATGAGTACACCGTTGGTCCAATTGTGATTCCGACGACGCCCCACCCGTTGACCAAGGCGCAGCTGCCGCAAATCCTTGGCCATGAACTATCGGGCACGGTTGTCGAGGTTGGCGGAAGCGTGAGGTCGGTCGCACCCGGCGACCGTGTGGCGGTAATGCCGGCCATCATATGCGGGCACTGCGATTATTGTCGCGCTGGATTGGGACATTTGTGTGAAAGCTTTGCCTGCACCGGACTCTCCTCTCACTCGGGAGGTCTCGCACGGTATGCCGTGGTGAAGGAATACCAAGTAAGTCCGCTACCTGAGAGCGTGACTGATCTCGAGGGAGCGCTTGTCGAGCCTGCGAGTGTGGCAGCCCACGGGATCGACCTAGCCAAGGTGTCGGCGGGCGACGTCGTGCTGGTGACGGGTGCGGGACCGATCGGCTCACTTGCTGCGCTTTACGCCGCGGCCTGCGGGGCTGCCACGGTGATCATTTCTGAGCCAAATCCCGCTCGCGCAGCTCGTGCGCGCGCACTTGACGTAGGACCGGTGGTCGATCCTCGTGGGGGTGAGCTCGAGGATCTGCTCAAGACGATGACAAGAGGATTGGGAGCGGATGTCGGTGCTGAGTGCTCGGGTACGTCGGCAGGCTTGTCGAGCGCACTCGACAACGTGCGGCGCGGCGGCCGTATCGTCCAGCTCGGGCTCCACACCGCACCGGCGACTATCGATGCGATGTTGCTAGCGCAAAAAGAGGTCAGCTACATCGGTAGTTGGTGCTACCTCGTAACGAGCTGGCCCCGAATGATCCGACTCATGGCTTCCAGAAAATTAGACGTCAGTCGCATTGTCACGTCACAAATCTCGCTCACCAGGGTCGTCGAGGACGGTTTCAAGAAGCTCATCGATCCGACAGGAGACCAAATCAAGGTCCTTGTATCGCCCCGTCCGGATGCCGTGTCGGAGAGGTAGGAGGAGCACCGTGGACTTGTACGCCATTCACCACGTTGGCCTTGTCGTGCGCAATCTTGATCGATCTATTTACTTCTACCACGATCTCCTAGGCCTTCCATTTGCAAATGAGCCGACTCCTTGGTTCGAGGGACCGCAGTTGTCAAAGGGTGTTGGCGTGCCTGATGCGCGTTTGCGACAAGTGTCGTTCTGGGTTGGCGAGCATTCGTCCCTTGAGTTGATCGAATATGATGCCCCCGAGCTTCGGCATGTCCGTCCAATCCCAAACAACCATCTCGGCGCGGCTCATGTCTGCTTTCGGGTCGACGATGTTTACGCGAAGAAGGCCGAGCTGGAGGCGAAAGGCGTCTCATTCTACTCAGACGTCAATGTGGTGGATGACGGACCCCTTGCCGGTTGGCGGTGGGTCTACTTCAGCGATCCGGACGGACTCGCGCTGGAGCTCGTCGAGGTTGCTTACTACCTGAAGGAGGAGCGTGAGTCTGCGATCGCGGCGTATTTGAAGTCGCGACCGTCACTCGAGGCCATCAGCGCCGTGATGGAGAATTCCGGAGAGGCGTAATGGCTTTACGAGATCGCACGTCAGTGCTGGGGTACTCCACTTTGGTTCACCCGAGCGATACCTGGGATCAGCTGTGGACGAGTATCCAGACCTATCTACCCGCGATCAAAGACAAGCTAGGGGTAAGCGGATCCTTTCCGGTTTCGCTGCGTCTGTCGAATGACGTCGTGCAGACCTTGCTGACCAACGACGGCGAGCGGGACAGGCTATCACGTTGGCTCGCAGATAACCATATGTACGTTTACACCGCGAACGCTTTCCCATACGGCCGGTTCAAGGGCACACGAGTAATGGAGAAGGTCTACGAGCCCGATTGGACGACAGACGATAGAGTCTCCTATACCAAAGGTGTAGCCCATCTGCTCGTTGGGCTGTCTCGCGGACTCGTCTCGCCGACCATCCAAACCGTTCCGATCGGGTTCCGAAGGACCGGTGCCGCAAGCGACGTCGTTTACCGGCGTGTGGCTCGCCAGCTCTTCAAGGTCGTGGCCGAGCTAATCGACATCGAGGAGCGAACGGGCTGCCGGGTAAAGCTCGCACTCGAGCCCGAGCCTTACTGCTTCCTCGAGGGCACGGACGACGTGATCCGATTCTTCGATGAGTTCGTATATTCGGAGGAGGCTGCCGCGAATCTGGCGCAGATCGCTCGCTTACCCGTATCCGAGGCCATAGCGCACGCACGTCGTCATCTGGGCGTGGTCTTCGACTGTTGCCACCAAGCGGCCCTTTTCGAAGATGTCGTCGAGTCGATCAAGAGGATCCTCGCCGCGGACATCCCCATCTTCAAGCTCCAGCTTGCGTCCGCTCTCTGGGCACAAGATCTCGGCGACGAGACGCTCGCAGATCTTGCGAGATTCGGTGAGACCATCTACCTCTCCCAGACATTTGTACGCTCAGATGGCGGCATCCAGCGCTTTCTGACAATACCGGATGCCCTACGGGCACTTGGAAACGTCGAGGGGGGTCGGCAGGGGGAGTGTCGGTCGCACGTCCATGTCCCGATTTTTCTTTCGCGGATCGGTCGGTTGAGGACGACTCGGTCGGTTCTCGAGGGGGTACTCGAGCTCCACAGGAACTGTCCCATCGCCGACCAATTGGAGATTGAAACGTATACATGGGACGTTTTGCCTCGCGACGCGACAGCTTGGTCACTGGTCGACGGCATCGTTCGGGAACTGGAATGGGCTACCGCAGAGCTCGAGGCGCGGTGATCGAGGGCCAGCCGCTCGAGAAGAGGGGCGTGATCCTAGGCGCCGGCTGTCTGCGCCTTCGGGCCCGGAGGCTGCGCAGACACTGGGAGCGGGTGTGCCCGCGCTACCCTTGCCAGAGTTCATCCGCGACGGTGACCACCCCGCCGGTGCGCGCTGCCTCGACGATGGCGCAGCCGGCGGCGTGGTCGTGACAGGCTTCGGCCAGCGGATACGGGGGTGGCGCCTCACCGCGTACCCATGCGGTCATATCGGCCAGGATTTCTGCGACGGCGAGGTCGTCTTCGGAGAAGCGGGACCCGAAGAACCTGTTGCGGTAGCGCACGGAGCCGTCCACGCTGATGTGGTCGAGCTCCATTCCTTCGAGGTTGAGGTCGATACCGGTGCGACGGCGGACCAGGTGGGACGTCACCGGAGTCCTGGGGTCTGCCAGCCGGGTGACGGTGTCGTCCACCCATTCCCCTCTGCTCCCGCGGACGACGATCCGCCGCGCCCGAAGCGGGTTCCACCACTGGTTGTCGGTGAAGTCGTAGATGCCGAATTTTCCGTGAAAGTCGAGCCACGCGTACGTCGTGGTGGTCGGGTGGGGAGTTTCGTCGCCGGTCCAGCCGTCGCGCCGCAGCGGATCGGCGAGGGGCGTCACCGTCGTATGGGCGCGAACCTCGACCGGGTCGAACCCGACGTCGAGGTAGTGGCGGATGAGGGAAACCGCGTGGTAGAGGTGGGTCGACGAAATCTCCGCGGAGGTCGGTTCGCCGATGATTCCTTCTCGAATCGTGGCAATTCTGGCCTGGTGGGCGGGCATCCGTGTGTACTGTTCGGCGACTTGTACCAAGCCGCTGCCACCGACCACCGACCACAGTGCCCTGAGCCCGTCGACGTCCGGTGCGGGGGGTGTTTCGGCCAGCACCGGCAGACCGTGGCGGACGATTGCCTCGATGAAGTCGGGTGAGGCCTCCCACGATACCGCCGTTACCACGAATTCCGGTTGTGTTGCGGAGAGCAGGTCGTCGAGGGTCGAAAAACACGGTACGCGCCAGGTCGTTTCAAGATATTCGCGGCGTGCCGTGTTGCGTGCTGCGACCCCCACGACGGAAAACCACCGGGGCGCGGCAGCCGCGATGCGGAGGAGGAATTCGGTGCGCCAACCGCTTCCTACGATGGCGAAGCGTCCCGGCTCTTCGGGAAAACGCGGCTGGGGCGAGACCAATTCTTGGGAGCGGAGCATGCGCTCACCGCCCCTCACGTGCGATGAACTCCGAGATATCGAGTTCGCCGTGCAATCTGGGCGTCAGCCATTTCGGCGCGGCTTCTCGGAAGGTCGTCGTGCTGAGCCCGCCGACGGATTCCGGGACGACGCCGGCAAGCTCCGGCAATTCCCGCAGATTGGTGCGGTGCACCAGGTCGGGTTCCACCGGCCACGCGCCGACGACGACAATGCCACGGACCCCCCGTCGAGCCAGGGCCTCCAGGGTGAGAGCGGTGTGATTCAAGGTGCCGAGCCCGGCCCGGACGACGACCACGACCGGTGCGCGTAATTCGACGGCGAGTTCTGCCACCGTCCAATTCCGTTCCCCCATGGGAACCAGCAGCCCTCCGGCACCTTCAACCAGGACCAGGTCGTGGTGGGAGGCCAGGTTTCGAATTTCTTTCGCGACGCCGTGCAGGCGCACCTGGGCAGCGCCCGTGAGGCGGGCGGCGACGGTTGGGGCGAGCGGCGGACCGTAGGAGGCGAGAGTCACCGCCGTGTCGGGGTCTGCCAACCGGGTCACGACGTCGACATCGGATTCCCCGCCGGCGGTGACTCCGGTCTGGCACGGCTTGGCGACCGCGACGCGCAGATCGCGGGTTTTTGCCGCCGCCGCAATCGCTGCGGTGACGACCGTCTTCCCCACTTCGGTGTCGGTGCCGCTCACCACCACCGGCCCGCGAATCGCCGGCGAATCCGCTGTCACCGCACGCTTCCGTTCCCGGCGAAGACACCGTTCGCCGTACCTATTGGGTCAGCGTCCGCGAACCGGCCGTCATACCGCAGGGAATTCGCGGCCACCAGCCGACCACACGATGCGATCACTTCCACGGCGCGGGTGAATTCGTCGTCCGACAAGGCCATGGAGACCGTGACGCGGAGCCGAGAGATTTCATCGGGGGTGGACGGCGGACGAAAACACCCCACGGTCACACCGCGCATTCGACATTCTCGCGCCCACCGGACCGCACTTTCCGCGCTGGGGGCGCAGAGCGCGACGATTCCGCCACCGGGCGGGTGCGGCACCACGAACCCTTCGCGGGTGAAGAATCCGGCGGCGGCCCGTGCTCTACGGGTCACCGAGTCACGGAGGTCCCGCGAATTCCTGGCTACTTCCAACGCGGCCAGCGCACCTTGGGCGACGGCGGGTGGAAGAGCCGTGTCGTAGACGAAAGTGCGGGCCGTTTGCGTGAGGTGGTCGATGAATTCCGCGGGACCCGCGACGATTCCGCCCGCAGCCCCCAAAGCCTTTGACAAGGTCGCCGTGACCACGACGTCGGGTCGGTCGGCCAACCCCGCCGCGCGCACCGCTCCGCCGCCGTCGGGCCCGAGCACACCGAAGGCGTGGGCGTCGTCCACGACGAGGATCGCGCCCGCCGCGCGGCAGATGGGGTGCAGGTCGGCCAGGGGCGCGAGGTCGCCGTCCACCGAAAACACCGATTCGGTGACGACCATCAGCGGCCGCCCGCGGTGTGCCGCGAGCCTTTCCCGCAGCGCGGCGAGGTCGTTGTGCGGGATCACCTCGACGCAAGCTCCGGTCAGCCGGCACGCGTCGACGAGAGAGGCGTGGGCGTGAGCGTCCCGCAGGATCACGGCGCCGGGACTCCACACCCCGGCTACCGCCGCGAGATTGGCCAGGTACCCCGACGAGAACACCAATGCAGCCGGCTGGCCGAGCAGGTCCGCCGCCGCCGCTTCGAGCTCGCAGTGGACGGCGGTCGAGCCTCGGACCAGCCGCGACCCGGTCGCCCCGAGGCCGAACCGACGTGCCGCCCGGCAGGCCGCCTCGACCACCCTCGGATCGCGGCTGAGGCCGAGGTAGTCGTTGCCCGCGAGATCGAGGACGTCGTCCTCGGCGTTGCGGTAGGCGAGCTCCCGGCGCAACCCGGCGCGGGCCCGCAACTCGGCGCGGCGTCGCAATCGCGCGAGCCAGCTCGACGGATCACGTCCGGCGAGATCGTCCACAGCAGGAGCCTATCTGCGCAGGGAGCTTCGGTGTCGGTGCACCGCAGGCTAGGCTCACTCCGGTTGAATGTGGCCGGAGGGGAGTCTCATGCCAGGCGGGCGTAGGGAGAGCTTCGTTCATCTGCACGTGCACACCGAGTACTCGATGCTCGACGGTGCGGCGCGGATCAAGGACTTGCTCACCGAAGCCGGGGCCATGGGTATGCCCGCGATCGCCATCACCGATCACGGAAATGTCTACGGCGCTTACGATTTCTACAAGCAAGCGAAGGCTCGCGGGATCAACCCCATCATCGGGATGGAAGGGTATCTCGCGCCCGGCAGCCGTTTCGAACGCAAGAAAGCCAGCCTCGGCGCCGCCGGCGTGGGTGACGACAACGCCGGCGAGATGTACACCCACATGACGTTGCTGGCTGAGAACACCGAAGGCATGCACAACCTCTTTCGCCTCTCCAGCTTGGCCAGCCTGGAGGGGTACTACTACAAGCCCCGTATGGACCGTGAACTCCTTGCCACCTACGCAAAAGGCATCATCGCCACCACGGGGTGCCCGAGCAGTGAGGTGAACCGCTTGCTGCAGCAGGGCCGCTACGAAGCCGCACGCCAAGCCGCAGCGGATTACCGCGACATCTTCGGTCCGGAGAATTTCTTCTGCGAACTCATGGACCACGGTTTGGAGATCGAACGGCGGGTGCGTGAAGACCTCCTGCGTATCGCCCGAGATCTGCGGCTGCCGTTGCTTGCGACGAACGACCTGCACTACACCTACGCCGCCGACTGGGAAGCCCACGAGGTGCTGCTCTGCGTGCAGACCGGCAAGACCTTGGCCGACCCGAACCGTTTCAAATTCGACGCCAAAGAGTTTTACCTCAAGTCACCCGAGCAGATGCGGGAACTCTGGCGTGATTTTCCCGAAGCCTGCGACAACACGCTGCTCATCGCCGAGCGCGTGCGGGTGGAATTCGCCGAGGGCGCGAACCTCATGCCGCGGTTCCCGGTACCCGCCGGTGAGACCGAGGAATCCTGGCTGGTCAAGCAGGTCGAAGCCGGCTTGCAGCGTCGATTCCCATCCGGGGTACCGGATGCCTACCGGGAACAGGCCGACTACGAGCTCAAGGTCATCTGCCAGATGGGTTTTCCGGGGTATTTCCTCGTGGTCGCCGACCTCGTTCGCTACGCCAAGGAGAACGGCATCCGGGTCGGGCCGGGCCGCGGCAGCGCTGCGGGGTCGATGGTGGCCTGGGCGCTCGGGATCACCGAACTCGATCCCATCAAACACAAGCTGCTCTTCGAGCGGTTCCTCAACCCCGAGCGCGTTTCGATGCCCGACATCGACATCGACTTCGACGAACGTCGCCGGGGCGACATGATCCGCTACGCCACCGAGAAATACGGCGAGGACCACGTCGCCCAAATCATCACCTACGGCACGATCAAAGCGAAGCAGGCCATCAAGGATTCCGCGCGCGTCCTCGGATACCCCTACTCGACGTCCGATCGGATCACGAAACTCATGCCGCCGGCGGTGATGGGACGCGACATGCCGCTGGCCGCCATCTTCGACCCGGCGCATCCACGCTATCCGGAAGCCGCCGAATTCCGCTCCGTCTACGAAGCCGATCCGGACGTCCGGAAAATCGTCGACACCGCGCGCAACCTCGAAGGGCTCAAACGACAGTGGGGGGTGCATGCCGCCGGCGTCATCCTCTCCCGCGAGCCGCTGCTCGACGTCATCCCCATCCAGCGGCGCGAGCAGGACGGTGCCATCATCACCCAGTTCGACATGGGCGCGTGTGAGGCCCTCGGGCTGCTCAAGATGGATTTCCTGGGTCTGCGCAACCTGACCGTCCTCGACGATTGCCTCGCCGGTATCAAGGCCAATCGGGGTATCGAGCTCGTCCTGGAGGAGCTTCCGCTCGACGATCCCGCGACGTACGAACTCCTGCAGCGGGGCGACACCCTCGGCGTCTTCCAGTTGGACGGCGGACCCATGCGCGCCCTGCTGCGTTCCATGCGCCCGGACAATTTCGAGGACATTTCCGCCGTCCTCGCGCTGTACCGGCCCGGCCCGATGGGCGCCAACGCGCACAACGAATACGCCGACCGCAAGAACGGGCGTAAACCGGTCGAACCGATTCACCCCGAGCTGGCCGAGCCTTTGGCCGACATCCTCGACGACACCTACGGAGTCATCGTCTACCAGGAGCAGGTCATCGCGATCGCCCAGCGCGTCGCCGGCTACACCCTCGGGCAGGCCGACCTGCTGCGGCGGGCGATGGGCAAGAAGAAGAAGGAAATCCTCGACAAGGAGTACATCCCGTTCTCCGAAGGGATGCGCAAGAACGGCTACAGCGAAGACGCAATCCGCACCCTTTGGGACATCCTCGTTCCTTTCTCGGATTATGCGTTCAACAAGGCGCACACCGCCGGCTACGGGCTGGTGAGCTACTGGACCGCCTATCTCAAGGCAAATTACCCCGCCGAGTACATGGCCGCGCTGCTCACCAGCGTCAAGGACGACAAGGACAAGTCGGCGCTCTACCTCCACGAGTGCCGGCGCATGGGCATCAAGGTGCTCCCCCCCGACGTCAACGAATCAGACGCCACCTTCACCCCGCGGGGCGACGACATCCGTTTCGGCCTCTCGGCGATCCGTAACGTGGGGGAGAACGTCGTCGCCTCCATTATCGAAACACGGCGGTCCAAGGGTCGTTTCACCGATTTCTTCGATTTCCTCGCCAAGGTCGAGCCGGTGGTCTGCAACAAGAAGGTCGTCGAATCCCTCATCAAGGCGGGGGCATTCGACTCCCTCGGCCATACCCGACGCGGACTGCTCGCCGTCCACGCCGACGTCATCGACTCGGTGATGGAGACGAAACGGGCGCGGGCCGTCGGACAATTCGACCTCTTCGGCGGGGAGGACGCCGAGGCGGCTCCGTTCGTCCACCCGGTCGACGTACCTGGCGACGAATGGGAGAAATCGGTGCTGCTCGCCGCCGAACGCGAAATGCTCGGCTTGTACGTGAGCGACCATCCGCTGCTCGGGGTCGACCATCTGCTCGCCCGCATGGTTGACTGCTCCATCGCCGACCTGGTCGGTGATGACGACCGTCCCGACGGCGCGCAGGTGACGATCGGGGGGATCGTCGCTTCGTTGACCCGGCGCATCACGAAACAGGGCAGCCCGTGGGCGGTTGCGGTCATCGAAGACCTCGACGGCGCCATTGAGGTGCTCTTCTTCCCCCAGGCGTACCAGCAGTACGGGACCCTGCTCACCCAAGACGCGATCGTCTGCGTGAAGGGACGGCTCAATCGCCGCGACGACGTGCCCACGATCATCGCGTCCGAGCTCGTCGTCCCCGATCTCTCCGGTGCACGGCGCGCCCCGATCGTGCTGCAACTCCCGGTCTCACGGTGCGTCCCCCCGCTGGTCACCCGGCTGCGGGAAATCCTCGCCACACATCCCGGTCCCACCGAGGTGAGGCTGGCGCTCCGTAACGGAGAGCGCACCACCGTCGTCCGCCTCGACGACCGGCTGAGGGTCGACCCCACCCCGGCGCTGATGGGGGACCTGAAGGAATTGCTTGGGCCGGCGTGTTTCGCCGAACGTTGACCACTCGCCGGAGGCCGACCGATCGCTGAACGCTGAGCGCTCGCCGAGCGCTCGCCCGGACCCGCCCGACGGACGGGTGACCCCGCTCACGTACGTAGCCTGAGGGTGATGAGCAACCTTGCCGGTCCGCTGACCGCCGCCGTCGCGCCGCCTGTTTCCGCCGCATTCGACGTCAGGGGTGTGGTCAAGCGGTACCGAAGCCGCGGCACCACGGTGACCGCATCGGCCGGAATCGACTTGCGGATCGACGCGGGGCGTATCTTCGGCGTTCTCGGACCGAACGGCGCCGGGAAGACCACTTTGGTGCGCCAGCTCGTGGGGCTGAGCCGCCCGGACGCCGGATCCATCCGACTCTTCGGCCACGATCTCGTGGGCAGGCCGCAGCTCGCCGGCCGTTTCGTCGCGTATCTACCGCAGGAAGACGCGGCGCTTGCCGACCTCACAGTCGCGCAGGCCATCGACACGACCGCTCGGCTACGCGGCGTGCCGCGGGCGCAGGCTCGGGCCGTGGCCGCAGGCATTCTCGACGAATTGAATTTGACGGCACTGGCCCGCCGTCCGATCGGAAAACTCTCCGGCGGGCAACGGCGCCTCGCGGCCTTCGCGACGGCGTTGGCCGGGGAACGACCGATTCTGGTGCTCGACGAGCCGACCACCGGGTTGGACCCGACTGCCCGCCGGGCGGTCTGGGACGCCGTGGAACGCCGACGCTCGGGCCGGGGGTGCACGGTCGTACTCGTCACCCACAACGTGATCGAAGCGGAGACGGTGTTGGACGACGTCGCGATCCTCGACCGCGGGCGGGTCATCGCGAGCGGTACGCCGGGGGAGCTCAAGGCCCGCTTCGGCGACACCCTTCACGTCGAGCTCGCGTGGCGCCGGGATCCTCCCGAGCGCGATCCGCTCATCGCTCGTCTGCGGTCGGCGGCGCAGGTGCGGGGACGGCGCTGGGCGTTGCGGCTGCCCGCGCCCGAAGCCCGCGCTGTGGTCACCGAGGTCACCGCCGGGCCGCTGCTGGAATTCCTCGACGATTTCGCCCTCAGTACCCCGTCGCTGGAAGACGTCTACGTCGCTTTCGGCGGCCACGAGTCCTTGGACCGCACGTGACCGCCGATATTGCTTCCTCGCGCCTCCCGGGTCCGTTGCCCGCCGTGTCGGGATCGTCGGCGAATTCCGTGATTCCGACGCGTCCACGATTCCTCGCCGCGCTCGGCGCGATCCTCGTGGGGCAACTGGGCCGGGCCCGTGCCGGGGCGATCCCGATTTTCCTTGCGGCCACGGTGCAATCGGTCGGGCTGGTGGTGCTGCTCAAAGGGCTGGTCGCGACCCGCAGCGACATCACCGTGCAGTCGGTGGTCTCCGGCTCGGCGGTCACCGTGGTTTCCTTCGTCGCGTTGAATTTACTCGCCCAACGTTTCGGGCTACTCAAAGCGACCGGGGCGCTCGACTATTTCGCGGCGCTGCCGATTCCGGCGTCCGCTCTCGTGCTGGGCACCGCCGCGGCGTGGTCGGCGTTCACGGTGCCCGGCACGCTGCTGGTCGCCGTCGGCGGCGCGATTTTCTACGGGCTGCCGCTTGCCCACATTTGGGTCATCGTCCCCGTGGTGGTGCTGGCCGGAATTTCGCTGGCCGGGCTCGGCGCGATCCTCGGCCTTTTGCCTGCGCGGCAGGAAATCGCCACGGTCGCAGGGCAGCTCGGCATGGCGGTGGTGATGTTCTTCGGTTTGGTGCCGGCGTCCCGGCTGCCGGAGCTGCTGCGGGTCGTGCGGATATTCGTGCCCTCGACGTACGCGGTCGACGCCTTCGGGGAGGCGCTGCGGGTCCGCCCCGATTGGACGGCGATCAGTACCGACCTCGGGATCTGCGTCGGGGTCTGTATCTTGGCTCTGGCCTGTGCTACCTGGGCGTACCGGCGTGCCGTTCGAATCTGAAGCGAGGGTTGGGTGAGCGAGACCGAGCCAACGCCCCCGTGGACGCCGTACCCCGGGCCCCGCCCGGCGCCGTACCGCAGTGACGTGCCGCAAGCGGCGGAGCCCGCCCGTCCGCTCCTCGAACCGGCCGACTACTGGACCGCGCTGCTCGGCACCCTCGCCCTGCTGCCCCTCGGAGTCTTCGCGGCGCTGATTTGGGTAGCGCTCGCGCCCAGGGCGACCGCATCGGTGACGGCGTCCCACCAGGTGTCGATCGTCGGCTCCGAGCCGCGGGCGTTCGTGGCCGCGGACATGACCTTCCTCTTCATCGCCGTGGTCGCCGGGGTGCTCTGCGGAGGGATCGCGATGCTCCTCGGTCGTCATCGGGGCACGGCGGTCGCGGTGGCGATGGCCGCGGGCGGTGTCGGGGCGTCGTACCTCATGTCGTGGTTGGGAATGTGGATCAGCGGTGGGCCGGCACACCGATGGGCCGCCGAGGCCACTGCCGGTACCCACCACTATTTCCTTCAGTTGCAGGCCCAGCCGTTCCTGATGGCTTGGCCGCTGATCGCCGTCTTGGTCGTCCTCGTCGTCTCGGTGGTCACCGAAAAACGCTGACACTGCACGGTGGGTCGCCAGCGCCCGGCAGTTTCCGCGAAAACCGCGCAGGCTGGTCGTCCGCGGCTGGTCCGCGCTTCCTCGGTAGGCTTTTCCGCGTCCCTGCGAGTCGAGGGCATCGAGAGGCACATCGTGACCGATCAGTGGCTACGCCGCGTCGATCTCCGTGACGGCGTTCCCCCGGCCGCCGAACTACGCCGCTTCCTCCCGCGCGCCCGGCTGGACGTCGAGGCCGCGCTGGACGCCGTCCGCCCGCTGTGCGCCGAGGTGGCGGAGCGGGGAGCCGCCGCCGTCCGGGAGATCACCAAGCGGTTCGACGGCGTGGAGCTGGAGCGGCTGCGGGTGCCGCGGGAGGCGATCGCCGCTGCGGCCGAGGCGCTGGACGGTCCGGTGCGTGCGGCGTTGATCGAAGCCGCCCGGCGGGTCCGGTTGGTCCACGAGGCGCAACGTCCCCGCGACGTCACGGTGACCGTCGGCGAGGGCGCCCGGGTGGTCGAACGGTGGGTGCCGGTCCGTCGGGTGGGGCTGTACGTCCCCGGGGGTCTCGTCGCCTACCCGAGCAGCGTGGTGATGAACGTCGTCCCGGCTCAGGTCGCCGGAGTGGAATCGATCGCGGTGGTCTCACCGCCGCAGCGGACGAACGGCGGGTTGCCGCACGCGGCGGTGCTGGCGGCGTGCGGCCTGCTTGGGGTGGAGGAGGTGTACGCGGTCGGCGGTGCCCAGGCGGTCGCGTTGCTTGCCTACGGCAGCAGCGCCGAGCAGGGCGAGCACGTCGAACCGGTGGACGTCGTCACCGGCCCCGGGAACGTCTACGTGGCGGCCGCCAAACGGGTGGTGCGCGGGACCGTCGGCATCGACGCCGAAGCGGGCCCGACCGAAATCGCGATTCTCGCGGACGACGGCGCGGATCCTGCGTATGTGGCGGCGGATCTGGTGGCGCAGGCGGAGCATGACGAGCTCGCCGCTTGTGTTCTGGTGACGGATTCACCCGGCCTTCTCGATGCGGTGGACGCCGAATTGTCCCGCCTCGTACCGACGACGCCGCATTCCGAGCGGGTGCGCGCCGCGTTGCGCGGCCAGGGGACGGCGGTGCTCGTCGCGGACGTCGATGCGGGTGTGGCGGTGGTGGACGCGTGGGCGGCCGAGCACCTGGAAATCCTCACCGCCGACGCCGAGCAGGTAGCCCGCCGCGTTCGCAATGCGGGGGCGATTTTCGTCGGCCCGTTCGCGCCGGTGAGTCTCGGTGATTATCTCGCCGGTTCCAATCACGTGCTGCCGACCGGGGGGACGGCCCGGTTCACGGGCGGCCTTTCGGTGTTCTCCTTCCTGCGCATGGTCCACGAAGTCCACGCGAGCAGGGACGCTCTTGCTGCGGTCGCCGAGCCGATCGATGCGCTCGGAGGCGCGGAGGATTTGGGGGCGCACGTGGCCGCCGTCCGTGCGAGGGTTCCCCGATGAGCCCGGAATTCGCTCCTCCGCCGCGGTTCACTCCGCCGCTTCGGGCCGATCTGGTGGGGGAGGAGCCCTACGGCGCTCCTCAGTTGGCGGTGGCGGTTCGGCTCAACACCAACGAAAATCCGTACCCGCCGCCGCCCGCGGTGGTCGCCGACATGGCCGAGGAAATCGGGAGAATCGCGGGCGGCCTCAACCGTTACCCGGATCGTGAGGCGACGGTTTTGCGGGCCGATTTGGCCGGGTATCTGGCGCATACCGAAGGCGTGACCGTCGACGTGGATCGGGTCTGGGCGGCGAACGGATCCAACGAAATCCTCCACCAACTGCTGCTGGCCTTCGGTGGCCCGGACCGCTGTGCCCTCGGTTTTTCCCCTACGTATTCGATGTATCCGCAATATTGTCGCGACACGTTCACTCGCTACGTGACCGAGCCGCGACGCGCGGATTTCACCGTGGACGCCGACGCGGCGGTGGCGGCGGTGCGTCGCCACCAGCCGGCGGTGACGTTGCTGGCGTCGCCGAACAACCCGACCGGGACGGCTCTTCCGCTGGAGGTCACGCGGGCGATCGCGGAAGCGGCGGCGGAGCACAACGGCCTGGTCGTCGTCGACGAGGCGTACGCGGAGTTCCGCCGTCCGGGGACGCCGAGTGCGCTGACCCTCCTCGACGAGTTGGCGAATCTGGTCGTGACCCGCACCATGAGCAAGGCTTTCGCCGCTGCGGGGGTGCGGCTCGGATATCTCGTGGCGGATTCCCGAATCGTGAACGGGCTTCGGATCGTCCGGCTGCCGTACCACCTTTCCTCGGTGACCCAGGCCGTCGCACGGGTCGCGCTGGCGCACGCCGATGAATTGCTCGCCCAGGTCGCGGCGATCCGTGCGGAACGTGACGCGATGGTGGCCTGGCTGCGGTCTGAAGGATTCACCGTCGCCGATTCCGACGCCAATTTCGTGCTTACCGGAATTTTCCAGGATTCTCACGAGGTGTGGCAGCGATTGGTCGACCGGGGAGTGCTGGTGCGGGAGACTGGTCCGCAGGGATGGCTGCGGGTCAGCATCGGGACGCCGGAGGAGATGGCCGCCTTTCGCGAGGCGTTCCTCGCAGTCGCTTCTCCGGCACGACGTGAGGAGTTCGTGCGATGAGCCGAGTCGCCAAAGTGCACCGGGCTACCAAGGAGAGCACGGTCACGGTCACCCTCCACCTCGACGGTACGGGTGAGGTGAGCATTTCCACCGGAGTGCCGTTCTTCGACCACATGCTGGCTCAGCTCGGCAAACACGGCGGGTTCGACCTTTACGTTACGGCCCACGGGGACCTCGACGTCGACGCCCACCACACGGTCGAGGACACCGCGCTGGCCCTCGGGCAGGCGTTCCGTGAGGCGTTGGGTGACAAATCGGGGATTCGTCGGTTCGGTGACGCGTTGGTGCCGCTCGACGAAACCCTCTGCCAGGTCGCCGTGGATGTGTCGGGTCGACCGTATTTGGTCCATGTGGAACCGCCGATCGTCGAGTTGATCGGCACTTACGAAACGACCCTCACCCGCCACATCTGGGAATCGTTCGTCGCGCAGGCGCAGATGTGCCTGCACATCAGGGTGTTGGAAGGGCGTAACGCCCACCACGTCACCGAAGCGCAATTCAAGGCCGTGGCGCGAGCGTTGCGGGACGCGGTGCGTCTCGACGGTGGTCCCGGAATCCCGAGTACCAAGGGCGTGCTGTGAGGACGCCGAGTAACACGCCGTCGGGGAGAGGGTGTGCGTAGGAGGCCGCGGGTCGTCGTCCTCGACTACGGGTCGGGGAATGTGCGTTCGGCGCAGCGTGCGCTGGAACGGGTCGGCGCCGACGTCCGTATCAGCGCGGACGCCGACGAGGCGTTGGACGCCGACGGCCTGGTGGTGCCCGGGGTTGGGGCTTTCGCCGCGTGCATGAGCGGGCTGACGCGGGTCGGAGCCGTTGAGGTGTTACGCAAGCGGCTGGAGACCCGCCGCCCGATCTTCGGGATTTGCGTGGGATTCCAGGTATTGTTCGGTTTCGGGGTCGAGCACGGGGTGCGCAGCGACGGCATCGGTTTCTGGCCGGGCGGAGTCGAACAATTGCGGGCTTCGATCCTGCCCCACATGGGGTGGAACACCGTCGCGGCTTCGGACGGTAGTGTGCTGTTCCGCGGGGTCGAACACGAACGTTTCTATTTCGTGCATTCGTACGCCCCGCACGACGCGGCGCCGACGGCGACGTGGTGCCGCTACGACGCAGATCGTTTCCTGGCGGCCGCCGAGGACGGCGTGGTCGTCGGGACGCAGTTCCATCCGGAGAAATCCGGTGATGCGGGAGCGGCCGTGCTGCGGAATTGGTTGGAGGCGTGGGCGTGAGCGGATTGGAAATCCTGCCGGCGGTCGATGTCGCCGGGGGGCAGGCGGTGCGGCTGGTCCGTGGGGAAGCGGGTACCGAGACCCGGTACGGTTCGCCGCTTGCGGCTGCCCTTGCCTGGCAGGAACAAGGTGCCCGCTGGGTGCATTTGGTCGACCTCGACGCGGCGTTCGGCCGCGGCTCCAATCGGGAGGTCTTGGCCGAAGTCGTCGCCAAACTGGACATCGCGGTCGAGTTGTCCGGCGGTATCCGGGACGACGATTCGTTGCGCGCCGCCCTCGCCACCGGATGCGCGCGGGTGAACATCGGCACCGCGGCGCTGGAGAATCCCGAATGGGTGCGCCGCGTCATCGCCGAGTACGGGGAGAAAATCGCGGTGGGGTTGGACGTCCGCGGACGGCGGCTTGCGGCGCGGGGGTGGACCCGCGAGGGAGGGGACGTGTTCGACGTCCTGGCTCGCCTGGACGCCGACGGGTGCGCCCGTTACGTGGTGACCGACGTGGAGCGCGACGGTACTCTCGGGGGGCCGAACCTCGAGTTGCTCCGGCAGGTCTGTGCCGCCACGGACCGGCCCGTGGTGGCGAGCGGCGGTATCGCGAGCTTGGACGACGTCCGTGCGGTCGCGTCGCTCGTTCCGCTCGGGGTCGAGGGGCTCATCATCGGGAAAGCGCTGTACGCGGGCAGCTTTACCGTTCGCGAAGCTTTGGCTGCGGCTGCCGAGAACTGACTCTCACACTCGCGTCTTGCGGCGTTCGAGGCTACGAATTTCTTCCGGTATGTGCAGCGCGAGCAGTTTCCCCGTGACGTCAGCGGGGAGGGTCCATCTCGTCAGTCTGGATACCACGACGATGACGGCGAAAGCAAGCGGAACCGTCCACACCGCGGGTTCCGCGAGCAGCACGGCTGGCCAACCCGTCCGGCCGACGCCTGCCATGGACGCGATGACGGCCGCGGTCGCCGCCCCTCCGCCCACCAGAAGTCCGACGGTCGCACCGATGCGGGTCAGTCCCCGCCACCAAATCCCGAGGACGAGTAGGGGCCCGAAGGACGAAGCGGCGATCGCGAAAGCCCAGCCGACGAGGACGTTGATGGAGAATCCGGCGACGGCAAGCGCTCCGGCGGTGACGGCGAATCCCGAACCGAGGGCTGCACTGCGAAAAGCTCTAGAACCGCGGCCCATGATGTCGTGGCTGATGGCCCCCGCCATGGCGATCAGTAGGCCGGAGGAGGTGGAGAGAAAGGCGGCCACAGCGCCGGCGGCCGTAACGGCGGCGAGCAATGCTCCCGTCGCGCCCATGGCCTGAACTCGCGGCAAAACCAACACGTCGGCGTCGGTCTGCCCCGTCACATATAGACCCGGTGCATTCAACCGCCCGAGGAGCGCGAACAACCCGGGGAGCAAATAGAACGTGGAGACGAACAGCACCACTACGGCGGTCGTGCGTCGCGCGGAATGCCCATCGGGATTGGTATAGAAGCGCACCAGGATGTGGGGAAGGCCGAGTGCGCCGAGGAACGTGGCGATGATGACGCCGTACGTCGCGGCAAGCGGGTGGGTGAGGGTCCCATTCAGCCGAACCAGCGGGGAGGCCCATTGCGCACCGGTCAGCGGGTGCAGACCCTCGACGTGAGGAGCAAGGGCATGCGCCGGGAAGACCAAGGTGCTGCCTCCTTCGACCCGGTGCCGCCCGGGCTCGAGGAGATAGCTTCCCTTCACGGCCGACCCGTCGACCACTCCGGATGCGCTGACGGGAACGGCGTGCGTGACGTCGAAGGTGACGGACTGGGGGACGTGAACGGTCGTCGGGCGAGGGAAGGTCGGAGCGGTTTGTCGCACCACGTCGTCGAGCGGCGGGTGACGGACGAAGGCGAGGAGCACGAGTGCCGGAAAGGCGAGGGCAAGCAATTTCAGCCAGAACAGGAATGCCTGCACGATGGTGATTCCACGCATCCCACCGCTTGCGATCGCAATCGTGACGACGACGCCGACGATGAGCACCCCAGCCCAATACGGCGCCCCGAAGGAGTCCTGTAACGTGATCCCCGCGCCTCGTAGCTGAGGGAGCAAGTAAAAGCCGCTGATGACGATAACTGCTGCGGTCGCGAGTCGCCGCAGCCTAGGGGCGTCCAGACGGCCTTCGACGAATTCAGGAACCGTGTAGGCGCCGAAGCGTCGGAGCGGCGCGGCGACCACGGCCAGCAGGACGAGGTATCCAGCGGCGTATCCGACCGCGTACCACAAGGCGCCCAGCCCTTCGGCCATGGCCAGGCCGGCGATTCCGAGGAAAGACGCCGCCGAAAGATACTCTCCGGAAATCGCGGACGCATTCAGGACCGGAGGAACCTGTCGTGCCGCGACGAGGAAGTCCGCCGGCGTGCGCGCGACGCGCACTCCCCGTAATCCCAGAAGTCCGGTGGCGATCGCCACCACGAGCACTGCGGCGATCGACGCTGGTGCGGTCATGCCTCATCAGCATCGATCGAAAGCACGTATCCGCAGACGGCGCATCGAGAACCGCGGTTTTCCTCATCGAAAGCCCCGCAGCGCAGGCAGACTCGGTTGGCCCAACAGGCCGGATCGCCCACGTCGTCGTGGGATGTGACCGGTTCGTCGCTCATCCGCCGTCCTCCTTTTCCTTGAGCAGGAGCTCGATGAACCTTTCCTCGATGCGCCGGGCGCGCCGCACGTACCAGAAGGCGAGAGCGACGAGCGGAGGATAGATCCCTCCTCCGAGTACGACGAGAGAGACGGGAAGGAACCCGACGGTCGCGTGCGCCAGTGACGGCACGAGTACGACGAGCAGCGGGTACAGGGCCACGACGGCGGCGGCCGGAGCGAGCACGCTCAAACTCAGCCCGAGCTGTGCCCGCATGAGGGAACGCAGCAAGGTCTGCCCGTAGCTGTTGGCGGTGTACAGGTCCTCGATTGCCGGGTATGCTCGGCCCGCCTCACGTCTCCGTGGCCGCCCGGTGACGATTTGGCGCGGCGGCTTGGCGGTCATGGCTTGTCCGCTCCGCTGCGGCCGTGCAGGAGTTGGTCGCGGAATTCGCGCAGATGCCGCCGACTCACCGGCAGTTGTCGTCCCCCGGCCAGGACGGTCGTTTGGCCGTCCTGAGTGCACAGCTCACGCACCGCCCGCAGCGCCACCACGTAGCTACGGTGAATGCGGGCGAATCCATACCGCTCCCAACGATCCGCCAGCATTGTCAGAGGAATACGCACCAGGTACGACCGATCGTCTGTGGTGTGCACGCGTACGTAATCGCCCGCCGCTTCGATCCACGCCACGTCGGCGCGGTCGATCAGAACCGTCCGCCCCGGGAGTTCGGCGGCAAGCGTCGGGAGGTCGTCGTCTTCGACCTGCTCGGGAGCACCCGCGAAATGCGCCCGTACTCGTTCCAGGGAGGCCGCGAGACGCGGGATGTCGAAAGGCTTGAGGACGTAGTCAACCGCTCGAACCCCGAAAGCCGCGACGGCGTACTGTTCGTGAGCGGTTACGAACACGACGGCCGGAGGTTGGGCGAAACGGCCGAGCACCCGGGCAAGCTCCAACCCGTCGAGTCCCGGCATGACAATGTCGAGGAAGACGGCGTCAAAACTCTCTTGCTCGAGATGGCGCAAGGCCTCGGTGGCATTCCCCGCCGGCGTGACCCGCCCGACATCACCGCATTGCTGCAGCGAATAGACGAGTTCGTCGAGCGCCGGCGGTTCGTCGTCGACCGCCAGAACCGACAGGGTGCGCATGGTCATCGAGACGCCCCCGTCAGAATGGCGGCGTGGTATTTCGGTACCCGGAAGGTTACTTTGGTACCGGCACCGGGGGCGGTTTCGATGACCAGCCCACGTTCGTCGCCGAAAACGGTACGAAGACGTTCGTCCACGTTGCGCAGCCCAACCGGCTCGTCATCGATGGTCCCGGCGAGGATACGCCGTAACCGTTGCGGGTCTGCGCCTACGCCGTCGTCCTCGACGCAAACGACCGCCTCGGTGTCGGCATCTTCGATGGTGATGTCGAGCCGCCCAGACTGCTTGGGCTCCAATCCATGGCGGAGCGCGTTCTCGACGATAGGCTGCAACACCAGTGAGGGGACTCGCACCGGCAGCACTTCAGGAGCGACGCGCAACGTGACCGCGAAGCGATTCCCGAATCGCGCCTGTTCCAGCTCGAGGTAGATCTCGACGAGGCGGAGCTCTTCGGCCATTGTCGTGAAATGGCCGTGACTTCGGAAGCAATAACGGGTGAAATCCGCGAAGCCGATGAGCAACCGGCGGGCGCGTTCAGGATCGGAGCGAACGAACGACTCGATTGCCGTCAGAGCGTTGTACACGAAATGCGGAGAGATTTGGGCGCGCAGGAAGCGCAGTTCGGCGCGGATGGCACGTTCCCGTGACCGGTCGAGTTCCGCGAGTTCGAGTTGCGTGGAGACGAACCGGGCGACTTCGCCGCTGAGCCGCAGTAATCCGGCGCGCGCAGTGGCGTCGACGGCCGCGAGCGCCCCGAGGACCGTTCCCGCGACGCTCAGCGGGACGACGACGGCAGTCTGCAACTCGCACGTCCCTTCTCCGCAATTCAGGTCGTCTCGCGACAGCACCTCAGGTCGGCCGGAACCGATGGTGCGCCGCAGGGCGGGGGCGAGGAGACGGCGATGGACGTCGTCCACTCCTTCGGAGGCCACGACACCTTCTGGGTCGGCGATCACGATCCCACGGGTCTGGAGCAGGGAACGTAACGGTGCCACCGCCTGCTGGGCGCTCGTGGCTGTCAGACCCGTGCGGAGGGGAGGGGCGGCGAGATTGGCCGTGCGCAGTACCTGGTAGGTCGCCCGCTGGCTCGACGTGCCTAGATCGCGGCCACCCCGCAGCCCGTACCGAAACGCGGCCGCGATGATTCCCAACACCGAGGCTGCGGCAAACCAGAGCGGAGCGTCGGCCACCATGAACCCGTCCACGCGTCACCGGGACTCTTTTGTCCGCAGTATGGCACCGTGCGGCTCCGAAGGCCGCATGATGCGTGCCGAAGCGGACGGCGGCCCCTCGGTGGGGGGTGCCGGGCGTGGCGGCGGTCCGCTGTGTCAGCTCGACACGTGATCACTCGATTGCGGCAGGGGCAAACCCGAAGACCCTTGATCCTCTGCCGTTCGGCGGCGAAACGAGCGCGTTCGGCGAAAGCATCAGGCCATTCGGCGACGCCGGAAGCAGGCGGCATTGCGTGGGATCCCGAGATCTCCAACGATCAGCAGTAGACGGACGACTCCTCGACACGCTCAGCCGCATCGGACGAGAGCGGTCGTATCAACGAACGGAGGCTGAAGTGGCCACGACCTTGGAACCCGGGCGGCTCGAACAAGAGCAATCGACCAGGGTGACCGGATTGCCCACGCCGGCAGATCCAGCTCCTCTCGGACTTGCAGGTTTCGCCTTGACGACGTTTCTCCTGTCGGCGAAGAACGCCGGCTGGACCAACGGGACCGATGCCTGGCTCGGGTACGCCTTCGCATACGGCGGATTGGTCCAGTTGCTGGCCGGCATGTGGGAGTTCCGCAATCGCAACGTATTCGGCGCCACCGCATTTTCCACGTACGGTGGCTTCTGGATCGGCCTCGGCCTGTACGTGAAGTTGGTGGCCCCTACTGCACAAAACGGGTCGCAGGTAGACAACGATCTCGCGTGGATTCTCCTTGCGTTCCTTCTGTTCAACACCTACATGCTGTTGTGGAGCCTGTGGGTCAACTGGGCGGTGTTCGGTGTCTTCCTGACCCTCGAGGTCACCGAAGTCCTGCTAGTGATCGGTTTCTTCAACGGCACTACGAATATCGTCAAAGCCGGCGGAATCGTCGGCGTCATCACCGCCATCGTGGCGTGGTACACGTCATCGGCCGGGGTTATCAACGGAATGGTCGGTCGCCCGTTTGCACCTGTCGGCCGGCCGATCGTGCGTGTGGGAAGCAGGCCGGCTGTCGCGTCGTCCGATCCCTTCCCGCGCAGCTAGTTCCCGCCGCGTTAGCGCAGTGCGAGCCACGCAAACGTACCAGTAGGGGAGTGGAGAAGGGAGTAGGCCGAGATGGTGGCAGCAGACGATCGCGCAACCCAAGTCGACGCGCCGGAAATACAGATCAGTGAGGCTCAGATCGCGGTTCACTGGAAGGAGGAGCCCTACGTCTATCCGCCGGCGAGTTTCATCGCGCAGGCCAACTCAGGGGACCCGACACTCCTGGAGCGGTTCCGCGAGGAGAACTACCCCGAATGCTTTCGTGAGTACGCGGACTTGTTGACGTGGGACCGCTACTGGCATACCACGCTCGACACCAGCAACCCGCCTTTCTGGAAGTGGTTCGTCGGCGGACGACTCAACGCGTGCTACAACTGCGTCGACCGTCATTTGGCGAACAGTCGTGACAAGGCGGCGTTCATCTGGGTGCCGGAGCCGGAGGATCAGCCCACCGTAGCGCTTACTTATCAGGAGCTCTATCGAAGGGTCAACGAATTCGCCGTGCTCCTGCGGGATTTCGCGGGAGTGAAGACCGGTGATCGGGTCACGCTGCACTTGCCGATGGTCCTCGAGCTTCCGATCGCGATGCTCGCTTGTGCACGTCTTGGTGCCATTCATTCGCAGGTGTTCGCGGGCTTCAGCGGTGCGGCGTGTGGAGAACGTATCGCGGACGCCGAGAGCAAGATCCTCGTCACGATGGATGGCTATTACCGGTCGGGTGAGCTCCTCGACCACAAGGTGAAAGCGGACGAAGCGGTCGAGCGGGCAAATCAACTCGGCTGCCCGGTCGAGAAAGTTTTGGTATTCCGGCGTCATTCCGGCCAGTATGCGTCGAAGTCGCCCATGGTGCAGGGGCGCGACTTCTTCGTCGACGAAATCATGCCGCAGTATCGCGGCGCACTGGTCGACCCGGTCTCCATGCCGGCCGAAGCAACGCTCTTCCTGATGTACACCAGCGGGACGACCGGACGCCCCAAGGGCTGTCAGCACTCCACGGGAGGCTACCTCTCCTACGTGGCCGGGACTTCGAAGTACTACCTTGACATTCATCCTGAGGACACCTACTGGTGCTTCGCCGACATCGGATGGATCACAGGCCACAGCTACATCGTGTACGGTCCGCTGGCGTTAGGGACGACGAGCGTCATGTACGAGGGGACGCCGACTTATCCGGACGCCGGCCGGCCCTGGCGGATCGCCGAACGGTTGGGTGTGAACATCTTCCACACATCGCCGACGACCATCCGGATGCTCCGAAAGGTTGGACCCGACGAGCCCGCGAAATACAACTACCACTTCAAACTCATGACGACAGTCGGGGAACCGATCGAGCCCGACGTGTGGCGGTGGTATCACGAGGTCATCGGCAAGCGTGAGGCTGTCATCGTCGATACCTGGTGGCAGACGGAGAATGGAGGGTTCCTAGGCTGCCAACTTCCGGCGTTGATGCCGATGAAGCCGGGTAGTTGCGGGCCGGGTGTTCTCGGCGTCTTTCCGGTGATTTACGACGAGAACGGCGAGGTCGTGCCACCCGGCAGTGGCCGTGCGGGCAACATGTGTATCCGCAATCCGTGGCCGGGGGTGTTCCAAGGGATTTGGAAGCAGCCGGAACGCTTCGTGCAGACCTACTACGCCAAGTACTGTCGCGACCGGTCGAGCAAGGACTGGCGTGACTGGCCGTATTTCTCGGGAGACGGCGCGGTCCAGGCCGCGGACGGCTACTTCCGAATTCTCGGCCGGGTGGACGACGTCATCAACGTTGCCGGTCATCGGCTCGGCACCAAGGAGCTCGAGGCGGCGACCCTGACCGTTCCGGAGGTGGCCGAGGCGGCCGCCGTGCCCGTGATGGACGAACTGCGCGGCCGTGCCGTCGAGATGTACGTCTCCCTCAAGCCGGATGTCCAACCGAGCCCGGAGATAACGGCCAAAGTGACGCAGGCGATCGAAAGAGAAATAGGGAAGATTGCCCGGCCCAAGAGTGTGTGGATCGTCCCGGACCTACCGAAGACGAGGTCAGCTAAGATCATGCGGCGTATCCTCGCGGGCATCTCCAACTTCACGGACGTCGGAGACACCACGACTCTTGCCAATCCGGAGATTGTGGAGGAGATTCGCCGGGCTGTTCAAACGGAGAAGATCAATCGCGGTGAGGTGCCGCGGCAGTTGACGCCTGAGGAGTTGGAGGAGATTCGCTCCTTCGGGAGAGTCGAATAAGCGGCAAACGTAGCGACGCTGCCCTCTGGCTTGGCGGCTATTGGGCACATCGAGGCGGTGGAGAAGGGGTGTCCACCGCCTCGATGCTTTTGGGACGGCAGTTCAGCTGCGACGTTGGCTCCGCGGATCGGGAAGTGTCGAGTGGTCGAGGAGCCGGCTACCATTCACCAAAGTCGAGAAGATTCCTCATCTAATGGCTCACTCGCGTGGTCGTCCCCAAGATTGTTGGTGGCCTGCTGACTAGGGCGCCGTAGGCTCATCGGATAGAGAAATATCGGGTGGTGGAAGCCGCGGTTGTCGTCCCACTATCTCGCTAAGTCTTAGTATTCTTCGTGTGCTTATGCCTGCTGCGAGTTATCGCGGATCTCATTATGATGCGGCCGACGGCGAATGGCAAATCGATCCTGCGACCTTCGATGTGCACGGATCGACGGATGGGAAAAGAGTGAGCGACCAGCTCCCAGCCTTTTCCCATCAGCGTAAAAGCCGGTGATTAGGACGGATCCAGTTACGGACGACGGTGCGAGTCCCTCGGGAGGCGCTATCGCAAAATACTGCGCCACGACGTCGGCGCGTGTCGTACGCCCGTTCAGCCTGACCTCTACCCGAACGATTGCCGGATCCGGCACTGTGCCGACCATCGCGGCGTACAGCCTGTCTAACGAGGCGGAGGTCGCGTCGGGTCCCGCGCCGCACACGCCCTTACTTCCGCCGTCCGAACCGTCGGCGGGCACTTGGTCGACGAGGACGCATCGATGAAAGTTGATATAACAATCAAAATGCAACTACACGCTAGGATCGAAGAGCTCTCCTCACGACGACCGCCCGATATAGTAGAAGTGCTGGATGATCGCGTGCTGAGTTTCGATGTTTACTGACAATCCTACTTGTGTTGGTGGAATCTGCTGGAAATAACGCAAGATATTGCCGCTGACATCGAGTTGCTCACCGGCGTCCTCTCGTGCCGTGACGAGAACGGATATTAGGGCCGCATCTGTGGGATATACTGAATCGACACTGATGACGTGAAAGTGGCCTCCTTGAATGTGATTACCATTTGTTTGCAATGAACGGGTCTCTGCAACGACCTGCGCACACTTCGCGCAATAGGAGCTGACGATACCGTTGAAGTGATCAGTGCTGCCGGTGTCGATTTGGTAGTTCATGGCGTCGAAGAAGGCGAGGACGGTGGCGATGGCTTGGTTTTCGC
>JAIMAI010000001.1 GCA_023512015.1 Acidothermus sp. | reverse complement strand
GATCACGCGGGTTTTCGGATTGCTGCTCTCGGCGATCGCGGTCCAGCTCGCGGCGAGCGGGATCCGCGCGTTCGTCCGCGGAGGCTGAGGTGTCGGAGCCGCCGTCCCGCCCCCCGCTCCTGGTGACCTGCACCCCCACGCAGCTCGGCGTCTTCCTGGAATGCCCGCGTCGCTACCGGCTCACCTACCTCGACCGACCGCGGCTTCCGCTCGCGCCGCCGACCGCCCTGCAGACCATCGGCCGCGCCGTCCATCGAGCCCTCGCGGATTGGTGGCACCTGCCGGTCGCGTCCCGGACGCCGGAGGTGGCGGCAGGACTTCTCGACGATCGCTGGTCGACCGACGGTTTCCGGGACGCCGACCAGGCGCGCCGCTGGCTGGACAGGTTCCGCGAGTACGTGCGCGGCTACGTGGCGGCGCTGGATCCGCTCGCCGAGCCGCTCGGGGTGGAGCGAACCGTTGCTGCGGTAGCGGGTACCGTTGCCCTCTCCGGGCGGATCGACCGGCTCGACGACCGCGGCGAGGAGCTGGTGGTCGTCGACTACAAGACGGGGCTGTCGCCGCCGAGTGACGACGACGCCCGTACCTCGATGGCGCTCGCGCTGTACGCCTTCATGGCGGAACGGATGTTCCGCCGACCGTGCCGTCGGGTCGAACTCCACCACCTCCCCTCGGGAGCGGTGGTGCGCTGGTGCCACACCGAGGAGGCGCGGGAGCGGTTCGTCACCCGAGCCCAACAGATCGTTGACGATCTGCGGACGGCGACCGAGCTTGCGGCCTCGCAGGATCCCGGCGTCCGGGACGCCGCGTTCCCCGCACGGCCCGGGCCGCTTTGCGGATGGTGCCCGGTGCGCCGCCACTGCCCGGCGGCGGTCGGTGCGGAGCGTGATCCGTGGGAGGGGCTGGACGACGAGGATCGGCCGGATGCGTGGGATGGCCGAGACGACGCCACGGCGCTAGCCTGAACTCATGCCGGTGCTTCTCGTCCTCGCAGCGGTCGTGATCGCGCTGTTCGTCGTCCTCCCGCTCGTCGGGATGGCCCTGTGGGCGCTGATCAGCGCCGCCATCGTCGGCCTGATCGTCGGCGGGTTGGGTCGGTTGGTGATCCCCGGTCGACAGCAGCTCAGCCTGTGGGCCACCATGCTCCTCGGCTGGATCGGCTCGGTGGTGGGAGGGTTCATCGCCGACCGACTGTTGCACGTCGGCGCCATCCTCACCCTGCTCGTTCAGATCGCGATCGCGGCCCTGTTGATCTGGTTCTTCGCCGGGACGAGGAGCCGCTCGGGTCTGGGTTCGCGGACCGCCCGCTGGTGACCTGCGGGGTGTAAGCCCGCCACCGCCGGTTGCCCTCCGTCCGGTCGCGTCTCCTCCCGACCGTTCCCCGCGCGTCGCTGTCACGGGGCTCGTCTTCTTCTGCGCACCGGCGTTCAGGGTTCGGCCGCGCGCGCCGATGGTGCCAATGGGCCGCACGCTGCGGCCCACGGCGCCGGAGGGAGTCGATGGAGGGATTCGACGAGATCGTCCGAGAGTTCCTCGTCGAGAGCTACGAGAACCTCGACCAGCTCGACCGCGATCTCGTGGCGCTCGAACAGGAGCCGGGCTCACGCGATCTCCTGCAGAGCATCTTCCGTACCATCCACACGATCAAAGGCACCAGCGGCTTCTTGGCCTTCGGAAAGCTCGAAGCCCTCACCCACGCCGGCGAAGGGCTGCTCGCCAAACTCCGGGACGGCGGACTGCCCCTCACCCGGGAGCGGGCCGACGGCCTGCTCCAGCTCGTGGACGCCGTCCGAGCCATCCTCGCCGCGATCGAGACCACCGGCGCGGAGAACGCCGAAGACTACACCGATCTGATCGGCCGGCTCACCGCGCTGCAAGAGGAGGTACCGGCGGAGCAGCCTCCGTCGGCGCAGCAGGCTCCCGGAACGCAGCAGGATGCGCCGGCCGCGTCGGCGCAGACGCACCCTGCGGGCGCGGGGTCCAAGCAGGCGACCCCGGACCGGCCGTCGATCCCCCAGCCTCCCCCTCACCCGGCGGCGCCATCGGGCGCCGACAAGAGTCGCGGACGGCGGTCGGGCAAGCTGCCCGCAGTCAAAGCCGACGAGCCGTCGCCGTCCGAACCGCACGTCCCGCTCCTCGGCGAGGTGCTCAAGGAGCAGGCCTCCGTCGACGACGCCGACCTCGCGGTGGCCCGCCTCGAGCAGGAGCTCGGAGACACCCGGCCGATCGGCGAAATCCTCGTCGAGCACGGCCAGGTGACCAAGGACCAGGTGCAGGCCGCCCTCGCGGCCCAAGCCGAGGCGAAAGCCGGATCGACGGGTCATCCGGTCGCGGAGACCTCGCTGCGGGTCGACGTCACCTTGCTCGACACCCTCATGCGGCTGGTCGGCGAACTCGTGCTCACCCGCAACCAGATCGTCGCAACGGCGGCCAACCAGACCGACTCCGCGATCACCCGCGCTGCGCAGCGGCTCAACTTGCTCGTCACGGAGCTGCAAGAAGGGGTCATGAAGACCCGGATGCAGCCCATCGACACCGTGTTCAGCAAGCTCCCCCGCGTGGTACGGGATCTCGGCGTGGCCTGCGGCAAGCAGGTTCGACTGGAGATCGAAGGCCGCGACACCGAGCTGGACAAGACGATCCTCGAGGCGATCAAAGACCCGCTCGTGCACGCTGTCCGGAACGCGATCGACCACGGGATCGAGGCACCCGACGTGCGGTTGGCCCGCGGCAAACCCGCCGAGGGGCGGCTGGTGCTCCGCGCCTACCACGAAGGCGGGCAGGTCAACATCGAGATCAGCGACGACGGCGCGGGGATCGATCCCGCGAAGGTCGCCGAGCGGGCCATCCGGGCCGGCTTCGCCGCCGAGCACGTCCGCCAGATGAGCCAACGCGAAATTCTGAATCTGATCTTCGTTCCGGGGCTCAGCACCGCCGACAACGTGACCAACGTCTCCGGCCGCGGCGTGGGCATGGACGTCGTCCGGGCCAACGTGGAACGCATCGGCGGCACCGTGGACGTCACCAGCGAGGTCGGGGTCGGCACCACGCTGCGCATCAAGATTCCGCTGACGTTGGCGATCATCCCGGCGCTCACCGTGGAATGCGACGGCGAACGCTACGCCATCCCGCAGGTGAATCTCGAAGAATTGGTCAGTCTCGAAGGCGAGGGCGCCGCCCACGGCGTGGAGTTCCTCTCCGACGCTCCGGTCTTCCGGCTGCGGGGCGCGCTCATCCCGCTCGTCTGGCTCGACCACGTGCTCGGCCTCGGACGACAACCGGGCCCCGGGGACGCCCTCCCCGAGATCGTCTCGATCGTCGTGTTGCAGGCGGAGGGACGCCGTTTCGGACTGGTCGTCGACCGGATCCTCAACACCGAGGAGATCGTGGTGAAGCCGCTCTCCCGGCAGCTCAAGGGTCTCGGCGCCTACGCCGGGGCGACGATCCTGGGCGACGGTCGGGTCTGCCTGATCCTCGACGTCCGCGCGCTCGCTCGGCGGGCACATGTGGTCCGGGACGTCGACCAGCAGGCCCGCACCACGGCCGCGGACGAGATGATCGCTTCGATCGGTGGTCCGGAGGCCTTGCTCGTGGTCGCGGTCGGCAGACGCCGGATCGGAATCCCGCTCTCGATGGTCACCCGGCTGGAGGAGATCGATCCCGGCCAGATCGAGCACGTCGGGCACACCCCGGTGGTCCGTTACCGCGGTCACTACCTGCCGCTCGCCAGGCTCGCGGACCTGCTCGGGGAGCACGGCGGAGACGCCGAGCAGCTCACCGTCGTCGTATACACCCAGGGCACCCGCAGCGTCGGGCTCGTCGTCGACAGCGTCGTCGACATCGGGACCGAGGAGCCGGACTCGCGGGGTGACCTCAGCGCCCCTGGGGTCACCGGAGTGGTCGTCGTCGACGGCCGGGTCACCGAGCTGCTGGACATGGAGCAGGCCATCTTGGCCGCCGACCCGCGGTTCTTCGAGGCGGTGGCCGCCAGCGACGCCGCCGACGTCTCGCCGTACGACGGCTACGACGAGGACGCCGTGATCGCGGGCGCGGGTGAGGGCCGGCGGACCGGAGGTGGGGTGTGAGCATCCGTCAGCTGACGACCTTCTACGTCGACGCCTTCTGGTTCGGCGTCGAGGTCCACCGCGTGCAGGAAGTGATCAGAAGCCAGCCGATGACCCCGGTGCCGCTCGCTCCCGCGGGCACCGCGGGCTTGATCAATCTGCGGGGTGAAGTGGTCACCGCGATCGACGTGCGGACCCGGCTCGGTTTGCCGCCGCGTGCCGCCGACACCGCCCCGATGAACGTCGTGGTCCGTGTCGACGACGAGCCGATCAGCCTGCTCGTCGACGCCATCGGGGACGTCGAGAACGTGCGCTCCGAGCAGTTCGAAGCACCGCCCGACACCCTCTCCCCAGCCAGCCGCCAGCTCGTGCGGGGCGCCTACAAGATGGACGGCCGATTGCTGCTGGCCCTCGACGTCGACCGCGTAGTCGCCGCCGCGTGACGTTGCGGCTCGGGTGGGCGCCCGGCGGCCGCCCCTCAGCCGATCGGTCGGCATCGTTAGCCCGGACGGCTCTTGGCGCTCCGGGTGTGGCGTGCGAGGATGCCCACGCGACGCCCGGAGGACCCGTGTACTCACTCGTCAATGCCCCCACGGTCGGCTACGACCTGGCCAGGCTCCCGACCGGAGCGGCGGTCGCCACCGTGCTTCTCGAAGCTCTGGCGATCGCTCCCGACGACGGCACCCTGCACGACCACGGCTTCGACGCGGTACGCGGCGCCGCGGACGATCCTCGGCGGGCGGCCGCGTGGCTCGCGGTGAGTGCGCTGGACCCGCCGCGTCGGCTGGAGACGACGCTCTCGGAGGTGGCCGACATCGTCGAGGACGCCGCCCGCCGCCTGCAGGACCGGTACTCCGACACCGCCCTTCCCGCCCGGCCGACGCTCGGCGCGGCGGCCGCCAGTCTGAGCACCGCCTACTTCGGTGATCTGGACGATCTCCTTTCCTTGCTGCGGACGGACATCCTCGCCGACGCCCCACCCCATGTGGTCACTTTGGGCTGCGACGCGCTGGCGGCGGCGTACGCCGGACGGCGGATCCCCGACGACGTCCGCCACCTGCTCGGCAGACCGTGGATCACCGCCGTCCGGGCCCTTCCCCCGATCCCCGCCGACTTGGGTCCCTTCGCGGACGACGTCCGCGGGGTGCTCGGCCGGCTCGCCACCCTCGCGCCCCGCGAAGCCGAGGCGCTCATCGCCGCCTCGCACGCGGTGGACGGCGAGTGGAGCCTGCGGATGCACGAAGCCGCGTGGGCCACTTACCTTTCCGGGCGGCTGCGGGCGGCCGCGGCCGCGCAGTTCCAGGCCGTGCGAGCCCTGCGGGTCGCGGGGGTGAGCGCCTCGCAGGCCGCGCGGGGAGTGTGGAACGCGGTCAGCGGATGCGTGCAGGCGGTCGCCGTCCACGACCTGCTCGACGACGTCACCTACGGGCTGCTCGTGGCGCCGTGGGAGTCGGTGCTCGGCCTGCTCGGCTGACGGGCCGCCGGGCTCGACTCGACGCTCAGGGTTGGACTTCTCGTGCCGATGTGCCAACTGATGCCTCGTTCGAGGCGTGCGGGTGGGAGGTTGGCGTGATCGGAGTCCTCGTCGTCGACGACTCTGTGGTGATCAGACGGATGCTCTCGGCCGTCTTGGACGACGACCCCGAGCTGGAGGTCGTGGGTACGGCCGCCAACGGCCGGATCGCCCTCGACAAGCTCCCGCAGCTCCGCCCCGACGTGGTGGTCCTGGACGTCGAGATGCCGGTGTTGGACGGCGTCGCGACCCTGCGCGAACTGCGCCCTGCCTACCCCACCCTCCCGGTGATCATGTTCAGTACGCTCACCGAGCGCGGGGCGACCGCAACCCTCGACGCGCTCGCGGCGGGAGCCAGCGACTACGTCACCAAGCCGTCGCGGGTCGCGAACGTGGCTGCCTCGATCGATCGGGTGAAGGACGAACTGATCCCCAAGATCAAAGCCTTGGTGCATGCCAGGCGCGGCCCGCACGGAGCGGAGGTCCGGCTCGCCTCCCCGACCGCTCCTCCCGGAAGCGTCGAAGCCATCGCGATCGGCTGTTCCACCGGTGGGCCGGACGCGCTCACCACGGTGCTGGCCGGTCTGCCGGCTCAACTTTCGGTTCCGGTTCTCGTCGTCCAGCACATGCCGCCGCTGTTCACCCGGCTGTTCGCCGAACGGTTGGACCGCAACTGCCCGCTCCCGGTGCAGGAGGCCGCCGACGGCCAGCTCGTCGAACCCGGCCGGGTCTACGTCGCCCCCGGTGATCGGCACCTGGTGGTACGCAAGCGCGGCGGCCGGGTCGTCGTCCACCTCACCACCGAAGCGCCGGAGAACTACTGCCGGCCTTCGGTCGACGTGCTCTTCCGGTCGGTGGCGTCGGTGTACGGCTCGCATGCGCTGGCCTGCGTCCTCACCGGCATGGGCAGAGACGGCGCGAAGGGCGCCGAGCGGATCCACGCCGCCGGCGGGCGGATCATCGTGCAGGACGAAGCGACCTCGGTGGTTTGGGGGATGCCGGGAGCGATCGCCAGTGCCGGCTTGGCGAGCGAGGTGCTGCCGCTGCCGCAGATCGCCGACGCGCTGCGGCGCGCGGTTGGACGCCGAACGTCGACCCTGCTGCCCGCCTCCCCTCCGGTCGCCGTTCCCGCGCTCGGAGGGTCCTGGTGACGATCACAGCGGGTGCGTTCGCCTTCATCGCCGATTTGGTCAAGCAGATGACCGCCATCAACCTCGGGCCCGGCAAGGAGTACCTCGTGGAGAACCGTCTGGCATCGCTGGCCCGCGACGCCGGGTTCCGCGACGTCGCCGCGCTGATCGGTCGGGTGCAGCTCAGCGGCGACGACCGGTTGCGCCGCCAGATCGTCGAAGCCCTCACCACCAACGAGACGTCGTTCTTCCGCGACCGGGATCCGTTCAACGCCCTACGCCAGGTGATCATCCCGGATCTGTGTCGCAAACGGGTGGCCACTCACCGCATCACCATCTGGTCCGCGGGCTGCTCGTCGGGTCAGGAGCCGTACAGCATCGCGATGACGGTCGTCGACCACCCCCTCATCAATTCCGAATGGACCGTGGAAATCCTGGCCACCGATATCAGCCAGGAAATGCTGGAGAAAGCAAAATCCGCGCGCTACAGCCAACTGGAGGTCAACCGGGGATTGCCGGCTCCTTTGCTGGTGCGGCATTTCGAGAGGTGCGAGACGGATTGGCGCGTGGTTCCGGCGGTCCGCAACCTCGTGCGGTTCCAGCAGCTCAATCTGGCCGAGGATTTCGAATTGCCGTGGATCGACGTGGTTTTCCTGCGCAACGTGCTCATCTATTTCGACACCACCACGAAAATCGAGGTATTGCGCCGGGTGCGGCGGGTGCTACGACCCGACGGGTATCTCTTCCTCGGTGGATCGGAGACCACCCTCGGCTTGGACGACGAATTCGAGCGGGTGATGCTCGGCTCGGCCACGGTGTACCGCCCGCGCGGCGCCGGGGTTCCGGAGATTCCGACCGAGGGGGCGGCACCGATCGCCGGGCCGGCCGCTCGTCCGGGGCTCGGCTCCCGGCCGTCGTCCCTTGCGGGCTCACCGCTTCCGGGTTCTCCTCCGGGCTCGTCGCTCGCAGGCTCAATAAATCCGCCGGGACGCCGATGATTACGCGTGCCGGTATGGGGCTGCGGACGTCGGCCGTGCCGAGGTTCGCAACGGTCATAGCGGGAAGAAGGTGCTCTCCTTGCTCGCCATGGTGATCGACGACTCCAGCGCGATGCGGCTGATCCTCGGCCGGATCATGCGGGGTCTGGGATTCGACGTGGTAGAGGCGCCCAACGGCGCCGAGGCCATCGCACGCTTGGAGAGCGGCATCAAGCCGGAGATCGCCCTGGTCGACTGGAACATGCCGGTGATGGACGGGCTGGCTTTCGTCAACGCCGTCCGCAAGAAGGAGCAGTGGCGCGACATCACCTTGATGATGGTGACCACCGAATCCGAACAGTCGCAGATCGTGCGGGCGCTCGCTGCCGGCGCCCACGAATACGTGATCAAACCGTTCACCCCCGATGCCATCGCCGACAAGCTCGCGCTGCTCGGCGTCCTCGCCTAGGTGGTGCCATGGAGACCTCGACCATGACCTACGTCCCGAGCGCCGACGACCTCGAAGTCATCACCCGCGAGGTCTGGATGTCGTTCCTGGACGGCGACCCGGCCGGCCTGGTCGCGGGCGGCTCGGCGCTGGGGGAGGACCGGGTGACCGGCTGTATCCAGCTTTCCGGGATGTACGTCGGCGCGATCATGTTGGAGTTGGCGCCAGCGGCCGCGCAGGCGGCGGCCGCGGCGCTCTTCGGGATGGCACCCGGCGACGTCGGCCCGGTCGAGGTCGCCGACGCCGTCGGGGAGATCACGAACATGGTCGGCGGAAACGTCAAGAGCATGCTCCCGGGACCCTCGACGCTGTCGCTTCCCGCGGTGGTCTACGGGCAGCTCACCCTTCCTGGGGTGCAGATGGTGCGTCGGGCCGAGCTGACCTGGCGGGGACAACCGCTGGCCGTCAGCCTGTGGCGGCAGGGCGGGTGAGGGCGGCCGCGTGCGCATCCTCGTCGTCGACGACAGCCGCGCCATGCGGATGATCATCGAGCGTACCTTGGTGCTCGCCGGTTACGACTCCCACGAGATCGTTCACGCCGGCGATGCCGCCGAGGCCGCGCGTCTGATGGCGGAAGCCCCTCCCGACCTGATCCTTTGCGATTGGAACATGCCGGGGACCAGCGGACTCGACTTCCTCGCGGCGATCCGCGCCGCCGGCTGGTCGGTGCCGTTCGGGTTCGTCACCTCGGAGGCCTCCCCCGCGATGCGGGAGAAAGCCCTTGCCGCGGGGGCTCTCTTCCTCATCGCCAAGCCGTTCACCCCGCACGATTTCCAAGAAGCCCTCGATCCCGTGCTGGCCTGAGGCTTGCCCTGGCCGGTGGGTGAGCGGCCGCTCTAGATCCGGCTCAGCACCTCGTCGAGGGGGAGTCGATCGACCAGGACGTCGGTCAGTCCCGAGATCATCCCGCACTCCACGCAGCGGGCGGCGACTACCACCCACTCGACCCGGTCGTCGGCTTCGTGCAGCCCGACTGCGACCTCGGCGATGGACTGGCCGCATCCCGGACACTGCCACATGTGCGGCGCCGTCCAGTGCTCTTCGGAGTCCAGCAGGTGGCGGGTGCGTCCGCATCCCAGGCACCGACGTCGGGCTACCCCGGCCTGCGCGTCGGCTTCGACGTAGAACCACGTGAGGGGTTCGTCGTGGACGGGTTCCTCGCAGGTGGCGAGCACCGCGCGGGTCACCGAAGGACAGCCCGTCAGGCTGCTCAACCAGTGCCGCAGATCCTCGGCATCCTCGGCGATCGGCCGACCTGCGACCATGCGAAGAGTCACGTTGGGAAGCTCGGCGGCGGCTCGCCTCCGCTTGAGGCTCGGATGAGACGCGGTCCGAGGGGGCGTCGCTGGGTTACGCTGCCGCTGCTATGGCCAGTTCTGGGGAGCCCGTGCGCGACGACCTGCAGGCGGTCGCCGACATCCTCGGCGTCCTGGCGTACGGCGAGCTGACCGCCTTCGAGCGGCTGGCCTACGACGCCCGCATGGCCCCGACTTTGGAGGACAAGGCCGCTCTGGGAAGGCTGGCTACCGCGGAATTCGAGCATTTCGAGGTTCTCGCCGCCCGGCTCGTCGAACTTGGCATCCCCGCCCAGCAGGCGATCGAGCCGTTCGTCGAACCGCTGGAAGAATTCCACGCCCGCACCGCGCCGTCCGACTGGGCGGAGAGCCTGGTCAAGGCGTACGTCGGGGACGGGCTCATGCGGGACTTCTACCGCGAGGTGACCAGGGTGCTCGATCCGGAGACCCGCGTGGTGGCCGAGAAGGCGCTGGCCGACACCGAGCACGTGACCTTCCTCGCCGACCGGATTCGGCGCATCATGGCCGAGGATCCGCGCTGTGCGGGACGGCTTGCCCTCTGGGCTCGCCGCATCGTCGGGGAAGCGCTGGTGCAAGCCCGGTTGGTCAGTACCCGCCGCGAGGCGCTGGTCCGATTGCTCAGCGGCGGTCGCGGAGTCGACCTGGCCGCCGCGTTCGATCGGATCATTGAAGCCCACGGGACGCGGATGGCCGCGGTCGGGCTCTCGGCGTAGCCCTGGTCACGGAGCCTTGGGGCACGGAGCCCGGGTCACAGGGCCCGGGTCACGGAGCCCGGCTCACATGGCGCCGAAGCCGACCCGCCGCTCCAAGGGTTCTCCGATCTCCACGTAGCCGAGCTTGTCGGTCGGCACGAGGACGCGGCGCCCCTTCTCGTCGACGAGCCGCAGCAGGCCGCCGTCCGCCACCGCCGCGGTCACCGTGGACTCGATCTCGTCGGCGGATAACTCGCTCTCGAGAGTGATCTCACGCGCCACCGACTGAATGCCGATCTTCACTTCCACGCTGGGAACCTCCGCGCTGCGCCGGCCGCCCTCCGGCGGCCTGGGGCCCCGCTGGGGCCGTACCAGAGGCTAGCGGTAGTCGTCGTCGTCGAGGACCACGACCCGCTCGTCGTCGGGATCCACGGCCTCGGCTTCCCAGCGGCTCACCTCGATTCGAGGAGCCTCCTCCGCGGCGTCGTCGGCGGTGCGGGCTGCCTCGGTGTGCTGTTCCGCCGCGTCGGCTTCCGGAACTTCCGGCGAGGCGGAGGCATCGGGGGGAACCGGCTTGGTCGACATCGGCTGCTCCTGCCTTCCTCGGCTCCGACGGTTACCGTGAAATCTGCGCCTTCGGCTCGGACTTGCAGCGTACCCGTCCGGGAGGCGGCGGTGCGTGGCCGGCAGCGCAGCGGGTATCGACTATCAGACGAGGTCGCCGAGCCGGAAACGAGGACCCATGCGAGCGATCTGGAAAGGCGCCATCTCCTTCGGCCTGGTGAGCATCGCCGTCAACCTGTACCCGGCGACCCAGGAGCGCGACGTCGCGTTCCACCAGGTCCACCGCACGGACGGCGGCCGCATCCGCTACCGGCGCATTTGTTCCCGCTGCGGCAACGAAGTCGAGTACGCTGACATCGCCAAGGGATACGAATTGCCGGACGGCGAAATGGTGGTGCTCACCGACGACGATCTCGCCGAATTGCCGCTGTCGACCAGTCGGGAGATCGAGGTCTTGGAATTCGTCCCGCTCGAACAGGTCGATCCGATTTATTTCTCGAAGAGTTATTACCTCGAACCGGACGCCAAAGCCCGCAAGGCGTACGTCCTGCTGCGCGATGCTCTGGAAAAATCCGGGAAGGTCGGCATCGTGAAAATCGCGCTCCGGCGAAGGGAGTCGTTGGCGACGCTGCGTATTCGAGACGGCGTCCTGGTGTTGGAGACCATGCTGTGGCCCGACGAGATTCGTGAGGCGGATTTCGATTTCCTGCAGGACGCTCCCGCAGTGCGCAGTCAGGAAATCGCGATGGCCGAGTCGCTCATCGAATCCATGTCCGGCGATTTCGACCCGAGCCGCTACCACGACGACTATCGCGAAGCGTTGGAGAAAGTCATCGAGGCAAAGATCGCAGGCCGCGAGGTGGTGGCCGCGGAAGGCGAACGCAAGGCGGCGGCCGGCAACGTCGTCGACCTGGTGGCCGCCCTGCGGGCCAGTGTCGAAGCGGCCCGCAAGGAACGCGAGGGCGGCTCCCGGTCCCCGACGCGGGCGGCGGCGAAGTCGGCGTCGTCCGCAAGCCGCAAGAAAGCGCAGCCCCCGGACGAAGAGGCGAAGTCGGCGGCGAGCGGGCGTCGTCGGCGCGCGACCACGGCGTCGTCCGAGGAAGCCCCCGCCGCGCAGCGCAGCACTGCCCGCCGCCGGTCCGCGTGAGCGTAAATTCCTCAAGGAAAAGGACGCACCGGTCGAGGTGACAGGTGAGCCCGGGATGTGAGGCAGGATCTCGGGCCGTTCCTCCGTGCCGGTGAGTCCGGCCCTCCCGGGAGCAGACGTGAGCGTCACCGACCACCGCGAGATCGTCGCGGCCCTCCGGGAACTTCCCGGCGTCGCGGACGCCGAAGTGCAACCCGACGCCGCTGGTGAAGGGCTCGGGGTGCTTCGCCTCGGCCTCCAACCGGGGGTCGACGAAGTCGAGGTCGCCAGCGCGGTCGGGCGCCTGCTGCGCGAACGCTTCGGCCTCGGGGTGGACGCCGACCGGGTGCAGCTCGTCGAGGACATGGAGGCGACCGAGGAGGTCAACGTCGGCCCCGAGATCCCCGAGCAGGCTCCCGACGGCACCCGTTTCCGTCCGGCCATCCGCCGGATGCACATCGTCTCCTCCGGGTTGTCGGTCTCGGCCGACGTCACCCTCGCCGTCGGCGACCGCACCGCGGTCGGGCACAGCGACGGCACGGCGACCCGCAGCGGCGTCCAACGTGCGGTGGCCACCGCCACCCTGCGCGCCGTCGAAGAACTCCTCGGCGGCCAGGCCCGCTTCGAACTCGACTTGGTCGAGGTGGCTTCCACCGGACGCGACCGAACGGTGCTGGTTGCGGTCACCATGCTCACCGGTAGTGGGAGTGAGCGGCTGACCGGCGCCGCGGCGGTCCGGGAGGACGTGCGCCAGGCCGCGATCCGCGCCACGCTGGATGCGCTGAATCGGCGGGTGGAGCACCTCGTCGGCTGACCGACGCAGTCGTCGTCGGCTGACCGATGCAGCCGGCCGGTGGTAGACCGGAGACGTCATGGACGTCGCCCACTTCCCCGGGACCTGGCTGCAGACCACCGCCGGCACCTTCTTCGTCCGCCGGAATGATCCGGGCGATGGTCGACCCGACGCGTGGCGGGGTGACCCCGACGGGCAGCGCAACGGCCTCCATGACACCAGCCCTGCGCTCTTGTTCGTGCACGGCCTCGGCGGCGATTCATTGGACTGGGCGGACCTCGTCGCCGTCCTCGCAGACCGTGACCCCGAGCTGGCGTGCTACGCCGTGGATCTGCCGGGATTCGGTGCCTCCCTCCCGCCCCCGGACGCCGACGTCTCACTCGACGCCCACGCCCGGGCCCTGGACTGCTGCATCGAGGTTTTGGGCCTCGGCCCGGTGCATCTGGTCGCGAATTCGATGGGGGCCGCGATCGCCGTCCGGCTCGTGGCCCGGCGTCCGGTTGCCAGCCTCACGTTGATCTGCCCGGCCTTGCCGGATCCCCGGCCCCCGCGGGGGAGTTGGCAACTGCTGCCGGCCGCCTTCCCGCTGATCGGCCCCCGCCTGGTCGCCGCGGGGCTGCGTGCCGACCCCGACTGGATCGTCGAGCAAGCCCTGCGGCTCTGCTATGGCGACCCCGGCCGGGTGGGCCGAGATCGCCGCGAGCTGCTGCGGGACGTCGTCCAGCGCCGCGCGACCGCACCGCACGGCGTCGACGCGTACTGCGGGTCGCTGCGCAGCCTGATCGCGAGCTACCTGCGCCCGTGGCGGCTGTGGCGGGAGCTCGCCGCCGTCCGTGTCCCGGTTCTGGTGATCCAAGGGGAGCGGGACAGGCTCGTGCGTCCGCGGCGGAGTCGGCGCATCGCCGATCGGATGAGGGCAGGCTTCGCGCTGCTTCCGGACGTCGGCCACGTGCCGCAGTTGGAAGCGCCGGAGGTGGTCGCCGACCTGCTGGCGTCGTTCGTGCGCGAAACCTGGGGGCGGGAAAGGACCGGCGAAGAGTCGTGGGCGGGCGCCGCCGCTGGAGACGCGACGTACCCTGCGGAAGGAATGCCAGGGCCCCGTGGGACCGTTGAGCCAAGTGCGTCGCGAGGGGCGCCGCAGCAACCCCTGTGATCGCAGAGTGACGCTGGAACCGGAGGAAACGACACCGTGCCCTACCCCCCGCTGGTCGAACCCGCTGAGAACCTGTCGGTCGACGAAGTACGTCGGTACTCCCGCCACTTGATCATTCCGGATGTGGCGATGGCCGGCCAGAAACGGCTGAAGAACGCGAAGGTGCTCGCCCTCGGGGCCGGAGGTCTGGGATCGCCGGTGCTCATGTATCTAGCGGCAGCCGGGGTGGGAACCCTCGGTGTGATCGACTTCGACGTCGTCGACGAATCCAACCTGCAGCGTCAGGTGATCCACGGACAGAGCGACATCGGCCGTTCCAAGGCTCAGTCGGCGCGCGACACCCTCCGCGAGATCAACCCGTTGATCAACGTTGTGCTGCACGAAGAGCGGCTGGACAACGACAACGTCATGGATATCTTCTCCGGCTACGACCTCATCGTCGACGGCACGGACAACTTCGCCACCCGCTACTTGGTCAACGACGCCTGCGTGCTCCTCGGCAAGCCGTACGTGTGGGGGTCGATCTACCGGTTCGACGGCCAGGCATCAGTCTTCTGGGCCAACGCCCCGGGCGGTCAGGCTCCCTGCTACCGCTGCCTGTACCCGGAGCCGCCGCCGCCGGGGATGGTCCCCTCCTGCGCCGAGGGCGGGGTGCTCGGCGTCCTCTGCGCCACCATCGGGTCGATCCAAGCCACCGAAGCGATCAAGTTGCTCACCGGGATCGGGGAGCCGCTGGTCGGGCGCCTGCTCATCTACGACGCGTTGGAGATGACCTTCCGTACTGTCAGCGTGCGCAAGGACCCGGAGTGCCCGATCTGTGGGAAGAACCCGACCATCACGCAGTTGATCGACTATGAGGCGTTCTGCGGCGTGGTCTCCGAGGAAGCGCAGCGCGCCGCAGCCGGCTCGACCATCACGCCGCGGGAACTCAAGGAATGGATGGACCGCGGGGAAGACATCTTCCTGGTCGACGTCCGCGAACCGGCCGAGTTCGAGATCGTCTCGATTCCGGGCGCCACACTGATCCCGAAGGGTGAGTTCGTCAACGGCAGCGCGTTGGAGAAACTCCCGCAGAACAAGCGGATCGTGCTGTACTGCAAGACCGGCGGGCGGTCCGCGGAAGCACTGGCGATCGTCAAGGGCGCCGGTTTCGCCGACGCGGTCCACGTCGGGGGCGGCGTGGTCGGCTGGGTCAACCAGGTCGACCCGAGCCTTCCGTCGTACTGACGCCGAAGGGGACGTCGGCCCGGCGCTCATCGTGATCTCCCCGCCGGGTGGGTCGCGCTCCCTGCTCTCGTTGCGGGGAGGTGCTATCGCCTTCCCACCACGGTGAGGTCCTGCCAACCTTCCCACCACGGTGAGGTCCTGCCGACCTCCCGCCACGGGAAAGCGCGGAATTTTGTCCGTACCTCGTGGTGAGATGCGAGGCGTGCGCCTGCTCCTTCGTCCCTCGGCCACGCCTTCCGGTCCGACCCCGGTGTTGGACGACGACCAGTCCGCGGTGGTGCGCCACCGCGGCGGTCCGTTGCTCGTCCTGGGCGGGCCCGGCACCGGCAAGACCACGGTCTTGGTGGAAGCGGTCGTCGACCGGGTGAGCCGCGGTGAGGTGGAACTCGCCGACGTCGTCTTGTTCACGTTCAGTCGAAGGGCCGCCGCCGATCTGCGTTACCGCATCGCCGCCCGGCTGGGCCGGACGGCTCGGGAGCCGGTGGCCCGCACCTTCCACTCCTACGCGTTCGGGGTGGTGCGGGCGGCGGCGGTTCGTCGCGGGGAGAAGCCCCCTCGGCTGCTCACCAGCGCCGAGCAAGACGCGATCATCCGTGACTTGCTCGCGGGGGAGGCGGCACGCGGAGGGACGGGCTGGCCGCCGCAACTGCGGGTCGCCCTGCCTACCCGGGGGTTCGCCCGCGAGCTGCGCGATTTCCTGCAACGCGCCGCAGAACGTGGGCTGGGCCCGCAGGAATTGATCCGGCTGGGGCGCGAACACGGACGCGACGAGTGGGTTGCTGCCGGCCGGTTCGCCGCGGAGTACGCCCAGATCTCGGCACTGCGGGAAGCGGACGCGTACGATCCCGCCGAATTGATCCACGCTGCGGTGGCGGAATTGGAAGCCGATCCGCCGGTGCGCTTACCGCGGCTGGTGGCCGTGGACGAATTCCAGGAGACCGACCCCGCACAGCGCCGGCTGCTCGCGCTCGTCGCCCGCCAAGCGGAGTTGATCGTCGCGGCCGACCCGGATCAGTCGATCTTCGGCTTTCGCGGCGCCGATCCCGCGGGGGTGCGGGCGTTCACCAGCGAGTTCGAATTTCCGGGCCGACCTCCTCCGCGAGTGCTCACCCTGCGGAAGGGATACCGGATGGGTCGCCTCCTCACCGCCGCCACCCGCAGGTTCCTCGCCCACATCCCCCCCGGAGGGCCCGCCCCGCACCGGGAGGTGGTCGCCGTCCGGGGAGGCGAGCCCGACGGAGTCGATTTCACCGGAGCGGAACCGGCTGTGATCGGCGTCCGGGACGGAGAACGCCCCGAGCATCTCGATGTCGCGGTGTACGGGAGCGCCGGTGCGCAGGCGGCTGCGATCGCCGCGCGGTTGCGGGACGCTCACCTGGCCGAAGGGGTGCCGTGGTCGGAGATGGCCGTCGTAGTCCGCTCGACGTCGTTGCTCCCACCGCTGCGCCGGGCTTTGGCCGCAGCCCACGTTCCGGTGCGTCCGGACGGCGACGATCGGCCCATCGTCGACGTAGCGGTCGTGCGCCACCTCCTTCTCCTGCTGCGGCTTGCGTCCGGGGAGCCCTTGCTCGACACCGCCCGTGATCCGGTGGGGGCCGCGGAACTGGCTGAGGAACTCGTCAGCGGACCGTTGGGGCAGGCGGACCCCCTCCAGCTCCGACGGCTGCGCATCGCCCTGCGCGGCTTGGAACTCGCCGCCGGCCGAAGCCGATCGTCGTCCGTCGTGCTCGCCGACGTTCTCACCGACCCGAGGGACCTGGCCGGCCTCGATCCCCACCTCGCCGAACCGGCACGCAAGATCGCAAATTTGGTGGGGTGCGGACGACGCGCAGTGGCGGAGGGACGCAGCGTCGAGGAGGTGCTGTGGGACCTCTGGCAGGCCAGCGGCGTCGAAGCCGCGCTGGTAGACCAGGCTCTCGCTGGTGGGCCGGCGGGGGTGGCGGCCGATCGCGATCTCGACGCGGTCGTCATGTTGTTCGATGCCGCCGGGCGTTTCGTGGACCGCCTCCCCGGGGCCTCTCCAGCGGTGTTCGCCGACTACCTCCTGTCCCAGGAGATCCCCTCCGATTCCCTCGCCCCGCGCGCCCCGACCCCTTCCGGCGTGGAACTGCTCACCGCTCACTCCGTGAAGGGCCGGGAGTGGGAGGTCGTCGTCGTTGCCGGCGTCCAAGAAGGTTCGTGGCCCGATCTACGGCGTCGCGGTTCGATCCTCGGGCTTCCCGACCTGCTCGACGTCCTTGCGGGCATCCCCGGCGACGCCGCGGGCCAGGCCGCGGTGCGGCTCGCCGAGGAGCGTCGCCTGTGCTACGTCGCGGTGTCCCGGGCGCGCCGGTCGGCGTTCGTCACCGCCGTCCGCAGCCCGGAGGAACAGCCGTCCCGCTTCCTCGACGACCTCGATCCGCCGGAGGGCGACGAGCGTCCGCTGCAGCGTCCGCCCCGGGGCCTCGACCTGACGTCACTGGTGGCCGAGCTTCGGTACTTCGCCGAATCGACCGAGGAACCGCGTCGCACCGTGGCCGCCGTCCAACTCGCGCGCCTGGCGCAGGCGGGGGTGGCTTTCGCGGAGCCGGGGCACTGGTACGGGATGCTTCCGCCGTCCAGCGAGGAACCGCTCGCTCCCGAAGGCGAGCCGGTCACCGTCTCCCCTTCGGCGATCGACAAATTCAGGCGCTGCCCGCTGCGCTGGTTGCTCGAAACCTGCGGAGGCACCGCCGGGCCCTCCCCCGCCCAAGGGGTGGGGATCGCGGTTCACGCCGCGGCAGCCCGGGCCCGCGCTCCGCAGGAGTTGAGCGGCTTGCTGGCGGACGCGCTGCGGGACACCGATCTCGGCACCGGCTGGTACGCCCGCCACCTGCGCCGACGGGCCGACGAGATGGTCGCGAATTTTGCCGCCTGGCTCGCCACGAACCAGCGGGCCTTACTCGCGGTCGAGCGTGAGTTCGACGTCCTCGTCGCACCGGCTCGGCTCGTCGGACGGGTGGATCGTCTCGAACGCGACCGCGAGGGACGTCTCGTCGTCGTCGACCTGAAGACCGGGAAGACCAGACCCAAACAGAAGGAACTGGCCGAGCACGGGCAACTGGCCGCCTACCAGGTCGCCGTCTGGGAAGGCGGTTTCGCCGAATACGGGACGGACCCCGGGGGGGCGGAGCTGGTGCAGCTTGGCGCCGACGACGTGTATCGGATCGACCAGCAACCTCCGCTGAGCGCGAGTTCGGCGCCCGACTCCGGGGAGCCGACGTGGGCACACGCCTTGGTTCGGGCCTGCGCAGCCGGTATGGCCGCCGCGACCTTCGCGGCGATCGAAAACGATGAGTGCCGTCGATGCGGGGTGCGGGCCTGCTGCCCGCTGTGGCCGGACGGCGCTCAGATCACGGAGGCGCCGCGATGAGGGTTTCCCGCGACGGACCGGTGATGGCGGAGATCTGCGAACCGTCCGGCGGATGTGAGCTGCGGAGTGCTCGGGAGCTGGCAGCTGCCTTGGGTCTGCCGACGCCGACCCCCGAGCAGCAGGCGGTGATCGAAGCCCGCGACCGGGTGTCGATCGTCGTCGCCGGCGCGGGTTCCGGCAAGACGGAGACGATGGCGGCCCGCGTGGTCTTCCTGGTTGCGAACGGATGGGTGCGGCCCGATCAGGTGCTCGGACTCACCTTCACCCGCCGGGCCGCGGCGGAACTCGCCGGCCGAGTCCGTCGGCGGCTAGCCCAACTGGCTCGGCGCGGCCTCCTCGACCCGGCGCAGCTCGCCGGCGGTGAACCCACGGTGATGACCTACGACGCTTACGCCGGGCGAATCGTCGCCGACCACGCGCTGCGGTTGGGCGTCGAACCGGGTCAGCGTCTGATCTCCCCGGCCGGCTCCTGGCAGTTCGCCCGCCGTGCCGTCGACGCCTACGACGGCCCCATGGACGCCATCACCCTCACCCCGATGAGCGTGACCCAGCGCGTCTACGCCCTGGCCGCCGAACTTGCCCAACATCGAGTGGACGTCGACGCCGTCGCCGCCTGGTGCACCCAGCTCGCCGATCAACTGGAGCGGCTCGACCCCGACCCGACGGGACGCGCCACGGTGCACAGGAAGGTCGACGGTGTGATCGCAGCGCTGCGCGGCCGATGCCAGCTCCTGCCGATCGTCGAGGAATACCGCCGACGCAAGAAAGCAGCCGAAGTGCTGGATTTCGCCGACCAAATGGCGTTGGCCGCCGACCTCGCCGAGCGTTTCCCGGAGATCGGGCGGGCGGAACGAGCGACCTTCCGTGCGGTGCTGCTCGACGAATTCCAAGACACCAGCCACGCGCAGCTCGAATTCCTCAGCGCGCTGTTCTCCGCCGACGGCACCGACGGTGATCCGGGTACTCCTTGGATGACCGTCGTCGGAGACCCGGCGCAGGCCATCTACGGCTGGCGGGGAGCGAGCCACGACACCTTCCGTGGGCTGGACGAAGCGTTCCGCGGCGCCGGCCGGTACGCGCTCAGCGTGAGCTTTCGCAACGGGCCGCGCATCCTGGACGTCGCCAACGAGCTGGCCGATGCGTTGCGTCGCCCCGGGGCGGAAAGCCTCTCACCCCCCGCGCGTTTCGCCGTCCCGACGCTGTCGGCCCTGCCGGACGCCCCAGAGGGCGAGGTCCGCTGCGGAATGTTCGAAACCGTCGAGCAGGAGGCGCAGGCGGTCGCGGACTTCGTCGCCGAACTGGTTCGGCCGAAACCCGGCACCCAGCCGCCCACGGCGGCCATCCTGCTCCGCACCTGGAGGCAACTTCCCGCGGTCGCCGCGGCGCTGCGGGCCCGGGACGTGCCGGTGCGGATCCTCGGGGTCGGGGGGCTGCTGGTCGAACCCGAAATCCAAGACCTGGTAGCCGTCCTGCGGGTGCTCGTCGATCCGCAGCGCGGCGACGCGCTGATGCGGCTCCTGACCGGGGCGCGATGGCGGATCGGCCCCGCCGATCTCGCGGCGTTGATGCGCTGGGCGCGGCGCTGCGCGGCTGGGGCCGCGGCCCCGCGCGACGCGGCCGTAGGAGGCGGGGGTGACATCCCGGTGAGCCTCGTCGACGCCCTCGACCGGCTCCCGGGAAGTGGCTGGTGCTCGCCGGAAGGTTCCCGGAGACTGCGCGCCCTCGCCGACGAGCTCCGCTGGCTGCGACGCCGACTCGATCAACCGCTGCCCGACCTGCTGCATGAAGTGATCTCGGTGACGGGTCTCGACGTCGAGGCAATCGCCCGAGATCCGGCGCGTGGGCGGGCCAACCTCGATGCCTTCGTCGAAACCGCGGCGCGATTCGCTGAAGCGACCGACGGCCCCACCCTCGCCGCCTTCCTGGACTACGTGGACGCCGGACGCCACGCCGAGCGGGGTTTCGAGCAGGCCGAAACCGACGAACCCAGCGATCTCCTCACTCCGGTCGGGGAAGCCGGCGACGCTACTGCCGGGGTGGTCGACATCCTCACCGTCCACTCCGCCAAGGGCCTGGAGTGGGACGTCGTCTGCCTGCCCGGGTGGGTCGACGGGGTGTTCCCCCCGCGGCTGCGCGGAGTGAGCGGGTGGCTCACCGCCGTCCAGGCCCTGCCTTGGCCGCTTCGCGGCGACCGCGCGGCATTGCCGGCGTTCGACTTCGACGGATGCGCCCATCAGGGCGAGCTGGCCGAACGGATCGGCGAGTTCGAGACGCAGGTCCGCGAGCATCGGCTGGTCGAGGAGCGCCGACTCGCCTACGTGGCGGTGACTCGTGCCCGGCGCCGGCTGCTCGTCACCGGCTACCGCTGGGACGACACCGCCAAGCCCCGCCCCGAGAGCGTCTTCCTCGCCGAGGTACGCAGGGTGTGCGCCCGGTCGGGTCAGCCGATCCTCACGTGGGTGGAGCCTCCGCCGTCCAACGCGACCAACCCGCGCCTGGCAGCGGGACGCCGCACCGCCCCCTGGCCCGCAGACCCTGCGGGAGCGCGCCGGGAAGCGCTCGACCGGGCTGCCGAGCTGGTGCGACAGGCAATCGGGGGGGAGCTCACCCCGCCGCCGGGCGGCGACGGCGATCCGGTCGCCGGGCGGTGGGAACGCGACGTCGACTTGCTTCTCGCGGAGATGCGCGACCGGACCGATCGGGACGGCGACGCCGTCCCGCTCCCAGCCCAGCTGTCGGTCAGCCAACTCGTCGAGCTGCGGGGCGATCCGGAGACGTTCGTGGTCCGGCTGCGCCGGCCGGTCCCGTTGCCCCCCATCCCGCAGGCGCGTCGCGGTACCGCCTTCCATCAGTGGGTGGAGCAGCGTTTCCGCAGCCCCGCCTTGCTCGACATCGACGAACTCCCCGGGGCCTTCGACGCCGAAGCCGGCGTCGAAGGCCCCGGGGAGCTGGAGGAGCTTCAGGACGCGTTCCTCGCCTCCCCGTGGGCGGCCCGCACGCCGGTCGACGTCGAGGTCCCGTTCCAGCTCGTGGTCGCCGGGATCGTGATTCGGGGGCGGATGGACGCGGTCTTCCAAGACCCCGACGGCGGCTACACGATCGTGGACTGGAAGACCGGACGCCGTCCGGCCGATCTCACCCCCGCCGCCGTTCAGCTCGCCGCGTATCGCCTGGCCTGGTCGGAACTCACCGGATGCCCGTTGGAGCGGGTGCGGGCCGTCTTCTGCTATCTGCGGGACGGCGGCGACTGCGCGCCGTCCGATCTGTTGGATCGAGCCGGTATCGAGCGGCTGATCACCGGGAGTGCCGGGGTCAGCGCACGATGACCACCGGGCAGTGGGCGTGGTGGGCGCAGTACAGACTCGTGGAGCCGGTGACGCGGCGCAGCAACCCTCCGTGTCCTTTGCTCCCGACGACCAGGAGGCGAGCTCCCTCACTTGCCTTCACCAGCACGTCGCCCGCCGGACCTTGGCGGATGATGCGGTGGACTCGCTCCGCCGGCAGCGTCACCGTCTCCGCCGCTTTCGCGAGGACCTCCGCGGCGTCGGCCTCGGGGGTGAACTCCTCGAACGGGATCGGTTCGCCGTAGGCGGTCGGCCAATGCCACGCGATGACCAGCGCCAGGTCCGCGCCGGTTTCCCGGGCGTACTGCTCCGCCCACCGCAGCGCCTTTGCGGAGCATTCGGAGCCGTCGACTCCGACGACGACGAGGTTGGCCAGCGGCGGCGCGCCCACTCCGGTGGTCTCGGAGGTCTCCGCAGTATCGGTCATACGTCGAGAATGGCGCGTTCGTCGCCGATTCGCCCGCAGGTGCGAGGCGATGGCCGCGCCGCGGTGCGTTCTACAGTGCGGGCATGACCGAGGATGCAGACCGGCGGGACGCCGTCCGCCGTTTCATCGCCGACCATCGCGACGAATTCGTCGCCCAGCTCGCGGAGTGGGTGCGCATCCCGTCGGTGTGGACGGACCCGGCGCACGCCGACGACACCCGGCGCAGTGCGCAGTGGCTGGCTGATGCGCTGCGCGCGACCGGATTCCCGACCGTGGAGGTGTGGACCGCCCCGAGTGGGGCGCCGGCGGTCTTCGCCGAATGGCCCCCCGAGGATCCGTCTGCGCCGGTCGTGTTGGTCTACGGGCACCACGACGTGCAGCCGGTCGACCCCGTCGAGGCGTGGACGTTCGCGCCGTTCGAACCGGCGGTCGTCGACGGTCCGGACGGTGAGTGGCTGCTCGGCCGCGGCGCCTCCGACGACAAGGGGCAGATGGTCTGCCACCTGCTCGGCCTGCGGGCGAACCTCGCGGCGAGCGGACGGCGGACCCCGCCGGTGACCCTGCGGATGCTCGTCGAAGGCGAGGAGGAGTCGGGGTCGCCGACCTTTCCCGAACTGCTGCGGACCCATCGGGACCGGCTGGCTCCCGACTTGATCGTGGTGAGCGACAGCGGCATGTACGCCAGGGGCGTGGTGAGCGTCTGTCTGGGGATGCGCGGGCTCACCGATTGCCAGATCGACGTCCACGGCCCGGACGTCGATCTGCACTCGGGGGTGTTCGGCGGTGCGGTCCCCAACCCGCTCACGGTGTTGACCCACATCCTCGCGGGTCTGCACGACGATCGGGGCCGGGTGACGCTGCCCGGCTTTTACGACGCGGTCCGCCCGCTGTCCGACCGGGAACGGGAGCTGTTCGCGCGGCTTCCGTTCGACGAGAAAGCTTGGCTTGCCGATGCCGCGAGCCGAGCCACCGCAGGCGAAGAAGGGTTCTCCACGTTGGAGCGGGTGTGGGCCCGCCCCACCTGCGAGATCCACGGAATCTGGGGCGGGTACACCGGACCCGGCCACAAGACGATCATTCCGACCGACGCTCACGCCAAGGTTTCGTTCCGGCTGGTGGCCGACCAAGATCCCGCTGCGGTCCAGGAGGCGTTTCGCCGGTACGTCGCCCAGCACACCCCTCCTGGGATCGAAACCCAGGTGACCTTTTTCGGCCCCGGGGTGCGCCCCTATCTGGTTCCGCTGGATCATCCAGCGGTTCAGGCGATCAGCCGGTCGCTCTCTGCTGCCTTCGACGGCGCCGAGGTGCTCTTCACCCGGGAAGGCGGCTCGGGTCCGGAAGCCGACATCTCGGAAATCCTTGGAGCTCCGCTGGTTTTCCTCGGTGTGGCGTTTCCCACCGACCGTTTCCACGCGCCCGACGAGCATGCCGAGATTTCCTTGCTGCTGCGGGGCGCGGAGGCCATCGCCTACTTGTGGGACGATCTCGCAGCCCACCGGGCCGAGATCGTGAGGCGGGCTGGGAGCTGATCCGGATCGGCGGCCGACAGGGGCCGACGTGGGCCGAACGGGCCGGAAGCCGAACGGGTCGATACGGGCCGGGAGCCGAGACAGGCTATGAGGCGACGGCCACGCCCTACGAGCCGACGGCGACGCCGATGCGGCGGGCGACCTCACTCGCCGGCGGGTTGGTGAGCGTGGTCCCGTCGGCGAAGAGCACGGTCGGGACCGTCTGGTTCCCGCCGTTGACCCGCGAGACGAGGAGGGCCGCCTCCGGTTCGTCCTCGATGTTCACCTCGCGGTACGACACACCGAGGCTGTCCAGGTTGCGTTTGAGACTGCGGCAGTACCCGCACCACGGCGTCGTGAAGACGGTGACCGAGTGGGCGGACGCCGGCCGGTATGCCGCGGCGCCGTCGGCCGACCGATCCCGGACGGGAGCTTCGTCGCTGGTGGGCACTGCCGTCATCAGATGGCCTCCTCCGGTGATGTTTTGGTTGTCGTTCGTTAACTATTGGGCACAACCGGACGGCGGCCGTTGCTCTTCCCGAAACATCCGGAGTCGCCCGCGAAAGCCGCTCGTTACGGGCCTCGCGCAGGTCTTTCTGCCCGGACGGCGGGCAGGTCTGCCACGATGAGCCGGTGGTGAGCGGCGCGGTCGACGTCCTCGACGAGGACCAGCGGGCGGCCGTGGAGGTCGCGGGCGGGCCGGTCTGCATCATCGCCGGACCCGGGACGGGCAAGACCCGCACGCTGGCGTACCGCATCGCCCACCTGGTGCGGTGCGGGGCGGCCGCGCCGTCCCACATCTTGGCGCTCACCTTCACCACCCGCGCCGCCCGCGAGCTCGCCGAACGCCTGCGGGGGCTCGGGGTGGACGGCGTCCACGTCTCGACGTTCCACTCTGCGGCGGCGCGCCAGCTCCGTTATTTCTGGCCCAGGCTCATTGGGGGCCGCTTCCCGACGCTGCTGGCGGACAAGACCGACCTGCTGCGCGAGGTCGTGCCGGCGGTCGGCGGCACCGACCGGCTCGATCTCGTCGACATCGCCGGGGAGATCGAATGGATGAAGGTGGTCGGACGCCCACCGGAGGAGTACGAGAAGGCGGTCGAGACCGAAGGAAGGGTGCCACCGGCGTCCCCCAGCGTCGTCGCGGCGGCGTACCGGGAGTACGAGAGGCTCAAGAACGAGCGTCACCTTCTCGATTTCGAGGATTTGCTCTTGCTGCTTTCCGCGCTTTTGGAAACCGAATCGGAGGCTGCGGAATTGCTCGCGCGGCGTTACCGGGTTTTCGTGGTGGATGAATACCAGGATGTGAACGCGGCCGAACAACGGCTCCTCGATGCGTGGCTCGGCACGCGGGATGACATCTGCGTGGTCGGCGATCCCCGTCAATCGATTTACGGATTCGCCGGAGCGAGTGCGCGCTACCTGGAGGATTTTTCTCGACGGTTCCCGCACGCCGCCGTGTTCTCGTTGGTGCGCAATTACCGTTCGACGCCGGAAGTGGTGGCGGTCGCGAATCGTCTCGCAGACGGCACGGCGCCGATGCTGCGGGCGACTCGGCCGCCGGGTCCGGATCCGATCGTGCGGGATTTTCCCGACGAGGCCGCGGAACTCGACGGCACGGTGCGGGCGATCCGCGCCCTCCTGGACGGCGGCGTGGCGCCGGCGGAGATCGCCGTCCTGTGCCGCGTCCAGCGGCGGGTGAACGACTTCGCGGCGGCCCTGCGCGCAGCCGGTCTGCGGTGCGTGACCTCCGGGGCCCGGACGCCGTCGCTGCGCCGTCCCGACGCCGTCACCGTCGCCACCCTGCACGCCGCGAAAGGGTTGGAGTGGGACGCGGTTTTCCTCACCGGATGGGCCGAGGGGTGGTTCCCGGCCGCGCGGGCGCGCAGTCCCGAGGCGCTCGCGGAGGAACGCCGGTTGGCCTTCGTGGGCATCACCAGGGCGCGACGCTGGCTCACGGTTTCGTGGCCGGCGGCAACCCGTGACGGGCAGCCGACTCGCCCGATGAGCCGTTTCGTCGCGGAAGCCTTCGGCCGCGTCGACGGCGGCCCCGACGCGGCCGGAGCTTTCCGCGCTTCGTGACGGACGACGCCTGCGGTGAATTCCCGCGTGTGGGGATCCTCGCCCGTGGTGATCCCCGAAAAATGTCTCTGCTCCTCGTGAGGATAGCCACGCGACATTCCCTCGGGGCGCCCGTCGGCGCAGGGGGCGGCGCGGCCGCACCTGCGGGCGGTCGGATGCCGCACCGAGGAGATGGCGCCCGCCTATCACTCCACGTGTCGAGGAGATGTCATGACTACCGAGTTCGACGCCGCGGTGCTGCGCGCATATCGGGCGTCGCAAGAAATCCCTTGCGTGCAGGGGGATCCGGACCTCTTTTTCGCCGAGTCACTCGATGAAATCGAGGCTGCCAAAGCTCTCTGCCGCCGTTGCCCGGTGCGCCGCGAATGTCTGGAGGCTGCGCTCGCCCGTCGCGAGGCGTGCGGAGTCTGGGGCGGCGAATTGCTGGAGAACGGCGTCGTCATCCAACACAAACGACCTCGCGGGCGACCCCGCAAGGATGCAGCGTGAGCGGAGAAAACGCTGCGACCTGATGCTCCGGCGGACTAAGGACTTTTCGTCGCCCGGCCCGGTACGGCGCTGGATTCGGGCGGGAGTTCCAATCCGGGCAACCACCGGACGATCTCCGATTGGAACGGTCCTTCGGCGTCGAGTTGACACAGCACCCCGATCCCGCCCATCCATACCCGGTGAATGAGCAAGTAGGACGGCGGAAGGTTCAGCTGCCGCGCAAGCGCCCCCGAAGGGGTGCGCGGATCCCCGATCCGCGAAGCCTGCTCGCGGAGCCATTTCCGGGTGAAGTGAAAAGTAGGGTGACGAACCGGATCGAGGAACGGATTGAGGTACGCCAGCAAATCGTGCGGGTCGATGGTGCGACGCGTGGTCACGAACCCTTCTTCCCGCAGCCCGTCGAGGACAGCGTGCGGTTCCTCGCGGAGCGCCAGTGTGAGCAGCCGCCCGATGACGGGCGGCAGTCCGTTGGGTAGGCGGTTGACCGCGCCGAAGTCCAGTACGGCGAGGCGTCCGTCGTCCAACAGGCGGTAATTCCCGGGGTGCGGGTCGGCGTGCAGAAGTCCGGCGCGCGCGGGACCGGAGAAGAGGAAGCGCACGTACAGCAGACCTGCGTGGTCTCGATCGGACCGACTTCCGGAGCGGATGATGGCCGAGAGCGGCGTGCCTTCCACCCATTCGGAGACGATGACCCGGTCGGCTCCGGCGAGAACGTCGGGAATGTAGATGTCGGCGTCCTCGAAATAGGCTTGGGCGAAGGTGTGCTGCGACATCGCCTCCAGGCGGTAGTCGAGTTCCTCGGCGACACGTTCCCGCAACTCCTTGAGCAGGGGTTTCATGTCCAGGCCCGGGAAGAGCACGCCGAAGACCCGCCCGAGCCGCCCGAGTTGGGTCAAATCAGAGAGCAGCGCTCGACCGGCCCCCGGGTACTGGATTTTCACCGCAACGTCACGTCCGTCGTGCCACACCGCCCGGTGCACCTGCCCGATGGACGCCGCAGCGGCCGGCTTGTCGCTGAACGAGCGGAAATAGTCGCGCCAAGCAGGTCCGAGCTGGCCGGCCATGACCCGGTGGACGACCTCCTCGGCCATCGGAGGGGCGTCGTCTTGCAGTCGGGTCAGGGATTCCCGGTAGGGTGCGGCGATCTCCTCGGGCAGGGCGGCTTCGAAGACCGACAGCGCCTGCCCGACCTTCATCGCACCGCCTTTCAATTCCCCGAGGACGTCGAACATCTGCTCGGCGGTGCGGCGCTGGAACTCGCTCACCACTTCCGCGGTCGACCGGCCGGTGAGGCGCTTACCGATCCCCACCGCCGTCCGCCCCGCCGCGCCTAGCGGCAGGCGTGCCAACCGGGCCGTGCGTGCGACGGTGCCCCGCGGAATATCGCCCATGGGGTCATTCTTCCGTTTCGGCATCGTCGATGTCGGTGCTGCGGGAACGCGATCGTCGATGTCGGTGTTGCCGGGAGCGCGATCGTCGGTGTCGGTGCTGTCCGGAACGCGGCCCATCCTCAGCCCGCGTCGAATCCGGCGCCCTCTCCCGCAGGCCACGTACAGCCGCAACTGGGGTGCAGACTCCATCGCCTGCGGCGCAACCGCCAATCCGGAAGGGTGAGCTGCAGGGTGGCTCCGACGGTGGCCGGTCGTCGTCCCTCGATGAAACCGAGCACCTGCAACGCGCACACGCTCGCAAGCAGCGTTGCCGTGACGACGTCCCCGGCGGCCTTCGCTCCCGGCCCGCCGGTAGCCAATTGAGCCGCGAGCAGGGGCCACGCCGGGTCCCGACCCGCTCTGTGGAGATCGAGGCAGCGCAAGCACGGGCTCTCACCGGGAAGAACGAGTGGTCCGACGACGGCGGAGCGTTCCCGCAAGAAGGCCAACAGGTGCGGCACCCCCTCACGCAAGGGTCCGTCTCCGACGGTGGCGTCGAACGGTCCGGGCGGTGCCAGCACAACGATCTTTCGTCGGCCTCTGATGGGATCGGTGCGGACCGACGGGCTGATCGCGTGGAGCCGACGGCGCACCGCGTCGGCTCGCAGAGAGCCGACATCTCGTCGTCCCAGGCCGCCGGGAGCGCAGTCGGCCGGGGTGACGGGGGAGGGGTCGTCGACGGCCACGTGTCCGACTCCGGCGGCGACCAGCAACGCCGCGACGGTAGCCCCTACACGCCCGGCTCCGACCACCTGCACACGGGCAGATCGCCGTCGCAGGAACAGGCTGGCTCCGCCGTCCGGTTCGTCAGAGAGCAGGGAGAGGACAGCGAGGTCGGGTTCCAACCGATCTTGATCGTCGGGCGGGACCACGCTCGCAGCTGGGGGGCGGGCGGCGTCGTCGACGACCCTGGCCTGCCCCAGCCACTGGAGGAGACGGCGGGTCACGGCACCGTCGACGCCGAGCTCGCGCCCGTAGGCCTGGAGTTCACGGTCGGTGCGCGTGCCGTCCAACGCGCGCAGCAACCGACCGACCGCTCCGTCGACTCCTCCGACGACGAGAGCTCGTTCGGGGTCGACCCCGAATTGCACGGTACGGAGATCACGCCAGAGCACACGCACCGCTGGTTTGACGGTCGGCCGCATCAGGCACCCCTTTCGCTCGGATGCCCGCAGCCTCCCACCGCGTGGCGCGGAGCACGACGTCGTCCACAGTTGGGGCCGTGTCGACGACGCCAACCTCTGCTGTGGACGGCGCGGCGCTCCGCGATGCGACGCCTCGATCGGCGTCGGTCGCGGAGCGAGCGGTCAGGCCTTGCCCAGGATGCGGTTCAACGTGGTGCCGCAGACCGGGCACTTGCCTTTGGCCATCTTGGTGCCCTTGTCGTTGACCACCACGTCGCCTTCGAATTGGCGCTTTTCCTTGCACTTCACGCAGTACGCCTCGCCGTTGTACTTCTCGGCCACCCGGTCCTCCTCGGTGGGTCTGGGACAGCGGGACGGCGGCCGCCGACCCGCTTGGTCGAGCAGCTCCGCCGCGGCGCGGAGGAGCGAGACCGCTCGCCACCCTACGGCATTGACGTTCATGAGGGCCGCATCGGTGCCGCGAGGACCCCGCGGCGTGCCGTCCGCAAGGTGCGCGCGGCGACCTCCGGTCGAGATGCGAAACCCTCGCCCGGATCATCGTCCGCCTTCCCCTTGCGGACGCGGCCCGAGCGAGGGTCTCACCGCCGGCGACGATAGGGACGGCGTCGACCGGCGGTCAAGGGTCTTGCCGAACCCTCCCTCCACCGGGTGTGGACAAGGTTGGGGATACGGAGCGGAAGACTCCGCCTGTCGCTGTGGAGGAGTTGAGGAGAGCCTGCGGATGGTGGTGGGCGCTGCTCGGTTCATCCCTGCGTGACCAGGGACGATTCCTCGCACAGGGTGTGGACGGCAAAAAACCGCAAGAAGAAGGCGGCGCTTTGGCTGTGCGGATGTCGAGAAGTCGGCGCCGCTCTCCGAGTAGCGTGCCAGCCGTGACAGGCCTGCGTTCCTACCCGAAGAGCCCAACTCGGGCCTCGACGTCGTCCGCTGCCTCACCTCTGCCGACGTCGTACCGGCGGCGCGCGAGCACCCGGGGTGCCAATCCCCATCCGATCAGCAGCGATTTGTTGATCTTGGACGGCGGCACGATCGTGGAACTCCGGCGGAGCGTGCGACGGCGGGTCACCGTCTCCGCGCACCTGGAGGGCGACCACGTCGTGGTCTGCGTCCCAGCGCATCTGAGCAGGGCCGAGGAGCAGCGGTGGGCGCAGCTCATGGTCGAGCGGCTGGCACGTCGCCGCCGCCGTCTCCTTGCCGGCGACGAGGAGCTGCTCCGGCGCGCCCTTCAGCTCTCCCGCCGTTACCTGGGGGGTCGCGCCGACCCCCGCAGCGTCCGCTGGGTGAGCAATCAGGGATCTCGATGGGGTTCGTGCACCCCGCAGACCCGGACGATCCGCCTCTCCGACCGGCTGCAGGCGATGCCGTCCTGGGTGCGCGACTACGTGCTGGTTCACGAACTCGCCCATCTCATCGACCCGACTCACGGCCCGGGGTTCCAAGCGCTCGTTCGGCGCTTCCCGTTCACCGAACGGGCGAAGGGCTACCTCCAGGGGGTTGCGGACGCGTGGGCGCTCGGCCGCTGAGCCACCGAGCGCGCGGCCCGGTCAGAGCCGCCCGGCCGCCTTGAGGGCGAGATACAGGTCGAGCACGGCCGAGGCGAAACGCTCCGGCGGTTCGGCCACCACCTCCACCCCGCGCGAGTGCAGCGTGCGGGCGAGCTGCTGCTCGGCGGCGAGGGTTCGTTCCGCCGCGGCGGCCAGGTACGTCGTCCGGGCATCGCGCCTGGTCGCCGCCAGTAGGGTGACCAGCGGGTCCTGCACGGAGGCCAGCACCACCTGGTGGCGGCGGGTCAAAGCGGGCAGCAGCGGCAGCAAACCCGAGCCGAGCGCGGCCTCCTCCAGCGCCGTGAAGATGACGATCAGACTGCGGCGCTGTCCCATCCTGAGCAGTCGAGCGACGAGTTGCTCGGCGTCCGTTTCGATCAATTCGGGGTGGACGTCGGCGAGGGCATGCAGCGGGGACACCCGGGCGGGATCGGCGATTACCGTCCGTGTCTCCGCACCGGCGGTCAGGACCTGAACGTGATCGCCCGCGCGCCGGGCGACCGCGGTGAGCGCGATCGTCGCGTCGAGTACGACGTCCAGCCGGGTGAGTTCCCCGACGCGGACGGCGGCGGTACGGCCGGTGTCGACCACGAGAACCAGCCGGCGGTTGCGTTCCGGCCGCCACGTCCGGACGACGACACTGCCGGCCCGGGCCGTGGCGCGCCAATCGATGGAGCGGGGATCGTCGCCGTCCACGTAGCCGCGCAGCGAGTCGAATTCGGTGCCCTGGCCGCGGATGCGGGCCGCCGTCCGGCCGTCGAGGAGGAGCAGTCGGGCGAAGGTCTCGGGGAGCAAGCGCCGGCTGGGGAACGCCGGGAGGACCCGCAACCGCCACGGTGCTTCCAGACTGGCCTGCCGCGCGGCCAGACCCAGCGGCCCGACGCTGCGGACCGTCACCAGATCTGCGGAGAACTCGGCCCGGTACCGGGGTCGGAGCGTCGAGTGCAGCGTGGCGCGGTGGTGCGGATCGAGGTCCAGCGGATGGAGCTCCGGCGCGACAGCGACGGCGTCCGGCCAGGCGTCGCGGACGAACCCGCGGACCGCCCGGCGTCCCTCGTTGACCAGGGTGACGGTGACCGTTGCGGTCTCGTCGAGTCGGCGGGCTTCGTCGCCGCCGCGCGTCACCCGCAGCCGCCGCGGGCTTCCGGCGAGCATCAGATCGACGGCGATCGCCACGGTGAGAGCCAGATCGGCCCAGAGGATCATCCATCCCCCGAGGGGGACGACGACCACGACCGCTACTGCGATCAGTGCGGCGACCGCCGCGCGCCGCGTCAGCGCCATCGGCTCACCGGGGCGCCGGGACGGTCGCGAGGATCGTGTCGATGACCGCGTCCGCGGTCGCCCCCTCCAACTCGGCTTCGGGACGGAGCCGCAGCCGGTGGCGCAGGGTGGGCCCGGCGAGGGCCTTGACGTCGTCCGGGGTCACAAACCCCCGGCCGGTGAGCCAAGCCCAAGCGCGCGACGTACGCAGCAGGGCGGTGGCCGCCCGCGGGGAGGCCCCCAACGAAACGGAGGGTGCGGCTCGGGTGGCCCGGCAGAGGTCCACGATGTAGCCGGTGACTTCGGGGGAGACGGTGACCTGGGCCACTTGCCGCTGGGCCGCGTACAGGTCGGCTGCGGAGGCGACCGGGCGGATGCCGGCTCCGGCCAGATCACGCGGATCGAATCCGGCGGCGTGCCGCGCGACGATCGCGCATTCATCGTCCCGGCTCGGCAGCGGCACGGTCAGCTTGAGCAGGAACCGGTCCAATTGGGCTTCGGGTAGCGGGTAGGTGCCCTCGTACTCGATGGGGTTCTGGGTGGCGAGCACGAGGAACGGCCGCGGCAGCGGCCGCGGGGCGCCGTCGGCGGAGACCTGGCGCTCTTCCATCGCCTCCAGGAGAGCCGCCTGGGTCTTCGGTGGCGTCCGGTTGATCTCGTCGGCCAGCAGCAGGTTGGTGAACACCGGGCCGGGGCGGAACTCGAAAGCAGCGGTGCGGGCGTCGAAGACCTGAGATCCCGTCACGTCCCCCGGCATGAGGTCGGGGGTGAACTGCACGCGGCGGGTCTCCAGGGCCATGGCCGCGCCGAGGGCGCGGACCAGCAAGGTCTTGGCGACTCCCGGAACCCCTTCGAGCAGGACGTGTCCCTCCGCCAACAAAGCGATCATGATTCCCGTCACGACCGATTCGTGGCCCACGATCGCCTTGGCGATCTCGTCGCGGACGGCGATCAACGTGCGGCGGGGATCGCCGTCCTGCGGGGCGGGTGCTGGTGGGTCACCTGTCACTGCGAACCTCCTCGGGAATGGGTGGGTGATCGTCGCGCGCTCGCCTTGGGTATGGACCGGCGGAGGCGGACGGCGGGAGGTACGTCGGATCTCGGACCGTGCGTTCGAGCGAGGCGAGCTCCCGACCCAACATCACGAGATCGTGATCGCTGGCGGGGGGATCGCCGGTCAGCAATTGCCGCACCCGGGCCGGATCCGCGCCCGCGCGCGACGCGACGGCGTCCGCGAGGACTTCGACCTGCGTAGGCTCCGCGGTGCCCAACCCGAGCAGGCGAACGATCCGGCGGCGGGTGGCCGCGCGGAGCGCCTCGGCCGCCGCTTCCCGCACCCGCGCGCGGTGGTACAGCCGGCCGTGACCGACGACCGTCTCGGCCGGCGGCACGCTCACCGGCAGCCGCGAGGGGACGAGGCGACCGAATCGGCGTCCCCGCCAGGCAGCCACCACCAGGACGGCGATCACCAGCTGCAGAGTGGCCCACCCGAGCCGCTCCGGCATGAGCGACACCAGGGCTTGGAGCGGAGAGGAGGGGAGCGGCGCGCTTCCCGGCGAGGGCGGCGGCACGAGCCAGACCAGCTTGCGGTGAGACGTGAGCAGGCCGAGGGCCAACGCCGCGTTTCCTTGGTCGGCGAGGGTGGCGTTGGAGAGGACGTCGGGGATCCCGAGCACGGTGAGGTGCGCGCTGTCGGCGTCGACTTCCACGAGTAGGTAGCCGTCCGGGGTGGGGTAGCAGTAGTCGGCGGGGAGGTCCTCCGAGGGGACGTAGGTGGTGGCCCTCTTGGTGAGTTGGATCTCCCCGGCCGTGCGGGCGGCGGGGAGGTCGCATTCGGGGGTGAACGTGCCGTTTTCCAGCGGTGCGGACTCGGCGGCGTGCAGGTCGATCCCGAAGGCCGTCAGCGTTGTCCGGTTCGGTCTGATCAGCACCACGCCGCCGCCGTTCCTGCCCAATTGCCGCAAGGTGTCGGCGTCCACCCGCTCCGGGTTGGTGATCAGCACCGTGGTGTCGGCGTCGGCCCGGACGCTGCGGGGATTGGTCGCCCGCTCCACCGTGGTGCCGTGGCGCGCCAGCAGCACGGCGAGCGCGTGGGCGCCGTCCGGTTGGTAGGAGCGGGGGTCGAGCGGGGGGTAGGAGCGGCTCGCGACGATCGTCGCCCACGCGGCGACCACCAGGGTGGCGATCAGGGCGATTCCGGCGGCGAGGACCACCAGGCGGCGTCCGTTCATGCGACGGCCCGCCGGATCCGCGCGTCGAGCTCCTCGAACAGCTCGGAGTCGCCGGCCGAGGCGGCGTCTCCGCCGTACCAGATCTCCTCGAAACGCCGGACGGCGCGTTCCAGCAGCGGAGCGGCGTCCGCCAGCCGCGGTGCGGCCTCCCGTCCCAGCTCGGCGGGCGTCCGCCCCGGGCGGGGGGTGAGGACGTCGCGAGCCTCCAGCTCGACGGCGACCGCGCGCAACCATTCCCGAACCGCCTCCGCGTACCGGCCTGTCGCGGCGTACTCCCGCGCCCGCATCCGGTGGTCCACGGACGGGACGGCGGACGGCGACGACGGCCGGCGTTGCCGGGAGCGGCGGCGCCACGTGAACGGCTTACTTCGCACGACCACGGCGATGGCCGCCGCCAAAGCGAGGATCAGGAGCACGACGATCACCCATGAGATGATCAGCCCGCTCGTCGTTCCGCCGTTGAGGTGGTCGAGGAGCGAGGCGAAGTGGTCGAACAGCCACTGCAGCGCCTTGGAGATCAGCGAGGCGTGCTCTTGGTGGTAGCGGGGTTTGGCGAGCTCGGCGCGTGCCTCCGCCCGCGCGGAATCCGCGGTGATCGGCGGGGGCTGCGCGGACCAGAAGGAGATCACGAACGCTCCTGCAGGCGTGCCAACCGGAGCTGGATATCCAGTCCTTCGGTCCGCATGCGCTGATCGAGATAAAGCACGGCGAGGGTGGCGCCTATCCACGGCGTGGTGAGCCCCCATGCCAGGACCCCGATGCAGGCGACGAGGATGCGGGCCGCCAGTGCGGTGGCGCTGTGCGGCAGGACGTCGGCGAAGGCCGCGGGAATCCCGACCAGGACGACCACGGTTGCGGCGAACAGCAAGGAGGCGAGCAACGCCAGCAGGAGGGCGAAGACGCGAACGCCCAGGACGCGCCAGAACGACGTCCGCGCCAGTTCCCACGATCGGCGCAGTGCTCGAATCACTCCGGTGTCTTCGGCGACCAGAGCCGGAAGGCTCAGGCTGAGGCCTACCCAGAGGAAAACGGCGAAGGCTGCGGCACCGCCCACCACTGGGACGCCGATTGCGACTGCGGCCGCATCGGAGTGGGTGCCCGCGCCGACGGCGACGGTGATCAGCACGGCGAGGAAAGGCGGTGTGTAGGGCAACAAGGCCGCAGCGCACGAAGCCGAGATCAGGCTGCGCAGGCGACGACGCTTCGGTTCGGCGCCGAAAGTGGCGTGCAGAACGACCCCCGTCACCACCCCAGTGATGATCATCGCGAGGATTTCGCCGACGAGCCCTCCGATCGCCGCGATCAGCGGTGAGCCTTGAGCCGAGACGGCCGCCGCGATCGGGGTAGCCGTCGCGACGTTGATCGTGGCCCCGCTGAGGGTGGTGAGGGCGATCTGGACGACGGTGAGCACGGCGGCACCAATCCCGCTCGCGACGAACGGCACCCGAGGCGCGGCGCGGATCACCGCGTACCCGACGTCGAGGATCTCAGTGATCAGCAGGGGGCGAAGGGGGACCAACCTCGCTTCGATGAGTGCCTCGCTCTCTCCCGAGCCGGGCTCTGGCCGAGCCAACCGCCGGCGCGTTCATGGTGCCATGACCACGGCGCACTCTTCGGCTCGGACGCGCCTGAGCTCGTGATGCTGCGGCATATCTGCCGCACACCATCGCAGACCTCCAGGCCCGCCGCGACGAGAACTGCGACAGACTCCGGCACGCTGCGACGGGAACTGTGAGAGACCTCCGGCACGCCGCGGTGGGAGGTGAGAATATCGGGCGTATGAAGGGTCGGGTGTTGGTCGTCGATGACGACACCGCTCTGGCCGAGATGCTCGGCATCGTGCTCCGCGGCGAGGGTCTGGAGCCGTATTTCGTCTTCGACGGCGACAAAGCGCTGACCGCCTTCCGCGAGATCAAACCGGACGTCGTCCTGCTCGACCTCATGCTCCCGGGAACCGACGGCATCGACGTCTGTCGGCAAATTCGGGCCGAATCGGGGGTGCCGATCGTGATGCTGACGGCGAAGAGCGACACGGTCGACGTCGTCGTCGGGCTGGAGTCGGGAGCCGACGACTACGTGGTCAAGCCGTTCAAACCCAAGGAGTTGGTGGCCCGACTGCGGGCCCGATTGCGTCGCAGCGAGGAACCCGCGCCGGAAATCCTCACGATCGGCGACCTGACCATCGACGTGGCCGGGCATTCGGTGACCCGCGACGGTCAAAACATTCCTCTGACGCCCCTCGAATTCGACCTGCTGGTGGCGTTGGCCCGCAAACCGCGTCACGTCTTCTCCCGGGAGGTCCTGCTGGAGCAGGTTTGGGGGTACCGGCACGCGGCGGACACTCGCCTCGTCAACGTGCACGTGCAGCGGCTCCGCTCGAAGATCGAAAAGGATCCGGAGCATCCCGAGATCGTGGTGACCGTGCGTGGGGTGGGGTACAAGGCGGGTCCGGCATGAGCCGACGGCCGCTGCCGCCATGGCAGTGATCTCGGACGTCGACCGGCCGCCCGCGCGGAAACGCTTTGCGGGGGCGATGCGCCGTCCCTTCGTCGCGATCGCGCGACGCTGGCGCCGGTCGATCCAATTCCGTGTGGTGAGCACCACCTTCCTGGTGTCGGCTGCGGTGGTCGCGCTGCTCGGCCTGGTGGTGCTGCAGCAAGTCCGATCCGGGTTGTTGCAGGCGAAATTACGGTCCTCCGTCAATCAGGAACTGATCGGGCTGTCGAGCGCCCAACAGTCGCTCACGTCGTCGGGCAATGCGGTGACGGCGCTTACCAACACGGTGAAATTGCTCTCCCCGCCCGACACGTCGCGACGTCAACCGGGGGCGTATGAAGTGGCGGCGTTCCAGGTGCTTTCTCCGGGGGTGGTCGCCAAGAATCAGCCGGCGGCGGACGTCGATTTCCGGGTGAGCAGTATTCCCGATGCGCTCATCAAAGCGGTGAGTACCGGGAATGCGCGGTACTACTACGCCTACACGATGATGCAGTACACCGACGGTTACCAGGTCCCCGGCCTGGCGATCGGGAGCATGGTGACCACCCCGTCCAATCAGCAGTACGAGATTTACTACGTTTTCTCTCTCCAGCAGGAACAGCAGACCTTGGAGTTGGTGACCCGCACTCTTTTGGTCAGCGGGGTAGGCCTTGTCGCGCTTCTCGCCGGGATCGCGTGGCTGGTGACCCGGCAGGTGGTCAAACCGGTGCGGGTGGCCGCAGAAATCGCCGAACGGTTGGCCGACGGCCGACTGCAGGAGCGGATGACCCCGAAAGGCGAAGACGACCTGGCACGGCTCGCCGTTTCCTTCAACAAAATGGCCGAGAGTCTGCAGCGACAAATTCGGCGTTTGGAGCACTTGTCGCGGGTACAACGACGATTCGTCTCCGACGTGTCGCACGAGCTGCGCACCCCGGTCACCACGATTCGGATGGCCGCCGACGTCCTCTTCGAGGCTCGTCAGCGCTTCGATCCGGCGAGCGCTCGGTCCGCGGAGCTGCTGCAGAACCAGCTCGACCGGTTCGAGTCGCTCCTGGCGGACCTCCTGGAGATCAGCCGACACGACGCGGGGGCGGCGTCGCTGGAAGCCGACGTGGTCGACGTCCGGGATTTGGTTCGGCACGTGGTCGCGGACACCGAACCGCTCGCGGCGCGCCGCGGCAGCGTGGTTTCGGTGGAGATGCCCGCCGAGCCGTGCTTGTGCGAAGCCGACGGACGGCGAGTGGAACGCATTCTGCGCAACCTGCTCGTCAATGCCGCGGAGCACGGGGAAGGGCGTCCGATCGTGGTGCGGGTCGCCGCGTCGGAGGAAGCGGTCGCGATCGCCGTCCGGGATCACGGCATCGGATTGCGCCCGGGGGAGGCCGCACTGGTCTTCAACCGTTTCTGGCGGGCCGACCCTGCGCGGGCGCGGAGCACCGGCGGCACCGGTCTTGGTCTGGCGATCGCACTGGAGGATGCCCGGCTCCACGGGGGCACCTTGCGGGCGTGGGGAGAGCCGGGGAAGGGTTCGCAGTTCGTCCTCACCCTGCCGCGGCGCGTGGGTTTTCCCTTTGCCGCCTCCCCCATTCCGGTTGAGCCCGGCGAGGAGGAGCGGTCCGCGGAGCCGCTGGCCTCAGGTGCTCCTCCCGAGGGAGGAGCGCGGTGAGGGCGGGGAGTGCGCGCCGCGCGGCCGGTGGAGCTGTCCGCCTCGGGTCGATAGCCGGGGCGCTGGCGTGTGTTGCGGGGTGCATGGCGGTTCCGACCGGGGGGCCGGTGCATGCCGGGGCCCAGGGAGGTGCGGACGGCGGAGAGGGCCGCAACATCCAAGTCCCTGCGGCGTACGCGGTCGAGGGGCTCAGTCCGAAGGATGTGGTCGGTGGGTTCCGGTTGGCGAGCGAGGTCTTGAGCAATCCGGCGATTTCTCGCTCGTATCTGGCGGATCCGAGCTGGCAGCCGACCGGGGGCGTGCACGTCATCGACGAATCCGGTGAACTGGTCGTCTTCCAGATCAACGGGGATACCGCCACCGTCCGGGTCATCGACAAATGGATCGGCACGATTTTCACCGACGGCACGTACCAGCCGGAGCCGGCAGGGGCGACCGCCGATATCACCTACACGTTGACGAAATCGGCGCCGTCCGCGAAAGGCGAATGGCGTATCTCGAAATTGCCCGATTACCTCGTGCTGGACCGCAGTGAGGTGGAAAATGCGTTCCAGCAGGGCTACGTGTATTACTTGAGTCCCGGCGGACAATTCTTGGTTCCGGTGCGCGTCTTCGTGCCTCGCACGGCGACGGACTTCGCCGCGGCCCTGGTGGCGCAGCTCGTCCAGCCGGTTCCGGGATGGCTCGCGAAAGCAGGGGTCTTCTCGGCGTTGCCGGCCAGCGACCAAGCTCCCACGGTCACCATTTCGGCCGGCGTGGCGACCGTTGACCTGCCTCCGCAATTTGCGAATCTCAACGGAACGGAGCGCGACCAAGCCTCGGCGCAGATCACCTACACGTTGCTGCGCACCGGGCTCGCCAACCAAGTCCGCATCGACGTCGGAGGCCAGCCGCTGCCGAACAGCCGCCAGGCGTCGCTCCAGACCCTCAAGACGTGGAGCGCCTTCGATCCCGACGTCATTCGCAGCAGCGGTTTCGTGTACGTCGACTCGTCCGGGGTCGTCCGCAGCCAAAGCGGCGAACGATTGGTGCCGGAGCAAGGAGAAACTTCCTCCTCACCGGGAGGGCCATCGGCTTCCCCCGGAGCGCAACCCGGCACCTCGCCGCCGCATTTCGTGAGCGCCGTCCCGGCTCCCAGGGTGCCCGGTTCGGCAGGCCCGGATCTCCTCGCGGCGGTGTCCCGTAACCCCGACAACACCGAGGACCTCTACGTGGGCCCGGTGAACGGCCTGAAGAAGGTGCTGTCGGCGGGATCCTTCACGACACCGTCGTGGGATTTGCTCGGCAACGTCTGGACTGTTCAGCAGGGACCGGGAGGCTCGCAGCAGGTCGTCGTCGGGGTGGCCACTGCGACGTCCATCCCGAAATTCCAAGGCGTAAGCCTGGACGCCAACCTGTCGTCCAACCTCATCGTGGGTTTGAAGGTCTCTCGCGACGGCACGCGGGTGGCTTTGGTCACCAAGTCGACCACGGGATCCCAGTTGTGGATCGGCAGGATCGAACGCACCGAGGCGGGCGTTTCGATCGGCGGCTTGTATCCGCTGGCACCTAATTTGCAGCCCGTCGTGGACGGCGTTTCCTGGGCGTCGGCCACCACGCTCGCGGTCCTGGCGACCTCCTCCGGCTCGGACACCGTGACGGCTTGGTTCGTCGATGTCGACGGCTGGCAGACCACCCTCCAGCAGGTCCCCTTCGATGCGACGACGCTCAGCGCGATACCGAACGCGCCCTTGGTCATCGGCACGAAATCCAAACAAATCGAAGTGTTGAACGGTGCGGCGTGGCAGGTAGTGGTCAACGCGGGCGCCGCGCCGAATTATCCGGGCTGAGCAAGTCATCCGAGCGGGATCGTCTCGCGATGCCGACCCCCCGGCGGCTCTTGCCGTCGGCTTTTCCCTTTGAGCCGGCCGTCCCCATGTGCCGGCACCGCCGTCCACAGCAATTCCGCGGAAGTGGCGTCTCGTCCGGCGCCGGACCAGCGTGAGCACTGTGTCGTGGCTTGCAGGGATCCTTCGGGAGCTCACCGGTGCGCCGTGGTGTGCAGCATGTCATCGTCCTTGCGATGGGGTCGCGTTGTGCGCGGCCTGTCGGGATGCGCTTTCCCGCCAGGAGCCGATTGCCCGCACCTTGCCCAACGGCGTGCCGGTGCTCGCCGCCGGCCGCTATGAAGGTGCCCTGCGTCGCTTGTTGCTGGCGTACAAGGAACGCGGTCAGCCGGATCTGCGTCGCCCCCTTGCGACGCTTCTCGCTTCGGTGCTGCGAACCCTTGCAGGGCAGCATGCTGCGCACGTTCGGCGGCTCGCCGTCGTCCCGGTTCCCTCGACGCGGACGGCGATGCGTGTCCGCGGAAGGGATCCGCTCTCCCGGGTGACCGAGGGTGCGGTTCGACTCGCCTCGTCCGGTGGTCTCGATCTCGGTGCTGTGGGTCCGTGCGCTCTCGTCGTCACCTCTGCGTTGCGGCACCGTAGGGCGGTGCGCGACCAGGCGGGACTTTCGGTAGCGGAGCGTTTCACCAACCTGGACGATGCTCTCGTGGCGCGCCGTTCGCTGGTCGGCCTCACGGTGGTCGTGGTCGACGATGTGGTGACCAGCGGAGCCACGCTCCAGGAAGCCTGTCGGGCGCTTCGGGTGGCGGGGGCGAACGTGCTCGGGGCCGCGACGATCGCGGCTACCCCGCGCCGCGTTTGATCCGTCGGTGTTTTTCCTTATTGCCTCGATTGTTATTGCCTCGATTGCCGCGCTTCGAGCGGCACGTCGTCCGTGAGGTCGGGTAGCCGTCTCTCGTTCGCCGCCGGTTGCGTGTCTGGGGCTGTGAGAAACGGACGTTTCGGTCTAGGTTGGTGCCGTGGCGTTCGCTCGGGTCCGTGGTTGCGCCGAACCGGTCCGACCGCAGCAACGGCCGGAACCGGACGGCAAGCCGATGCCAGCCGCAGGCGAAACGGCCCACGTAAGGCGACGAGCAGTCGTCCGATCACGGTGCGGCTTAGAGGTAAGTCCTGCCTCTTCGGTGGGTCCGATACCTGCCGACAGAGAAAGGGTCCACGGTGGCATCGCGGCATGCGCCGCGACGACCTCGGCAGGCAAGTGTGGGGACGAAGACCAGGTCGGCCGAGCGAACGCCGCGACGGATCGGGTCGGCGCACGGAGGGTGCTGTGGAGATCGTGGTCAAAGGCAGAAGGGTCGAAGTGCCCGCACGGTTGCGCGCGTACGCCCAAGAGAAGCTCGCGAAGGTCGAGAAGCTCTGTCCCAAGGTGATTCGCGTCGACGTCGAGGTTTCCCGCGAGCGCAATCCCCGACTGGCGAGCAGCTGTGAACGCGTGGAACTGACCTGCGTATCCGCGGGGCCGCCGATCCGGGCCGAAGCGGCCGCCGAGACGATGACGGCGGCGTTCGACCTTGCTTGGGAGAAGTTGGAATCCCGCCTCCGCAAGGCCGCGGACCGGCGTCGGATCCACCACGGGCGTACTCCTCCGCCCGCGGGCCGTATCCCGCCCGGCTCCGAGGCGGAACTTCTCGCGGTGCCGGCTGAGGAGCCAGAGCCGGACGTCGACCAGCTTCCGGCGTCCGAGCAACCCACCCACGGTCTCGACCTGGTGACGAGGGGCGACGACGTCGCCGTCCACCATTCCGGTCCGATGGTGGTTCGGGAGAAGGTCCATGTCGCCGCGCCGATGACGTTGGATCAGGCGCTGTACCAGATGGAGCTGGTCGGACACGACTTCTACCTCTTTGTCGATCAGGACAGCGGGTTACCCAGCGTCGTGTACCGGAGGCGGGGATACGACTACGGTGTGATCCGCCTCGCGAGCGCGTCCTCTCCGGATGGGCACGAAGCTCGTCGTACGTCGCCCGACAAGCAAGAGGCACCTATTCGGTGATGATCGGGACAAGGAGGGCGAAAAAGGTAAACCGGCTCTTTCTCGACTGGTAGCGATCAGGGATGGCAGGATGACCAGTGAACGAGGAGCGCACGCAGGCGAGGGCAGGAGAAAATGATCGGAGATAGGCAATCAGGGTGGCCGCCCCGTTCGCCCCAAGGTGCCGGCTCCGCAGGGGGGAGTCGTCCGTCCTCGGGAGGTTCCTCACCTGGCCCGGTTCCGCTGCGGTCGCGGACTACACCGCCGGTCCCCGGGCGTCCCGAGGGTGAGCGCGGACCCATGCCGGGTTTACGGCCCCCCACCGGCGCGGTTCCTACCTCGGCGCCGCCGGGTGCTGCTCCCCAGGCGGGGGGGCCGAACGGACCCGGACCTCGACCCTCGGCATCCGGCGACTCGACCTCCTCCGTCGACGTCGAACCCATCAAGGTCCTCGTCGCCGACGATCACGCGTTGTTTCGGCGGGGGCTGGAAATGGTGCTCCAGGCGGAGCCCGACATCGAGTTGGTCGGGGAGGCGAGCGACGGGGCCGAGGCGGTCGCGCGGGCGGCCGAGACGCTGCCGGACGTCGTCCTGCTCGACGTGCGGATGCCGAAGCGCACCGGCATCGAAGCCTGCGCTGCGATCAAGGAGGTCTGTCCCTCGGCGAAGATCATAATGTTGACGATCAGCGACGAGGAAGCCGACCTCTACGATGCGATCAAAGCTGGGGCGATGGGCTACCTGCTCAAGGAAATCTCCATCGACGAGGTGGCCGCGGCGATTCGGGCGGTACACGGCGGTCAGTCCCTGATCAGCCCGTCGATGGCTTCGAAGCTGCTCAGTGAGTTCGCCAGCCTCATCAAGCGCGGTGACTCGCGGCATCAGGTGCCGGCCCCCAAGCTCACCGAGCGGGAGATGGAGGTGCTCCGGCTCGTCGCCAAGGGGCTGAACAACCGCGACATCGCCAAAGAGCTGTTCATCAGCGAGAACACCGTCAAGAACCACGTCCGCAACATCTTGGAGAAGCTCCAGCTCCATTCGCGGATGGAGGCCGTGGTCTACGCCGTCCGGGAGAAGCTGCTCGAGATCACGTGATCTCTCGCCGTCCCCGGCGCGGCCGAGCCTCCCCTACCATGACAGGGGACGGCGCGCCGCCTGGGCGGGCGTCGTCACCTCTCGTCGTCGGTCGACAAGGAGTCCGCGGTGCCCGCACTGCTCGACAAGATTCTCCGTGCCGGTGAAGGCAAGATTCTGCGCAAGCTCCGCGCGATCGTCGACCAGGTCAACTCCATCGAGGACGACTTCGCCAAACTCTCGGACGGCGAGTTGCGCGGTCTCACCGCCGAGTTCAAGGCCCGACTCGCCGACGGTGAGAGCCTGGACGACCTGTTGCCCGAGGCCTTCGCGGCGGTCCGGGAGGCCGCCAAGCGGACCCTCGGGCAGCGGCACTTCGACGTCCAGATCATGGGTGGGGCGGCTCTGCATTTCGGCAACATCGCCGAGATGAAGACCGGTGAAGGCAAAACCTTGGTCTCCACGCTGCCGGTGTACCTGAACGCCCTCACCGGGCGGGGGGTGCACGTGGTGACGGTCAACGATTACCTGGCCCGCCGGGACGCCGAGTGGATGGGGCGGGTGCACCGCTTCTTGGGTCTGGAAGTCGGCGTCATCTCGCCGCAGATGCCGACCGACCAACGCCGCAAAGCCTACGCGGCGGACATCACCTACGGCACGAACAACGAGTTCGGCTTCGATTATTTGCGCGACAACATGGCGTGGACGGTCGACGAATTGGTGCAGCGGGGGCATTATTTCGCCGTGGTCGACGAGGTCGACTCCATCCTCATCGACGAGGCCCGGACCCCGCTCATCATTTCTGGCCCGGTGGAACTCAACCAGAAGTGGTACACCGAATTCGCCCGCTTGGCCGAGCGCCTACGTCGAGGCGAAGACGGTGAGGGCGATTACGAGGTCGACGAGAAGAAGCGCACCATCGCCATCACGGAGCGCGGCGTCGAGCGGGTCGAGGATTGGCTGGGTATCGACAACCTTTACGAGCCCGCCAATACCCCGCTCGTCGGGTATCTGCACAACGCCTTGCGCGCCAAGGAGTTGTACAAGCGGGACCGTGACTACGTCGTCATCGACGGCGAAGTGCTCATCGTCGACGAGTTCACCGGCCGGATTCTCTACGGACGCCGCTACAACGAGGGGATGCATCAGGCCATCGAGGCCAAGGAAGGCGTGCCGATCAAGCAGGAGAACCAGACCCTCGCCACCATCACGTTGCAGAACTACTTCCGCCTGTACGAGAAGTTGTCCGGAATGACCGGTACCGCGATGACCGAGGCGGCTGAGTTCCACCAAATCTACAAGCTCGGCGTGGTCCCGATTCCTACCAATCGGCCCATGATCCGCATCGATCAACCGGACGTGGTCTTCAAGACCGAGAAGGCGAAATTCGAGGCCGTGGTCGAGGACATAGCCGAACGGCACGCAAAAGGCCAACCGGTGCTGGTCGGCACCACCTCGGTGGAGAAATCGGAACTGCTGTCGGGCATGCTGCTGCGTCGTGGTATCCCGCACGAAGTGCTCAACGCCAAGTACCACGAAAAGGAAGCGGCGATCGTCGCCCAGGCCGGCCGCAAAGGTGCCGTTACGGTGGCCACGAACATGGCCGGCCGCGGTACCGACATCATGCTCGGCGGCAACCCGGAATTCCTTGCCCGCCAGGAACTCGCGGAACGTGGTCTGTCGCCGGTCGACACTCCTGAGGAATACGAAGCCGCCTGGCCGGAGACCTTGGAGAAGTGGAAGCAAGCCGTGGCGGCCGAGCACGACGAGGTGGTGGCGCTGGGCGGCTTGTACGTGCTCGGCACCGAACGGCACGATTCACGTCGGATCGACAACCAGTTGCGTGGTCGTTCCGGTCGGCAGGGTGACCCCGGAGAGTCCCGTTTCTACCTGTCCCTCGAAGACGACTTGATGCGGCTCTTCAACGGCCCGATGGTGCAACGCATCATGGAGACCCTGAACTACCCAGATGACGTGCCGCTCGAGTCGAAAATGGTGACCCGGGCGATTCGGTCGGCGCAGACGCAAGTCGAGCAGCAGAATTTCGAAATCCGCAAGAACGTTCTGAAATACGACGAGGTGCTGAACAAGCAGCGCAGCGTCATCTACGCGGAGCGCCGCAAGGTGCTGCACGGTACCGACCTGCGGGAGCAGGTCGTGCACATGCTCGACGACGTCATCACCGACTACATTCGGGCCGCGACGGCCGAGGGGTATGCGGAGGAGTGGGATCTCGACCAACTGTGGACCGCGCTGCGGAGTTTGTACCCGATCAAGCTCACCGTGGACCAAGTGGTTGCGGAGTGCGGGGGAGATCGCAGCGGGCTTTCCGCCGAATACCTGATCGAACGGGTGATCGAGGACGCGCATCGCGCGTACGCGGAACGTGAAGAATCGCTCGGTCGCACGCCGGACGGCGAACCGGTCATGCGGGAGCTGGAGCGCCGGGTGGTGTTGTCGGTGCTCGACCGCAAATGGCGTGAGCACCTGTACGAAATGGATTACCTGCAGGAAGGAATCCAGCTTCGCTCCTACGGGCAGCGGGATCCCCTCGTGGAATACCAGCGCGAGGGGTTCACGATGTTCCAGACCATGCTCGACGGCATCAAGGAAGAATCGGTTCGGTTGCTGTTCAACCTGGAGGTGCAGGTCGTCCCGGCGCCGGAGGCCGCCGCCGCGCCCGCGGCAACCTCGGGAGTGACGGCGGGAGCGGAAGCGCCCGGCGCGGCGGAAGCGGAACCGCAGGGTGCACCCGTCGGCGGAGTCGGGGGACGGTCGCCGGTCGGAGCCGGTGTCGCTGGTGAGCGAGTCGGGCCGCGGCTCGCGGATTCGCCGATCGCCAAACTGCTGGCCCCGACGCGACCCACGCGGTTGGAGTACTCGGCCCCGACCATCGATGGGGCCGCAGGTTCCGGGCGGGCGACGGCGTTCGCGGGCGAAGCAGCCGGTCGGTCGGCCGGCGCCGCCGATACGGCCGGCACCTCTGCTCCCACCCTCATGTACGCCGGGACCCCGCGCAGCGCGAAATGTCCGTGCGGGTCGGGGAAGGCGTACAAACGCTGCCACGGTGATCCACGCAACGCCGCTTGACACCCAACGACATCATTCGGCGCATTAGTCGACGTTGCGATGTCCGAGTCGCTGCGACGCCTGTCCTGCTTCAGCCCAACTGGAAAGCCGTGCAGCGCCAGCGACCATCGGCACCCTCGAAACGCAGGGCCATCGCGCGATAGCGCGGCCCGTGGAGGACGACGGCGCAGACCTCCGCTATCCCAGGAATCGGCTCGCTCATCCGTAGAGATTTGAGCATCACGCGCGTGGGGCGAGACTCTTCCGCCGTCCGTCGCAGTCCTACCGGCCGGGCGGCGGCCGCCGCGCGGTGGCGCAATGCTTCGAGCACTTCCAGCGTCGTCCATCGGATGAGCTGAGTGGCCGGACGCAGCCCGGTCACCACTTCGCCCACGGCCTGCACGAAGCGCGCCACCCATTCCGCGGTAATTCGGGGGTGCTCGTCGGCAGCGGTTGCGGAGTCCCGGCTCATGTCCCCGGTGCGCACCAAACGCAAGTGGCGGCGCGGCGCAGGAAGGGCCCCGGGGAATTCGAGAGCGAGCGACTGTTTGTTTGAGGAGACCGAGGCAAGCAGCGCCGCAGGTGCGTCGTCGTCCTCGGTTTCGTCGTCGAACGGTGGTTCGCAGTCGGGTATTGCGATCCGATGCAGTCCGCGGACACTCGGTTCCGCAAGCGCCAGGGACGGGACGGACATGAGAATTCCTCCTTTTCGGTTGGGACGTCGTGGTCTTCGGTTGGGAGGTCATCGGGGAGCCGCGTCCGGCTTCCCACTGAAACGTCGGAGGGTCAAGGAGATGTCGGTGGGCGGAGATGTTCACCGGGAAGGATGAAATCGGGATTCGGGCCTACGACCTCTTCGTTCGCCGCGTACCAGCGGGGCCATTCGGCCGCGATGTCGGCCGGAGTTGCGTCGGGTCCGAGATGTTTTGCGGCGATATCCCACAAGGTGTCGCCGGGAATCACCACATATTCCTCGCGGTCGGCGGGATATTCCGCGGGAGCGGACGACGGCGCGGTGCTGCGGGGCCAGTCGAGATCCCAGCCCGAAAAGCCACGCTCGCCCGGCCCGACCTGGGAATGGGGGGTCGCCGGGGTGGGGGTCGGGACGGCGAACGCCGTCCCCGCACCGACGAGCGGACCGACGGCGACGGCGCCACCGACGGCGGCGTGGACGACGCGTCGGATCACTCGTGGGGTGAGGAACCGGCAGATCCGAGAACAGGCGACGAGCAAACGCCCCGGCCAACGGCCCACCCGGACGGCGAGCTGAGCCGTGATCACGGAAACGAGCATCAGCACGCACCAGGCAGAGAGCAGTAGCGCACCCGCCGCGCACAGCGTTGCCAGCGCCTGCTCGAAATCGACCGGACGGCGCAGGGTCGCGACCGCCAGCTCGGGAGGGCCGATCACCCACGCGGCAGCTCCGCCGCCGCCGACGGCCGCGACGCCGAGGGCCACAGCCCGAGCCACGCTGTATCGTTCGTTTGCTTGCATTTGCATGAGATGACATTGAAGTGCCTCTACTAGAGGCTGTCAAGATGTGATAGAGAATCTGTGGAGCTTGCGGAAGAGTGCGAGACCATGGCCCTGCGCGAGCCGGCGGCCCAAGCAGTCCAGCGCACGTCCGGAGGGGAGCCGATGACCGAGCACCGGGCAGATTCACCGTTCGGCAGAGACCAACGGTGGTCCCGGCTCTTCAACGATCTCGAAGGTCAGCTCGCCGCGGCGCAGGAGGCTGCCGACGCCGCCGAGGCGGCGGATCGGGTGCGCGCGGAGGTGCTGCAGATCCGGCTTATCGACAGACTCTGGGGCTCGATCGGGCGATCGATCCGACTCCGGTTGGGTCCCGGCGACACACTCGCCGGCCGACTCGTCACCGCCGGCGAGGGGTGGGTCCTCCTCGAGGAGGGCGACCGCGAAACTCTGGTGTTCCTACCGCGTGTTCAAGCGATCGACGGATTGGATCCCCGCACGGCGGCGAGCGCGGAAGTGATGGGCCCGCTCGCGGCCCGCGTCGGGCCGGGCCACACCCTGCGGCGGATGCTGCGAGACCGGGCGCCGGTCGGCGTCCGACTGGACGACGGCACGATCCTCACCGGGACACTCGATCGCGTGGGCCGTGACTTCATCGATCTTGCACAGCATGATCCTGGGGATGTCCCCCGCGCTCGTGCCATCCGCAGCCTGCTCACGATCCCTTGGCCCTCGATCGTGTGGGTGCGTCGGCTGTGAGTCCTCCCGGCCGCGGACTCGGTCAGTCCCCCTCCTCGTCGGCGCCGAACGGGTGGGCTTGGACGAAAGCGCGGGTGCGCTCGTAGGCCTCCTTGATGTACTGCTCGAGGGCCGAGCTCTCCACCCGCCACTGGCCACGACCGCCGATCTTGATGGCGGGTAGCTCCCCGGAACGCACCAAGGCGTAGGCCTGAGCGGCCGAGATGTTCAAGATTTCTGCGACGTCGGAGAGAAGGAGGAACCGCCGTGTTGTCTCTGCCATTCCGTAACCTCCGACCGAGCCGATACACCGTGCCGATGGCTAACTCTGCCACATTTTGCGCACGTTAGAGCACGTTTTCCCCAGCTTCCTTTCGTTGACTTCTGTTGCTAGCATCCGTCGAGAACGTGATCGGAGGCCGACATGGCGGTGGCATCCCGAGAATTACGGGAAAGCCCGCGCGAGACGTCCGCGCCGTCTCGTGGCGTCCCCGCGCCCCTGGCTCGTCGGCTCCGTCCGCCGTCCTGGCTGGACGCACGCTTGATCGTTGGTGTGCTGTTGGTGGTCATCTCGGTGGCGGTGGGCACCAAGCTGCTGGCCTCCGCCGACCGATACGAGAGCGTCTGGGCGGCTGCTCGCGATCTCACTCCAGGGACGACGGTGAGTCGAGACGATCTCACCGTGGCGAAGGTCCGCTTTCGTGACCACGGCTCCGGTTATCTGACGGCCGCCGCCGATCCGACCGGGCGAGTGGTCGCGATCCCGATCCACGCGGGAGAACTCATCCCCCGGGCGGCGCTCATCGAGCGGGTCGCTTCGCCGGTCCGGTTGGTCACGATCTCCGTCGATCGTCTCCACCTTCCGCGCGGCGATCTCCACGGGGCACACGTCGATGTCTACGTGACGCTCCGGCCGCCCGATGGGGCCGCCGCCCGACCGCAGCTCGTGATCGGCAATGTGGCGGTGGTGGACACGGTCTCGGACGCCGGGCTGGGCGCTGCGGGTGTCGGCCTCGTCCTCCAAGTTCCGGGAGACTTGGTCGCCGACGTCCTCGCCGCCTCGCGCTCGGGGACGATGGACGTCGTCCGGGTCCCAACGGAGGACGCAAGCGCCGCGCCGACCCCCGGCGAGTTCCGGGCCGGGACCGTTGCCCCGTCCCAGGCAGCCGACTGATCATGTCGCGGGTTCCGATCGGCACCGCGGCCTGGGACGCCGCGTGGGAAGCCGACCTGGTGGCCAGACTCGAAGCCGGCGACTCTGGCGTGGTCGTCGTCCGCCGATGTGTGGACGCCGCGGACCTCATCGCCGCCGCGGAAGCCGGAATCATACGTGCCGCGCTGATCTCGACGAGCGGCCGTTGGCTGGACCTCGACCTGCTCGATCGCCTTGCCGGCTGCGGAGTGGCCGTCGTCGGCGTGGTCACAAGCGAGGACGCCGAACGGCGGGCCCGTCAGCTCGGGCTTCGCCGACTGTGCCGACCGGACGACGATGCGCGTGCCTTGACCGCGGCGGTCGTGGCGGCACTGGCCGAGGTCCGGGAGCTCGACGGTCGATCGCCGCGGGATGTTCCCTTCGACGGCGCCGACGCTGGGGGCCAAGGCGCCGACGCTGGGGGCCAATCCCCGTATTCCGCGGGGGGCCGATCCCTGCAGCCGATGAACGAGTCGGGCGGCCAGTGGGTCCCGGACGTCGGCGAAGTCGCCCTGCCCGCTCCGGAGCCCTCTGCTGTCGACGGAGACGAGCCGGTCGGCGGCCGCTTCGGCGAACTGGTCGCCGTCTGGGGGCCGACCGGAGCGCCCGGGCGCACTGCCGTGGCCATCGGCCTTGCCACCGAGCTTGCGGTCCTCGGCTTCGAAACCCTTCTGGTGGACGCCGACTCCTACGGCGGGTCGATCGCTCAGACGATCGGATTGCTCGACGAGGCACCCGGGTTGGTGGCCGCGGTTCGGCAGGCCAACGCAGGGGCCCTCGACGTCCCCGCCCTGGCGCGGCTGGCCCCGTACGCCCACCCCGGGGTGCGCGTCCTCAGTGGGATCGCTCGCCCGGATCGTTGGCCGGAACTGCGCGGCCCGGCGCTGCGGTCGGTCTACGCCTGCGCTCGGCGGCTGGCGCGGATGGTCGTCGTCGATTGCGGTTTCTGCTTGGAGGACGACGACGAGCTGAGTTACGACACGCTCGCTCCGCGTCGCAACGCGGCGACCCTCGCCACCTTGGACGAGGCCGATCACATCGTGGCCGTCGGGTCGGCCGACCCGGTCGGAGTACAACGCCTGCTGCGGGGCCTGGACCGGCTGCGCGAAATTCGACCCGACCCGCCGCTGACGGTCGTCGTCAACAAACTCCGCGTCGGCCCGATCGCAGGCGGAAATCCGGAGGAACAGGTTCGAGCGGCGTTGGAACGTTACGCGGGACTCCGCGATATCTGCTTCGTCCCCGACGATCGGACGGCGTTCGATCGCGCTCTTGCTCGGGGGCGGACGGTCCGGGAGGTGGCCCCACGATCATCGGCGGTGCGCGCTTTTCACGCGCTTGCCCGCCGCTTCGCGCCGGTGTCGCCGCGCCCGACTCACGGGGCACGTCGCCGCCGAGAGCGGGCGGTCGTCGGTCAGTAGCGGAACCGTCCGACCAGTTGCTGGAGTTCCGCCGAGAGGCGGGACAATTCCTGGGCCGCGTGCCGGGCATTGGCGACCGACCCGGCGGTTTGTTGCGCGGTGTGGGCCACTTGCGTGATGCGGTTGGCGATTTCGTGCGCGCCGGTGGCCGCTTCGTCGATACTGCGGTTCATTTCGTTGGTGGTAGCGGTCTGCTCCTCCACCGCCGACGCGATCACAGTCTGGATCTCGTTGATCCGCTCGATGATCGAACTGATCTCGCTGATCGCGGCGACCGCGCCTGCGGTATCGGCCTGAATCGCCTCGACCCTGCGGGCGATGTCCTCGGTGGCCCGGGCGGTCTCTTGGGCCAAGTCCTTGACCTCGCCGGCCACCACCGCGAATCCCTTGCCGGCTTCGCCGGCGCGGGCGGCTTCGATCGTGGCGTTGAGCGCCAGCAGGTTGGTCTGTTGGGCGATCGAGGTGATGACCTTGACCACTTGACCGATCTCGGAAGAGGATTCCCCGAGTCGGGTCACGATGTCGTTGGTCGACTGGGCGATGGCCACCGCTTGGCTGGCCACTCTGGTGGCCTCCGACGCGTTGACGCTGATCTCTCGGATGGAGCTGCCCATCTGCTGCCCGCCGGTGGAGACCGCTTGCACGTGGCTGGTCACGGCGTTCGCTGCCTCAGCCGACGCGGCGGCCTGACTCGACACGGCTTCCGCGGAATTTCCCAGAGTTGTCGCCACCGAGGTGAGTTCGACGGCCGCCGAGCCCAAGGTGTTGGCGTGCGTGCTCACCGACGCGACGTCCTGGCGCAGCGTGGTCACCGCATGGTCGAGGGCGTGAGCGAGCCGACCGAGGTCGTCGTCCCGCGTTACCCCCGAGGTCGCGGTGAGGTCACCGGCGGCGAGGGCTTCGGCGACCTTGGTCACGGCGGTGAGGTCGTCGCGGAGTCGGCGTCCGGTACGGAGCGTCACGGCGAAGCCGAGGAAGACGCCGAGCGCGCCCACGGCCAGGATCGCCGTGTGGACGCCGCGCCATCCGCCGCTGCGGCCGATCGTCGTCGCGAGAACGGTCACCACCACCGTCGAGATCAGCGTGATCCACGACGGGAAGGCGAGGACTGCGGAGAGCGAACGCCCCTCGCTGGGAACGTGCTCACGCACAGCTTGCTGGGGGGGCACGATCGAGGACATGCTCACTCCGTCCGAGGTCGCGGGGACACTAGGTCTTTCGGCGTCCCGCGCTGAAGCCTGAGCGCAGGTGCGCATTTCCTTCCGAGCAGGTGAACCCCCGGTAAGGGGTCAGGTCTGGACCAGTCGGGCCTTCCCGGGGTCGGTCGACGAGGCTCCCCGGGGGGCGTTCTCGCCGAGCGGGCGCCGGCTTGCCGCTCTGCCACGATGTCGGCATGCGGATTTATCTGCCGAGCACTCCGGCGGCTCTCTGCACCGCGATCCGATCGGGTCTTCCCCTCTGCGGTGAGGGGTCGATCGGCTACGGCCCGACCACTTTCTTCCGGGAGGAAGTCGGCGTCGACGACCGGGAGGAGTTGGAATACCTCGCGATGATAGAGGCCGCACAGGCCGCCGTCCGCGCTCTCGCCGCCAACGAAGAGCGGTCACCGTGCCCGCCGAGAAGAGTTGTCATCGCAGCGGATGTTGCCGATGACGATCTCGTGGTGACTCCTGAGGTTCATCCCGCCGCGGTGCGTACCCGGGTGCCGATCCTGCAGGACGCCGTCGCGGCGATCCACGTCGACGAGGCCGACACCGTTCCCCTCGTCGAGCGGGCGGTCCGGTCGCTGCGCGACCCGCAGACGCCGGACGACGAGCTCCTCGACGAGCTCGCCGATCGCCCATTGCTCTGGTACGACCGAAGCGAATTGGACACTTTCTGCGCCACCGTCGGCCCCTGATCGATGCCCCGTAACGTGCGAAGATGGGCCAAAGGGGGCGTAAGGCGATGACGATCGATGGGACGCCGACGGTACCGCCGCCTCGCAACGAACCCGTGGTGGAGTACCGACCCGGGAGCACCGAGCGGGAGCAGTTGAGCGCTCGGTTGAAGGAATTGGCCGATTCTCCGATCGACTTGCCGATGGTGATCGGCGAGATGCGCCGTCTCGGGGGAGGGGCTCGCTTCGACGTCGTCCAGCCGCATCGACGCCGATCCGTGCTCGGGATCGCGGCCGAGGCCACCGAAGCCGACGTCGCCGCCGCGGTGGAACGGGCGCTCGCCGCCGCAGCCGGGTGGCGGGCGATGGATTTCTCCGAGCGGGCGGCCGTTTTCCTGCGCGCCGCGGATCTGCTCACCGGCCCCAGGCGGTTCGTCGCGGATGCGGCGACCATGCTCGGGCAGAGCAAGACCTGCTACCAGGCGGAAATCGACGCGGTGTGCGAGCTGGCCGACTTCTGGCGTTTCAACGTGTGGTTCGCCGAGCGGCTGCTCGCCGAGCAGCCGCTAAGCGCACCCGGAACCTGGAACAGGGCGGATTACCGACCGTTGGAAGGATTCGTCCTCGCCATCACGCCCTTCAATTTCACCTCCATAGCGGGAAATTTGCCCACCGCTCCGGCTCTGCTCGGCAACGTCGTGGTGTGGAAGCCCGCTCCGGCGCAACAATTCGCCGCCCATTTCCTGATGGAGTTGTTGGAAGAGGCAGGCTTGCCTCCGGGCGTGATAACCATGGTGACCGGGCGCGGAGCAGCCGTCTCCGCCGTGGCGTTGCCGCATCCGGAGCTCGCGGGAGTGCACTTCACCGGATCCACTGCGACTTTCGCCCACCTGTGGCGCACCGTCGCGGAGAATCTTCCGCGCTACCGCAATTACCCCCGGCTGGTCGGGGAGACGGGCGGAAAGGATTTCGTCGTCGCGCATCCGTCTGCCGACCTCGACGTCCTGGTGACCGCGCTGATCCGCGGAGCTTTCGAGTACCAGGGTCAGAAATGTTCGGCCGTTTCGCGCGCCTACCTTCCCAGGTCGCTTTGGAATCGCATGGCGGACCGTTTCATCGCCGAAGTCGAAGCCATTTCCGTCGGAGACGTAACCGATTTCTCCGTCTTCATGGGGGCGCTGATCGACGAGCGTGCGTATCGGCGCGTGGTCGACGCGATCGAACGGGCCCGCCGTACTCCGGGGCTCTCCATCGTCGCAGGCGGACGTCACGACGACGGCGAAGGCTGGTTCGTGTGGCCGACCGTCGTGGTGGGCGAGGACCCTTCCGACGAGCTCTTCACCACCGAGTATTTCGGCCCCATTCTCGGCGTGTACGTCTACGACGACGCGCGGTTCGCGGAGATCCTGGACCTGGTGGCGGAGACGAGCCCGTACGGGCTCACCGGGTCGGTGATTGCGACGGATCGCGATGCGATCCGGATGGCGGCCGAGCGACTCCGCTACGCGGCGGGGAATTTCTACATCAACGACAAGCCGACCGGCGCGGTGGTAGGCCAGCAACCCTTCGGCGGGAGTCGGGCGAGTGGGACCAACGACAAGGCCGGCTCCATCCAGAACCTGCTGCGCTGGACGACAACCCGTATCATCAAGGAGAACTTCGTTCCGCCCACCGACTACCGATATCCGCACATGGCAGAAGAGCGGTGAGCGATGGGCGATAAGGACGGGATCCAGCCGGAGTTTCGTGCCGACGCACGGGTGAGCGAGGTCTTTCCGTTCGGAACCCGGCCGTTCGAGACGCGCTGGTCCCCGGAGGACGCCGAGCAGAAGAAGAACGACTTGATTCGAGAAGCGGTTCGGCAGGTAGCGCCGGGAATCGGCGAGCTGCTCGAACGGTACTTCGTCCATGTTCCCGCCGAGGACGTCGTTGCCCTCGCGGTGGATGAAGTGTGCGCGATCGTCGAGAAACACCGTTCCCTGGCCGAGCAGCGCATCATCGGGACCGAGAACGTGCGGGTGCGACCGCTCGGCCCGCGGCGCGCCGTCGTCGAAATCGTGACGGACGACATGCCCTTCTTGGTCGATTCGGTCACCCAGGAGCTGACCCGTCGTCGACTCGCCATCGAATTCTTCTTCCACCCACAGGTCGTCGTCCGCCGTGATCTCGCCGGCCGGTTGCTCCATATCGTCACCGATCCCGCCGCGGATACCGCGGCGGTCGCCGAGTCCTGGATGCACGTCGAGGTGAACCACGCCGGCGATCTCGACCCGGCCGACCTGGAAGTGGGGCTTCGCCGCATCCTTGCCGACGTCCGCGCTGCGGTCGAAGACTGGCCGCGGATGCGGACCACGGCTTTGCAGCTCGCGGCGATGCTCCGTGCGCAGGAAGGATCGGCGGACGCCACCGAGGTGGCTGCGTTCCTGGAGTGGCTCGCGGAAGACCATTTCACTTTTCTCGGCTACCGCGAATACCGGCTGGTCGTGGTCGACGGTGCCGATGCCCTTGCGGCCGTCGCCGGCACCGGCCTGGGCATCCTGCGGGCCGATCAAAGGACGCCGCGTAAACTCACGGAATTCCCGCCCGATGTGCGGGCGCGGGTGCGCGAGCCACGTATCCTCGTCGTCACCAAAGCCAATTCTCGGTCCACGGTGCACCGTCCGACGTACTTGGATTACATCGGCATCAAAACCTTCGATGACGCCGGCCGGGTCATCGGCGAGCGTCGTTTCCTCGGGCTGTTCACCTCCGCGGCGTATTCCGAGCGTGTACTCACCATTCCGGTGATCCGGCAAAAGGTTCGACAGGTCGTGGAACGCTCGGGGCTGGCGGCAACGAGTCACGACGGCAAGGCGTTGTTGGAGATCCTTGAAGAGTATCCACGAGACGACCTCTTCCAGATCTCCGTTCCCGAGCTGTACCGGGTGGCCCTCGGGGTGCTGCATCTGCGTGAACGGCGGCGGTTGCGGCTCTTCTTGCGTCGTGAGGAATACGGGCGATTCTTTTCCTGCCTGGTGTACCTCCCGCGCGACCGCTACAGCACCGACGTTCGCCTGCGGATCAGGGAAATTCTCGTAGACGCCTTGAACGGAACGAGTGTCGACGACGCGCTGCGGGTCACCGACTCGGTGCTCGCCCGAGTACATTTCGTCGTCCGTGTTCCTCCGGGCAGCACGCCGAACATCGACGCCGATGCTCTGGAACGTCGACTGGCCGCCGCGTTGCGTACCTGGGAGGACGACTTCGCCGACGAGCTCGTGCGCCGTTTCGGGGAAGACGAAGCAGCACGTTTGCTCGCCCGTTACGGCCGGGCGTTTCCCGAGGCGTACAAGGAGGATTTCCCGGCAACCGCAGCCGTCGACGACGTGCTGGTCCTCGAGCCGCTCACCGCGCCGCGGGACATCGCGGTGGAGGTCTACGAGCCGAACTCCGAGGGGTCGGCCGGGCGAGACGAGCTCAGGCTGAAACTCTACCGGGTCGGGCCGCCCATTTCCTTGGCGTCGATCGTCCCGCTGCTCGCGTCCAGCGGAGTCGAGGTAACCGACGAACGCCCTTACGGTATCGCGCGCAAAGACGCCGAACATGCGTGGGTCTACGACTTCGGCCTACGTCTGGACTTCGACATCGACCCGAGCGAGCGTCCCACCCGCCGTCGCCTCTTCGAAGATGCGTTCGCCGCCATGTGGCGGGGGGATTGCGAAGTCGACGGCTTCCAGGCTTTGGTGCTGCGCGCCGGACTCTCCTGGCGTCAGGTCGTGATCCTGCGCGCCTACTCGAAGTACCTGCGGCAAACCGGCTTTCGCTTCAGCCAGGATTACGTCGAAGCGGCTCTGTGTCGTAACCCTCGCGCCGCTGCGTCACTCGTGGCCTTCTTCGAGAAGCGGTTCGACCCCGACGAGGCAGACCGCGCACGAAGCCAAGACACCGTCCTGCACCTGGTGCGGCGCGAATTGGACGAGGTGACGAGCCTGGACGACGACCGCATCCTGCGGGCGTTTCTCGCCGCCATCCAAGCGACCCTCCGCACCAACCATTGGCAGCTCCGCGACGACCGACCGAAACCGTACCTGGCGTTCAAGTTCGCGGGGGACCAACTGGACCTCTTGCCTCGCCCCCGCCCCAAGTACGAGATCTTCGTGTACTCGCCCGCCATGGAGGGCATCCATATTCGTTTCGGTCCGGTGGCGCGAGGTGGCATTCGGTACTCCGACCGTCGAGAGGATTTCCGTGCCGAGATTCTCGGACTCGCCAAGACACAGACCGTCAAGAACGCCGTGATCGTACCCGTGGGCGCCAAAGGAGGATTCGTCGTCAAACGTCCCTTGCCGCGGGACCCCGATGCAGCGACGGTGGAGATCGTCTCCTGTTACGGCACGCTCATCCGAGGCATGCTCGACCTGACCGACAACCTCGATCTCGACACCGGCACGGTCCTTCCCCCCGCACGGACCATCCGTTACGACGGCGACGACGCGTACTTAGTGGTGGCAGCGGATAAAGGGACGGCGACATTCTCCGACATCGCCAACCGGATTGCGGCGGAGTACCAGTTCTGGCTTGGTGATGCTTTCGCGTCGGGGGGATCGGTCGGTTACGACCACAAGGCGATGGGTATCACCGCGCGAGGTGCGTGGGAATCCGTCAAGCGGCATTTCCGCGAACTCGGAGTGGATGTGGAGAGCGCCGAGATAACCTGCGTCGGGATCGGCGACATGTCCGGCGACGTTTTCGGTAACGGGATGCTGCTTTCCGACCGTCTCCGTCTCGTGGCCGCCTTCGACCACCGCCACATCTTCCTCGACCCCGACCCGGACCCGCGTCGGTCGTACGCCGAACGGCGGCGTCTCTTCGAACTGCCGCGCAGCAGCTGGGCCGATTACGATCCGCACCTCATCTCCGCCGGCGGAGGAGTGTGGCCGCGGACGGCGAAATCGATCCCGGTCTCCCCCGAAGCCGCTGCGGTGCTCGGCATCGAACCCGGCGAGCGCACGCCGTCCGACCTCATCCAGGCCATCCTGTGCGCGCCGGTCGACCTGTTGTGGAACGGCGGGATCGGCACGTACGTGAAAGCTTCCAACGAGACACACGCCGATGTCGGTGATCGGGTGAACGACGCCGTGCGAGTCGATGCTACGGAGCTTCGGTGTCGGGTGGTGGCCGAGGGAGGAAACCTGGGTTTCACCCAGCGCGCCCGGATCGAATACGCGCTCCGCGGGGGCCGCATCAACACCGACGCCATCGACAACTCGGCGGGAGTGGACACCTCCGACCACGAAGTGAACATCAAGATTCTCCTCGAAGTAGCTCGCCGTTCGGGACGCTTGTCCGACGCCGAACGCGCGGAATTACTGGCTGCGGCGCGTGACGACGTGGCGTCCCTCGTGCTGCGGGACAACTACGAGCAGAACCTGGCCCTCTCCTGTTCGGAGGCCCGCTCAGCGGAAACCCTCCCGGCCCACGCGTTCTTCATGGAAAGCGTGGAAAAGTCCGGGCTGCTGGATCGCGCGTTGGAATACCTACCCGACGCTGCGGAGATCGAGCGACGCGCCGCAGCGGGAATCGGGCTCGTCCGCCCGGAACTGGCGGTACTCCTCGCCTACTCGAAGATTTTCCTCACCCATGCCCTCGTGGACTCAACGCTTCCGGATGAACCGTTCGCGACGGATATTCTCGCAAGCTATTTCCCGACCGTTTTGCGGGAGAGATACCGCGCGGACATGGAGGTACATCCGCTGCGGCGGGAAATCGTCGCGACGTGCCTCGCGAATCGCGTGGTCAACCTTTCCGGCGTGAGTTTCGTCCATCGGATGCTGGAGGAGACCGGGGCGACGGTCGGCGACGTCGTCCGCGCGCATATCGCCGTCCGACAAATCTTCGGTGTGGACGATCTCTGGCGGCGCGTCGAAGACCTCGACCGCGTCGTGCCGAGTGCGGTGCAGCTCCGGCTTTTCGTCGGTCTTCGTCAGGGGCTGGAACGCGCGGTCCGCTGGGTGTTGCGCAGTCGGGTGCGCGGCGTGGAGGTCGGTGAGGTGGTAAACGCTCTTGCCGATGCGGGCACGGTCGCTGTGACCCTGCCGACGCTTCTGCGGGGAACGGCGGCGACCGCACGGCAGAGCTCGGTCGCATCGTTGACGGCCGACGGCGTGCCGACCGAGCTCGCCGAGGCCATGGCCGCCTTCGATCAGGCCGTCCCCGCCCTCGCCATCGTCGAACTGTCCGGGCAGACGCAACGGCCGGTCGAGCTGGTCGCCCAGGCGTATTTCTGGGTGGCCGACCGGCTTGATTTGTGGGCGCTGCGGGATGCCATTGCTGCTCTCCCCGGCGGAAATCGCTGGCAGACCCTCGCACGTTCGGCGGCACGTGACGACCTGATCGCCGTCCACGCGAAGCTCACCGCCGCCCTCCTGGAGGGGGACGACCCTTCGCCCGAGGCCGGCTGGTCGGCGTGGACGGCGCAACAGCACGCCCGCATCGAACGTGCTGCCTCCACCGTCCGAGACGCCGCCCGCGGCCCCGCGGATCTCGCTGCGATCACGGTGGCACTACGCGAACTAGATGCTCTGATCGGATAGTCGCACCGGGAGTGCGCGGGACGCGGAGGGCTGCTTAGACTGTGGCACACTAGGAGCACGTGGGTCCGCGTTCCGGACCCGGCGGGCTCCCAACGCATTGGACCCCCGAGATGCTCACCGGGAGCCCGCCGTCCACATTTCGGGGTCCCTGGTCGGTGTTTGGAGAAGCGTTGTCCTACGGGTTGCTGGTCGATGGCGGATACCTCCTCGGCGAATGTGCGTGGAGAGCTGCGGGCAGGTACGGGCGGTCCACGATCCGCGTCGACTACGACATGCTGCTCACCGCCGTCGCCGACCGTGTCGAGAGCTTCGGCGCGGGAGAACTGGCGACGGTCATCTGGTTCGACGCCTCCCCCGACGGCAAACCGACGCCGGAGCTGGAGCGCATCAGTGCCCTGGAAGGCGTCGAATTGCGGCTCGGCCGTCTGGGAGGGCGGCGCCGACGGGGAGTCGAATTACTGATCTACCGCGAGATGTTGGCGCTCTGCCGCGATCCCGATATCGACACCATCGTGCTCGTCGCCGGAAATGTCGAATTGGCTATTGCCGTGACCGATGTGCGCCAATTGGGAAAGCGCGTGATCGTGGCGCAGCCGGCGTGGGACGCCGAAGACGAGGACGTCGCCGCCGTCCGGGAGGCCGCCGATCTGACCGTCACCCTCCCGTGGGCATTGCTCGCCGACGCGATCGAATTACCGCCGGTGGAGTTCGTCGTCCGAGAACCGGATCGGCGCTCCGAACGGCCGGAGATGCACCGCGGGGTCCGGCGCGGAGACCTGCGCAGGGCACGGCGAGGCCTCACCAACTGGGAGGAAATCGCGGTTCGTGCCGGGCGTGATTTCGCCCGCCGACTCCTCGCCCCGGATTCCCCGATCGACCTGGAGGATCTCCTCGACGTCCGGCCCGTACTACCCCGGCACATCGACGTCTCCCTTCTGCAATTGTTGGAGGGCCGCCTCGGTCACGAGCCGACACAAGCCGAACGGCGCGCGGCGCGCGCGGCGCTGTGGCGGGAGCTCGCCGGAGAGGAATCCGCCTCGACGCAGTGACCGCGTCGTCGCCCACCTGCGGCTAGCAGCACGGCCGGGAGGACGAGCAGCGCCAAGCCGGCCACCGGAAGGAAGCCCGGCGCGTATTCGGCTCTGTTGAGGTCGGCGATTTCGGCCATGAGCGGCGGCAGGACGAAGCCTCCGAGGGCGCCGAGTCCGCTCACCACGCCGCTCGCGGCGGCCACCATGTGAGGCAGCCGTTCTGCGAGAATCCGGAAGACGGTCGCCGATCCCACTCCCATCGCGGCTGCGACGACGAGCAAGGAGCCGACGGTGGTCGACACGGTCGTGGTCCGTGCGAGGACGACGACGGCGGCTGCCAAGACGCCGTACGTCGAGACGACGACCAGCCGAACCGGTACCCGAGCGGTGGCGGCACCTCCGATTGCCCGTGCGCCGGCTGCGGTGAGAGAGAAGACGGCGGTGAGCACGCCCGCTTCTCTCAGCGAAAACCCGTAGGTGTGGTGCCAGTAGGACGGCAGCCACGCGACGAGCCCGAGATAGCCCCCGAAACTGACGAAATATCCTGCGGTCAAGCCCCACACCTCGAAACGGCGCGCTGCCGCGATCAGCGTCGCCCGCGCCGTCCACGGTCGACCGGCGGGGTGACGCGGGGCGTCGGGGGCGAGGGCGGCGTAACACGCGGTGAGAATCCCGAGAGCCGCGAGCCACAGCGCATAACCGCCGACGAGGCCGACGGCACTTGCTGCCAGGGGGAGCAGTAAGGCCGAGACCGCTGGAGCGGTATTGCCCAGACCGGCGAAAATGGCGAGCATCCGACCGCGCTGATCCGGTGGGGACCACGCCGACACCTGACCTGCGGCGGCCGAGAAGACCGCGATGCCCGATCCCACCACGATCCCGAGGAGAAGCAACAGCGGAAAGGCATTCGGCAGCGGCCGAGCCGGTTGAAGAGCGAGCAGTGCGAGCAGGCCTGCCACTCCGACTGCGGTGGTCAGGAGCAAGGACAGGATCACCCTTCGCGGTCCGAACATTTCCGCGAACGCTCCGCACGGAATGCGCAGCAACGCCCCGGAGAGGCTGGGGATAGCGGCTAGGGTTGCGGCCGCGACGGACGAGAGTTGGAATTGGTCGGCGAAGTGGGGCACGAGCGGGCCGAAGACGTTGACTCCCGCGAATCCGGCGAAAAAGCCAAGCGTCGTACCGATCAGCACGCCGATCGGGCGGCTGCGCTCCTCGGTAGAGGTCTTTACCCGGCCTTTCCTGGCTTCCTCGATTTGGCTCAGGGTGCCCGTCATGGATTTCCTCTTCCTGGGGTGCAGTTCGTCTGTCCTTCTCCCGGTCTCTGCGGGGCGGGGTCCAGGATGTCGGGGGCACTTTGCTCATGCGTTTCGTCGGCCCTCCCGCCCCCGTAACATTCGCCTCACGAGCCCGCCTGCGGAGCCGTGAGGGAGGCGTTGCGTCGGCGAAACACGAGTTTTACGGACCCGGAACGCAGTGCTGGTTTCGTCGATGCCATGGTGGATGTCGAGGACCTCAGCCTCGTCGGCACGCACTGTCCGTACTGCGCCCTGCAGTGCGGGATGACGCTGCAGGTACGCCGTGCCGAACAGGGTCAAGCGATGGTCACGGTGACGCCGCGTGATTTCCCGACGAACCGAGGCAATCTGTGTCGCAAAGGCTGGACGTGTGCCGAGCTGTTGAGCAGCCCGGAGCGGCTCACCGTTCCATTGGTCCGTCGTTCCCGGTCGGAGGACCTCGTTGCGACCTCCTGGGAAGAAGCCATCGACCGCACGGTGACGGCTCTTACGGCGTTGCAGGAACGCTACGGCCCCGATTCGATCGGCGTGCTCGGAGGGGGCGGACTGACCAACGAAAAGGCTTACCTGCTCGGCAAATTCGCCCGGGTCGCGCTCCGTACGCGAATGATCGATTACAACGGCAGGTTCTGTATGGCGGCGGCGGCGACGGCGACCCGTCGGGCTTTCGGTGTCGACCGGGGATTGCCTTTTCCGCTTTCCGACATCGAACGAACAGATCTCCTTATCTTGGTGGGAGTCAACACCGCAGAGACGATGCCGGTCTTGCTCGGTCACATCGAGCGGATGCGAGCGGCCGGCGGGCGTCTCGTCGTCATCGATCCCCGTCGCAGCGCGACGGCCGAGCTCGCAGACATCTTCGTCCAGTCCACGCCCGGCGCCGATATCGCCTTGGCCCAAGGGCTTCTTCGGCTGGTCATCGATGCCGGGCTGGTCGATGAGGCGTTCGTGGCCGCTCGCACCCGTGGTTTCGACGAAGTTCGAGCACATGCGATGGGATTCTGGCCCGAGCGGGTGGAAGCGCTGACCGGTGTCAGCATCGTCCAGCTGCGTGCCGTCGTCGAAGAATTGCGTCGGGCCCAAACGACGATCCTACTGACCGGCCGCGGTGTGGAACAACACGTCACGGGCACCCATGCGGTGTTGGCCTACATCAATCTCATGCTGGCTCTCGGCAGAGTCGGCCGACCGTGGTGCGGCTACGGATCGGTGACCGGACAAGGAAACGGCCAAGGGGGTCGTGAGCACGGCCAGAAGGCGGATCAGCTACCCGGTTATCGCAGCATCACGGATCCGTGCGACCGTGAACACGTTGCCCGGGTATGGGGCGTCGATCCCGAGCAGATTCCCGGTCCCGGCGTACCCGCGACCGAGATTTTGACGAAAGCGGGGACAGAGGACGGCGTCCGAGGCCTACTCGTCTTCGGCTGCAACCCAGCCGTCTCCGCCCCGGAGGCTACCCGGGTCGAGAATCGTCTTCGATCCCTCGATTTTCTGGCGGTAGCGGACTTCGTCTTGTCGGAGACGGCTGCTCTCGCGGACGTCGTCTTCCCGGTCACGCAATGGGCCGAAGAAACGGGAACGATGACGAATCTCGAGGGAAGGGTCGTCGTGCGGCGGAAGGCGCTGGACCCTCCACCGGGGGTGCGCAGCGACCTGGAAGTGCTCGCCATGTTGGCGACTGCACTTGAGTGCCGCTCTGCATTTCCCTCCGACCCAGCGGCGGTCTTTGCGGAATTGCGCCGCGCGAGTTCCGGTGCCGTCGCCGATTACGCCGGAATCGACTATGAACGAATCGTCACCGAAGACGGTGTTTTCTGGCCTTGTCCTTCGGCTGATCACCCTGGGACGCCACGGCTCTTCCTCGATTGTTTCCCCACACCGGATGGTCGGGCTCGATTCCATGTGGTGCCATCCTCGTCGGCCGATGAGGCGCCGGACGTCGAGTTCCCGCTGTGCCTGACGACGGGTCGGTTGCTGGAACACTATCAGAGCGGGGCACAGACCCGCCGCATCGATCCGCTGAGACGTGCGGTTCCTACTTCCTACGTGGAAATCCATCCCGCAACGGCGCAATGGTACGGCGTGACCGATGGTGATACGGTGCGGGTGCGGACCCGCCGTGGCTCGTTCGTCACGACTGCCCGTGTGACGACGAAAGTCGCGGAGGGAACCCTCTTCGTACCATTTCACTGGGGAGGAGCCGAGCGCGCCAACAACGCGACCCGCGCCGTCACGGATCCGGAATCCGGTATTCCGGCGTTCAAACTTTCTGCGGCGACGGTCGAAGCTGCGGCGAGGATGTCGCCGTGACCGGTCCCCGATTGCGTAGCGTCCACGTCGTCGTCGTAGGGGCAGGCGTCGCGGCAGTGCGTCTTGCGGAGCGGCTCGCAGGTCATAGTCGATACGCCGTGACGATTCTCGGCGACGAGCCATGTTTGCCCTACAATCGTGCCCTGCTACCGTCAGCTCTCGGTTCGTCCCGTCCTGCTGCGCGTCTTCGTTTCCATGCAGCCTCGTGGTATCGACGCAACGGTATAAATCTCCGCACCGGGACAGCGGTTATTGCGATCGACCGGAAATCGCATCGCGTCGTACTCGCTGATGGGAATGACGTGCGGTACGACGTCCTCGTCTTGGCTCTCGGTGCCGCCTCGACGGTGCCGATGGTCAGCGGTATACGGCGCCTGCTGGCCCGCCGATGCCGAGTCTTCACCGTTCGGACGGCAGAGGACGTCCGGCGTCTCACGGCGGCTCTGCACCACGCGCGCACGGTCGCCGTCCTGGGGGGCGGCGCGACCGGAATTGCCTTGGCGACAGGCATTGCCTTGCGCGGCCGAGAGGTCGAGCTGGTACACAGCGATGCCTACTTATTGGACGGCGTCGTGGACCGGACCGCTGCGAACCTCATCCACACCAATCTCGAAAAGCTCGGAGTGCGCGTGCGTTGTGGAGCTCCGGCGCGAAGCATCGTCGAGGGCTCGGCGGGTGTGCGGCTCGTCTGCGCCGATGGCGGGCTCGTGGTCGCCGACATGGTCGTCGTGGCCTGCGGCGCCAGACCTAGGGTGCGCTTGGCTGCTCGTGCGGGTTTGTCGATAGCCGAAGACGGAATCGCGGTGACCTCCGAGCTGTCGGTGGTCGACGATCCGGACATTTTCGCCATCGGTGATTGCGCCGCTGCACTCGGGAAAGGTGAGGCGCTTGCCGCATGGGAACACGCTGATCTATTGGCTTCCGCTCTGCTCGGCGCCCCGTTCGAGCGATCCCCGTTCCTGCGCACCATCCGCATCCACACCGGCTCCCTCGATCTGGCGGTGCTCGGGCAGCCCTTGGCCGGAACACCTGTGACCCTTCACGACGCGGCGAGGTCCACATACAAGCGTCTCGCAGTGGAGAACAACCGACTCGTCGGTGCTCTCCTGGTCGGAGATACCTCGGAGGCCGGCCGACTTGCCCTCGCCCTCCGTCGTCCCTGGACGCCCCTTTTCCTGCGAGGTGTTCTGTTCCGCTACCAGGATGTCGAGCACCGCGGGTTGTTGCCAACCGAGACCGACCTGCTCTGTGTCTGCCGCTCGGTGAGCGTCGCCGGCTTCCGTGCCGCGCTGGACGAAACGAGTGACTGGGAAGAGGCCTGTCGACGCACCGGCGCGGGGACGGGATGTGGGACGTGTCGAACGGCCATCGAACGTTTCGCCTCTCGCTATAAAACGGAGCACGTGGCGTAGCGGCCGACACGGTGTACAGAGTTTTCCCGTGCCGTAACATTCGGGCGACCTTGCCGCAACGGGTCCTGCTTACGGTTCGAGAACATGAAGGGATCGAATCGCACGACGTCTCGGCGAGTAATCGTCGTCGGTAACGGCATGGTCGGCCACAGGCTTGTCGAAGAACTGGCCGACAGCTCCGTTGATCAGATCATCGTGTTCTCCGAAGAGGCGCGCCCCGCTTACGATCGTGTCTCGCTCTCCAGCTATTTCGATGGGAAGAGCGCGGCTGATCTGAGCCTGGTTCCCGCGACGGGTTACCCGCATGCCGAGCTCGTCCTTGGGGATCCGGTCGTCGGCCTCAATCTGGCGGATCGCGAAATTCTTACGTCCACAGGCCGAGTCGAGACGTACGACACCCTGGTTCTTGCGACCGGCTCACGACCTTTCGTTCCACCGGTCGACGGTCGTGACCTACCCGGGGTGTTCACGTATCGAACTCTCGACGATCTCGATGCCATCAAGGAAGCGGCAGAAGGAGCATCGTGTGGCCTCGTCGTCGGCGGCGGACTCCTCGGCCTGGAAGCTGCCCGCGCACTGCGACTTCTCGGTCTTGCGGTAACGGTCGTCGAGCGGTCCAATCGGCTGCTTCCGCTCCAGGTGGACGACGGCGGAGGCGCAGTTCTGCTCCGCCACATCCTGCCCTTGGGCATAGGCGTCCGACTCGACTCGACCATCGTCGGCCTCGAACCGGGTCACGACGGAAGGGTTCGCCGCGCCCGCCTCGCCGACGGCACCGAAATCCCCGCCGACGTCGTGGTGTTCGCGGCCGGCGTGCGCCCGTGCGACGAGCTCGCCCGCAGTGCAGGCTTGGAGGTGGGACGCCGAGGAGGGATCGTCGTCGACGAGACGTGCGCTACGAGCGTTCCTGGGGTGTACGCCATCGGCGAGTGCGCTTGTGTCGGAGGAATCGACGGCTTGGTCTACGGGTTGGTCGCCCCGGGATACGAGATGGCTCGTGTTGTGGTTACCCAACTTCGCGGCGAGGATGCGAGCCTCGGGACTCTCGATACCTCCACCACCCTGAAACTACTGGGCGTCGACGTCGCAAGCTTTGGTGATGCTTTTGGGAAAAGTGACGGGGCGCTCGAGTTGGTCTACGCGGACCACGTCAACGCGCTGTACAAGAAGCTGGTGGTGAGCGCCGACGCCAAACGTCTGCTGGGCGGAATCCTGGTCGGTGACGCGAATGATTATCCGATGCTCCGGACCCTGGTTCGCTCCGGTGAGGAGCTCGGAGTCGACCCACAACAACTACTGAGCTCAGGGACGCAAGCTCTCCCGATCACAGGAAAGGCGTTGGGAGAAGACGCCATCATCTGTAGCTGCCGTAATGTCTGCGCCGGGACGATTCGAGCCGCAGTTCATGACGGCGCCGACACCGTAGCGGAGCTGCGAAATTGTACCCAAGCCGGTACCGGCTGCGGCAGCTGCGTGCCGATGCTCACCGCGATCCTGAAGGAAGAGTTGGAAAAGGCCGGGCGGGCGGTCGCCCGTGGTTTGTGTGAACACTTCGACGTCACACGGCAGGAGTTGTTCGAAATCATCGCGGTCACCGGGATCGAAACCTTCGACGAGCTCGTCCGCCGATACGGCAGGGGCCGCGGCTGCGACATCTGCAAGCCGGTGGTCGCGTCGATCCTCGCAGGCCGGCCCGGCTCCCATCCGTTGGATCCACAGACCGCGGCCCTCCAAGACACCAACGACCACGTGCTCGCGAATCTCCAGAAAGACGGGACCTATTCGGTCGTCCCGCGCATCCCCGGAGGCGAGATCACACCGGACGGTCTCATCACGCTCGGCACCATCGCCAAAGAATTCGGCTTGTACACGAAGATCACCGGCGGCCAGCGTATCGATATGTTCGGTGCGCGGATCGATCAGTTGCCCTGTATCTGGGAGAGATTGGTTGCTGCTGGGTTCGAATCCGGTCACGCATACGGTAAGGCGATGCGAACCGTCAAGTCGTGCGTCGGCTCGACTTGGTGTCGCTACGGGGTTCAGGACTCGGTACGACTGGCGATCGACCTTGAACTGCGTTATCGCGGATTACGCGCTCCGCACAAGATAAAAGCAGGGGTCTCGGGGTGCGCTCGCGAATGCGCTGAAGCTCGCAGCAAGGATGTCGGTGTCATTGCTACCGAGAAGGGCTGGAACCTCTACGTAGGGGGAAACGGCGGCTTTTCCCCACGGCACGCGCAACTGCTGGCGAGCGACCTCGACGAAGCGACGCTGGTGCGCTACATCGACCGTTTCCTCATGTACTACATAAGGACCGCGGATCGGCTGCAGCGAACGGCCGCGTGGCTGGAGAACCTTGAAGGCGGGATCGAACACGTGCGCCGGGTCATCATCGAGGACGCCCTCGGGTTGTGCGCGGAATTGGATGCCGCGATGGAACGACACGTCGCGTCGTATGTCGACGAATGGAAGGCAACGCTCAACGACCCGCAGAAACGGGCGCGCTTCATCGCCTTCGTCAACGATCCGGACCGCACCGACCCCAGCATCGTCTTCGTGCCGGAACGAGGCCAGCATCGACCGGCACGAAAAGGCGAACTGGCGGCTCCATCGCTGACGTCGGCCCGCTGAGAAAGAGAACACGCCGATGTGGCACCGCGTTTGCCGGGTCTCAGAGCTCGTTCCCGGCCGTCCGGTGGCGGCATGGCTGGACGGCGTCCAAGTCGCCGTGGTGCGCCTTCCGGACGGCAGTGTTCATGCGGTGGACAACCGTGACCCGTTTTGTGACGCCATGGTTCTTGCCCGCGGGCTGACAGGATCACGAGGTGGTGCCGATGTGCTGATCTCGCCGATGTACAAGCATGCGTTCGACCTGCGCACGGGCCGTTGTCTCGATGACGCGTCGCGATCCATCACGGTGCACTCGGTTCGTATCATCGACGACGTGGTCTACGTGCGATTAGCAGGTGCTGCGGTCCGGTGAGTGCGTTACCGGCAGGCGACACCACTGAGGGCAACCTTCCCGGTCGGGAAGGAATCCCGCCGCTGACCGGGTTCACCGTCGCTGTGACGGCGGAACGACGGCAGGCCGAGTTCGCGGATCTGCTGCGTCGTCGGGGAGCGCGGGTCGTCTGTGCCAGCACGTTGGGTACCGAATTCGTCGACGAACCTCACATCGAGGAAGAGACCCGCGCATTCTTGGACGGCGGGCACGACGTTTTCGTCGTGACGACCGGCGCGGGCTTCACGACCTGGTTGCAGATCGCCGACGGATTGGGTATCGGCGCGGCGCTTCGTCGGGCGCTCGCGGAGGCACCCATCATCACCAGGGGCGCCAAGGCGCGCGGAGCGGTACGCGCAGCCGGTCTGCACGAGGCGTGGTCGGCGCCTTCGGAGACGATGGCCGAGCTGGTGGATCATCTTCTCGCGGAAGGGGTGGAAGGCAGGCGGATTGCTGTTCAAGCTCACGGCGACCCGGACGACCCGGAGCTGGAACGACTTCGTGACGCCGGGGCGCGCCTGCAGGTGGTGGTTGTCTACCGCTGGGGACCGCCCCGAGACCGAGATCGTGCAGGGCGTCTCGTTCAGGCGGTCGCCACGGGCACCATCGATGCGCTGACGTTCACGAGCCAGCCGGCGGTCGGGGGTTTTCTCCAAATTGCCGAGGAGAGCGGATTGGGGGAGAGGGTCGCGGCGGAACTCCGCTCGAACGTCGTCGTCGCGTGCATCGGACCGGTTTGCGCGGCCCCCCTGGCTGCCAAGGAGATTCCCGCGGTGTATCCGCAGCGGGCTCGCTTGGGTGATTTGGTGCGGCTGCTTACCGACGTGGTGCCCGAGCGACGGGCGATTTGCGCGAAAATCGGCGGAGGGGTGTTGGAGGTTCGCGGCCACGGCTTCGTATGGAATGGCGCATTTCATCCGCTGCCGCCGGCACCAACGGTGCTGGCGCGAACCTTGGTGGCGAACGCCGGCCGGGTAGTTTCCCGCGCGGAGCTGGCCAAGGTCCTGAACTGTCCTCCAGGGTCTCGCGGCGTCGAAATGGCCGTTGCCCGACTGCGCCGCGCTTTGCCCGATCCTTCGTTCGTGCAGGTAGTCATCAAACGTGGTTACCGCATCCGGACGGACGGCGTGGAGTACGAATCCTAAGACGCTTCAAGGAGTCGCGTCTGCAATACCGGGAGTGGAGCGCTCGGGGTCTGCGACGAGAAGAGGAAGCATTCGTCCCCGCCGGACGAGGAATCCGCGTCCCGGAGCTACCGTCGTCTCGGCGCCGGTGCGCGGGAGCCGGACGCCCAGCACGTCGCCGTCCAGCGGACTGCGAGGTCCGAGCAAGATGCCGGTCCGATGACGCCGGACGTCACTGATATAGCCGCGGAAAGCCAGCGTGAGTTCCTCGAAACCACCACCGACGACTATCAGATCCCCGCGGAATTTGGCCTGCCGGGTATATCGCTCCAGGATGCCGATCAGTTCCGGGTCGTCGAGGAGTTCGGCGTCGTCGACCACGATGGCCCGCGGCCGATCCACCGTGTCGTCGAGCCAGCTCGTCACTTTTGTCTTCTCATCGCCCACCGTCGCCGCAGGAACCAGATGACGCAGCGGTGAATGCCGGAGGGCTACGACGAGAACAGGGCGTCCGCTCCGCGTCAGCTGGTCGGCGAGCAGCGCAAGAGCCGTGCTCTTTCCGGAACGCGGCGCGCCGGCGACCAGGAGTCCGGGCGAGCATTCGTCGACCGGAAGGCAAACGGGCGCCAGTTCATCACCTCCGATCCCAACAAGGAGATGATCGCCGGCCGTCGGATACTTCTCGAGAAGGTCGGCGAGCGAAATCCTCGGCGGAAAAGGGGGAACCGTCCGTGGACCGCGTGCGGCGTCGTCGGCTTTCTCCCGCAGCCGCGCGGCGAGCTGCGCGACTGCGCGGTGCTGGGCTGCCGCTGAAGGGTCCGCGCAATCGAGGAGCCGAAGCTGGGTCAGGGTCCCTTCGGCTCCAGTGAAGCAGCGACCTGCCGGAAGCGTGGCCGGAACCTGGGCGGGGCGAATCCCCGCCAGTGCGAAATCCGTACGATCCGGAAGGCGTAGCACGATACGTTCGTCGATGAAGGCGGCCAAACGACTGGCCAGGATTCCTCGTCCGGCGCTGAGCGCCAGGTGGATTCCCACCGCAGGTCCCTCGCGGAGCAGCCGCATGAAGTCGTCGAGGCCGACACCGCCGTCGAGTTCTTCGAGGATCGGCGAGAGGGTTTCCCAGCCGTCGCAGACGACGAGGATGTGGGGCGGCCTGCGGTCCGGTGGTGCCGCCCGGCGCATTTCCTCGACGGTGACGCATCCCGCGGACGCGATGAGACGTTTGCGACTTTCGATTTCGTCGAGGACGACGTTGAGCACACGGCGGATACGGTCGAGCTCGTGCGGGCCGACGACCGCTCCACAGTGGGGCAAGTCCGCGAGACCGGCCAGTCGGCCCTCGCCGTCGAGAACGTAACAGTGCAGATCGCTGACGGCAGTGACCCGTGCGAGGCGTCCGACAAAGGTCAGGAGGGCCGTCGTCCGCCCACTGCGGGGCGCACCCACGACGAGCAGGTGGGCCGCTCGGCGAAGGTCGATGCGGTAGAGATCCTGTGCTTGCCATTCGGGCAAGTCACGCACACCGAGCGCGACGTCGAGAGGACGGTCCTCGGCGTCATCGGTCTCGACGATTTCGCCGAGGGGCGGAAGCCACGGTGGCCTGGGAGGGGAAATCATTGTGTCGGCGGCTGCTTCTCGACAGATGCGGACAATCGTCTCGAGTTCTGTGGAAAGCGAAATACCGGTGGAGGTTTGGCGACTCGACGGTGGGTTTCCGAGAGATGCGAACGGCGACTCGGTGATGTCGACGCGGTGCCGAGGTTCCTCCGGTATCCCGGCAGCGGCTACCCGGGCGGTTTGGAAGAGCTGGTGTTCACCGTGGCCCGTGCGCAGGTATCCGCGTCCCGGGGTGTCGCGACGGATCCATGCAGCGTCCGGTATCCCGATGATGTCGCGTGATTCGCTCTCGCTGGTGACACCCAGGCAGATGCGGAGGTTGGTGTTGGCGAGGATATCTGCGTTGACCGCACCGCCGGGCCGCTGAGTCGCGAGAATCAGGTGGATGCCGAGCGAGCGTCCGCGTTGTGCGATGCCGACCAATCCGCTCATGAAGTCGGGCAGTTCTTCGGCCAAGGTGGCGAACTCGTCGATGACGATGAGCAGTCTTTCGAGGGGATATCCCGCCCGTCGGTATGCCGAGAAATCGGGAGTTTTGGCGGCGGCGAGCAGGCTTTCACGATGTTTGAGCTCGGCACTGAGAGAACGAAGGGCGCGCTCCGCGAGGGCGGAGTCCAAGTCGGTGATGACTCCGGTGGTGTGAGGAAGCTCGGCGCAGGGCCCGAATGTCGCTCCGCCCTTGTAGTCGATGAAGACGAAGGCCAATTCGTCCGGACGGTTTGCCAAGGCGAGTGACGCGATCAGGGTCTGGAGCAATTCGCTTTTGCCCGAACCGGTGGTGCCGGCGACCAACGCATGAGGGCCATCACGCTGGAGGTCGATCTCGACGATGCCCGAGAGGCCGACGCCGATCACGGCGCGTGTACTCGCCGCGGACGCACGCCACGTGGTGGCGGTGCCGTCACGTAACTCGGCCGGTTCCGTCCGTCCGAGAAGTTGCAAAAGGCTGATGTGCGTCGGGAGCCGGCGCTCTCCTTCAGAGTGCGGAGTTTCGTCCCGCAAGGGGGCAAGGCTGCGCGCGATTTCCTCGGCGTCGTCGAGGGAAATCTGGTCGGTACGAATCAGAGGGCTCACGACTTCGTGCGCCTCACGCGATGCCTGCACGGTGTCGGTAACGGTGGCGGTCGGAGATTCGTCGCGCGAGTGCCGTTCCCCAAGGGTCACGACCGCGGCACATTCCTCGGGAAGATGGGCCGCGTTGGACTCCACGCAGATGGCGTGGACACCCGCTGAAGGGCCCTGCCGCAAGAGAGCCGCGAGAGGTGTGTCGCGGCGCACGGATCGCGCGTCGTCGACGACGACCACGACGATCGGACGGCGGAGCTCCGTCGCCGTCGGCCGCAGTGAGGCACTCTGACCCCGGGCCGCCACGAGTTCACAAAGCTCGTGGATGCGCTGGGATATCGTCAGGTCGTCGGTACCAACCAGAGCTTCGCAGCGCGCCTCCGGCCAGGGATGCAGGTGGGGGAGCCACCGCATCCATTCCCACGGTTCGGGGTGGCGACTGAGGAGCACCAGCTTGAGATCTCGCGGACTGTGCAACGTCGCAATTTGTAGCACGAGGCTTCGCACCAATGCATGGCATTGTTCGCGCCTCCCGGCGATCCCGACCACACCCGCCTTCGCGACATCGAGGGTGGCAGGAATGTCGACGATCGCGGTCATCCCCGACGCAAACGCCTCGTCACTTCGTGATTCGCGCATCCCGGGTCCAAGCGAGATCGCCGTCGTCGATTTCATCTCGACCAACGAAAAAGCGGACGCTTCTGCCACCCCCATTCGCAGCACGAGGAAATCCTCGTCTGCGGGACGTCGCTCCCACAGGTGCGGGCCGACTCCCGGCATTCCTCCGCGACCCCGAGCGAGGCACGCCAGAGCGGCGACCTCGGGAAACAACTCCCGGCGTCGTCGCGCCTCGCTGCGCGCGGCCATCGCGATTTTTTCGCGGCCCTCGGCTTCTTGAATTCGGTAAGCCTCGCGGTTTCTTCGATGGGTTCGGCTCCTTTGCAGGCGTTCGGCGAGCCATTGCCCGGCTGCGGCCAGCGGTGCGAACGCCGAGAAAAGCAGATATTCCGGACGACGGAACACCGCCGCGAAGACGATGCCTCCTCCCAGGGGGAGCACGGCACCGAGCACCGGGAGGCGCTGCTCGGGCGGAGGCTGCGGCGGCGTCGGCAGTTCCACGGGCGGCTCCCCGGCCCGCGGCGGCGCCGGGAACGTGCGGGGCGGACGGTTGTACGGGATCGTGCCGTCGTCCCTCCGTTGCGGCGGTGGGGAGGACGGCTCCTCGATCGTGACGTCGACCTCCCCGACTTTCACGGTCGCACCGCGGGGGAGCGGTTCGGGGTCGCGGCCGATCCGGCGTCCCTGGACCCAGGTGCCGTGTCGCGAATCAAGGTCGGCAATCAGCCGCGTGGGTTCGAGATGGTGCCCGGCGCCGGGCGCCGCCGGCAGCGAGTAGAGCACGGCATGGCGGGCGGAGACCGTGGGGTGCGGAATGCGAATATCGCAGCCTTCGCCGCTCCCGAGCAACGCCACCGAAGCGGCCAGAGCAGTGCCGACGCCGACCACGGAGATCTGCGGCCCGGGTGCGGGCGGGTGATTAACCGGCGTTGCATGGAGGTCGACGACGCTTCCCTCCAGGAGGCGGCTCTCCCGCCAGGGTCGACTGAGATCTTCGGCCGCCCAGCCGTCGATGGCGACGACTCCGGTGGCAGGCTCACCCGCATATTCCGCCAGACGGGTGAGGATCTCCGCCAACGGTGTCGTCGGGTCGGCAGAGATTCGGACGGCGGACGCCCCTCGTTGCGTCACGAGGGTGATCGTCGCCCTCATGATGGGCGGGAGATCGTCGAGGTCACGCCCCGAGTGTGCCGGGCCCGCCGCCGGGTCTCCTCCCACCGTGTTGTGACCTGTGGACGACGACGGCGCTGACCCTGCGTCTGTGGACGACCGGTCACCTGATCGCAGAGGTGGGCTTACCCGCCCGGATCATTTCGGGTGATTACTCCGAATAGCCCAATGACCATTTAGGCCGAATGGCGGTGCGCGACGAGCATTTGGCCTACACCATTGTCGCCACGGGGACGGCCGGGTTCCGGGCGCTGGGGCGCTGGGAACCCGGCCGAGCGTACCTCATGGGGAGGGAGGTGCCGGCGATGCGTGACACCTACTGGGGCTGACGCTCTGCGGGCACCAAGCCTGCTGTCATGTGCGATCTCTCGTGTGCGGGGGCCGGTGCTCCGGCCCCTGGCACCATCCGCAGCAAGGCTCCGGTTTCTCTGTCGGACGCGAGGCACGCCATCCCGATAGTTCTCGGTAGTCATCCCGATTGGCGTATTCGATTCGCGTCCGGCTGGTCGATGGTGAAGGAGATATCTTCGCGGGATCGCTGGGAGGGGCCGTGCACGCGCAGGGCGAGCAGAGTCTGGCACGCCGGATCCGTGCCGTGGCCGGAGCGGCATGGGTGGCCCTGAGTTTCGCCGTCGCCCAGATCGTCACGGTCGGTGAGCGGCCCGCTCTCTGGCAAGTCGGGATCGTGGCGCTGCTGGTCGTTTTCGCACACGTGGGAGTCATCCGAACGCGCAACGGCGGGAGCAGGCAACTGTATGTGTGGCAGGCCACGGCACTCGCGCTCGGACTGTTTCTCGTGCCGGGCCCCTACCTTGTCGTGATCTCTATCCTCGGTCCCATCACCCTTTCCGTTCTGCTCCGCCATGAAGTGCGCAAGGCTGTTTTCAATGCCTCGGTGGCTTGCCTGTCGTCGAGCGCCGCGGTTTTGGTGAGTCTGCCCTTCGGGATTTATCGCCACTCGATCAAGTGGGAGCGGGTCTTCCAGCCGGAAGTTTTCGTGGGCCTCATGCTGGCCACACTGACGGCTATCTTGCTGTCCCCGCTTCTTACCGCTTTACCCGTCTCGGCCGAGCGGCACCGTCCGATCACGTCCGGCCTCGGTCCGGTCTATCGCACCGCGATTTTCGTCTGGGCTCGCAACTTCGTGCTGGCTCTGCTCATTGCCGCTGCGCTGGCACGCTCGTTTCTCCTCGCTTTGGTCGTGCTCGCCGCTGCCATTCCCATCCATTTGCTCAGCGCGGAGCGCACCGCACTGGCCCGGGAGCGGGCGGCGTGGCATCGGCTGCAACGCGCCATCGACCACCTGCGATCGGTCGATCTCCATGACGTCGTCCGGGAAGCCGCGGCCGCCGCGACCGAGATGGTCCGAGCAGATGCGGCGCAGATCGTCGTCTCGCGCGCCGCCGAGGAGCCGCTGAGTTTCCTGGCGGACGAGACCGGTCGGGAACGTTCCGAAAGCGATTTCGTCTCTCGGGCGACCTCCGTCGTCCCGGTGCGGCTCGCCACGCCGGAGGGGGACATTGGGACGCTTCGGTTGTTCTTCTTCAAACCGGTCACTTTGACGGCGACTGAGTGGAACACGTTGGATGCCTTCGCGAATGCGCTGGCGGTGGCCCTCGCCAATGCGGTGAAATTCTCCGCCCTGCACCGCGAAGCCGAGGAGCGCATTCGGGCCGCGCATCGCGACCCGGTGACCGGGCTCGGGAATCTCCTCATGCTGGAAAAGGAGTTCGACGCCGCAATGAGATCGCGCCTGGACGACGACCACGTCGCGATCGCGGTCATCGGCCTCGATCGTTTCGCGGAGGTCAACGACATCCTCGGGGCGCACCCGGCGGACCTGATGCTCCGGAGCGTCGCGGAGCGGCTCGCGAGTGTCGTACGCCGATGCGACGTAGTGGGACGTCTGCACGGGGCGGAGTACGTCCTGCTCCTTCGTGAGCTCGCCGGGCCGGAGGCCGCGACGGCTCAAGCAGAATCCGCCGTCCGCGAGTTGGGCGGAACGATCACGGCGGAGGGTCTCGACATCGCGGTAGATGCGCACACCGGCGTCGCCTGTGTTCCCGAGGACGGCGTGAATTTGACCGACTTGTTGCGCCGTGCTCGCCTCGCGATGTACAAGGCGCGCAATCTCGACGTCCCGGTCTACCGGTATCGGCCGGAATTGGAACCGCCTGCCCTGGCGCAGGTCGAGATGCTGCGAGACCTGAAAGACGCATTGGGCAGCGACCAATTCGTGTTGCATTACCAACCGAAGTTCTCCCTGAAATCCGGTCTGCCGGTGGCAGCCGAGGCACTGGTGCGCTGGCAACATCCGGAGGAGGGGCTGATCCCGCCGGGTCAATTCGTGCCCCTCTTGGAGCGGTGCGGGCTCATCGGCAACCTGACCCGTTACGTGCTCGGAGCCGCGATCGCCGAGTGCGCCACCTGGTATCGCGAAGGCCTTCCGCTTGCCGTTGCCGTCAACCTGTCGGCGCGTAATCTGCTCGACGAAGACCTCCCGCGTTTCGTGCTGGACGCTCTCGCGAGCAGCGGACTTCCTGCAGATCGTCTCATCTGCGAGATAACCGAAACGGCCGTGTTCTCGCGCAGTCCCACGGCGAGTTCGATCCTCGAACAATTACGGGCCGCCGGAGTGGGGCTTTCCCTGGACGATTTCTGCACCGGTTATTCCTCGCTCGCCCTGCTGCGGGAGCGTACGATCGACGAGATAAAGATCGACCGCTCGTTCGTCAGCGACCTCGGCATCGGGCGGCGCTCGACGGAAATCGTGACCGCCCTGATCGACCTCGCTCACCGGTGCGACATCATCGTCACCGCGGAGGGAATCGAGACCAAGGAGCAACAGCGTCTACTCGCAGCGCTGGGCTGTGATTACGCGCAGGGATTTCTGCTGGCCAAGCCGATGCCCGCGCCGCTTGTGCGGCAACTGTTCGTCGATTCGTTGCGGGTGCCGGGCGGGCTGGGTGCCATGCCGTGGCACGGTAGCAGGCAGAAGTGGGCGGCGAGCCTCCCGTAGCCGTCGTCTGTCGGCAGGCTGCGCCGACAGGGCACGACCGATTGATCCGATTTGTCGTAGATCGACACTGTTGGCGCGGCCGCTTCTTCCCCAATTAGAGACCTAGGTCTTGAGCCACCCGTGCTCTACCCACTACTGTGCCCTTGCGCTGATTGACTTCTCGGTTGCGAGGACTGGTAGTGAACGAGGTCGTCGATGCGGTCGCGCTCGTCGAGGGCGAGGTCCGTGAGCTGGTCCGGCGGCGCGGTATCGACCCTATGGCCGAGCCGGACGCCGTCCGCGTGCTGGTGGAGAACGTCGTCCGTGAGTACGACGACCGTGCACTGGTCGGCACTCTTCCTCCGCTGGAGGACCGGGACCGCGCAATTCGCGACATCTGCGACGCCGTCGCAGGGCTCGGGCCGCTGCAGCGGTACATGGACGATCCGCAGGTCGAGGAAATTTGGATCAACGCGCCCGGCCGCGTTTTCATAGCCAAGGGCGGTAAGAGCGAGCTGACGAACACGATCCTGACGGCCGGCCAAATCCGAGACCTGGTCGAGCGCATGTTGAAGACCTCCGGTCGGCGTATCGATTTCTCGACGCCCTTCGTCGACGCCACCCTGCTCGACGGGAGCAGACTCCACGTGGTCATTCCGGACATCACCCGGGAACACTGGGCGGTGAACATTCGGAAATTCGTGCTGACCGCCCATTCGTTGGATGAGCTGGTCGGCCTCGGCACGTTGACCGCACAAGCTGCCCGGTTTCTCGAAGCGGCCGTGGTGAGCGGCCTGAACATCTTGGTTGCGGGAGGCACCCAAGCCGGCAAGACAACTCTGCTCAATTGTCTTGCCGCAGCCATCCCCGCCCGAGAGCGAGTCATTACGTGTGAGGAGGTCTTCGAGCTGCGCATCCCCTTGCCCGACGTCGTCGCGATGCAAACCCGCCAGCCGAGCCTGGAAGGCACCGGAGAGGTACCACTCCGTCGACTCGTCAAGGAAGCTTTGCGGATGCGACCTTCGCGCATCATCGTCGGCGAGGTTCGCCAAGAGGAATGCCTCGATTTGCTCCTCGCGTTCAACGCGGGGGTTCCCGGGATGTGTACCATCCACGCCAACAGCGCCCGCGAGGCCGTCACGAAGATGTGCACGCTCCCCTTGTTGGCGGGAGAGAACGTCGGTCATGGCTTCGTGGTGCCGACGGTGGCGCGGAGCGTCGACCTGGTCGTGCACACCAAGACGGATTCGAGGGGACGGCGTCGTGTCCAAGAAATAATCGGTATCCCGGGACGGGTGGAGGGTCACGCGGATTCCGCCGTCATCGAGACGGTCGATATCTTCACGATGCGCGACGACCGGCTCGTCCGAGCCGATGGCTTCCCCCCGCACCCCGAGCGATTTGCCGCTGCCGGATACGATCTCGCAAGCCTCCTCGGCCACGGAGGGACATTCTGATGGGGGCGTTGCTCGGGCTGCTGTTCGGACTGGGAATCCTGTTCATCGCCCGCTCCTTCGGTTCGCGTGACGTCCGTCGGCCTCGCAGTCGTCGTCCGGCTGCCGAGCGAATCCGCGAAGTGCTCGTTCAGGCCGGCTTGGACGGTGTCCGTCCCGGCCAACTCGTCGGCGTCTCGGCCGGGGCGGGGATATTCGTGGCTTTCGCGCTCCTCGGTATTTCACGCTCGGTTCCGGTGGCGCTGGCTTTCGGTCTGATCGCCTGTCGTGGGCCGTGGGTGCTGGTCCGTCACCGGGCACGCCGCCGGCAGGCCGAGTTGCGGATGCTCTGGCCGGACGTCGTCGACAATCTGGCCTCTGCGGTACGAGCAGGACTCGCCCTACCGGAAGCCTTGGCCCAGTTGGCCGAGCGAGGGCCGAGCGAGCTGCGCCCCGCCTTTGCGCGTTTCGCCCAGGATTATCGGTCCACCGGACGTTTCGCCGACGCGTTGGACCACCTCAAGGGTCATCTCGCCGACCCGGTGGGGGACCGGATCGTCGAGGCCCTGCGTATTTCTCGCGACGTCGGCGGTAGCGATCTCGGTCGAATGCTTCGTACCCTCTCGAGTTTCCTGCGCGAAGAGGCACGAATTCGGGCCGAACTCGAAACCCGGCAGGGGTGGACGGTGAACGGCGCGCGGCTCGCGGTAGCCGCACCGTGGATCCTGCTCGCCCTGCTGTCGCTTCATCCGACGGCGGTTCGTGCGTACAACAGCGCCGCCGGCGTATTCGTCCTCGGCCTGGGCGCCGGGGTGAGCGTCGTGGCGTATCGCCTCATGGCGCGCCTCGGCCGATTGCCCAGCGAAGAACGGGTGCTGCGATGAACCCGGTCGCACCGGGCCTCGGCTTCCTCGCCGGTCTGGGATTGGCGCTCGTAGCCAACGGGCTTCCGCTGCTCCGACGTCCCCGATTGGAGCAGCGGCTGGAACCGTATCTGCGGGACACGCAACCGCCTGCCCTCCGAACTCTCGACGACGCCGGGGGACCTTTCCCCACCGTGCAGCACCTTCTCGCACCGATCCTCGCGAACGTCGCTCGCTTCCTCGATCGGGTATTGGGTGGGACGGCGACCCTGCGGGCACGCTTGGATGCCGCCGGTCGATCGGTGAGTGTGGAGGAGTACCGAATCGAGCAGGTGGTGTGGGCTGCAGCAGGTCTCCTCGGAGGAATCGCCCTGAGCTTGCTGTTCCTCCTGCACGACCCCAAACGTTCCCCATGGCCGCTCGTCCTGCTGTGCGGTATCGCCATCGTGGGGGGCGCGGCGGCACGCGACGTCACATTGAGCCGTGAGGCCCACCGCCGACGCCGACGCATTCTCGCTGAATTCCCTACCATTGCCGAGCTCCTCGCCTTGGCGATAGGCGCCGGTGAGGGTCCGGCGCAAGCCTTCGACCGGATTTCCAAGAGTTGCCGGGGCGAACTCGCGACGGAGATAGCGCGGATGCTCGCTGAAGCGCGCTCCGGCGTCTCCTTCGTCACCGCTTTGGAGAATCTCGCCGGCCGGGTTCAAGTACCTATCGCGGGGCGTTTCGTGGACGGCGTAGTGGTCGCCCTCCAGCGCGGGACGCCGCTGGCCGACGTGCTGCGCGCCCAAGCAGCCGACGTTCGTGAAGCAGCGAAGAGGGAACTATTGGAAATCGGTGGGCGCAAGGAAATCGCCATGATGGTCCCGGTGGTCTTCCTCATCCTCCCGGTGACGATGCTCTTCGCCCTGTTCCCGAGTTTCGTGTCCCTTCAGTTACTCACCTAAGGAGAAGCATGAAATCCCTCTCATCCGCGACCGATCGGCTCGTACGTCGCTGCGTCCGCTGGCATTCACGGCTCGTGGTCCCCGAAGAGCGTGAGCGCGGGGACGTTCCCGGGTGGGTGATGATAACCCTGATGACGGCAGTGCTCGTCGTCGTCATCTGGGGCATCGCGAGCGACCAGCTGCAGAAATTGCTCACGAGCGCCTTCGACAAGATTTCCAACCAGAGCAGCACCAATCCGTGAGACCGCGGAAGCAGAGGCCGGACGACGTGGGCGCCGCGCCCGTCGATTTCGTCCTCGTGTCGCTCCTCGTCCTGCCGCTGTTCGTGGCGATCCTCCAAATCGGGTTGGCCCTTTACGTACGGAACACCATGGCCGCCTGCGCCCACGACGGCGCCCGCTACGCCGCATCGTGGGAAATCGTCGCGCTCGGTGACGAAAGCGTCCGTCGCAGCGCCGTCGACCACGCGGCGAACTGCATCGCGCAGTCCCTTTCCGGCCGCTTCGCCCGCGACGTCGTCGCGAACACGGAATACCGCACCGAGGACGGCGGCGCGGCGCTACCGGTGGTCGAGGTGCGGGCATCGACCGACGTACCGCTCGTCGGTTTTCTCGGCCGGGGCCCGCGGATGATCCGCGTCACCGGCCTCGCCCTCGAGGAACGATGGTGAACGGCGCCATGACCGACGGTGCCGGGAACCGAATCGCGGACGATGCCCGCGATGCCGCCGCGGGTGAGGCCGGCAACGCAATCGTCGAATTCCTGGTGCTCGGCCTGCTGTTGCTCGTGCCGCTGGTGTATGTGATGCTCGCGGGGTTGACCCTCCAGGCAGCCTCGTATGGGGTCACCGCGGCCGCGCGTGAAGCCGGACGAGCATTCGTGACGGCACCCTCCGCGGAAGCCGGGTTCGGTCGAGCCTGTAGCGCCGCGTCCCTCGCCTTGAACGACGAAGGGGTTCCGCATTTCGACTGCACGAGGCAACTGTCGATCACGTGTCTTTCCGGTGACGATTGTGCGAGAAACCTCGTACCGGGCTCTACGATCCGGGTGGTCGTACACGTCCGCGCCGAACTGCCCGGTCTTCCGGCAAGCCTCTTCGGAACACCTCTCGGTATCGAGGTATCCGCCCGCCACGACGAAGTCGTCGACATCTTCGCGGAGCCACGATGAGAAGGCATCGGGGTTCGGACGACGGCCAAATCGCCCTGTTGCTTATTTTCTTTGGATTGGTCATCCTCGCCCTCGTCACTGTGATAGTGGATGTCACCGCGGTTTTCCTCGCACGGCGCGCCCTTCAAGCCACCGCCGATGGCGCGTCGCTCGCCGCTGCGCAGCGGATTTCCGTCCCCTCGGCGTACGGTGACGAATTCACGTCGTGGTTGCCGTTGGGCTCCCACGACGCTGAGGACACGGTCGCCTCGTATCTCGCACAGCCTGCGCGAATCCCGCGTTCCTGTCGAGCCGGGTCGTTGCACATCGACCAGGTGGTGCTCGACGCCGCGGGTCAGACCGTCATGGTCGACCTTTCCTGTTCGGTCACGCTTCCGATCGTCAACGTCGTCGCGTCGGCGTGGTCTGATGGGGTGCGCATCCGGCAGCACGCCTCCGCCCGCACCCGCGTGGCGCCCTAGGCGGCTCCGTCGGTACCTTCGATCGCAGCTCAGCCTGCAGCGGGACACCCCACCGTCGGCAGGGCGCTGAGCGCGTCGCCGCCCAGCGCGCCCGTGACCAGAGCGAGGACCACGGGATCGCGGGGGAGCAGAGTGTGGGAGACCGTGTCGCTTCGGCACCGGCTTTGGACGGCGACGTTCACCGCGCCGTCGAGCACGCTGGACGTCGGCGGTTGCACCACGCCGTCCGTCTCGCTGTAAATCGACAGCCGCGGGACACCTCGTCGGGCGGGATTCTGCGCCGCCAGGAATTCGAGCAGGGGACTGCCGGGTGCCATTTCTCGGCACGCCGGCGGGCAGGCGGACGGCGCATACGCGTCGGCGAAGCTCGCCACCGCGGTGCCGTGAAAGGGAGTGCCGATACTCACCACCCGCCGCACGTGGCCGCCGTCCTGCAGCACCGCGAGCGCGGCGACCAAGCCGCCGGCCGAATATCCCACGAGGTCCACGGAATCCGCCCCTCGTGTGGTCGCCTGCTCGATGTAGCCGACAACGGTTTGCGCCTGGGTGCGCAAATCACCGGTGGCATTTCCCGGTAGGTCCACCACCGTCGTCTCCCGCCCCGAATTCCGCAGCCGCCGCACCAGATCGGCGAGCATCGTCTCGTCGTCCCCGAACCCGGGGATCACCAGCACCGGCCCCGGCCGGTCGCTGTTCGGTCGGGGCAGCGGGCTCGGTGACGGCGTCGCGGACGGTGACCGCGGCAGGCGCGGTGACGCCGTCCCGCTCGCCGTCCCGGTCGCGCTCGCGCTCGCGCCTGCGGTCGGTGCGCCCGGGGAGGGCGGCGAGGGCACTCGGTGGGACGCCGTACAACCTGCTGCCACGGCGATCACGAGCGCCGCGCAGATCACCGCGATCACCTGTTGCCGCTTCACCGCTCCATCCTGCGGGAGCCGCTACGCTCCAGGTGTGCAACCGCAAGACCCGCGCGACCAACTGAAGGAACTCGACGCCACGCTGAGCGGCATCGAACAGGTTCTCGACCTACCTGCGATGCGTCGCGAAGTCGCCGACCTGGAGGCCAAGGCGGCCTCACCCGACCTGTGGTCCGATCCGGAGAATGCCCAGCGGGTCACCAGTCGGTTGTCCTGGTTGCAGGCGGAGATTCGTCGGGTCGAGACGTTGCGCCAGCGGCTCGACGACGCCGCGGTTTTGCTCGAACTCGCCGACGCCGAGGACGACGAACCGACCCGCGCCGAAGCCCGCGCGGAAATCACTGAGCTTCATCGTGCGGTCAACGAATTGGAGATTCGAACCCTGCTCTCCGGTGAATACGACCAGCGGGAAGCACTGGTCACGATAAATTCCCAGGCCGGCGGGGTCGACGCGGCGGATTGGGCGCAGATGTTGCTCCGCATGTATCTGCGTTGGGCAGAACGGCACGGCTATCCGACGGAAATCCTCGACACCTCCTACGCGGAGGAGGCGGGCATCAAATCGGCCACGTTCGTGGTGCACGCTCCGTTCGCCTACGGTCTCCTCGCCGCCGAGCACGGCACGCACCGACTGGTGCGGATCAGTCCCTTCGACAACCAGGCTCGTCGTCAGACCTCATTCGCCGGCGTCGACGTGGTACCGGTGGTCGAGCAGACCGACCACATCGAAATCCCCGAGGACGAGATTCGGGTCGACGTCTTCCGTTCCTCCGGCCCCGGCGGGCAGGGGGTGAACACGACCGATTCCGCGGTGCGGATCACCCACCTCCCCACCGGGATCGTGGTCACCTGCCAGAACGAGCGCAGCCAATTGCAGAACCGGGCCACCGCGATGATGGTGCTCCAGGCCCGCCTCCTCGAGCGTCGGCGTCAGGAGGAAGCGGCGAAGCTCGCGGCTCTCCGCGGCGAGACGACGACCAGCTGGGGTACGCAAATCCGCAACTACGTGCTCCACCCGTATCAGCTCGTCAAGGATCTCCGCACCGACGTCGAGACGAGCAACACGGCCGGCGTCCTCGACGGGGAAATCGACGAGTTCATCGACGCGGGGGTTCGGTGGCGGCGCACACACGAGCGCCTCTGAACGCTCGGCTCACGCTCACACGATCTGGGCCAGCCGGCCGGCCAGCCACAGCAGCAGAGCCAGCGCAGTGATCAAAACCATGAGCAGCAGCGGTGAGATCCCATGGGTCTGCGGGTGGTGGACGCGGGCGCGGGCCTCTCGGCAGACCGGGCAGCGGGCTTGCTCCACGGGACCGGAAGAGGCGGCGCACACCAAGTGCTCGCACGACATCTGCGCCCGCCTCCTTTCGGTCGGCTGATGACTCCAGTGTGACGCGCGGTCGCCGCGCGTGCACCCCCTCGGCGCACCCACCGCGCGCGGCCCCTCGCCCACCCACCGCGCGCGGCCCCTTCGCGCACCCACCGCGCGCGGCCCCTTCGCGCACCCACCGCGCGCGCGTCCGCCTCAACCTGTGCGGGGCAGACGCAGTCAGCAGGCCACCAGTCGGTGCCTGATGTGATTTCCCTCACATGCCGCGGCTCGCCGTGGGGAGAGCGTGGAGGCGTCGGACGTCGACCGCACCCGCTGTCTACACTTTGCCGGGTAACTGCCCCCGACCCTGCCCGGTGATGCGCTTGTGATCCGATTCGACCGCGTGACGAAGATCTATCCACGGCAGAGCCGACCGGCTCTGCAGGACGTCAGCCTGGAAATCACGAAGGGCGAGTTCGTCTTCGTCGTCGGAGCCTCAGGGTCCGGCAAGACGACCTTCCTCCGGTTGGTGCTCAAGGAGGAGAAGCCCACCCACGGCAAGGTCTACGTGGCCGGCAAGGATTTGTCGCGGCTGTCCAGTTGGAAGGTGCCGGGGCTGCGCCGCCAGATCGGGACAGTGTTCCAAGACTTCCGGCTTCTCCCCAACAAGACCGTCGCTCAGAACGTGGCGTTCGCCCTCGAAGTGATCGGCCGCCCCCGGCATCAGATCGCTCGCGTCGTGCCGGAGGTGCTCGACCTGGTGGGCCTTGCCGACAAGGCCGACCGGCTGCCTTCCGAACTCTCCGGGGGAGAGCAGCAACGGGTGGCGATCGCCCGGGCGTTCGTCAACCGCCCGATGGTGCTGCTCGCCGATGAACCGACCGGGAACCTCGATCCCGCGACCAGCGTAGGAATCATGAAGCTCCTCGACAGAATCAACCGCACCGGCACAATTGTGATCATGGCGACTCACGACGCGCAGATCGTCGACTCGATGCGTCGGCGGGTCATCGAATTGGACGGCGGCCATCTGGTCCGCGACCAGTCACGCGGTGTCTACGGGTACTCGAACTGATCGATCGGACGGGAAGAGTCTTCATGCGACTGCGCTTCGTACTCTCCGAACTCGCCATCAGTCTGCGCCGCAACCTGCTCATGCTCTTCGCGGTGGTAGTCATCACCGCCTTTTCCCTTTTCCTCTTCGGGATAGCGCTCCTGGTACAGCGGCAGGTCAACCTGAGCCAGCATTACTGGTATCAGCGACTCCAGGTGTCGGTGTACCTGTGCGCGGAGCACAGCACGAACCCGAACTGCCCGACGGCGGCGACTCCCGAGCAGGTACAGCAGGTCGAACAGACGCTCAACAGCCTGCGGCCGCTCGTGCAAAGCGTCCAATTCATCGACCAACAGCAGGCTTACGAAATCTTCAAGGAGGAATTCAAGGACCTTCCCGACCTCGTCAAGAACACCCCACCGGACGCGCTCCCCGAGTCGTTCACCGTCAAGCTCTCTGACCCGGCGAAGTTCGCGGTGGTCCGCGACGCCGTTGCGAACCAACCCGGTGTGGACCAGGTGCAAGACGAGCACACGTTCCTCAAGAAACTCTTCGACATCGCCGCGAGCGCGCGGAATTTCGCCATCGCTTTGGCGATTTTCGTCATCATCGCGGCGATCGTCATGATAGGCGTGGCGGTGCAGGTTTCCGCCGCGAGCCGGCGTCGCGAAACCGGGATCATGCGGTTGGTCGGTGCTTCGAATCTCTACATTCAGTTGCCCTTCCTGCTCGAAGGCATGCTCGCCGGCCTAGGGGGAGCACTGCTCGGATTCGCTTTCGTGGCGGCCACGAAGTATTTCTTCATCGACCGCGCGCTGCGCCCCGTGCTCGCCCCCCTCGGGTCACTCATCGAGTGGCCGGCCGTTCTCGGCACCCTGCCCTATCTCGCGGGTGCCGGCGTCGTCATCGCGGGGGTGGCGTCGTTCGTCACGCTGCAGATGTACATGGTGCGGCAACGGGTGTAGCCACGATCTTCTCGCATGGAGGCAGGAATCATGCCGCCAGCGACGTACAATCGATCGGTGCAACTGAAGTTCTTGCGGTATGGGGCTGCCGTCGTAGCGCTCGTGCTGGCCTACGGCGCGGGGGTGTTGACCGGCGTCCTTGGTTCGTCGGACGACGCACGTCCTGCCGCAAGGGCGACGCCTTCCCCCTCCGGCTCGGGTTTTCTCGACCAGGTCGAGCAGACGATTCTCCAGAAGGCGGCGAAACCGGTGAGCGCGGCGGATCTCGACCGTGCCGCCGTCCAAGGAATGCTGCAAGCTCTGGACGACAAATGGTCCAGTTATTACAGTCCGAGCGATTTCGCGTCTTTCGAGAATGTGATGAACGGGCAATACACCGGCGTCGGCTTATGGGTTCGCCGAGACGCATCCGGGGACGTCAGCGTCATCAGCGTGCAGGACGGCTCTCCGGCACAGCACGCAGGGGTAAAGCCGGGTGACATCGTCCTCGCGGTGGCCGGCCGCCCGGTGGCCGGCCGCTCCATCGCCGACATCGTCTCCGCTTTGCGCGGGGACGCCGGGACCGCGGTGAGCCTCACCTACCGGCGGGCCGGCGTCCAGCGCACGGTCACCATGGAGCGGACCACGGTCGCTACCCAGGACGTCACCGCCTCGGTCACCGATAACGTCATGGTGATCAAGGTGAGCGCCTTCAGCCGCGGGGTTGCCGATCGGGTCCGCGCCCTCGACGCGACCGCCCGCGCGAACCACGTGCGGGGAATCGTTCTCGACCTGCGCGGTGATCCCGGAGGTCTTCTCGACGAGGGGGTGCGGACGGCGTCCGTGTTCTTGGACGGCGGTATCGTCGCGACCTTCGTGCGCCGGGACGCCGCGCCCGTCTCCCTGCGGGCGAGCGGTGGCGGAGACACCGGGACCCCGCTTGCCGTCCTGGTGGACGGCGGCACCGCCAGCGCAGCGGAGATCGTGGCAGCGGCGTTGCAGGACCGACAGCGCGCGGTGATCGTCGGCTCGCGGACCTTCGGGAAAGGCTCGGTGCAGGAGCCGATCTCGCTTGCGGACGGTTCGGCGATCGAGTTGACCGTTGGGTCCTACCTGACGCCGAGTGGACGGTCTTTGGACGGCGTGGGGGTGCAGCCCGACGTGCCGGTCTCACCGGCAGCGTCTCCGTCTGTCGCCCTCCAGGAAGGTATCGAAGTGATCTCCGGGCTGCTGGCGAACGCCGGCACCGGTGGGCACGGGTGAGGCTGATGGCGCGGGAGAGCGGGCGCAAGCTCATCGCGAGCAACAAAAAAGCCCGCCACGACTACCACATCGAAGATGTCTTCGAGGCCGGTCTGGTGCTGACCGGCACCGAAGTCAAGTCGCTGCGGGCCGGCCGGGCGTCCCTGGTCGACGGCTTCGCCTTGATCAAGGACGGCGAGGTGTGGCTGCAGAACGTGCACATCCCCGAGTACACCGAGGGGAGTTGGACGAACCACGAACCCCGCCGACCGCGCAAACTGCTGCTCCACCGAAGGGAAATCCTCCGCCTGATCGGGAAGACCCGGGAGAGCGGGCTGACGTTGGTGCCCTTGTCGCTGTACTTCCGTGACGGCCGCGCGAAAGTGGAGCTGGCCCTGGCCCGAGGCAAGAAGGCGTACGACAAACGGCAGGCGCTTGCCGAGCGGCACGCGACTCGGGAGATGGCGCGGGCCCTCGGCCGGCGGGCCAAAGGGTACGACGAATAGGAACGGTCGGCCGTCGTCCTGCGTGCTGTGGCGGCTGCTGGCGTCGGTGGGCCGCCGTCTTTGATCGGGAACAAGGACAGCGGCTGCCGGTTAGACTTGACAGGCGACAACTCCATAGGGGGTGACAGGTCTCGACTTCGACCGTGAAGACAGGGGAAGCGGGCCGAGGATGGCAGCGATGATCTCGTTAACCATTCGCTGCGAAAAAACAAGCGCCAACACTAGTCGCGCTGACTTCGCCCTTGCTGCATAAGTAAGGGATCACCGAAGTCTGTCAGCCCGGGATCGCCTCCGGCCCGGAGTCTGGCATCGGTAGGAGGCTCGACCGGTAGACCCGGCTGCGGGGTCTATCGGGAAAGCTCACAGCAGCTGGGCTCGTCGAGGCGGCTCGCCTGCTAGACCGCCTGAGCCGAGTAGGACGCTTGCAGGCTGCGCCCGGAGAAGCCCTCTCTCCACGTCGAAGGACCCGGGTTCGATTCCCGGCACCTCCACTTTCAGCGGCTTATTCGAACTCGGGCGAGAGAAAAGAGGTGCGAACACCTCCGTAAACGCCGCCCGGGCAATCTTCCGATCCTTCACGTAGCCGGCATCCAGAACGGCCTCATTGAACCGACGGCGGACGTTGGGTCGTGCCTTGAGGTACGCGGCGTGACAGTTGCCAGCGAGTCGGATGGCCATGTTGAGGACATCCTGCCATCCGGCTAGATCCTGCTCCGTGACTTCGAGCTCTGAGCGAGCAGCCTGCTCCTCGCGGCTGATCCGATCCTGCTCGGCCTTGAGGAGCTCCAGCGGGATGGCGTTCGCGTAGAAGGCACGCAGGAGCTTCTGCCGCTCGTCGGCGAGCCGAGCGAGCTTCTTCGTGAGCACTACGCGGCCCTCTGATGCCTCGGCCTGCCGCTCGACGATCTCGGCTTCGAGCTCCTCGGTGAGCTTCTGCACCCACGACGCAGGGAGCTGCACGCGGCAGTACAGATCCTCGACCGCGGCCTCGGCCTCGCCGGCGAGGACGTACGGCTCGCGGCATCCGGTCTTCGACGGTCCCCGCTGACCGAGGCAGTAGAAGTACAGGTACTTGCCCTTGGCGAGGGTGAGCGAGAGGCGCCTCCCGCACTCCCCGCAGTGCAGGAGGCCCTTCAGGTAGTGGTCGTGGCGGCGCTGCCGGACGCCCGCGATGTCGTGGGCTCGGAGCACGTCCTGGACCCGCGAGAACAGGCTCTCGGAGATCAGCGGCTTGTGCTGGCCGGGGTACCGCACTCCATTCCACGCCACGACGCCGACGTAGAAGGGGTTGGCCAGCATCTCCGCGAGCTTCGACACGGCGACCGGGGCACCCGGCTTGTAAGCCGACGTCAATCCCTTGGCGTGCAAGGCGGCCTGCAGCTCGGGGAGTGAATACTCCCCGGTAGCGTGCAGCCGGAACGCCTCCCGGACCAAGAGCGCTCTCTCCGGGTCGAGGACGACCTTGGCGATGTCCTTGCCGACTGCCTTCTCCCGGACGTTCCGGTAGCCGATCGGGGCCCGGGTGGGCCACCCGTCCATCTTGGCCTTCTGGTCCATGCCCTTGCGGATCTCGCTCGACAGGTTGGCCGAGTAGAACTCCGCCATGAGCGCGTGGATGCCCTCCACGAGCCGCCCAGACGCCGTCTCCTCGATGTTCTCGGTCACCGAGACCAGCTGGACCCCGGAACGGCGGAGCGTCGCCCTGATCGCCACGTGGTCCTCGATGGAGCGGGCCAGGCGATCGATCTTGTGGACCACCACGGCCTCGACGTCGCCTTCGGCGAGTCGGCGCAGCATGGCCTTGAGCGCAGGTTGGTCTGCGGTCCGGGCTGACTCGCCGGCGTCGACGAACTCATCGCCCACGTTCCAGCCTCTCTCGGCGATGTAGCGAAGACAGCCCTCCCGCTGGGCGGGGATCGAGTACCCCTCGCCGGTCTCGTCCTTCGCGGCCTGCTCCCTGGTGGAGACCCGGAGGTAGATCACGGCGTCCCTGGGCGTTCCTTCTCGGCGTCGTTCCTCAACTGAAGCGCCAGCTCGACCAGCGCACGCGCAAACGCGCGAAGCCTGCCGGATTCCGGCGGCTCACGGTGGCGCCGGACCTCCAGCCTAACCCCAGACACCGACGGCATCGAGCGGGTCCGATCTGTTGGCCTCATACGTGGCGTGGGGGGAAGGATCGAGACGAGAGGTTGGTGAGGTTGAGCGACGAGCTCACCTTAGGTGGGCGAGGAGCGAACGCATCACCCCTCACCCGTAGGGGTGTCGGAAGCCGTCTACGTCGTCTGACCAGCCACTTCAGGCTCTTTCAGGAGCGGAAACCGGACACCCAGCTTGCCACAGGGAGCTCGCCACAGGGAGCTCCCCACATCGCGCGGTGCGCGGCCTCGCGCGAGCACGCCCGTCTCCATGAACCCGACGGGCCGCAGACGTGGGACTGATCTTGAGCCCTGCGCACCCGCGGCCGATCGCGACCCTTACCTCCTACTTATCATTCGGCACGCCGAGCCACAAAATCGGACAAGGAAGTCGAAATTCCCACCTCGGCTTCCCGGAGACCGAACACCTTGGGGCGGATCTGCGGCGGAAGTTGCCTTGAGCCTTCGTGGCCGCTGGGTGGCCGTCGCGTGGACGTTGGGCGATTGAAGATCTCGAAAGGGATGGGGAGAACCCTGCTATTGTGCTGCTTTCACGAACTCCTGCAGCGGGCGCAGGTCTTGCTCCCAGAAGATAGCGATCCCGTAGTTCTCTTGAGCGTCGAGCAGGTTCACGAGCTTGTATACCCCGGCGAGGACGGCGCCAGTGATCACCTGGAGCCCGAAGTCGTTCCGCCACGCTCGAGCCTTCCCGCCAGTCTCCCGGATCAGGCGTTTGACACTGTTCAACGCACTGTTCGAAACCTTGCACTCCAGTGCAAGAAGGCGACCATCATACAGCCGCACCGGGATGTCGCACTTCGATCCGGCCAGGCTGACCTCACGTGCGAAGCTGCCTCGCGGTAGAGCGTCAAGCGTGTCCATCACGCGGAGCCTCGGCTCGTGCTTGTATCCGGCCCGGTGTAGGGCCTCTGCCACAGCCGCCTCCTGCCTCCGGCTGGACTCCGTCCTGCGAAGGGTGCGAAGCCGCTCGATGGCCCAGATGCCGGCGGTCCACCGGATCGCCGCCGCTCGCTCGCTGGCCCGCGGGCCTCGGTTCTGCCCAAGCCACGGGAAGCGGATCGGATCCCAGGCGGACCTGAGAACGTCTGCCACCCGCTTGGCCGCCTCCGGGTCCGGTACCCGTCGGCCCAGGCGCCCTCCAACCAACGTTTCGAGGTCGTCGGCGCTGATGGGCGGGCCGGCCAGGTAGCGTGCCGCGGGCAGGAGCTTGGGATCCTCGCGGAGGACCTCTCCCCGGAAGTTCCGCAGGTCGCTCGTGGCCTCAAACAGCCGGCTCACGACAGGCTCGATCTCGTCGAAGGCTTCTCGGTAGGCCCGGGTCCCTTCCTGACCCCGCTCCCGGATGAACGCCGCCAGAGCTTCTTGGCGACCGGTCTCAAGCTGCTCTTCCGTCCACTTCGGCGGTTGGAGCGGTCGGCGTCGGCTCATCAGTGGTTGGCGTATCGGCCAAGCTCCGACGGAGCCGGGACCTCGATGGCCTCCATCTCACGCGGCTCGAACTTCTCCAGCCCCCCCTGGTACGTCCGACCGCGGCCTCGGAGCTCCTCTCTGTGGTCGTTGAGGTACCGGACCAGGCCAAGCAGCTGATCTTGGTCTAGAGGGACCTTTGGGAAGAGCCCGTGCAGGACGTTGAGGATGGCCAGCCCATCGGGGTTGAGGGCGAAGGCCGGCGGCTGCCGGGCCATATAGGTCGCCACGATGGGAGGGTACTTCGCGCCGACACGCCACCATGGGTGCCGGTGGCTGCATATGTAAGACTTCGGAACGCCTTCCTGATCACCCGCTGCGAGGTAGCGGCGCAGCGCCTCATGTTCCGGGGATTCAAGCTCCACCGTTGCAGGAGGATCGAGGAACACTCGCCTTGACGCGTCAGCGCGGACGATACCTTCCGCGCTCAGTACCTCCTGAGCACTTGTCAGGGCCGGCACGACGTACTTCTCGAGGCCGAGCCTCCGCGCGTCCTTCTCGGACATGACGAAGAACCGGTTCGCTCCTGTGACCGCACCCCGGCTAACACGAACGATCTCCCCGAGCCGTACATGGCCCGCACGTCCCTGCCGGTCTCCCGCCCTGAAGAGCGGGGTCCAACGCCGGGCCTCCCGCAGGCGAGAGAGGGGAACGATTCTCCCTCCACTATCGAGGTCGCCGAGTGCCGAGATAGTGGCGGCGGAGCGCATGCGGATGCCTGTCGAAGTCTTGCCCACCTCGAAGCAGGTGATGACCGCTGTCGTCATGGCGTCGTCGAACGCCGCGACCTCCGGGGCGAGCAGGTGGAGCCCTACTCCACCCATCCCGTCGAGGAGGGCGATCCGGAGGGCAGCGCCGTAGGAGACATCCAACCACTCAGAGCTAGTGATGAAGCAGCCCACGTCTCCGGGGCGCGCATGGCGCAGAGTCGCGAGGAAGAAGTGGACATGCAGACCAGCAAGACCTGAGAGGTCGATGCCAAGCTCGGCGGCCGCCCGTTTGGCCTTGGCCTTCTGCGCAGCCGTCAACCGATGGTGTCGCACGTACGGAGGGTTGCCCACGAATGCGGTCGTTCCAGCCGAGGCGGGGAAGGACATGCTCGTGTAGTCGCGGTTGATCACCAGGGTCCGCTTGGCGCCGAGAGTAGCGAGGACGGCTCGACAGGCGAGCGTGGCAAGGGGATCCACGTCGACCGCTACGATCTCAAGGTCGGGGTTCTGCCGGATGGCTTCGGCTGCGAACCGACCGCTTCCGCATCCGGGGTCCACAAAACGCAGCGGTTCGCGCTTTAGGGCCCAAGTGACCATGTTCTTCACGACGGTTGGCGGGGTGTAGAAAGCACCGAGGTCACGGCGCTCCGCTCTGGACCTCAAGGCGCAGATGGCGTCACCAAGCGGGTCGAGACCCTGAAGGATCGACTCCCGAACCGCTTCGAAGGACGTGGGCGGATGCGAGGCCAGACGGATGAGTCGCCGCTCCTCCGAGGAAAGAGGGCCGCCTACATCGATCGCCCCGAGGGCCACGGCGAGCGAAACGACCTCCGCAAGGTCGCGAGGAACCAGGTCTTCCCGTGCCTCGGCGGCAGCAAGCAGGGGGAGCACCTCCTGAGCCGGGTAGCTTACACGCATGTGATTCTACCTCCTGAGGGGGAGGCGTCGGGTCGCGAACGTACGTTCGGACTCTAGCGCCCCCAGTGACACAGACTTCGTGCCCCGTCCAGTGGCAGCAAGGAGATAGGTGTTGACGTCATCCTGGGGAAAGATACTATTGCAATTCTGGCGATCAGTATAGAAGCGAAGCCTTATGAGGCCATCACCCAGGCTGTGGTTCTAGGGAATTATAGGAGCCCCCAGCATTTCCTCGAGGTGGCTGCGTGGAACCAACTGGCCCTCGAGGAGTCCGCCCAGCGGGAGGCAGGACATGCGCCCGCAGGGCGGGGTACCGATGGTCGCGGTGCAGGCGCTGCAGCGCGTCGTGCCGGGGGTCTACGAGCGCCCGCAGGCCATCGGCGAGTGATCGCCCCGCGCATGCGAGAGGCGGGGGGATTCAGGAGACCGGGACCTGGCGGGCGATGGTTCGGAGGGTTGAGCTGCCAGACGTGTTTCCAGCATCGGAGCCCTTCAATGAGCCAACTCGTGCTCTCTGGGGTCAGACGAACCGCGTCCTTCCAATAGCGGCGGGGGTGCGCGTCCTGGCCCACCTCGTCAGTGGGCGCGACCACACTGTTCCGGCGGCCCAATGGCACGAGGAGGCGACTAGAGTGGCGGTCGAGCTGCGCGAGGCGCTCCGCCGCTCGGACGACGAGTCTCGGCGTGTGCACGGGATGCGCTGGGCTACTGCCTTCCCTACGGACGATCCGGCAAGCGCCCATCGGTACGTCAACCAGTTCCTCGGCGTGCCGAGAAAAGGGGGGCTGCCCGAAGGTGGAGCGGCCTTTCTCGGTTTCGTCAGGTTCGACGGAGTGAGTCAAGCCGCGCATGTCTCCCTGACAAAGAGCGGTGCTGAGTGGGCGGGCTTCGAGAACCCCGTTTTCGACCACGAGGAAGGAGCAGACAGCACTTTCAGCGTGGAGGAGGCGAAGTTCTTCCTCGACCATCTCCGCCGCTACCGGAGCGGCGAGTACCAGTTTTCTCGTCGCAGTGGCGAGCTTAGTGGCCACCGGCCGCTCGCGCACTGAGCTCGACGACGATCTCGCATACCAATACCCGGCCTGGAAGAAGTTCATCTCGACGATGCGTGCTGGCGCCTTGGGGCGCCTCTCCGATCTTGGCCTTCTGGGCCGGACTCGGCGCGGTCTTGAGGTCGAATACCACCTCACTGCTCGTGCCGCTGAGCTCGGTCTTCCTGGCGATATGGCGGAGCAGAAGCGATGAGTCCCTCGATCGACACGCTATCGAAGGATCAACTCGTGCTCGCCATGCTTGCCGCTCTCGGCGGTGAGCAGCGCGAGGTGAACGAACGGGACTTGTTTCTGGCGAGCTAGCATGCTTTCCCAAACGCCATGCGCTGGGCCGATACAGCGCTCCCGAACCCCGACACTTTCACGGCGTCACTCCGGCGCCTCGATGCCGACGGCGTCATCACCCGCGTCGGGAAGCAGGCGCGCGCCAAGTCGAAGAAGGGGGTACGGCGGGCCGCTTTGGAGGCCGGCCGGTCCGGAGTCGTCAAAGCGCGAATCAACGACGGAGGGCTGGACAAGGCGGGGGTTACTAACGAGGACGTGGAGCTCGTTCGCCGTCTCGCGCCAGCGCCCGAGACCTACCGGGGCACTGAGCCGGCCATCCTCGTCACCATCTGTATCGCTGCCCGCGAGGATGAAGGCCGCGTAACGGATGGGGGTGCGCTTGTCGAAACCGCGTTCCACAGGTTTCCGGCGGTCTTTGTGCCTACCGCCACCGCCCAGAATTTCCCGATGTCGAGGCCGTCAAGGCTGCGATGACGGGGGCACGCGAGTGCGGACTGCTCTCGGAACGTCTCACCTTGACCGAGACCGACCGGCAGGAGCTCGAGCAGCGGCCAGCCAAGCTTGCCGTGCAGGTCGACGCGTCCGAAAGCTACAAGACGGGCGCCTTCCGTCTCGCTCAGCGTATCGAGAATTCGCCTGCCTATCTGACCTACCTAGAGACGGGCTCGGTTGCCGCGACCAAGGGCGACGAGCTCTTTCGCGCACTCCGGCTTCCCCCCACCACGGATGCACGCAGGATCGCGAGCGCCCTTGATGCGCGCACGAAGGAGCTACGGCGGATCGATAAGGGAGAGGTCGTGGAGTACCTGCTGAAAGTCGCTGAGCTGCGTAACCCCGAGGTACTGCCATTTGTATCGGAGGAGGAGGCGATTGCGGCCGTCCTTAGCTCAAGATCGAGTGGGAAGGAGAACAGGCGATGAGCTCTACCGTCCTTGAGTACGAAAGCTACGAATTCGACCCCCGTTACTACATCCACACACCGAAGAACAACATCACGAGCTTCGGCCACGTGATTGCCGAGGCGGTCTCGAACGCCGACGAGGCGATCACCCGTAGGGCAATCCGGGACAGAGAGCCAGACGCAGGACGAATCCACATCCGCTATGACCCCGGGTTGATGGAGCTCACCGTTACGGACGACGGGGATGGGCTCGTCACCGAGGAGGTGCGTAAGCGGCTGAAACGGGTCGGCGCCGAAACGGAGCCAGGAGCGAAGCGCGCATTCTTCCACCGTGGAATCCGCGAGGCCTTCAACGCCATGGGCGTCAGCACGGTCGAGACCGTCGCCCTCAAGGATGGCGTCGCCGTCTACACGAAAGCGATCTTCCATCCCACCGATGGCATGGCAATCGTGAAGAGCGATACCCCTGTGACAGATGCGCTGCGGAAGGAGATCGGGATCACGTCGCGAACGGGGACGAGGGTAGCGATCCCGCTTCGTCCGCTCGCTGCGACGAAGCCTCACCAGTTCACCTTCCCGAAGTTGATGGAGCAGATCGAGAACTCGGTCCAGGTGCGCCCCGTCCTGATGGATCCAAATCGAGACGTCGTATTCGAGTTCGGCGATGCACTACCCCGGCGAGTCCGCTTCTCCTCCCCGAAGGGAGAAGAACTCATCGCTGAGAAGAAGGTCGAGATCGCTGACTTCGTGGGCTCAATCTGGGCGAGAGCCGCCAAGGAGCCAATCAAAGGGGGCGGCCTGAGCCGGCAGACGCGGCGCTTCGGGATCCTGATTCGAGGTGAGCGCGCGGCGTATGAGGTGTCCCTCGGTACGAAGCTCCAGACCTACCCGGCGCATCGGCAACTCTTCGGGGAGCTCCGGATCGATGGGATTGAGCAGGCACAGCGAGAGGCTGACGAGCAGGCGGACGAGGAGGCACAGCTCATCTATGAGGCAGATCGGAGCGGCCTCAACCCAGACCACCCTCTTGTCGAGGCGATCTACCAGTTCTTGGATGCGGAGCTTGGTTCCGTCCTCGCAGCGCTGGAAGCGAAGGAAAGAAAGAAGAAGCTCAGTACGGACATGGGTCGTCATCTGCTCGACCTTGCACGCCTCATCAACGAGGCGGTCAAGCTCGAAGACTTCGGGGATATCGAGGCGCCTGAGGGTCGGCCAACGAAGGAGGCCGAGCCGAAAGGGGAGGAACCGATTCCGCCGGAGCCGCCGACGGAGATGCCAATCCCGCCCGTGGAGGATGGGATCGCCTTTGCCTACAACCGCATATTCGTCGGGGCAGGCAAGACGCGGACAATCAAAGTGTGGTTCGACACGGCGAAGATTCCCGTCGGGACAACCGTAGAACTCGAAGCCGACCGTAGCGGAGTCCTTCGGGGAGTTCGTCTGTCAGCCTTTGAAGTTCCCGAGCCACCGACGCACGGAATCGGGGAGCTCCTCTTGACGATACAGGCCGACGAAGCCGAGGGCCGGGAAGAGGTCACTGTCCGCGCAGGGGGCTACTTCGTGATGCTGCCTGTGTACGTGCGTTTTCCACGCGCTACCGGGTTCATCCGAGACATCGTGCCCGTAGACGAGGACTGGGAGTCTGGCGCCGCCCTCTATGACCCGCAGACCGGTCGCGTAAAGGTCTACGTGGGTCGCCCCGAGTTCGTTGATGTCGCCAAGCGCGCCTCTAAGGACAAGATCCAGGACCCGTTTGACTACCTTCCATACCGGATGCTCGTGGTCGAGAGTGTCCGGGAGGCCGCGCTTCGGACTGCCGCCGAGCGACGGGCCGAGGTCCTGTTCGACGAGTTGGCGTACGAAGAGCGTCAGGAGCAGGACGCCCTCTCGAGACTTGCTCTGACCGAGTACCAGGCCCTCGACTACAAGCTGCGCCGACCCCTGGTCGACTCATTCGTTTATGGGTAGCAGTTGGCGAAGGAGGCATCCGGAGGGGCTCTCCCGCGACCAACGAGTAACCCGGATGGTGCAACTCCGCTCAAGCGGGGCGACGCTTCAGGCGATCGGGGAGCAGTTCGGACTCACCCGGGAACGAGTCCATCAAATCCTGGTTCAGGCTGGCTATGACGCGTCTGCCCTGAAGGTCAAGGCCGCGAAATCCCGTCGCAGAAGGATATTGAAGGAGCACGCCGAAGCCATTCGCGCGTTGCTCGAGAAGGGCCTTCTGCCGCGCGAAGTGGCCTCAGCGCTCCGACTACCTGTGGAACTCGTCGAAGGCGTCGACGATGCCAACCCTCAGTACGCGCGTCGAAGGAGGCTCTCGCGGAATAGGTCGTCGTCCGCCTACCTCAAGTACACCCACGAAGCGGTACTTGGGTGTCTTCGGACGGCGAGTCAAGAACTCGGAGGCGTGCTTACCACCTCGGCGTACACCGCGTATGCGCGGGGCCGCAGGTTTCTGGACTGCCGACCATGGCCAACCCACCAGACTGCGGTTCTCCGCTTCGGCTCGTGGCATGCAGCCCTGGAGACTGCAGGTCTCCAATCAAACCCCAGCTCGCCGATCGCTGGCCAACATCTGTTCGACGAAGCGAACTGCATTGACGCCATTCTCGAGGTGGAGCGTGCAGTAGGCCACCTCGCCAGCGCCAACTAGTACATCGCTTACGCCGCAGAGATGGAAGGGATCTTGCCAAGCGTCTCAACTATTCGCCACCGTTTGGGCAGCTGGCAGGGCGCACTTCGACGCGCGGTTGAATTCTCTTCGTTGTATGGATCTGACCAGCTCGTCGAGGTTCTCAAGACGGCCAGGAAGCCGGTCGACGGCCAGCCGAGCAAGCGGGATGGCAAGCAGCTCGCGCCAAACGAGAAGCTTGCCGCGTGGGTCGAGCGCTTGGTGGTGCCAGAGCGCCGCGAGTACGCTAAGGCCCTGATTGCGTCTGGCGGTACTGCAGCCCCTCCCGCGGGCATGGACCCGGCCGTCGCAGCGAGGCTTCAGGCGCGCTACCGCCGTTACTCGCGTCAGTAGGCAGGTGGTTGCACGCAACTGCGCGAGGGGGCGGACCTTGCAGCGAAGCTTGAGGTCCTTGCCAGGTCGTTCACGTCTAGGCCCCTAAGGCTGCCGCAGAAGGCCCTTTAGCTTGCTCAGGTGGTTCGAATAGCTTCCCGTCAGGTCCACTACATTTCACGGACATGTGACGCGCCCGACCGTCCTCGGCTGGGCCTTGTCGTTTGGGAGTCAGCGGCACTACAGAAAAAATCCACGATACCACACAGGGTCCAGGCCGTTCTGTGCGCGCTGCGCCCTTCAACGTGATGCTCCTGGCTAGAGAGCGGCGCGCACGGCGCGGGTTAGATGTTCGCCGATGTCCCGGGATGCCGTCGGGCGACCATGGTTGTCGATCGGCCACCCAAACGGCTCGCGACAGCTGATCATCGCCCAGCGGGCTTGGCGGTCGCCACCGGGTCGCCGCGCCCCCGCTGGCGCCGCGGCACATTGGCGTTAGGTGAGCTATTCGGCGGGCGCTGCCTCGACGCCGGTTTCCGCTGTGAGCGCGGCAATTGGCTTCGGCCGCAGTGCGCTCTGGCTGGCGCTTCCGTCCTGTCAGGGGGTGGCCAACGACCGAGCCGCTGGGCGATCTAAGCCTGCGCGAGATCGAGCTTGGCGCGCTTGGCGAAGCGTGGTGGCAGATCGATCGGCAGCCCGACTTGTCATGTATGCGGTGTTTGCGATATTGCGCGACCTTGCCAAGTCGGTGAAACCCTACCTGCCGACCAAGCTGAACCCTCTGGAAAGCGTGTCAACCAAGCTGTAAACTGACAACTGATCTGTTAACGCGCAATGATCGGAGCCTCCCAGTGAGCGAGAGGATGTCCAACGCGCCGGTGTACTACGCCCTTGCGCAGGCGCACTTCAACCCTGTCGCGGCAATGTCCAACTACGTGGACCAGATCCAGGATCGCCTGCGACGCGAGGGATATCCACTGTTTGAGCTGCAGCAGATCACGCAGCTGGTTGTGCCGGGGCCGGGGCGAGCACAATCCGTGGAGCCGCAGGTCACCCACGTCCGTCAATGGCTCATTACCCGCAGCGACCGTACTTCGGGGTTCATCTTGGCGCCATCGGCCATCACCTACCACACAACCCACTACGACACACATAACAAGTTCATTCCGGAGTTGCTGCGCGGTTTGGCCGCCGTCCACGAGGCGGTCACCCTTGAGCACGTCAGTCGGTTGGGCCTTCGCTACCTGGATGCCGTGTTGCCTAGCGCCGACGAAAGCGTGGAGGACTATCTCGTTGGCGGGTTGCATGGGTTTGAATTCGATCCAAAGCCAGTTTACAGACTGACGGAATCGGTCTTTAAGACCAAAACTGCCTCAGCGACGGGGACACTCGTGGCAAGGGTGCTTAGGATGACCTCACCCTTGGGGTTTCCGCCAGACATTCAGCCCAGCGGCTTGAAGACCAATCCGAAGTTCGATGTGAAGGAGGATCGAGCACATGCGGTCATCGATACGGACCACTTCGTCGAAGACCGTATGCCGATCGACATAGACACGTTACGTGAACAACTACTCTCGCTGCATGCAACCATCAAATCTGTTTTCCGAGCGATGACAACTGATCATGCGCACAGCGCATGGTCCTGAGCCGGACAAGGCGAACGCGATGTGCGCAACAACCCTCTCTCCCCGGCGCCTGACGCCGTCCTCCACATCGATGTGGGCTGCCTCTCCCTCAGCTTCCGCGTTGATTGACCCAGCCTTTGTGATCGAAGGCACTGGCAGTGTCTTCGATCTCTCTCGTGTTGCGGCCTGGTGCCGGATGTTGGAAGCGCGCGTGTCCTTTCGTGTGGATGTGTGGGCGGCCGAAAAACGCCTGGATTTGCGGTCTGCGTCTGACCACCTTGCCAATATCCGCCAAGTGTTGAACCCGACCATCGCGGATCTGGCCGTTGTGTTCGGCGTATCTCGGCAGGCGATCTATAAGTGGATCGGTCGCCAAGCCATGCCTGAGCGCGAAAAGTTTGATCGGATTCGCGTCCTCAGTCATGTGGCTGACGCCTTGCGAGAGAATGGAATTGCGCGAGCGCCTGCGTTGCTAAAGATGAGAGTGTTCGAAGGTCGGTCCTTGATGGACCTCGTTGCTGCTGGTCAGCTTTCGCAGTCGCACGTCAAAGCGCTGATCGCTGAAGCCCAAGTAATGCATGCGGCTTATGTTCGCTCAGGCGTGGCGAAGTCGAAAGCGAGGCCTTCGGAAGATTGGCGCACCGAGGTCTCTATTCCCGGGGCGCTTGAGTGATAGATCGGGGGCGATGGGCGCTGCCGCGTGATACGGGTTGGCGACAAGGTGATCTTCTAATGCAGGATGCCGCCATTGCATTGGGCCTGGTTGCTGAAGCTGATGATGGGCATCGCGTCGTCGTCATCACCCATGACTGCGACTTGTTACACCCGAGCGAACTCAGCGTTGAGGTCATCATCGCCGAGTTGGTCATCAAAGATCCCAAGCCGGACCCGCAGCTCTCCTACGCCAAGAACCCGAGGCGGCTTCACCTCGCGTACGAGAACCCCAACGGGGTTCCCTTGATTCTTGAGCTTCGGCATTGTGATCGTCGCAGTGTGCCCAAGGCTGCCTTTGACCAGCACGCGGTCAAAGATAACAGTCTCGTGTTGCCGGCTGAGGGAAAGCGTGTGCTGAAGCAATGGCTTGCTGCACGCTACGGTCGACCATCCTTCCCCAACGCCTTCGAGCAGCGGCTGCGTAAGCGTTCTGGCAGGCGCACCGTCGAGCAGCACATCGCTAAGATTCTGGAGCCCGACGCAAAGTACCTGGTCGGGCTGTTCTTCGACTTGGGCGAGCAGCGACACGTTGAAGCGCCCGATGGGGAGCCCTATGCGCTTTCAGTGTCGGTTGTTTACGACGCCACTGAGGGTGGCATAGAGGCGCGTGAGGCGGCGGAGCGTGTCGCTGTACGGCTGCGCGATCTCTTCGACAATGCGTATGGCGAGCCCGACGTTGCCATGGAAATCGCGCTCGACGCTTGCGAAGCTGTAGCAGACTTAGAACTGACGCTTGCTGATTTGCGTAGGGTTGATCAGTGGCGCCTGGAGCACGTCAGCCTGCGCGATGGCGAGCAGGGTGACTTCCTTCCTGTGGGTGAGATTCCGGGGTGATTCGCAAGGGCTCCTCCCAGTCCGCGGTCTTTGCTCAAACGTGCCCTGCTGGAGAAGATGGTGATCTTTTTCGAGTGAGGTCCACCACCTAGACTCTGCCTCATCGTCTTCATGCTGCAGCGGCAATTCGTGTCGAGACGAGTGCGCAGAGACGTCCTCTTCAGCGTGTACCGCCTTCTCAGTGCGAGTTCACGGTACAAGATCTTCGAAAATCTGCTCTCCCTCGGCCCCGATTACTTGGACGCGGTCGGTCCCGGGGGTGCCTTCTCGGGGGTGGACGGCAACGCCGGGGGCGAGCGCGTACATGTCCGTGTAATTTCGGCCGTCCGCAGCGTAGCGAATCGTCTTCGCTTCGGGGGCTGCGACCACGATGAGGCGCGCTACTTCATCGCCTGGCACGGTGGCCAACAGGGCTGTGGTGTGCGGCTTCAGCGGCTGGTCTACGACGATGCGTACTCCATTTGCCGATCCGCTGAGGAATGCCCACCGCGGACCATCGGAGGTTTGCGCGAAGGCGACCAGCTCGGGGAGCTGTGAGGGTTCGTAGATTTCCCCCCACAACGGGTGAAGCTTGCTGCCCGGATGCCGTGACTCCCACGCCCTCTGGAATGGGGCGAGAGTTCCTGCCTCGCTCACCCGAGGATCGCCTCGATACGGCCACGGATCGGCGGGATCGAGGACGTACGCCGAGAGCGCTGCTTTCGCCGTCCCGGTCGGCGAGGGGGATGGCGAGGCGGCCAGTGTCGGGGGAGCCGATGACGATGCCAAGGGCGGCGTGTGCTCGGGCGAATGGCCGCCGAGCAGCGTCGACACACCGACCACGAGGCCGACGACCGCGAGGGTCGCGACTCCACCGGCCGCTGCGTTACGCCGCCGCCGCATGCTGCGGGCACGGCTTTCCACCCGAGGAACGAGATCCAGCGGGAGCTGTGCGCGATTCGCTTGCGTCCGCAAAGTGGTGCGGAGTTCGTCTTCGATCCCGCTCATCGGTGTGCTCCTCCGTTGATTTCGGCCGGTGCGCTGTCGTCGCGCAGGCCGACGGCCTCCCGTAGTTTCGCGAGCGCTTTGGCAGTGGTCGATTTCACGGTGCCGACGCTGATGCCGAGGATCCGCGCGGTTTCGGCTTCCGACAAATCCTCGTAATATCGCAACACGATGACGGCGCGCTGTTTACGAGGGAGGGCCAGGACTGCCGTCCATAGCGCGTCGCGGACGGCGACGTGCTCCCCGAGGTCGGTTTCTCGGGGTCGCTCTGGCACCTCGTCGGTAGCGATCTCCGTGAGGTGGCGACGACGCCGCCACCACGACGTGCGGGTATTGACCAGAACTCGGTGCACGTACGCGTCGACCGCTCCCGGGTCGCGGATCGTTCTCCACGCCAGGTACGTCTTGGCGAGCGCGGTCTGCAGGAGATCCTCGGCGTCGGCATGATTTCCCGTCAGCAGATACGCCGTCCGGAGCAATGCCGCACTGCGTGCGGCTACGTAGCCGCGGAACTCCGAAGCCGCCCCATCGTCCATCCCTCGATCCTCTCGCCTGCTCGGCCTGCGCCGGGATACCTGCTCGGCCTGTGCCGGGGTAGACGCAGCCGAGCGGGCTCGGGTTGCCCACGCCCGATGACGGTTAGCGGTTCACGCGGAACATGTCGCCATGGCCGGGGATGACGACGTCGACCTCCACGAGGAGCCGTCCTCGGCTCCGCGCTTGGAGGTCGGGGTATCGGCTGTACCGCCTCCTCAGCAGATCGTCTTCCAGGTCAGAGGCGGATTCGAACAGGTCACCACAGATGCCGTACCGGATTCCGCCGCTCCGGACGATGACGCTCACGTCCTCGCCGCTGTGACCGGGTGTGGCGACGACGCGTACCGCGTCGTCGATGACGAAATCCTCCTGCCAGATCGGATGAGAAAGGTACCTGCGCCCCCAGCAGATGTCGTAGCCGACGACGAGGAGAGCGTCGGGGAAAAGGTGGAGGTTACCCACGTGGTCTGAGTGCCCGTGGGTACAGACCACGACGTCGATGTCTCGTGGGGCTAGGTCGTGTGCGCGGAGACCCTCACGGAGAAGTTCGGTTTCCCACGGGGCCCCGACGTCGACCAGTATCGCTTTCGGTCCCTTTACCAGGGTGAGGGTGCACGCGGCGTCCGTCCCGCCTCGATCGGACACCGCCCATCCGGGACGCAGGATATGCACCTCGTAGTCGCACACGTCCCATCTTCTCGCGCTGCACTCCCGGAGGGCAGTGAAAGGCAGCTCACGGACAATGACGCCTCGCCCGCATCCCTATTGGGGCTGATGGAGCTCCAATCCCGCGTGCCGGCGCTGCCAGCGACGCAACCAGGCGCGGGTACTCCACGTCACGACGATGACCCAGAGCGCGAAATTCAGCGGCGCCGTCAACACCGGCAGGAGGCGTTCGATGCCCCTACTGGAGATCAGTGATGTAACGGATCCCAGTAAAACGAAAGCACCGACACCCGCAAGAATCCATCGACGGTAAGGGGCCACTACGGCCCACTCTTCGCCCCTGAAGAAGTCTTCGCGCGCAAAACCTAGGTAGATCATAGTGAGGACGAACGGCACCATGAGGGTGAGCATGAGTATGCCCGCCAGCTTTCGATCGTGTGACCCAAGTACGACGCCTACGACTGCGATCGCAGTACTCAGGCAATACATCACGATTGACAAGATCGTCTGCCTGTGAGGCCCTATGGCCATGGCATCCTCCGCCCGCTCTGGTATGTCTTACGCGATGGCGCAGCCGCTCCTTCCGCTACCGCCCCCGCCGATCATCGCTGAGCCGGATAGTAGGGACCACCGGGCGGCCGGGTCAAGTCCGCCCGGTGGTCGGCCCTACCTGTCTCTCGGCCTCGTGGGTGCTCCGCTCGACCGGTAGTCGAGACGGCCGCGCCCCCAGTCCCGTGAATTGCTCAGAACTCCTCGTCCAGTCGGACGTCGCCGGTTACGCCGATCTGGTACGCGGAGACACGCCGTTCGAAGAAATTCGAAAGCTCCTGCACGTCCTGCAATTCCATGAAAGTGAAGGGGTTGGCCGACCCGTACATTGGTTCCAAGCCGAGCTGCACGAGACGGCGATCGGCGACGTGTTCGAGATAACGCCGCATGTCCTGAAGCGACATTCCGGGCACCCCGTTGCCGAGCAGGTCCTCGGCGAACTGGGTCTCGCAGTCGACCGCTTCGGCGAGCATCTCCCGGACCTGTCGGCCCATTTCCTCGTCGAATAGCTCCGGTTCCTCGCTTCGGACGGTCTCGATGACGTCGAAGGCGAAAGCCATGTGCATCGACTCGTCGCGGAACACCCAGTTGGTGCCCGAGGCCAGCCCATTGAGCAAGCCCCGGGACCGGAGGAAGTAGACGTAGGCGAAGGCGCCGTAGAAGAACAGTCCTTCGATGCAGGCTGCGAAGCAGATCAGGTTGAGGAGGAACGACCGTCGGTCGGCCGCCGTGCGCAGCTCCCGCAGTTCGAATATCGAGTCGATCCACCGGAAGCAGAAATCAGCCTTCCGCTTGATCGAGGGAATGTTTTCGATCGCCGCGAACGCTTCCGCCCGCTCCTTCTCATCGGTGATGTAGGTGTCGAGGAGGGCGAGATAGAACTGGACGTGAACCGCCTCCTCGAACAACTGACGCGAGAGGTACAGGCGCGCTTCGGGCGAATTGATGTGTTGGTAGAGGTTGAGCACCAAATTGTTGGCGACGATCGTATCGCCGGTCGCGAAGAAGGCGACGAGGCGCTTCACCAGGTGGTGCTCGGCCGCGGACAGCCGACGTAGGTCAGCGAGATCGGAATGCAGATCCACCTCTTCGACCGTCCAGGTGTTCTTGATCGCCGCCTTGAAGCGTTCGAAGAAATGCGGGTAGCGCATGGGACGGAGGGTGAGATCCATCCCGGGGTCGAGGAGCGCATGCCGCTCGTGATCGGCTACGTTGGCCCGCAGGGTCGCGTTGATTTCCGTGGTCATTGGCACACCTCACAAGTCTCGGGGTTTTCCAGGGAGCAGCTACGACTCGACGGCGCCGCTGAAGGAGCCGCCTGGACGGCGACCGAGCGTACGTCTGCCGACGACGTCACGGTCACCGTGGCCTGTTGGATACGGGTCGCGGGACGCGACCGCAGGTAGTAGGTGGTCTTGAGGCCGGATTTCCAAGCATAGGCGTACATCGACGACAGCTTGGAAATCGTAGGTGCGGCCATGAACAGGTTGAGGGACTGGGATTGGTCCACGTACGGTCCGCGGGCCGCGGCGAGGTCGATGAGCGCCCGCTGCGGAAGTTCCCATGCGGTGCGGAACAGGCGGCGTACCTCCTCGGGAAGCGCCCCGATCTGTTGTACCGAGCCGTCGGCCCGCTTGATGGCCTCGCGCACCTCTTTGGTCCAAAGGCCCCGGCGTTTCAATTCGTCGACGAGGGCGGTATTGACCTGGAGGAACTCCCCCGACAGGGTCTCCCTCTTGAAGAGGTTGGAGACCATGGGCTCGATGCTCTCGTAGCAGCCCGCAATCGACGCGATCGTAGCCGTCGGCGCGATCGCGATGAGCAGCGAGTTGCGCAATCCGTGCCGCGCGATTCTTTCTTTGAGAGCAGCGTATCGGTCACCCTGCGAGGGGCTGACCCCCCACAGATCCGGCTGCAGCACACCACGGGCCGCCCGAGTTTCCGGGAACGCCGGATGCGGCCCGTGCCGCTCGGCGAGGTCCACCGACACCTCCAACGCCGTCAGGTAGATCTCCTCCGCGATCCGCGTCGACACGTCCTTGGCCTCGGCGGAATCGAACGGCAGCCGCAATGCGAAGAACAGGTCCTGCAGGCCCATCACGCCGAGCCCGATGGGCCGCCACTTCTCGTTGGAACGGGCCGCTTCCGGCGTCGGGTAGAAATTGATGTCGACGACCCGGTCCAGCAGCGGAACCGCCGTTCGTACCGTGATCCGCAACTTCTCCCAGTCAACCGTGCCGTCGGTGACGTGGCGGGCGAGATTGATGGAACCGAGATTGCAGACCGCTATCTCTCCGTCGTTGTTCACCTCGACGATTTCCGTGCACAGGTTGGACAGGTGGACGATGTTGCCCGGGCGGCCGGTCTGGTTGCATTTCGCGTTGCACGCGTCCTTGAAAGTCATCCAGCCGTTACCGGTCTCGGCCAAGGTGCGCATCATCTTCGCGTACAGGTCGCGAGCCCGCACCTGCCGGACGTAGCGGCCTTCGGCTTCCGCCCTCCGGTATGCGGCGTCGAACTCCGCACCCCACAGGTCGACCAACTCCGGTGCCTGATCCGGATCGATGAGGGACCACATTTCGTCGGCTTCGACGCGCCGCATGAACTCGTCGGGGATCCAGTTGGCCAGGTTGAGGTTGTAGGTACGGCGTGACTCCTCGCCGGTGTTGTCCCGTAATTCGAGGAACTCTTCGATGTCGGGGTGCCATGGTTCCAGATACACGCAGGCGGCACCCTTACGGCGTCCGCCTTGGTTCACGGCCGCCACCGATGCGTCGAGCGTCTTGAGGAACGGCACGATCCCGTTGGAATACCCGTTGGTGCCGCGAATGAGGGCGCCGCGGGAACGCACGCGGGAAAAACCGATCCCGATGCCGCCGGCGAATTTCGACAGGCGGGCGACCTGGTGGTAGCGGGTGTAGATGGAATCGAGTTCGTCGCGCGGGGAATCCACGAGATAGCACGACGACATTTGAGGGTGGCGCGTTCCGGAGTTGAAGAGCGTTGCACTACTCGGCAGGTAAGCCAACTCCGACATGAGCCGGTAGAAGCCGATCGCCTCCGCGGGGGTTTCGGCGAGCCCGCAGGCGACCCGCATGAGGAAGTACTGCGGCGTTTCTATGACGAGCCGACTGGTCGGATGCCGCAGCAGGTAGCGGTCGTAGACCGTGCGCAGTCCGAAGTACTCGAAGCGGTGATCGGCCTTAGGGTCGATGGCGAAATCCAGCTTGCGGGCGTTGTCTTTGACGAAGCGGGCGACTTCGTCGGCGATGAGTCCTTCGGCGTGTCCGAGGGCGATCGACTGGCTGAAGGACGCCACTCCCTGGTTGTGGACTTCTTTTTCGATGTACGCCGCCAGCAGTCGCGCGGCGAGTTTCGAGTATTGCGGCTCTTCAGCGATCAGTTCGGCCGCGGTCTGGATGGAGAGTCGGTCCAACTCCGCGGTGGTCGCGCCGTCGTACAAGCCGCTGATGGTCTTGGTCGCCACCCGCAGGGGGTCGACGTCCGTCAAGTCATCGGCCCACCGTTCGACGGCCCGAACGATTTTGTTGACGTCGACCGGTTCGGTGTCGCCGTTGCGTTTGCGCACCCGCATCTGGACCCGGCGAGCCGGTCGGTGCTCGACGGCGTCCGGATCGACGGGTGCGGTGATCTCGTCGATGGTCATCTGGTCTGCCTCCCTCGCGACGGTTTCGAGACGCGTGCCGCGGAGGACAGACCGAACCCACCGCCGGAAGGCGGTCTCGCCGGCGTCGCCGTCCCGCGCGGCTCGCGGCCCAACTCCCGCGGACACCTCGCCCGCAGGGCGACTGGCAGGTCTTCGGACTCGCGGGCTCGACCGGCTCCGCCGGTCACCTACTGGCTGTCGCTTCCCAGGCCGCTTGGCCCAGTGCTTGATGACAGCGGTCGTTCCCGCTCACCGCTGCGGGGCAGTCCCGGATTCGCACCGGGTTCCCTGTTGGCACGACCCGAGGGTCGAACCAGTCGCAGGAGACACCATATGTGGGGGTCGAGCCCGAGGGTCGTACCGACATGTCGTGTCGGCGTGTCGGGCGTGTCGCGATCTCAGCAGGCGGGGACGAGCCCTGCGGACGGCGACTGCGTCACGACGCGGCGTCGTCGAGCTCGGCCCGCACCAGTCGGGCGGCCGCCACCAGATTGGCGAGGGCGGCACGAACCTCGGGGTAATCGCGGGTCTTCAGTCCGCAGTCGGGGTTCACCCACAGCCGTTCGGGCGGGAAATCCTTGAGCGCCAGCCGAATCCGCTCGACGACCTCCGCGACCGTCGGTACCCGAGGGGAGTGAACGTCCCATACCCCCGGACCGACCTCGTTGGGATAACCCGCCCGCGCCAAATCGGTCACGATGGCCATGTCCGAGCGGGCCGCCTCCAAGCTGATGACGTCGGCGTCCATCGCGATAATGGCATCGAGGATGTCCCCGAATTCCGCGTAACACATATGCGTGTGAATTTGGGTGTCGTCGCGCACTCCCCCGGTCACGAGATGAAAGGCGTCGACCGCCCAGGCGAGGTAATCGGCCCGATCCGCGCGGCGCAAGGGAAGGGATTCACGTAAAGCCGGCTCGTCGATCTGAATCACTGATATTCCGATCGCCTCCAGATCCGCGACTTCGTCCCGCAGGGCAAGGGCGACCTGGCGGGCCGTCTCCGCACGCGGCTGGTCGTCACGGACGAATGACCAGGCGAGCATCGTCACCGGCCCGGTCAGCATTCCCTTCACGGGTTTTTTCGTCAGACTCTGGGCGTAGGCCGCCCACGTGACCGTCATCGGCTTCGGCCGAGAGACATCACCGACGATGATCGGAGGGCGGACGTACCGGGTGCCGTACGATTGCACCCAACCTTCAGTGGTTACCAGGAATCCGTCGAGTTGCTCGGCGAAATACTGGACCATGTCGTTGCGCTCCGGTTCGCCGTGCACCAGCACGTCCAACCCGAGGCGTTCCTGCTCACCGATGACGTCGGTGATTTCCCTGCGGATGAGCTCGTCGTAGCCTGCCTGGTCCAATTCTCCGGACCGCAACCGGGCTCTGGCCGTGCGCAATTGTGCCGTCTGCGGGAACGATCCGATCGTCGTCGTGGGGAGGGGAGGAAGCGCGAGTCGGGCTCGTTGTTGAGCGCGACGCTCGGGGTAGGCGCTCGGCCGACGGCGGGGGAGTCGTTCCGCTTCGGCGAGGCGGGCGCGGACGGCGTCCACGTGAACCATCGGTGAGGAGCTTCGCGACGTCCGCCGCGAAGCGTTCACCTGGAGCTCACCCGCGATCGACTCCCATCCTTCGTTGAGGCCGCGGGCGAGGATGACCAGTTCATCCAATTTCTGGCGGGCGAACGCCAGCCACCCCGCGATGTGCGGATCGAGAGACCGTTCCAAATCGACGTCCAGCGGGACGTGGAGAAGGGAACATGAAGGCGCGACGTCGACCGTCTCGGCGAGCCCGAGGAGCGTGCCGAGCGTCGCCAACGCCCCCGCCAAGTCGGCCGCCCACACGTTGCGTCCGTCGATGACCCCGGCGACGAGACGCTTCGTCGGGACGCCGCCGATGGCGGCGAGGTCGTCCAGGTTGGCGCTGGCGCGCCCGGTGAAATCCATGGCGATGCCCTCTATCGGGGATTCGGCCAGTACGGGCAGCGCTTCCCCGAGTTTGTCGAAATACGTCGCGACCAGGATGCGGGGCCGGAATTCTTCCGCGCAGAGCGTGGCGTAACTGCGGCGTACCGCGTCCAGCACGGGAGGAGGCTGATCTGTGACGAGACAGGGTTCGTCGAATTGAATCCACTCCGCGCCGACGTCGAAGAGTTTACGGAGCAATTCGAGATACGGGCAGAGCAGTGATTCCAACAAGGAGAGCCGGTCGAAGTCGCGCGGCACCCCGGCTTCCGGTTTGGAAAGCAGCAGGAAACTCACCGGCCCGAGTACGACCGGCCTGGTGAGCAGCCCGAGCTCGCGCCCTTCGCGGAATTCCGTGAGCACTTTGCGGGCATCCAGGCGAAAAGTCATGTCGGGACGCAGCTCGGGAACGAGGTAGTGGTAGTTCGTGTCGAACCACTTGGTCATCTCCAGCGGCGCCGCCTCGTACGTCCCGCGCGCCAACGCGAAGTAGTGATCGAGGCGGGCGGCGGGACTGTCGTCGTCCGAGGGAGGCATGTGCCGACGCGGGAAAGCGCCGAGCATGCACGCGGTGTCCAAGACGTGATCGTAGAAGGAGAAATCGTTGCACGGAATCTCGTCGATTCCGGCGTCTCGGATTTCCGCGAAGCGGCGGAGCCGCAATTCCCTCGCTTGTCGGAGCAGTGTCTCGGCGTCGATACGGCGCGCCCAGAAAGCTTCGGTCGCCTTTTTGAGCTCGCGATGCGGGCCTTGGCGGGGATACCCGTAGATCGTGGATCGGGTACGGCGGGTAGCGTCGTGGGTTTGGCTGGTCACGGGCTCTCCCTTCGCGAGTCCGGTTGAACGACACCTGACGGTGTGCAACGGGCAGGTCTTCGGACTCGTGGGCCGGCCGGTTCCACCCCTGTCGGGGTCGTCCCGGAGTTCCTACTGACCGTCGCTTCCCAGGCGGTGGTGCCCAGTGCTCGGTGACGGCGGTCGTTCCCACTCACCGCTGCGGGGCAGTCCCGGAATCACACCGGGTTCCCTGTTGCCTCGACGAGCAGCCGCACCGCGGGTCGATAGGGACGCCGCGGCGGTGCCGTCGTCGAACCAGTTGCGGCACTCAGCGTAGTCGATCGCGACTCGACGGGACGATCAGTCTGGGCTTCTTGATATGTCGCGTCGCGACACTGACGGGTCGGCCTCTCCAAGGGATCGGCCGTCCCGACGTCGCGGACCACGCCGAGCTCACCGTCATCGCCGCATACAGCAGGCCGACGACCGGCAGCAGCACCGACCAGCCGAAGGAGAGGCCGAACACGCGGCGGAGTAAGGGAACGAGGGACGCCGAGCTCGACCCCCAGGTGAGCGCCCCGATCACCGCGACCCTCGAATCGCCGTTGATTGCTCCCGCCGTAAGGGCGGCAGGCGGGACGGCGAACATCAAAGCGAGAGCGGTCACCACCCCGGCCAGCGCGAGCCAGGAGTGACGTAGTTGCGTGAACGCGCTCCGAGAAATCATCGACCACAGCGCCGAAAGACGCGAATACTCGCGGACGCTACGCACCCCCTCGTGGAAGCCGAGCCAGCATCGTCCACCGGCCTTGCGTACCGCACCCGCCAGGGCGAGGTCGTCGATCGTGGCCGTCGCAATGGAGGCGAGGCCTCCGATTTTCTCCAAGAACGCGACCTTCACCAAGATGCAGCCGCCGGCAGCCGCGCCGACTTTTCCGGACGCGACCCGCCGGAAGGGGTAGAGCAGGGCGAAGAAATAGACGAACGCGGGCACGATGAGTTTCTCCCACAATGTCCGGGCGCGTAGGACGGCCATCACCGAAACGAGGTCGCGACGGTCCGTCTCGGCTTTGGAAACCAGATATCGCAGGGTGGCCGGGTGGTGGGTGATATCGGCGTCCGTGAGCCAGAGCCACGTCGCGTCGCGCGCCGCCCGACGTCCCTGCTCCAGGGCCCATACCTTGCCGGCCCACCCCGGTGGGGTGGGCTCACCGCGGAGAACTCGCCACGAGCGCCGACCAGCCTGATTCGAATTCAGGGTCTCGGCGAGGAGCCGGCGTGCCTCCTCGAAAGTCCCGTCCGAGGATTCGTCGTCCACGACCACGATTTCCAGATGTCCGGGATAATCCTGAGCCGCCAGCGTGGGCAGTGTGGTCGACAGCACGGCCGCCTCATCGCGGGCCGGCACGATCGCCACGATCGTCGGCCACTGCGCGTCGCGGGCCGGCGGTCGGTCGCCTTCGGCAAGCCATGGACCGGGCCACCAGAACCTGTGTCGTCCGATCAGGACGGCGAACCACGCCGTGGCCGCGGCTGACACTAGAGCGAGCCAAAGGGTCATCACGCCTCCACCGGGACGCCGTGGTGCGAAGAAGTCGTCCCTAGACTGATACACATGGCCGTCTACGACTATCGCTGTCGAGTGTGCGAGACCGTTTTCTCGGTGAGTCGTCCGATCGATACCCCCGAGGTGTTGCCGACCTGTCCGCAAGGGCACGCGGAAGTGAGCCGTGTGTGGTCCGCCGTCTCGATGATCGGAAGCGAGGCGGGTGGCTCGTCGTGCGCGTGCGGAGGTGCGTGTTGTTGCGGCGGGTGAACCGGGACATTCGTGGCTGACGACCCTCCTTCGCCGCCACCGACCGCTGCCGGCGAAAGGAGCTTTCTCGGCTCGCCGCCGCGGCCCGGGCAGTCGATGTTCCTCGCCTCGGACGGCGGACCACACCCGGATCCTCGGCGGTGGAAAGCGTTGGCGATCTGTCTGATCGCCGGGTTCATGACCCTGCTCGACGTCAGCATCGTCAACGTCGCGTTGCCGTCGATCCGCACCGGCCTCGCCGCCACCCCCAGCACCCTGCAGTGGATCACCTCGGGTTATGCGCTCGCTTTCGGACTGAGTTTGGTGCCGGCGGGACGTCTCGGCGATATGCGGAGCCGGCGTGCAGTTTTCGTGGCAGGCCTTGCGCTCTTCACGGCGGCGAGCGGTTTCGCCGGCGCCGCCCTCTCGCCCGGTTGGCTCATCGCGGCACGGATCGTCCAGGGCCTCGGCGCCGGGATCGTGAGTCCGCAGGTCGCGGGGTTCATCCAAGTTTTGTTCACCGGACGAGAACGCGGGAAGGCATTCGGACTCTTCGGCGCCGCGGTAGGGGTTTCGACGGCCGTCGGGCCACTCGCCGGTGGTGCTCTGATCCTGGCCGCAGGCATGCACGACGGGTGGCGTTGGGTCTTCTACGTGAATCTGCCGATCGGTATCGCCACCCTCCTCCTCGCCCGCCGTTATCTTCCCCGAGGTTCGTCTCACGCTTCCCGGCGAGAAAACCTCGATTTGCCGGGTGTCGTCTTGTTCGCGACGGGGATGTACCTGCTGCTCTGGCCGCTCGTCGAAGGTGATCAGCGGTCGCTCGGTCACCGGGCTTGGTGGCTGGAAGGCGTGGCCGCCGTGCTGCTGGCGGCCTTCGCCGCCTGGGAGCGACGAGCCGCACGAATCGGCCGTTCTCCCATGGTGGACCTCACGCTTTTCCGTTTCCGTTCCTACGCCTTCGGGACCAGCCTGGCCGGAATGTATTTCGCCGGATTCACCCCGCTGTTCCTGGTACTCACGGTTTACCTACAGCTCGGCCTCGGATACGACGCGTTGCTCGCGGGCCTCACCGGACTGCCTTTTGCGATCGGTTCGGCGACCGCCGCCGGATTAGGGGGTCGGCACGTCACGCAGGTCGGCCGCCTTCAGGTAGTCGCTGGGCTCGTATTGGTTCTCATCGGGCTGAGCGCCCTTCTCGGGGTTGTAGGACACGTTCACCACGCCGTGGGCTGGGCAATGCTCCTTCCCCTCCTCGTCGCGGGAATCGGGAACGGTCTGGTCATCGCGCCGAATCAGACCCTCACCCTCTCGCAGGTTCCGTCGGCGCGAAGCGGGAGCGGAGCCGCCGTGGTACAGACGACCCAGCGGGTGGGGACAGCGTTCGGAATCGCCGTGGTGAGCGCGGTTTTCTTCGCGGACGTCGTCAAAGCCGGGGTGTTTCGTTCCGGCACTACCCGAGCGGCGTTCGACGCGTATTCCCACGCGCTGCGAGTGGGGATCGTGGGTTGTCTCGCATTCGTGGCGGTGGCCTTCATCGTCGGTATCGTGGACGTCGTGCTCGGGCGTCGCGGCGTCGCTGCGAGCCACCGGCCCGACACCGCCTTCGACCAGGTCTCCTCTCAGTCCCGCCCGGGGGAATAGAGGGTACGGGCGACCGCGTCTCGCCACTCGGCTCGCAGCGTTGCGCGTCTTTCCGGCGGGAGGGAAGGCACCCAGCGGTGGTCTTCCTGCCAGTTCTCGCGTAACTCGTCGAACGACGACCAATAGCCCACGGCGAGCCCTGCCGCATAGGCGGCACCGAGTGCCGTGGTATCGAGAATCTTGGGGCGGACGACCGGAATTCCCAGGAGATCGGCCTGTATCTGCATGCAGCGGCTGTTCGCGGTGACGCCGCCGTCGACGTGCAATTCCGGGAGAACCGCCGCGGTGTCGGCGCACATGGCGTCGACGACGTCGGCGGTTTGGTGACAGATCGCGTCGAGCACGGCACGGGCGAGATGGGCACGGGTGTGGTAGCGGGTGAGGCCGGTGAGCAGGCCTCGGGCGTCGGACCTCCAATAAGGGGCGAAAAGACCGGAGAATGCGGGCACCAAGTAGAGCCCCTCGGCGTCTGTGACCTGGTCCGCGAGAGTTTCGATCTCAGCGGCCGTTCCGATGAGGCCGAGCTGGTCCCGCAGCCATTGGACCGCCGCGCCGGTGACGGCGATGGAGCCTTCCAGGGCGTAATGGGTCGGTCCCTCTTCGACGGCGTAACAAAGCGTCGTGAGCAGACCGTGACGAGAGAAAACGGGCTCGTCGCCGGTGTTCTGGAGGAGAAAGCTGCCGGTTCCGTACGTACTTTTTACGCTGCCGAGTTCGAAACAGACCTGGCCCATCATGGCGGCTTGCTGGTCGCCGAGGACACCGGTGATGGGCACTTCTCCCCTCAGCGGCCCATCGGGTCGGGTGCGACCGAAACCGGTGGCCGTGACCGAGGGTGCGATCTGAGGAAGCACATCGGCTGGAATCCCGAAGAAGGCCAAGAGGTCGTCGTCCCACTGCCGGCTCTCGATATTCATGAGCATCGTCCGGCTTGCATTGGTCGGATCCGTGCGATGTACGCCGCCGTTTTCGCCACCGGTGAGTTTCCAGAGCAACCAGCTGTCGACGGTCCCGATGGCGGCTTCCCCGCGGAGCGCGTCGGCCCGCAGTTCGGGGAGGTGTTCCCAGAGCCAGCGCATCTTCGGAGCCGAGAAATAGGTGGAGGGGCGCAGGCCGGTCGAGCGGTTTATCGAATCGGCTCGATCTGATGCTGCCAGCTCGCGTACCACATCCGCCGTCCGGGTGTCCTGCCAGACGATAGCCGGGGCGTACGGCACACCTGTTCTTCGGTTCCACGCGACGACGGTCTCGCGCTGGTTCGTGAGGCCGAGAGCCGCCACGTCGTGCGCCCCGAGCTTCGACCGATGCATGGCCTCCTCGATGACCGAGCAGGTGGCAGACCAGATTTCGACGGGGTCGTGTTCCACCCAGCCCGGGTGCGGCAGGAGTTGTCGGTGTTCGCGTTGGCTTCGCGCGATCTCGTTGCCGTCGTGATCGAAAATGATGCACCGGGTGCTCGTGGTTCCCTGGTCTACCGCCGCGATGAAGTCGGCCATGGGATTCCTCCGCCCACGCACGGGTATCGAGGACGACCCCAATCTATCGGCTTCGCCCTGTCGACGGCACGACAAGACGCGGCGCCGGTGAGCCGCCTACTCTCACCGGCGCCGCGAGTGGCATCAGGATAGCGGAGGATAACTCACGACATAGTTCGGCGTCGTGTTCGCGTCGGTCGGCGGACCGTAGTCGTTGACGACGTGGTCGATCGTGCCGTGGTTGGTGATGGACAGGTCGAGGATGTCGTGCAGGGTCACATCCGCCGTCACGGGAACTTCGAACGCACGCGAGGCGTGAATGGTGGGATCGACGTTGAAATAGCAGTAGCTTCCGAGACCCCACGCCTCGTGATGCCGAACGTGATCCGCTACCTTGTAGGCCGCGTAACCGAGGACAGGTCCGCTGCGCCATGCTTCTTGGCTCGGCGGATCGTAGGGCATTTCGTTCTGGAACATGATGGTCGAACCGTATTCACCGTTCCATATCACGTCGTACTTCTGGTAGTGCTCGACGAACAGTCCGGTGGCCGTCACTCGGTCGCCGTTGACGACGACGCCGGTGTCCGCGGTATTCGACGTCCAGCCGACTCCGCTGCCGTGGTCGGCACGCCAGGCCCAGATGTCGTCGAGAATCACATCGTCGGCGTCCACCTGGAGACTGACCGTTGCTTTTCCGACGTGCGGTCCACCGATGCGGAAGAAGACGTCGGCGAGGAGAGTCGGGTTCGACGGATCACTCCCCGGGTGACCGTGACCGTGGGGTCCGCGGTGGGCGTCACCGACACGCAGCAATACCCGAGAATTCTGGGCGCCGGCGTCGAAGATGAGACCCGTGATTTCCACACCCGGGACGTTGGCGACGTGCAGGATGTCGACGCCCTGTTCGGCCTCCAAGGTGGCCATGCCTAGGCCGAGGAGAATTGTGTCCGGCCGCTTCACCTGCAGGGTGCGGTCGATGTGGTAGATGCCGGGGGTGAACAGGATGTTCTTGCCGCGGGCGAGCGCCACGTTGAGGTCCTTGGCGTCCGCCGCGGGCGTCGCGACGTAGAAATCGGTGAGCGGCAGCGAGTGGCCCGCAGCCGGCCCATTCTGCCACGTCGTCCCCACCGCCTGTCGACGGACGTCGGGTACGAAGACGCGGTAATGACCGGCGTCATCGACGTAGAGGAACGGCGCTTCCCGGGAAACCGGGTCGGTCGGCAGTGTGGTGTACGGGGGAGTGGGGAAGGACTGCGGAGGCGCGCCGACGGTGCCCGCGAACACCTGGTTCCACACTCCGTTGGTCCACCCGTCGAGCACCGAATCGCGGACGAGGAATTGTTGCTGCGAGCCGTTGATGACGGTGCCGCCGGAGAATGCCGAATCCGCGATGAAACCGCCGCTTGCGTACTGCGGACCCGCCGAGCAGTAATCCATGAGCGACAGATTTCCTCCGGTTATGTTCACCCGGCGCATCGGTGCTGCTTGCGAAACCGCCCAGAAGTCCGTGCCGGATTGACACCCGGATTGACCGGCGACTGCGATCGTGAGGTTGGAGAGGGAGCGCCAGAAATTCGTGAGCGCGATGCAGTTGTCGGGTGCAAGGCACTGGTTGTAGACGTTCACCTTGCCGTTGATGGTGACGTCGGTGGGCGAGGCACCGAGCCCTGCGACCTGGGTGTAGTACCCCACCGGAATGATCAATGGTTGGGCAGGGGTGCCGTAGGTTCCCGGCCGAAAGAGCAAGGCATAGCGGGCCGTGCCGAATTCGTTCGACGTTTGTTGTGCGGCGATCGCGTCGACCGTCGCTTGAATGTCCGCGGTCGGCATGCTCGGATCGAAGACGATGACGTTGGACCCAAGTGACGGGGCCGGTGCTCCAGGCGGGGTTGCGCCGGCCTGCGGGGTGACCCCGAGGGTTCCGGCGAGGACGGCGGCTACGACTGCCCACCGCCATCGACGTCGACCTCCTGTCGAAGGGAGGACCGAGTGCCTTGATGATCTTGCGAGAGCGCTCTCATGCGCGGGATGACTCATGGCACCTCTCTGTTGGGGGATGGGCAAAGGTTGGTTCGTTTCTAGACCACGGGCCGTTGCGCCGTCAAGAGGTAGTCGCGGGTCTGCTGTCGTCCTCGGCGGATGTGTGGCTCCAGACGAGCTGCACGCCGGCCGCCGCCATTTCCGCGCGTGCCCGTTCGCCGAGTTCCTCGCTTACCGGCACGGTGAGATCGCGATAAACGGTCGTTTGGTATCCGCGCCGGACGGCGTCCAACGCCGTGGCCTTGACGCAATGGCTTTCGGCGATCCCGCAGATATCGACGGCCTCGACACCCGCTTCCCTCAGCACGGCATCGAGCGATCGGCCCGTTTCGTCGGTCGCCTCGAAACCGGAGTAAGCGGCGCCGTTCGATCCCTTTCGCAGTGACCGCACGCGGGGAAGCCCGGCGAGCGCCGGAGTAATCGCGGGGTGCAGCTCGGCGTTGGGCGTTCCGGCGATCCCGTGCGGAGGCCAGGTATCGATGAAATCCGGTTGGTCGGAAAAATGTGAGCCCGGATCCACGTGCCAGTCCTGAGTCGTGATCACGAGGTCGTATCGTTCGCCGCGTTCTCGCAGGTACTCGGCGATGCGCGTGGCTACCGCGTTTCCGCCGACGACCGGCAGCTCACCTCCTTCACAGAAGGTGGGCTGCACATCGACGACGATCAGCGCACGCGGTCCGTCATGTTGTTCCGTCGTCATGGCGACCTCCTCGGTCATTCATCTTCCCCCGTCCCACCGCGCCGATTTTTCGACTCCCTTCATCGTGTGTTCAGCACCTTCCCAGCTTGGACGGCGACGGTCGAGTCGGGACGTCCCCACCGACTTCGCTACCCGAAGGAGAAGGAGCGCGATGAACCACGAAGAGCTGAACTATCACGAGCCGAACCGCGACGAAGCGACGCGCGATGAGCCGACGTACGACCGTCCGATACCCGACGAGCCGACGTACGACCAGCCGACACGCGGTGGCCCGGTCGGCGGTGATTTCTCGTCCGTGGCCGACGGTGGCGGCCACCAGGTGCCGGCGCCGAACGAGCACGATTCCCCTTCGGCCGGGAGCCGGCGTTGGAAGCGTCCTACGGTGACCGTCGCGGCTCTGGTGGCCGCGATCGTCGCGTCGTCCGCGACCACAGGTGCCGTCGTCCACGCAGTGGATCGCGGACGCTCGGCTGGTGTCGCGTCGTCTCCCTCGTCGGTGACGACACCGACGACGCTTCCCGCGGCGTCGATCCGATCCGCCCTGGTGAAGATTCTCCCCTCCGTCGTCCTCATCAACGACACGGTGACCACCAGCCCGGCGGGACACGGCAGCTTCGGAGGTTTCGGCGGATTCGAAGCAAACGGCGCGGGGACCGGGGTCGTGGTGAGCTCGGACGGTCTGGTGGTCACCAACGCGCACGTCGTGGACGGCGCGACACAGATCAATGTGACGCTTCCGGACGGCGGTACGCACGCCGCCACCATCGTGGGTATGGACACCAATAAGGATCTGGCCGTCATCAAGGTTTCCGGTGTTTCAGGATTGACCCCGGCGACGTTCGGAAATTCCGCCGCCGTTCAGGTGGGCGATCCGGTGCTCGCCATCGGCAACGCGCTGGGATACGGCGGGGAACCGACGGTAACCGAGGGCATCATCTCGGCCACCGGTCGGAGCTTGCAGGACGGCACCGAGAATCTGAGCGGACTCTTGCAGACCGACGCCGCCCTCAACCCGGGCAACTCCGGTGGTCCGCTCGTCGATACCAGCGGCCGGGTCATCGGTATCAACGTCGCCGTGGCCACCGGCTCTCCCGGCGAACCCGCGCAGAACATCGGATTCGCCATCCCGAGCAACACCGTCGTACAGGCGTTGCCCTCGTTGGAATCGGGGTCGGAAGCACCCGCGACACCCTCGCGAACCACGGCCTTTCTCGGCGTGGGCGTGAGTGATGCGCCCAACGGTGCACGGGTCGACTTCGTCCAGCCGAGTAGCCCCGCCGCCCGCGCGGGTCTCCAAGTCGGTGACGTGATCACAGCCGTGGACGGGACGGCGGTGAGCAGCGCTTCCGATCTTCAACGCGACATCCAATCCAAGAAGCCCGGCAGCGCGGTGACCCTGCGGATCATCCGGGGTGGTGCTACCCAGACCGTCACCGCCACGCTTGGTTCGACCCAGGTCGCCTCCTGAGCCGATGTTCCGTGCCAAGATGACGGCGAAAACGCCGACCGCCCGACCGAGAGCGAGGGGACCGTGAGCTACCTGGCCGCCGAGAACCGGTACGACTCGATGACTTACCGACGATGCGGTCGGAGTGGCATCCGCCTGCCGGCCATCTCCCTCGGGCTGTGGCACAACTTTGGCGACGATCGCCCTCTGGAGACCCAACGCGCGATCCTGCGCCGCGCGTTCGACCTGGGCATCACGCATTTCGACCTGGCCAACAACTACGGCCCCCCATATGGAGCGGCAGAGAAGAATTTCGGTCGCATCCTGGCCGAGGATTTCAAGCCCTACCGTGACGAGCTCATCATCTCCACCAAAGCCGGCTGGGACATGTGGCCGGGTCCGTACGGTGACCTGGGTTCGCGCAAATACCTGCTCGCCAGCTTGGACCAGAGCCTGCGACGACTCGGGCTGGAGTACGTCGACATCTTCTATCATCACCGGTTCGATCCGGATACTCCGTTGGAGGAGTCGCTCGGAGCTCTCGATACCGCCGTCCGTCAGGGCAAGGCCCTGTACGTGGGAATTTCGTCGTATTCGGCGAAACGTACCCGCGAGGCGGTGCGTATCTTGCGTTCGATGGGCACCCCACTGCTCATCCACCAGCCGTCGTACTCGCTGCTCAATCGATGGATCGAGGAGGAATTGCTCGACGTCCTCGGCGAGGAAGGCGTCGGTTGCATCGCCTTCTCTCCGCTTGCCCAAGGGATGCTGACCGACCGGTATCTCGACGGCATCCCGGCGGATTCTCGCGCGGCCCGCAGCCACTTCCTCACTCCGGACATGCTCACCGAGGAACGGCTGGGATACGTCCGCGCCCTGAACGACATCGCACGGCGGCGCGGACAGACACTGGCGCAGATGGCCATCGCCTGGGTGCTCCGCGACGAACGGGTGACTTCGGCGCTCATCGGCGCGAGCAGCGTGGCCCAACTCGAACAGAACGTGGCCGCCTTGGACAACACCGAGTTCACCGCCGATGAACTCGCCGAGATCGAGCGGTACGCGGTGGATGCCGGTATCAACCTCTGGGAGGGGCCGAGCACCGCGTGAGGAAGGCTCCGAGCACGGCGTGAGAAAGAGCTCGAGTCTCGGTCAACGGCTTGTCTTCGCGACGTGAGCGAGGAGGCGATCGTGTCGGATCGCGACGAACCCATTTGGACGCCATCGCCGAGCCGGGTCGCCGAGGCCCACCTCACCACTTTCCGCGCTCGTCTCAGCGAGAGGATCGGTCTGCGATTTCCCGACACCCCGACCCTGCACGAATTCTCGATCCGAGAAATGGGTCGGTTCTGGGAGGAGTTCTGGGAATTCGCCGGAGTCATCGGGGAGCGCGGCCGTGTCGCCTTCGTGGACGCCCCGGACATGCGCGACGCTCGTTTCTTTCCCGAGGCGCGACTGAACGTCACCGAAACCCTGCTCGCCCGGGACGACGATGCCCCCGCGCTGCTTCTCGCCGGCGAGGATGGAACCCGCGCGAGTGTGTCGTGGCACGATTTGCGCGAGTTGGTCGCCCGCGCCGCCGGGGCGTTGCAGGCGTGCGGCGTCGGCGTCGGTGATGTCGTCGCCGCGTGGTTGCCGAATTCGCTTCCCGCCTACGTGACCGCTTTGGCGGCCGCACGCATCGGCGCCATCTTCACCTCCGCCTCCCCGGAATTCGGCGTAGCCGCGGTCGTCGACCGATTCGGCCAGGTTGCTCCGCGTCTGCTGGTCGCCGTCTCCTCCTACCGCTACGCGGGTCACCATTACGATTGCGCGGAGAAAATCCGAGCCGTGGTTTCGGAGCTGGCCAGCCTGCGGCATGTGGTCGTGGTGGACGGCGTGGCCGACGTCCACCCAGGAGACGAGGCCTCGCGTTCTTCGCCCGGCACACGGCCGCATCGCCTGCTCGCGACACCGAGCGGACCGGCATTCTCGTCGTGGTCGGATTTCCTGGAAAGCGGCGTAGGCGTACGCGCAGATCCGGTGCGGCTCCCCTTCGATACCCCGCAGTTCATCCTTTATTCGTCGGGGACGACCGGTCCCCCGAAATGCATCATCCACCGCGCAGGGGGTTTGCTGCTCACTCACCTGAAGGAGCACAAATTGCACTGCGACGTCCGCCCGGGCGACCGCGTGTTTTATTACACGACCACGGGCTGGATGATGTGGAATTGGCTGCTCGGCGCCCTCGCGAGTGGAGCCACCCTCGTCGTCTACGACGGCTCACCGACACATCCCACCCCGCTCAGCCTTTTCGACCTCGTCGACGAATACGGCATCACCTTGTTCGGGACGTCGGCCCGCTACCTCGACACCCTGCGGCGCGCCGGCCACGTGCCGGCCTCCGGTCGGTCGCTTGCGACCCTTCGGACCATCACCTCGACCGGTTCGCCGCTGGCGGCCGAAGCCTTCGATTGGGTCTACCAAGCGGTGAAGCCCGACGTCCATCTCGCATCGATCTCCGGGGGGACCGACATCTGCGGCTGTTTTGTGCTCGGCGACCCGACCCGTCCGGTGTACCGCGGAGAGATACAAGGCCCGGCGCTGGGCATGGCGGTCGACGTCTTCGACGAGGAGGGGCGCCCGGCCGCCGTCGGTCAGACCGGCGAGCTGGTCTGCACCCGACCCTTCCCCTCGCTGCCCCTCGGATTCTGGGGCGACCCGGATCGCAGCCGCTACACCGCCGCGTACTTCTCGAGGTATCCCGGGGTGTGGCGCCACGGAGACTGGATCACCAGGACCCACCACGGCGGCCTCGTGATCAGTGGACGTTCGGACGCCACGCTCAACCCCGGCGGCGTGCGGATCGGTACCGCGGAGATCTACCGACAGCTCGACCGTTTTCCACAGATCACCGACGCGGTTGCCATCGGTCGCGAGGTGGACGGCGATCAGCGGATCGTGCTCTTCGTCGTCCTCGCTCCCGGGGCTCAGCTCACGGAGGATCTCGTCGAAGAGATCAAAAAAGCGATCCGGACCAACTGCTCGCCGCGGCATGTTCCCGCGCGTATCCTCGCCGTCCCGGACGTGCCGCGGACGCACAGCGGAAAGATCGCCGAGCTTGCGGTGCGGGACGTCGTCCATGGTCGGCCCGTGCGGGGGACGGAGGCACTCGCCAACCCGGAGTGTCTGGCATACTTTCGGGACCACCCCGAGTTAGCGTGATCGCCACGCGTGAGGCTCCTCGATCGCTCCGCGCGGCGGGTGAGCCCTCCCGCGGCGGGGTAGCAACTCAAAGAAGTTGCTGAGAATGCCGATCCAATGTGGACAGCGGCGAACGACGGAACAGGTTCCGACGTCAAGCGTTGTAGATAGCAGAAGTCCGATGGCACGAGTGAAGGAAGAAATGATCACCTCTGGTCGCAGACGCTCCCCGGCACGCCGGAAGGCCGAGCAGCCTGTCGGCGCGACGGCGCGCGAGGAGACGCTGCGCGATAGCACCACCGCCGAGGAGACGGCTGCCGCCACGGCAGGCGCTGCCGAAGCGACCGTCGCCGAGGCGAACCCCGCGGCCGCCGCGCCCGCCTCCGAGCGCCTCCCCGACACCGCTCCACCCGGGCGTCCTCGCCGCTCCAGCCGTAAAGCCGCCGCGGTCGAGCCCGAGCCGGCGATCGACGACGAGGACGGGCCGACCGAGGAGGAGCTGCTGGTCAAGGTCGGTAGCGGCATCGGGGAGGTCGAGGACGACGCCGACGACTTCGTCGACGACCTCGACCTGGACGACGCCGGCTTGTCCCACGACCCGGTGCGCAACTACCTGAACGAGATCGGTCGGACCCCGCTGCTCGACGCGGCCCAGGAGGTCGAGCTCGCGAAGCGTATCGAGGCCGGCGTGTACGCCGAGGTGAAGCTTGCCGACCCCAACCTCACCGAGGAGCAGCGGCGCGAGCTCGAATGGGTGCGGGACGACGGTGCCCGCGCGAAGGCGCACATGCTGGAGGCCAACCTCCGCCTCGTCGTCTCGGTCGCCAAGCGGTACTCCAACCGCGGCATGTCGTTCCTCGATGTGATCCAGGAGGGGAATCTGGGCTTGATCCGCGCGGTGGAGAAGTTCGACTACACCAAGGGGTACAAGTTCTCCACGTACGCGATGTGGTGGATCCGCCAGGCCATCACCCGCGCACTGGCCGATCAGGCTCGGACCATCCGGTTGCCGGTGCACGTCGTCGAGCAGCTCAACAAGCTCACTCGGCTCCAGCGCGAGCTGCACCAGCAACTCGGTCGGGAACCCACCTCCGAGGAGCTTGCCGCCGAGCTTGACCGCACGCCCGAGCAGATCGAGGAGATGCTTCGGAACGCTCGCCAGCCGGTGAGCCTCGACAACCCGGTCGGCGATGACGAGGACACCCTGCTCGGCGACCTCATCGAGGACATGGAAGCTCCCGCGGCCTCCGATGCCCTCGAGTATCAAGCCATGATCGACACCGTGCATCGGGCATTGGCCGGTCTGGACCCGCGCGAAGCACGGGTGATCCAGCTTCGCTTCGGTCTGGTTGGCGGCCGCCCGCACACCCTCGACGAGATCGGCCGGGACGTCGGCCTCACTCGGGAGCGAGTCCGCCAGATCGAGCGGGAGGCCCTTGCCAAGCTGCGCGATCCCAACAGCCCGGATTCCTTGCTCGACTGGGCGAGTTGAGTTCGGTTTCCCGTGGCTTGCCGGCTCGGGATCGGCTCTCACCATGGCTCGTCGAGCCCCGTGCGACGTCGGGCTAGGACGAGAACATCTCGCCCTAGCCCGACGCGTCTGTCGTCTTCTTCTCGCCTTGGACTTGTCACCGGATGATGACCGTCGTTTGGAGAACAGCGTCTCTCGACGACGAACCCACCCACAGTGTCCGTGCTCCCGTGCCGATCATCCAGCTCTGGCTGGTGCTCGACCATGAGGACAATTGCTGGCGGTCGACGTGGACAGTTACCGTCTTCTGCTCTCCTGGTCGTAGAGAGACCCGGTCGAACTGGATGAGCTTGTTGACCGCTTGTTGAATGCTCGCTGGTAGGTCGGGTGACGGGCCGATATATACCTGAGGAACGGCGTCCCCGGCCATTCGGCCCACATTCCGAACGCGGAAACTCACCTCGAGACCTCCGTCAGCCGTCGACTTCGCGCGCAGGGAGGAGTATTGGAACGTCGTGTACGACAAGCCGTACCCAAAGGGAAACAGCGGCGTGACGCCATGTTTGTCGTACCATCTGTATCCCTCGTAGATTCCGTTGACCTGCATGCCGGTGATGGTCCGGTAGCTGGCCGTGGTATTCGGGAGGAACTTACTCGGCTGCACGACTCCCGGGTACATCGGACAGTTGCCAGTGGCCGACGTGTCCGTGCAGTTCGGATCGTACATCGGTGTTTCCGTAGCCGAGGCTGGGAAGGTTACGGGCAGATGTCCTCCAGGGTTGGCCTTGCCGAGCAGAATATTCGCCGTTGCCGGGCCGCCTTTCTGGCCGGGATACCACATCTCGAGGATGCCTCGCACTGCATTTGCCCACGGCATCACGAGAGGATCACCCGTGTTCAGTACCACTATCGTGTTCGGGTTCGCAGCCGCGACAGCGCTGATGAGGTCGTCCTGGTAACCCGGCAATTCAAGGCCCGCCACCTGGTCGGAACCTCCACGGTCGCGCCCTTCCGTCCCGTCATCGTACGCAAATATGACCACCTTGTTGGCGTTAGTTGCGGCAGCGACGGCTTGTGCTATCGAAGTTTGCTCCGAGTCGGGAGGTACCCAGCGAAGCTGCAGTTGGCCCGCGCTGGAACCCACGATGACGCGCAGATCGAGATGAACCTGCTGCCCCGGAGCGAGCGTGACGGACCAGGTGGCTTGCTGAAGAGCGGGATTAGCTGGGTCATGCGACCGAGCAGTCTCGCTCAGCGCTGCGAACGATGACGACGGCGCCGTCGGGTAGGTTCCGATATTGATGCGGCGCATATTCGTCGTCAGCCCATCTGTGAACAATTGGGCACTTTGCTGACCAGATACGAACACTTTGAGCTGCCATGCAGTGCCGCCTGGATTGCTCGGTGCGGTGAGTATTCCGGACCAGCGCCATCCGGTGTTCGGTGGCAGTGTGTGGTTACCGGTGTAGTCAACTACCGAATCCAGCTGGTCAGGCGCGACTCCGGGGCCGCTTGCGAGAACGGGTTGGGCGCCACTGGGCACGGGATCGGTGGTTGTTTGCTGTCGCAGCAGACCAGGCTGACCGGCGAAGGCCGCGTCCTCAGGTCTGAGAGTCCAGTTCGGGTAGTTCTCGCTCGGATCCGGCGCGGTGAGCACCGAGGACGGGATCACGACTCCGTCGAGGTCGTACCCGGGCACGTACGAAATCCTTGCCTTGTTCCCCGCCTCTCGGATGAGAGCGGCGTACGGGCTCTCGACGGGGTCGTACGGCGTGACATGTGCACTGCCTCCCACGCCGGTGTACGGGGCAACCGCCGTCGGACCCATGACGACGACTCCCCGCCCCGAGAGGTCATAGTTGCTGAGTGGAAGCACGCTTCCGCTGTTCTTCAAAAGAGTTGCGCTCTCTTCTGCGACGTTCTGCGCTACGTGGAAGGCCGACTCCTGAAGGCTGGAAAGATCGGGACGTGGAGGCACGTAAGGGCTAGGCACTCCGTTGAAGTGCGATCCGTACTCGGTGCCCTCGAGCAAGCCGGCCTCGTTCATAGTCTTCAGGATGTGAAATACCGCTGTATCCAGGGCTTGCTTCCATTCCTGCGCACTGATGGCTGGCTCCGCTGGGTAATCTGCGGTTGCTGGAGTTGCCGGCGTCCCGTTCGTGAGGGCATTCATCAGTGCGGATTCACTGAAAAAGTTCGGACGCGGCTCTTCGATGTCAGCGCCGTGCACGAGATTCACCGTCTGGTGAATGGCGCCCCAGTCTGACTGGACGAAGCCTTCGAATGCGAGTTGCTGACGCAAAATCTTGATCAGAGTGTCCGAGTTGTCGCACCCGTAGAGATCGTTGATTCTGTTGTAAGAGCACATGATCGAGCCCGCACCGGCTTGTATCCCGGCTTCGAAGGCAAGCAGCTCGGTCTCGTGCAGAGTCTGGTCATCGATCGCGACGCTCGTCGATCCCCGGCCGTTCTCGAAGTCGTTCTCGATGTAGTGCTTCAGCTCCGCGATCAAGCCTTGGCTTTGCGCCCCGATCACCTCTTGCGCCGCCATCTGGCCGAGAAGGTAGGGATCTTCTCCTAGCGTTTCGAAGTTCCGGCCACCTGTAGGGTAGTTCACCTCGTTAATCATCGGTCCGAGCCAGACGTCTTGCCCTGTGGCGCGGCCCGCCTTGCCGATCGTTTCACCATAGCTTCGTGCGGCCGCTCGATCGAACGTTGCGGCAAGACCAACTGGTGCCGGCATCGCAGTCTCGACATGAGAGAGACGAATACCGGCTGGACCGTCAGTCATTCGTAGGGGTGGGATGCCAAGTCTCGGTACCCCTGCGACAATTCCAGCTTGACCGACGCAACCAAGCGGAAGCTCCGCACAGGTCGTGTCGGTTGTACCATGAACCATGCCGATCTCTTCTTGAAGTGTCATTTGCGAAATCAACTTCAGCAACTCTGCATCGGTCAGTGTTCCACTGCCCCAGACATTTTTGTCGCTTGATTGCCGATCTCCTGCGAGAGCGGTCGGAGCGGCAAGGCTACTTGCAGTGAGGAGGACTGCCGACACCCCTGCCATTGCGAGCCTGAAACGGGGGCGGGCAACCGATGGCAAGCGTCGTCTCATCGGAACCCCTTTCATCAACCCAGGCTGAGCGAATCGCGTCGACAGCCTGGTGGCCTACCAATAGCGCCCGACGGTAGTCGCGGACTTCTGTCGTCGTCAAGACGTAATGCAGTTGCGTTTTCGTCAAATTATGTTAAACGAGCGGTATTAATCTTTCAGTCGTCCGTGGTATGACTACATCGTGGCACACGGAGTGATCGTACCGCGACAAGGTCGAGACTATTCTGTCAGCCGTTGTGCTATATTATCGCCACTCCGATCGGGCGCGGAGGGCGTGATGAACATCCGGCACATGAGTAAGATAGCCGTCTTACGCCTGTTGGCAGACTCGCCTCGGAGCCGGGCCGAACTGCAGCGCTTGAGCGGGCTCTCGCGCACCACCGTGTCCAGTGTCGTCGCGGAGCTCATTCAAGAAGGTCGAGTGATTGAGATCGGTTTTCGGCGTCACGGACGGCGAGCCCGCGGTCGCCCACCGTCGGTCCTCACTGTCGTCCCGCCGCCCAGATGGGTAGCGGGAATAGATTTCGAGCACCGATCTCTGCTATGCCGAGTGGAGAATCCGAACACCGCCCAGGCGGCTGAAGTCTACGTACAACGCGAGATTGACGGTGACGCGAAAGCTGCGCTCGACGTAGCGGCGGCATGTCTTCTGAAATTGACGGCCAGACTTGGCATCTCTCTTCGCGATATCGGATGCGGAGTCGCGACGGTTCCCGCACCGGTCGACGTGCAGACCGGCCGCGTATGGTTGGGGAATATTTTGCCCGGTTGGGCAGGCCTGCGGGCCGGTGCCGAACTCGAGGCGCGTACCGGAGTCCGCTTCGTCGTCGAGAACGACGCCAATCTTGCGGCGGTCGGAGAGCTGGTCGTGGGAGCGGGCAGGGGGATCAGGAATCTCTTGTATGTAAAGGTATCGACGGGTATTGGAGCCGCTGTCGTTCTCGATGGCTCCGTTATTCGAGGGAGCAATGGCTTGGCCGGAGAAATCGGCCACATCCAAGCCGACCCTCACGGAAACATTTGCCGGTGCGGTGCGCGCGGTTGCCTGGAGACGGTGGTCGCGGTACCTCACATCCTTGCGATGCTCCGAGCGGCTCGACCGCAAGTTCGCAGTGCCGCCGACGTCGACGCATTGGTCCGCGAGGGAGACGCGGCGTCGTGCCGGGCTGTCATTGAAGCCGGCAGGATGATCGGGAGAGTGCTGGCAGATATGGTCAATATGCTCAATCCAGAACTCGTTATCATTGGGGGAGATTTTGAGGACAGTTTGAAGGTCCTGGTCGAGGGTGTTCGAGAAGCAGTGGCGCGATTCACTCAACCGGCTACGTCGTCGTACCTTCGAGTGGTCCACGGAGTCCTCGGGCGCCGGGCCGAGATTACGGGGTCCATCCTCCGTGCGAGAGCCTTGCTGGTGGACGAGCGCTCCTCGGATGCTGCCCTGCCGCTGAGGGTGGTCCAGAAGGGAATCCTCCTCGTGTGATATGCAAGCTCGTCTGATATGTAAGAGGACGTGGGCGACGACCAGATCTCTGTTCCCTCTTCGGAGGCCGTCGAGCGGCGGAAGCAACCCTCCGCTGCTCCCCCACCCGGTGGAGTCTCCGCTCCGCCGGCCGTGCCGGCGTCCGGGATGTTGCCGCGCTTTCCGGGAGCTCCGCCCGTGACGACACCGGTCCCCGCTCCCGGAGATCGTCCCACCGCGAGCCTCCCCGGTGTCCAACTCGGCCAGCGTCCCCGCCGACCGACCGATACCTTCGGGTGGCCGGCCAATGCCGCGCCGGGTAAGCCGGAGGGGGAGGTCGACACCCGGCGATGACCGCCGTCCACCACGGAAAAGGAAGCGACGCCTCGGAGGGCCGACGCTAGTGACGCACGACACGACGGCGGGACACCCCGCCACGCCCGAAGACCCCGAGTTCGACGGTCACATCCGCTCCCGCCCCGTCTCCTGGATCGTCATCACGGCGGTCACCGTCGGTTTCGCCGTGGCAGGCGCTGGAATCGTGGCCGCGACCCCGTGGGTCTTCTTCCTCGGGGTGGGGATCGTCGTCCTCTTCACTCTGGTCGGATGGGCCACCCACGCAATGGCCGATCCCCGTCGGCTGGCCGAGAAGCGCGCTGGGCGAATCTCGGGGCCGCCGGTGAGCGAGCTTGCCGCGCGGACGACGACAGACCTCCCCTCGCCCGAGGCAGGCCCCGCAGAGCACGTCTGGCCGTAGCAGCCATGTCCCCCCACTCGCGGGTCGCGTCCGGTCTGCGTCTTCGGACGGCGATCGGGCTGGGTGCGGTCGCGAGCAGCTTGTCCCGAGCCCTGCGCCGCGGCGACGGCCAAGTGATCGGCGGACGGGTGGTGTTGAGCGCCTGCCCGGATGCTTTCGGGCGGCTCACCGCGCGGCGGCACGTGACGTTCGTCTCCGCCACCAACGGGAAGACCACGACGACCCGACTGCTGGCCGCGGCGCTGCGGACGGCGGGACCGATCGTCACGAACCTCTCCGGCGCGAACATGCCGGCCGGGATGGTGAGTGTCCTCGCCCGCACGCCGGATTCGCAGACACCCGCCGTCTTCGAGGCCGACGAGACCTACCTCCCCGGCCTGCTTGCACAGACGCCGTCCGCGACCGTCGTTCTCGGAAACCTGACCCGCGACCAACTCGACCGCGTGGGGGAGGTGGCGATGGTCGCCCGCCGCTGGCGGACGGCGTTCGCCGACCACCCCGCGCTCGCTGCGGTCGCCAACGCGGACGATCCGCACGTCGTGTGGGCAGCGTCGGTGCTGCCCGACGTCGTGTGGGTCGGAGCGGGCCAGCCGTGGCGCGCCGACGCCGCGTGCTGCCCGGAATGCGGCGCGGTGCTGCGCTTCGACGACACCGATTGGAGCTGTGGGTGCGGGTTGCGGCGTCCCGAGCCGACGTGGTGGTTGGACGGCGACCACGTCGCCGGCCCGTCGGGCCGCTACCGGCTCGATCTGGCGCTGCCGGGCCGGGCCAACCGCGCCAACGCCGTCCTCGCGCTCGCTGCTGCCGCGCGGCGGGGGGTCACCCCAGAGCGGGCGCTTGCGGCGTTCCGTGAGGTGGCATCGGTGGGCGGCCGCTACCAGGTGCGGGAGTATGCGGGACGCCGACTTCGGCTGCTGCTCGGCAAGAATCCGGCGGGCTGGGTGGAGATGTTCGACGTTCTTGCTCCCGCCCCCGCTCCTGTCATCATTGCGATCAACGCACGAGCGGCCGACGGCCGGGACCCGTCATGGCTGTGGGATGTGCCGTTCGAACGGCTCGCCGGACGGCTGGTGGTCGCGACCGGAGAGCGGTGTCACGACCTCGCGGTGCGGCTGCTCTATGCGGGGGTGCGACACGTTGTCGCGGCCGACCTTGCGGCTCCGTGGCCGCAGGAGCTCGGCGATGCGGGGTCGCCCGGCGGCCCCCCGCTGGACCTCGTCGCCACGTACACCGCGTTTCGCGACTGGCTGCGGCGGACCGGAGGCGACACCGATGTCCGTTGACCCGAACCTGTCCCGAGGCGCGCCCGGTCGGGGCCACCCGACGTCGGAGGTCAGGATCGTCACCGTCTTCCCGACCTTGCTGGGCACTTACGGCGACGGGGGCAACGCGCACATCCTCGCCGTCCGCGCTCAAGCGCGAGGCATTCCCGCGAGCGTCATCCGGGTCGACCCGGGGGACGCCGTCCCGGTGGAGGCCGATCTCTATCTGCTCGGAGGCGGTGAGGACGACGCCCAGGTGGCGGCGGTCGAATTGCTGCGCCCCAGTGCCTTGCCGCAGGCGGTCGAGCGGGACGCGGTCATCTTCGCCGTATGCGCCGGATTCCAGCTCCTCGGGCACGAATTCCCGGGTGCCGATGGCCGACCGGTGGCCGGACTCGGGCTCCTCGATGTGACCACCACGCGGCTCTCCCGTCGCGCGGTCGGTGAGCTGCTCGCGGAGCCCACGGATGCGACACCACTGCGCGAACCGCTCACCGGCTACGAGAATCACGCGGGGGCGACGACGTTGGGGGCCGCCGTCCAGCCGCTGGGTCTCGTGCGGGCCGGAGTCGGGAACGGCACAGAGCGGGCCGGGCACCTCGTCGAGGGCGCGGTTCAAGGTCGCATTCTCGGCACGTATCTGCACGGTCCTGCCCTCGCACGTAATCCCGAGCTCGCCGATCACCTGCTCGGTTTGGTGGTAGGTCGACCGCTTCCGCCGTGGCCCCAGCCGGAGATCGAGGCCTTGCGTGCCGAGCGGCTGGCGGCAGCCGGTTGGCGGCGCTGAGCGGACGGCGGGACGTCGAACGCCGTCCGAGGTGGCGTGTCGAACGCCGTCCGAGGTGGTGTCTCGAGCCCCGTCCGACGCGGCATGATGAAGCCATGGAGTCGCTTGCGGGCAAACTGCTTGTCGCCGCACCCACCCTGCAGGACCCGAATTTCGCACGCACCGTCGTCCTTCTGCTCGATCACGACGAGGACGGTGCGTTCGGCGTGGTGCTGAACCGGCCGAGCGGACTGTCCGCCCGGGAAGCGTTGCCCCGCTGGGCGGATCTGGTGAGCGAGCCGGGGGTGGTTCACGTCGGAGGGCCGGTGACTCCCGAAGCCGTGGTGTGTCTGGCCCGGGTCAGGGCGGAGGCCGCGGCGGAAGGGTGGACGCCGTTGGCCGGCTCGCTCGGGGCGATCGATCTGGAATCCGAACCGGACGGGTTGGTCGACGTGCTCGATGGGTTGCGGGTATTCGCCGGATATGCCGGTTGGGCCGCGGGGCAGTTGGAAACCGAATTGCGTCTCGGCGGCTGGTTGGTCTGTGCCGCCGAGCCGGACGACGCGTTCACCGCGCAACCCGAGTCGCTGTGGGCGCGGGTGCTGCGGCGTCAAGGCGGGGAGATCGCGCTGCTGGCGACGATGCCGACGGATCCGACGTGCAATTGAGGACGGTTAGCATGGACGGCGTGAGCACGACTCCTGGGCTCGATTCCGACAGCGGACTCATGACCCTCGAACGCACCGACACGCGGACCGAAACTCGTCTTTCCAACGAAGACGGCGACCACGAGCGGTTCGCGCACTACGCGCGGAAGGACGAAATCCTCGAAGCCGCGGTGAACGGCACACCGATCCGTGCACTCTGCGGAAAGGTGTGGGTGCCGACGCGGGATCCGAGCCGGTTTCCGGTCTGCCCGGAGTGCAAGGAGATCTACGACAACTTCCTGCACGACTGAGGCCGTGCGCGCCTCTTTGGAGTTCGCTCCCCGGCTCGTGGCTCGTGTTTCGTTTGCGGCGTGAATTTCGGCCCTATGGTTCGGTTGGTCTTCTGCGCCGCGGCGGAGCGCTCGCGGGCGCTCAGTGAATCTGGGGCTGGCTGGTGTTCGGGAGGATTTCCACCCACGTGCGCCCGGGTGTGAGGGTGACGTCCTCTCCTCCTGCGGTACGCAAGGTCATGGGTGCGGAGAGCGTTGGGCGGCTCCAGGTTCCTTGGACGACGACCCCATCGCGGGCCACCCAAGCCTTTCCCGATCCGATGACGACGGGAAGCGGGACCACCGACCCGTGAGAATCGCGGGCCGACGTTCCGCGGACCGCGACGGAAAGGATGACGACGTTCTCGGTACTGACCTGCGTGCCGTCGAGGAGCATGTCGGCTCTGCCGTCCTGGGTGCGCAGGTACTGACGCCCGTCCCAGGTCCACAGCGCGCTGGCAGCGGGAAATCGCGCGGTGACGGTCGTCGCGGGAATTCCGCCGGAGGTCGGCGTCGGCGAATAGTGGAAAATCGGGGGAGGTGGGCCGGCTGAGGGGGTGCGCCGTCGTCCTTCTGCGTACAGAGTCGCCGTATCGGCGAAGACCTGGTGGGGGACGGCGTGATCGTTTCGCACGATGAAATATGCGGGTGTCACATCCCACCAGATCGGGGTCGCGTTCGAGTGGTCCTTTATGGGAGCGAGGTCACTGGCGGTACCACCTGAGAACGCGAAAATGGCGTGGCCGAACAGGTGGAGAATATCGGCGTCTACCGGCCTCGCGGAGCGAATCGGCCCGACGAGATGTGGGTGATGCGAATGAAACAGGGCCAGCAGCCGGGTGAGACCGCCCTCCACGGGGATGTCGAACACGATGTCGGCTTCGTTCAACCCGGCTTGCGGCCACGCGCCCGCGACGTTGTCGACCTTGACGGCGAGCGCAGGGAGAGCTGCGTTGGTCGCATCGGTGAGGGGGAGTCCGGTCAACGGGGCGGTGGTCGAGGTGCTTTCGGCCGGTGTCGGGGTGGCAGCGGCAGAACTCACCGAGGTCGTTGATGTCGGCGTCGGTGAAGGTGAGGACTCGCTCTTGTGAGAGGTACAGCCCGCGAGAAGGGCGACGGCGGTCGCGACGACGCCTGCTGCGACGCGTTGCGCAAACGAAGGGTTGACTCCCGCTGGGACGCGTCCGGAAAACGATCGGTGGTGCAACGTACTCCTAGGCTCGCTCTCGAGACGGTCCGACGGCGGTGCGCCCAGCCTACCCGCCGGCCCATCCACCGGCGGGGAACGACGCACCCGAGCCGATGCTGCGGTCGCGCCCGACGCAGGTGCGATCGGCTGCAGCGGCGCATCTGACACGAGCCGTGATGGGAACGTGACACAACCGACGTGCCTCTTGACAGTTGCTGTCGGGATACCCGAGACTCTGCTCGCAGTGGGATCGTTCCCACCCCGATCGAGGGTGGTGCGGGTCGCGCCCACCAGCGGTGCGCAGACGGGGGCGCCGGTTGGTCGCCGTCCTGCCGTCGTCATTCAGGAGGCAGAGAAGATGCGCACACGGGTTGCCGGGGCGCTGCAGCGGATCAGTGCGGTGATCGGCGTGAGTGGGGTCGTCGTCGCGACCATCATTGCGGCAGGAGCGACGTCGGGTGTGGCCGCGCCGGCGGCCACCGGAGAGTTCAACTACGGGCAGGCCCTCCAGGATGCGATCTACTTCTACGATGAGCAACGTGCCGGACGGATCGTCGGCAGCGATGATCGGGCCACCTGGAAAGGTAATTCGGCGTTGAACGACGGCGCGGACGCCGGTCTGGATCTGTCCGGGGGCTTTTTCGACGCGGGAGACTACGTCAAATTCGGTTTCCCGATGGCTTTCACCATCACCATGCTGGCGTGGGGGGTCGACGACTACCGCAGCGCTTATCAGTCATCCGGCCAGTTGCAGTACCTGCTGAACAACCTCAAATGGGGAACCGATTACCTCATCAACGCGCATCCTTCGCCCAACGTGCTGTACGGGCAGGTCGGTGACGCAAGCCTCGACCACGCCTGGTGGGGACCGGCGGAAGTGATGCCGATGGCGCGCCCGTCGTTCAAAATCGACGCAAGCTGCCCGGGGTCGGATCTCGCTGGTGAAACGGCGGCCGCGATGGCGGCAGCCTCCATTGCCTTTGCCCCCACCAATCCGAGCTACGCCCAGACCTTGCTCTCTCACGCGAAGAGCCTCTACACCTTCGCAGATACCTATCGCGGTAAGTACAGCGACTGCATCACCGCCGCGCAGGGGTACTACAACTCGTGGAGCGGGTATTGGGACGAATTGGTCTGGGGCGCCCTTTGGCTGTATCGAGCGACGGGTGACCAGTCGTATCTGAACAAAGCGATCAGCTACTACCCCAACCTCGGGTACCAGGATCAGGCGAAGACCGTCCACTCCTACAAGTGGACGATTGCCTGGGACGACAAGTCGTACGGCGATTACGTGCTGCTGGCGAAATTCACCGGTGGCCAGCAGTACATCAGCGACGCCGAGCGGTGGCTCGACTGGTGGACCACCGGCTACAACAACAACGGGACGATCGAGCGCATCACCTACTCGCCCGGGGGTGAGGCGTGGCTCGATACCTGGGGATCCCTGCGGTACGCGGCCAATACCGCTTTCGTGGCTCTCGAGTTCAGCGACTGGCTTGCATCTCAGGGAATGGATGCGGCGCGGGTCAAGGCCTACCACGACTTCGCCGTACAACAGATCAACTACATCCTCGGTGACAACCCGCGCGGCGGTAGTTACATGGTCGGATTCGGCAAGAATTCTCCGTTCAACATCCACAGCCGCGATGCGCACGCGTCGTGGGCCAACGACATCAACACGCCGGCGAACGAACGCCACCTTTTCATCGGCGCGATGGTGGGCGGTCCGAGTTCCGCCGACGACCAATACACCGACACGCGCACGAATTACCAGCAGAACGAGCCCGCCGACGACTACAACGCCGGACTCACCGGAGCGCTAGCCCGGCTCTACCAGGAGTACGGCGGCCAGCCGGCTGCGAACTTCCCACCCAAGGAGACCCCGGACGGGCCCGAGATCTACATGCAGGCGTCGGTGAATTCCGCCGGAACCAACTACACCGAGATCAAGGCCTATGTGGTGAATCAGTCCGCGTGGCCGGCCCGGGCACTGGACCACGGCTCGTTCCGCTACTACTTCACCCTCGACGGCTCGACGACTCCGAGCCAGATCAGTCTGACCTCGGCGTACAACCAGTGCAGTGCGCCGACCGGTCCGACCCAATACTCCGGCAACATCTACTACATCACCATCAGTTGCGACGGCGTGCACATTGCGCCGATCGGACAGTCCGATTACCGCAAAGAAATCCAGTTCCGCATCACGAGCGCGGGTTCCTGGGATCCGACCAACGACTGGTCCTACCAGGGTGTGGCGACGACGCCCGGCGCGACGCCGGTGACGGTCAACAACATCGTGTTGTACGACGGCACGACTCCCATCTGGGGTAGCGCTCCCAACACGTCGCCCTCGCCGTCGGTGTCTCCTTCGCCGTCTCCGACACCCACCGCGTCTCCGTCTCCGACGCCGACTGTGTCGCCGTCGCCGTCGCGGAGTCCGTCTCCGACGCCGTCGCCGACTGCGTCGTCTTCGCCGACGCCGTCGCCGTCGTCTTCGCCTACTCCTTCGCCGACGCCTACTCCTTCGCCGACGTCTACTCCGTCTCCGTCGCCGTCTCCTTCGCCGTCGTTGTTGGGTGGGTTGAAGGCGCAGTACAAGAACAATGATTCGGCGCCGGGTGATAATCAGTTCAAGCCGGGGATTCAGTTGGTGAATACTGGGTCGTCGGCGGTGGATTTGTCTCAGGTGACGGTCCGCTACTGGTTT